>JANLYX010000022.1:0-19487 GCA_031365865.1 Hyphomicrobium sp. | reverse complement strand
CGCCGCGGATCTGGGCGGCAATTGCTGCGCGGACCTCGAAGAACGCATCGCTGAGCTGGAAGCCACGACCGCTCGTAAAGGCAACCGCAAGGTCAGCCTGACGATCACGGGTTGGGTTTCGAGCCAGATCTTCTGGTTTGACGACGGCCGTTCGTCGAACGCCTACATCGTCGACAACAACAACGACTTGTCGTCGAACGTGAAGTTCACGGGTTCGGCGCAGATCATGCCCGGCTGGAAGGCCGGTTACAGCTTGTGGATCTACACCAACGGTCCGAGCTCGCTGGTTGCCAACAACGTTTCGGAAGGCAACAAGGGCTGGGGTGTCAACGTTGAAAACTCGTACTGGTTCATCCAGTCCGACCAGCTCGGCAAGTTGTCGGTTGGCAAGCAGAGCTTGGCCGCGGATAACGCCGCCCTCGGCACCGACTTCTCGGGCACTCTGTTCCCAGCGAACAGCGTGACCTTCGACGGCGGCTTCTTGAACATCGTCAACGCGGCAACCGGCGCTTACACGGGCGTCACCTGGCAGGCCGCTGGCTTCTGGTGCGAACACGCTGCCATCGGCATCGCCAACGACTGCGCTGGCGGCCGCTTGAACGGCGTACGTTACGACACGCCAACCATTGCCGGCTTCACGCTGTCGGCCTCTTGGGGTGAAGACGATTACTGGGATGTCGCAGCTCGCTACTCGGGGGAATTCAGCGGCTTCAAAGTGTCGGCTGCTGTCGCCTACTCTGAATCGACCGATCCCGATATCCTTGGCACAGGCCTTGGCCCGACCAACGACAACCAATACTTCCAAGTCGGCGGTATGGTGAAGCATCTCGCTTCGGGTCTGTGGGTTCACGGCACCTACGGCTTGAACACGATTGATGACGGCCCCAACCATGGTCCGAAGCCGGACATCACTGGCTTTTACCTGAAAGCCGGTCTGTCGCAGAAGTACTTCGCTCTCGGCCAGACCCACATCTACGGTGAATACGGCCTGAACGACGACGCCTTCCGCTTCGGTACACGCTTCGCTCCTGGCGCAGGTGGCTTGGTTACGAGCTCCGAAGCCAACCGTTGGGGCGTAGGTGTTGTCCAGGAAATCGACGCCGCTGCGATGTCGCTGTGGGCCAAGTGGCGCCACCACGAATACGACGCGACGCTCGCAAACGGCGCAACGTTCAATGCCGAAAACGTCGACATGTTCCTCGCTGGCGCCGTTATCTTCTACTAAGCCAAGCTGAGAATTCGAGAATACAAGAAGCCGCCCCAAAAGGGCGGCTTCTTTGTTTTTGAAGTGCGCCACTGTGCCGTTTCGCCAACCCCGACGCCCTCTGTTGCCGGCGCCGCCCGGCGCTATATGATGCCAAGATGTTTGCAACCTTTTTCCACGAGCTTAAAGCCGCCAAAGTGCCCGTCACGCTCAAGGAGTATTTGACGCTCCTTGAAGCGGTTGAAGCGGGTGTCGCCGGCCACAGCATCGAGCATTTCTATTATTTGGCCCGGGCCAGCTTGATCAAGGATGAGCGCAATCTCGATCGCTTCGACCGAGTCTTCAGCCACGTCTTCAAAGGCCTCGAACTCATGACGGAGGCCGCCACCGCTCAGATTCCCGAGGAATGGTTGCGTCTTGTTTCAGAATTGCACCTGAGTGACGCCGATAAGAAGAAGATCGCCGAACTCGGTGGTTGGGAAAAGATCATGGAGGAGCTTGAGAAACGTCTCGCCGAACAGCAGGGCCGGCACGCGGGCGGCAACAAGTGGATCGGGACCGGCGGCACCTCGCCTTACGGCGCCTATGGCTACAATCCGGCCGGCATTCGCATCGGCCAAAAGGAAAGCCGGCACCGGCGCGCCATCAAGGTTTGGGACAAGCGCGAGTTCCGTGATCTCGCGGGTAACGCCGAAATCGGTACCCGCAATATTAAGATTGCTCTTCGACGTCTGCGGCAGTTCGCGCGTCAGGGCGCACCGACCGAACTCGACCTCGACACCACCATTCGGGGCACCGCCGAAAAGGGTTACCTAGACGTTCACATGCGCCCCGAACGCCACAACACCGTCAAGCTATTGATGTTCTTCGATATCGGCGGCTCGATGGACTGGCACATCAAGGAAGCGGAAGAATTGTTCTCGGCCGCCCGCAGCGAATTCAAGCACCTGGAATATTACTACTTTCACAATTGCCTTTATGAGTCGGTCTGGAAAGACAACGTTCGCCGCCGCATCGACAAAACGCCGACCTGGCAGGTGCTCAATACCTACCCCGCCGACTACAAGGTGATCTTCGTCGGCGACGCGTCGATGAGCCCGTATGAAATCACCGTTGCGGGCGGCTCAATCGAGCACATGAACGAGGAACCCGGAGCGCTATGGCTGAAGCGGGTTTCCGACATTTACAAACATGCCGTCTGGCTCAATCCATTGCCTGAGCATCAGTGGCAATGGACGCCTTCGATTGCCATGATCCGCACACTTCTCGGCGGCCGGATGTATCCGTTAACGATCGACGGCCTTGAAGCCGCGACAAAGACCTTGATGCGGTAAACAAGGCCGCAAATTCGGCGTTTTGGGATGTGAACAATGCAGCCGGCCGGTTGACCTGACACCGCGAGATGGACCATTGTCCGCAGAGACGGCCTGGTTGGGCCGTGACTGAGTGAGCCGCGATTGGGTGGAGACGTCATGACACTGCGGATCGTCGCAACGCTATCGATGGCTGGATTGCTCGCGGGATGTTCGAGCGGCGGTCTGTCGAGTACCGGCTCGATTTTTGGTGGCGCCACGAAGACGGCAGCCGCTGCGCCACAAGCGCAGAACGACCCTGTCTCACGCGCATTGCAGGTCGGCTCGACTGCAGCCCGCGCTCAAAAATGCGGTTTCAACTTCGACGCCGCCAAACTTCGAACCCAATTCATTGCCGCTGAGACGGCGGCGAACCCTGCCGACACCCAAAAGGTTTCGCAGATATACGATACCGCCTACCGTGGCATTTCGAGAGCCGTTGCCAGCAAGAACGAAGACTACTGCTCGGGCGGCAAAGTCGCGGCCATCAAGTCGGCCTTGAACCGCCACATGACCGGCGACTACACCCCTGATCCGCCAGCCCCGGTTGCCGAAGAAGGCGGCCTCTTTGACGGACTCGGCTCGTCGGGCAACTCCGACGGGATTCCACAGGCCAAGAAGCTGCCGCAGGATCTTTGAACCGCCGGGCGCAATTAATCATTTATCTCATTTTGGGAAATGCTCGAGCGGCTCCGATCCGCTGGCATATCCGAAGTCCCGTTTTGGCAATGCTAATGCCATTTACGGACGCAACTCCTCTTCGACAGCGATCTTTTACGAGGGGTTTTCGGCGCTGGAGCAAAGTCCCCTCGTCCGGCACACCGCTTGCTTAACCAGATCGCAGGGGCAGCGATTGCCCCATGGGCTTAACTTCTGGTGCACACCGATGACGTCTGCAACAACACCTCTCGACCGCTGTCAGTCGCCCGTAGCGGCCATGGATTTAGCACTCGTTACGAGCCGCGCGGGCTTCGACGCCCTCGAGACCGAATGGAACGAGCTGTTTGAGCGCGCAGGCCGCGGCACGCAGGTGTTTCAAACTTTCAATTGGAACTGGCATTGGGCCAATCATTACCTGGCTGACGCACCGGGGGGTATTGAAGGCTTACGCCTTTCCATCGTCACGGGCCGCTGCAACGGCCGCTTGATCATGGTGTGGCCGCTGGTCTCGGAACGGGTACGCGGAATCACTCAGATTTTCTGGATGGGCGAACCCGTCAGCCAATACGGCGACGTCCTACTCGACAACGTGCCTGACGCAATCGAGGCGCTACGCGCGGGCTGGCAGTTCCTCAAAGCGTCGGCAAAAGGCGATCTCGTCAGGTTGCGCCGCGTTAGGGCCGACGCCGCCGTTGCACCACTCCTGCAAGAGATCAGCGCAGGCATCACTGACACGCAAAATGCGCCCTATCTCGATCTCGCCAGCGCCAAGAGTTTTGCTGATTACGAGCAGCGATATTCGCCGCGCTCACGCCGAAATCGCCGCCGTCTGCTGCGCCGCATGGAGGAGCAAGGACCGGTTGTGTTCGAACGCCACAAAGGCGGCAGTAAAGCCCGTGAGCTGGCTGTCAAAGCTTTGGAATTGAAAAGCTCTTGGCTTAAAGATCGTGGGCTTGTTTCTCATGCCATTGCCGACGCTCGCATGAGCCGGTTTTTCGCCGACGCCGCTGAAGGCGCGACCCGCACGACAAGCTGCGTTGTCTCGGCTTTGACGACAAATGGTGAAACTGCCGCGCTTGAAGTCTCATTTACCTGCAAAGGCCGCCTGGCCATGCACGTCATCGTCTTTAACCTCGCGTACGAAAAATCGGGTGCCGGCGTTCTGCTGCTCGAGCAGAGCTTGCGCGACGGATATGCCGACAAACTTGCCATTTACGACATGCTGGCGCCTGGCGACAATTATAAGCTCGACTGGTCCGACGCCACCATCGCGGTTTGCGATTGGGCAAAACCACTGACGCTCGCAGGGCGAACATACGCGCAACTTTACTTGGGATTTGTGCGCACACACATCAAATCGGTGATTGGCGCGATGCCTCAGTCTATCCGCCGCTTCGTAACGGGCGGCTATTCGGCTCTAACGGCTCTTTAAGCGCGAAGGCCTTATCGGACGCCAAGCTTTTTCTGCAAGCTCGACGATGACGTCGTGTACTGAAAGAGCAGTTTCCTATCCGGGTAGACGATCTTATGGGCTGCTTGCGCCATCAGCGCGGCCTCATGAAAACCCGACAAAATCAGCTTCAATTTGCCGGGATACGCGTTGATATCGCCGACCGCGAAAATCCCTTTTTCGCTGGTTTCGAATTTTTCAGTATCAACTGCGATCAAGTTCTCATGAAGGTTGAGGCCCCAATCGGCAACCGGGCCAAGCTTCATGGTCAGCCCAAAGAACGGCAGCAGCGCCGTCGCCGCAACGGTTTCTTCGCCCGTCGCCGTCTTGACCGCAATCGAGCGCAACCGGCCATGGTCGCCGTTCAACGCCGTCACTTGGCCGATCAACAACCGGACCTTGCCGCCGGCAACAAGAGACCGCATTTTTTCAACCGAGTGCGGGGCCGCCCTGAAGTCGTCGCGGCGATGGATGAGCGTCAACGATTTAGCAACGGGCTGAAGGTTTAGCGTCCAGTCGAGGGCACTGTCGCCACCGCCGACGATCACCACGTCATGGCCGCGCATCGTTTCGATTTTGCGAATTGCATAGTGAACGGATGAGCCTTCGTAGGCTTCAATTCCAGCGAGCGGCGGACGCTTGGGCGTGAAAGATCCGCCGCCGGCGGCGATGACGACAACCTTTGCGATGAACACCTCGCCCTGGTCGGTCACGAGCTTGAAGCGGCCGTCACTGACGCGGTCCAAGGCGTCGATACGCTGGCTAAAATGGAACGCCGGCGCAAACGGCTTGATCTGTTCGAGCAGCCGGTCCGTCAGCTCTTGACCGGACACGACCGGCAATCCTGGCACGTCGTAGATCGGTTTTTCAGGATAGAGTTCGGCACACTGTCCGCCGGGACGGTCGAGGATATCGATGACGTGACATTTGAGATCGAGTAGGCCAAGCTCGAAGACTGCGAAAAGTCCACACGGCCCAGCACCGATGATGACGACATCCGTCTCGGTTGCGGCGGCTAAGCCTTGGTTTTCGTCAATTTTTGCAAGCGTGGTCATCGCCTAATCTCCGGCGGACCCGATCGGCCAGCCTATAAAAACTTCAGAACTGCTTGGCGGGCACGCGAACCACGAGTCCATCGAGAGCGGCCGTGACTTTCATTTGGCAGCTCAAGCGGCTTTCGTCGCGGACGTCGAAGGCGAAGTCCAGCATGTCCTCTTCCATCGCCGATGGCGTGCCGCTCGTAGTGCGCCACGCTTCGTCGACGTAGACGTGGCACGTCGCACAGGCACATGCCCCGCCACATTCGGCATCGATGCCGTCAATATTATTGATCTTGCCCGCTTCCATAACGGTCAGCCCTGGCTCAACCTCGACCGTTTGCGTCGAGCCATCTGGTTGTATAAACGTAACTTTAGCCATGAGTCGTCTCAGCGCCCCAAGAAATTCAGCGCACGCTACTGCCGTGCCGGCGCGCCTTGCGTCTGGGCGCAGACTTAGTCGCAGGCGGCGGCGAATTCAAGCGTGAGGGAGAATGTTGGCCAAAAGCCGCCGCGCCCAGCCGGATAGGCGGATCGGACGCAGACCTCAAAGGCAATACGATCAGAGGGTTCGGATGCCATAGCATTCGCGGATGAACGACCTGGCTTCCCCCGCCGCATCCAAAATCCTGGAAACGGCTTCGGCGCGGGCATCGGGATTCTTCACCCCGGACATGCGTTCGGCATGTTCGGCCAACCGGGCTATGCGCCAAGCTCCAATAGCGCGCCCGGAGCCTTTCAATGTGTGAGCCGCCACCCGCCACTCTTTTTCCGTGGTCGCGCCACTCAGAGAGGCAATCGTTTGGGGAAGTTGACCCAGGAACAATTCAAGAACTTCCTGCTCCAGAGCCGTATCTCCGAGAGTATATCGGCGTAAGTGCTTGATATCAACTGGATATAGCTGAAGAGATTCGGCGATCACACCCGCCGGCGTAACTCCATTCAGCGCCAAACTCGTATCCATTTCGGCACCTTCCCACGCTCTCGGGATTGCCCGCACACGGCCCCGCCCACGACGCCTCGTGCATAGTCTCACGTCCACACTAAACCTCGGTAAAACGGCGCCCAGAAAGTTCGGGTATCGGCGCAACGATCCGGTAACGGATTGCGGCTAGGCACCCGCCCAAAAGCCAGCCTGGATCTCCACAAGGCATTTTGAGCCAAAGTGTTGCATAGGCCGGTTATTTTCGCCTTTTTTGACAATTCGGATTTGTGACGGGCCCCAAAATAGCCTAGTCTACAGGCTAAGCCTTGGATCAACTGCGGGGGACGCGGATGATCAGTCAAAGGCTGTCCGCGTGGGGGACGTATTTATGGCGCAAGATCATATTGCGAAAATGACGGCGATGGCTGCCAAGCCTGCGGGTTCGGCGACGGCGATCGCGTTGCCGGAAGCCGCCAATAGCGAGCCGGCGCTGGCTGATACTCCGCCACCACTTGGCGATAAATATAGCGATCCTGCCTCGACGCAAAATTCTCAGGAGCCGCAACGCCGGGTGGCGCGCCGCCGTCCGGCTGGTCCGGTTCGCAGCAAGATCGCCGCCAACGATGACGTACCAAGCATCGGCGGCCTCATCTATGGTCTCGAGCAAAAGCCGTCTGGAAAAGTTTTCCGCGTTGCCACGATCGCGAGCATCGTTTGGGCGACCGTTGGCATCGCGTTCGGTGTCCTGACATTGGCGCCGGAATGGGCCGACGGCGCAACATTCGGCGCCCTGCTGTTGCGTCCCGTCACGTTCTACACAGTGGCCGCGGTGGTTGTACCGATTGCGATCTTTTGGCTGCTGGCGCTGTTGAACTGGCACATAGCGTCGCTGGCACTGCGGTCGTCGACCATGACCGAGGTTGCGATCCGCCTCGCCGAGCCCGACCGCGCGGCCGAACAGTCGATTGCAAGTCTTGGCCAAGCGGTTCGCCGGCAAGTTTCCTTCATGAATGACGCTGTGTCGCGGGCCCTTGGCCGGGCCGGCGAACTCGAAGCTCTGGTTCACAATCAAGTCGCCGATCTCGAGCGCTCGTACGAGCAGAACGAACGGCGCATTCGCGGCCTGATCAACGAATTGATGGGCGAGCGGCATGCGCTTCTCAACACCTCGACCGGCGTCACCGACACGCTGAAATCGCTTGGGACCGAAATTCCAAATCTGATCGAGAAGCTGTCGACACAACAGGTCAAGCTCGCCGGTATCATCAAAGGCGCCGGCGATAATCTTTCGAGTCTGGAAGGATCTCTCGCGACCTCGACGGGCCGCTTCGAGAACGCTCTTGGCCAGCGCACGCAACATCTGCAAAACGTTCTTGAGGATTACACCAGCGCATTCTCGACGGCCCTTGGCGCGCGCACCGAGCAAATGCGCGTTGCTTTCGACGGCTATATGCAGACCCTCGATACCTCGCTCGGAAATCGTACCGAGAACCTGCAAACGGTGTTCGAGGAATACGCCCGCGCTCTTGACACGACGCTCGCAAACCGTGCGCAGGCCCTGGACATCCAACTCGTCGAGCGTACCCGGTCTCTGGACGATGCCTTCCAGAAACGTCTTCAGGTATTCGACGATCAGATTCTGCGTTCAACCACCGCCATCGATGACGCCGTCAGCGAGAAGGCCCAGTTACTGACGACCGCGCTCGACACCCACGCCACGACATTCCGCGAGACCATCGCCCGTCAGGCCGTCGAACTCGACGAAACCGTCATGAACGGCATCAATTCGGTTCGCCGCACGAGCGAGAACATCACGCGGCAATCGTTGAAAGCCATCGAAGGCCTCGCCAACCAGTCCGAACTTCTCAAGAACGTCTCAGAGAATTTGCTCGGGCAGATCCACGGCGTTACGGGCCGCTTCGAAAATCAGGGCCATGCCATTCTCAAGGCCGCGAACACGCTCGAGGCCGCCAACTACAATATCGACAACACCCTGCAGACCCGCCACGCCGAACTCTCGCACACCCTCGATAAGCTGTCGGGCAAAGCCGATGAATTCGGGCAAGTGCTGCACGGTTATTCGTCGAACCTTGAAGGCTCGTTCACAACAATTGAAACACGCACCCGGCAACTCTCGGAAGAGCTGGCCATGGGTTCGGAAAGCCGGTCGCGCGCGCTCATCGCCGAGCTCGACCGGGTCAAGAGCCAGACCGAGGCCGACAGTGAAAGAACGCTGCATGAGTTGAAAAGCCGCTTCTCGAACGTGTCGGGAGAGATGACGCGCGAATTCGACACGCTCTCGACGCGATTGGCATCGGCAACGGACGATGCACGCAGCAGAGCCGCCGAAGCCGCGGCGGCGCTCGACGAAGAGCAAGCCCGCATTCGCGCCGAAGCCGCCCGGCTGCCCCTCACGACGCGCGAGACCGCCGAAGCCATGCGCGCCGCCCTGCAAGATCAATTGAAAGCCCTCGACCAATTGACCAAGCTGTCGTCGCGCACAACGTCTTCGCGCGACATCGGAATGCCGGAGCCGCCGCCCACGCCTGTCACCCGGCAAATCTCGACTTTGGCTGGCACGATCGCTCAACAAGATCAGCTGCGTCAGCGCCCCAGCCAGAGCGCGGGCCAGACTGCAATTTCCGTCGCCGGCGACGGCCGTGATGGCTGGTCGCTCGGTGACCTTCTGGCGCGCGCCTCGCGTGAAGAGGAAGCACAAGCCCAGGCAATCCCCATGCCGCAACAACCTTTCCGACTCGACGTTGGAGTCGTCGCACGCGCCATCGATCCCGCAACCGCCTCCGCAGTCTGGAACCGCCTACGCGCCGGTCAGCGCAACATCATGGTGCGCAGCATCTACGCCCCTGAAGCTCGGGGAATATTCGACGAGGTCCAGCGCCGCGTGACGACCGAAGCCGAACTCAAGCAGACCGTGACGCGCTACCTGTCGGATTTCGAACGCATCATCAAGGAAGCCGACGCGCGCGACCCCACGGGACGGTTGACCCACACGCATCTCATTTCCGATACCGGCCGGGTCTATCTATTCCTTGCCCATGCGGCCGGCCGCCTCGGCTGAGCAAGGCGTCAAGAGCCCGTTTATCATGGCGCAAATCCGCATCGAAGCCGGTTGCGAAATCTGGCCGCTCAAAGACGTTTTCACAATTTCGCGCGGCTCGAAAACCGAGGCCCGGGTGGTGGTGGCGACCGCGCAATGCGGTAAGTTCACCGGCCGCGGCGAGGCAGTCCCCTATGCGCGCTACAATGAAACCATTGAAGCCACTCTTGAGGCCATCGCCAAGCTCCCGCCCGTCCGCGACCGCGTGCACTTGCAAACGCTGATGCCGGCTGGGGCGGCGCGCAATGCCGTCGACTGCGCGCTCTTTGATTTGGAAGCCAAGCAATCCCAACCGTCAGCGGCGAAACGCGCAGGCGTCGACACCCTTCAGCCGGTCCTCACCGCCTTCACATTGAGCCTTGATATGCCCGGGATCATGGCCGCCAAAGCCAAGGCCGCCGCGCACCTGCCGCTGCTCAAATTGAAACTTGGAGGTCAGGGAGACGTTGCCCGGATGCGGGCTGTTCGCAGCGCCCGCCCCGATGCCCGTATCATCGTCGACGCCAACGAGGCATGGACGCCTGAAACGCTGGGGCCGCTATTTCAAGCCGCATTCGAAACCGGCGTCGAGCTGATCGAGCAACCCCTCCCCGAAGGACACGACGCGGCGCTAGCATTGCTCAAGAGGCTGGTGCCGGTGTGTGCCGACGAGAGCCTGCACACCCGAGCCGATCTCGCGTCTCTCAAAGGCCGTTACGACGCCATCAACATCAAGCTCGACAAGGCCGGCGGTCTGACCGAAGCTTTGGCCTTGAAGGCTGAAGCCGAGGCGATGGGATATGAGATTATGATCGGCTCGATGGTTGCGACCTCGCTGGCGGTCGCGCCTGCCATGATACTGGCTCAAGGCGCGCGATGGGCCGATCTCGACGGCCCGCTGTTGCTGGCTCGCGACCGCGTCCCCGGCATTGCCATTCGCAATGGTATGATGTCGCCGCCCGCAAGCGCTCTGTGGGGCTAGCGATGACAGCCGATCCGGCGCGCCTCACCGTCAGCGCGTTCTACAAGTTCGTTGCGATTGACGATTGCGCGCGGCTGCGCACGGAACTGCGCAATCTGCTCGAAGCCAATACGATCATGGGTACGCTGTTGATCGCGCCCGAAGGCATCAACGCCACGATTTCCGGCGAGTCCGAAAGAATCGCGGCCGTTCTCAATTTCCTGAGATCGCAGCCGCGCTTCCATGATCTCGTCAGCAAGGAGGCTGTAGCACCCGCGCATCCATTTCAACGCCTCAAGGTCAAGATAAAGCGCGAGATCGTGACACTCGCGCGCCCTGAAGCCGATTCAACCCGGCAGCTTGGTATTTACGTGGCGCCGGATCAGTGGAATGCCCTGATCGACGATCCCGGCGTCGTCGTCATCGACACCCGCAATATTTACGAGGTTAAAACCGGCACGTTCGAAGGCGCAATCGACCCCGGCACCCAGTCGTTCCGGCAATTTCCGGATTTCGTGGCGGCAAATCTGGACCCGCTCAAGCATCGCAGGATCGCGATGTTTTGCACCGGCGGGATCCGCTGCGAGAAAGCGTCTTCGTACCTGCTCGCGCGCGGATTCAACGACGTCTATCACCTCGAAGGCGGAATTCTGAAATACCTCGAGACGATCCCGCCGGATGAGAGCCGCTGGCGGGGCGAATGTTTTGTCTTCGACGAACGCGTCGCGCTCGAACATGGCGTGCGGCCGGGCAGTTTCGAGATGTGCAAAAATTGCGGCCATCCCCTCTCGATTGAAGATCGCAAATCATCGCGGTATGCCGCCGGCAAAGCGTGCCCGCACTGTGCCGGCATCAAGCCCGCGACCCGGCGTTAGGCTCCACGTCATCATAAATTCCGCCGCCGTGCCAAACTGTGCGCAATCGTAGTGCTGCGCCAAGCGAAACGATCGAGATGACCGCCATCGCCCCGTAAGAGCCGCCGTCGTAACGCGCGTAAAGCCAGCCCGCGATCAGCGTCGCAAAGCCCATCGCCAGGCCGCTCGCGACCGTCGCGTAAAGAGCCTGCGCGCTTCCCGAGGCTCGCCGCGGCACCGCCTGATGCATGAAGTGGATCGCGGCCACATGCGATCCGCCATAGGTTACGGCGTGCAAAAGTTGCAGCGGCACGAGCAGCCAGAGTGGTGGATCGAAGGCCATGACGCCCCAGCGCACAATCGAAACCATCGCCGCGATGACAAGCAGATTGACCGCGCCGAGGCGGCCGATCAGACGGCCCGATATTGCAAACAACCCGACCTCCGCGAGCACCCCGATCGCCCAGAGCGACCCCGACCAGGCGGGATTTAACCCCTGATGTTGCCAGATCAGCGTTCCAAAAGTCAGCATCGTCGCATGCGCGGCTTGCGACAGGCCCGCCGCGATTAGAAAGGTGACGAAGATCTGCGATCGCAATAAGCGGCGCGGCTCGACCGCGTGCCAAAACGAGGCCGGATTTGGAGGATCTCCCTCATCTGCCGCCATTCTCGGCATGAGCTGGCTTGCGAGCGCCGTTGCAAGGCAACCGAAAGCGATGAGCCAAATGCCGATCCCTGCGCCTTGGCGCTGAACGATAAGGCCGCCACAAAAACTGGCGATGATGAATGTCAAAGACCCCCAGAGCCGGATCCGGCCATAGTCAAGACCGGCGCGGCGGACTCCCATGACGGCGATGGTTTCCGTCAGTGGCATGATGGTGGAATTTGAGATCACAAGCGGCACGGCGAGCAATAGGATCGGCCAAAAGCTTGCAGCCTGTGTCAAGCCGAGCACGAGGCCCATGTTCAGCCAAGCCAGCCGGCTCAACACCTGTTGATGGTTGGCGTGCCTATCTGCGAACAGTGCGACGGCGGGCGTGATCAACAGCCGCAAAAAGAACGGAGCGGCCATGATGGCGCTAATCTCAGCGGCAGAAAGTCCGCGCCAGTCCAGCCAAACCGGCATGAACGGCACAAGTGTGCCGTAGACAATAAAAAGTGCGCCGTAAAAGAGCGCGAGCCTTAAACCATACGATTGCGCCGGGTCGTGACTTTCAGACATGCCGATTTGGTACCGGGAAGACTCTATCGCGGGGCTTTCGTAACCTGCATTCAACGAAGGGGCTTGCCAGAGAGGGGCCCGAATCACGTATGGCTTATGAATCCTGTGGATAAAATAGGACGGTCATGAACCGGCTAGCTCCCGCCAACGCGGTCGAAACGGACGACGAATACCGCGCCATCGAAGCGGCGCTGCTCGAGTCCGCGCGCGGGCGGTGGTTCCTGGCCGAACACGGCCGCCGGGCGCGCCGTCTCGACAGTGCGCTGCTCGATGATGCCATAGGCCGCCTGCAATCTTCTCTTCGCCAACCGCCGGCATTGCTGGGGCAGCTCAAGGGCGAGATCGAGGATATCATGGCACATATCAGCGGTACCCGCGCCGAGCTGCTGGCCAAACCGACCAACTCTTTGGCAAGTGCGGGCGGCGAAGCCCTCGCCCCGCCGACGCCACATGCCATTCTGAAAGCAGCCGAAGACATCCACGATATCGCCTGGTCGCTACAGGCCAATCCGTTTGATCCCAAGGGCTGCGAAGAGATCGCCCGCAACGCTGGCAAGCTCTACACCCTCAGCCAATCGCAAGCCGTCCATTCCGAGCGCACGCTGGCCATCGCGGACGCTCTCGATGCGGCCGCACAAAAGCTGGATGCGATGCTTGAAACAGTCCGGCACGAACTTGAGATCGACCGTGGCGGCGCCGCCGCTTAGGACCACGTCACGGCCGTGCTCGACACGGCCATCCAGATCGGCTTGTGCGAAACAGCAACAAAAAAACCGGGCCTCGCAGCCCGGTTTTTTCTTGTCAAATTTCTAAAGTCCAGACCTACCAACGAGTTTTTACGCTGGCCGAAAGGATATTGGCATTCTGAGAGACGTCGGCGTCAAGAAGAAGATTGGGGCTGGCCAAGCTGCCGCGATGGATGTGGGCGTCTTCGAAAATGATATGAGAGAACGCTAGGTCGAAGCTTGTCGACTCCGAATAGTGGATCGTTCCGCCAATCGACAACCAGACGCGATCGCTATCCGGCAGCTGCACCAGCCGTTGCGTCGGCTCCTGTATGGGCGATATTTCATAAGCCACGCCGCCGCGAACGGTGACTGTCGGCGAATAATCGTATTCAAGGCCACCCGAGAAGAACCAACCGTCGTCCCAGTTGGCGTCGATCGCCAACGGCTTGCGCGTGATCGGATTGGTGAAGCCCTGCACGGTTATGGTGCCGATATTGCTCCAGTTCGTCCATTCGATCGTCCCCAAGGCCCTCAAGCCCGGCATGATCGTCTGCGACAGCGATGCCGTCACGATGTCGGGCGTGTCGAGATCAGCCGATACGTTCACAACTTTCTTCGAGGCCGGAAAGTTATTCAGATCGCCCTCAAGCGAATGCGAAATCGACGAGCGCCACCCGATACCAATGCGCGTGCCAGCCCTTGGGGTGAGCAAGATGCCGGCCGTCGCGCCAATGCTCGCATCATCGGTGAGTTTGATCGAGGTGCTTGCAGCTCCCGGCGCCGGGCTCGAAGCAAACCACAGCTTGAGTTTCATGTACTCAACCTGAAGACCAGCCGCGATCTGCACGCCGGGCATGATCTCATAAGCCAATGTTGGCGCGGCATTGAAGGTCAGCATCTGGGCTTCGCGGCCGTGAATACGGCCGATCCAGTTGCCGTTCTCAGGGTCGGTGGCGAGACCGAATGGCGAGTTGACGGACAGGCCCAGCACCAGTTTGTCGTTGATGCGGTAGGCACTATAACTGGCGCTGAGCACGCCGAGCTTGTCGATCTCGGTTGAGTTTGCTCCCCCGATATTGAAAGGAATGACACCCAGCGGGGTCTTCGTATCGAGCGAGGTTTTGCCGTTCGAGAGCTCGCTGGTCGGAATAATCACCGTGCCATGGCTTTCCGTCGAAAGCCCGCTTTGCGCGGTTCCGAAGGCGGCCGGGTTCCAGAAGGCGGAACTGAGATCGCCGCCGGCGGCCGCGCCCGCGAAGGCGGAGCCCAGAAGCGAGGCTGATTGTTCGCGAACTGCAAAGCCACCGGCGCTGGCGGTCGATGAAAGCAGTGCAATCGCCATGATGGCCGAGACGCCCCCCAGCGCCATGCGGCCGTGATTAGATATCCCTGTCATCGTTCCCCCCTTGCCAATCGGCAAGTCTATTCGTCCCCGACGCAACCCACATGGTTTCACTTGCGACCCTATCGGCTTCGAACTCTCGAACTCAACGGCTGAATGTGGGACGACGGGTGTAACTGATGGAATTGCGCGACATGTGGCCACCGCGCAACGGATCTCGAAATAACATTCTCATTTGTTTGGCGAACATGAAAAAACCGGCCCGCTTTCGCGGACCGGTTTTATGACAAGCTCAAGTTTCAAGTCCCTCGAAACGAGCTTGGCCCTCCCCCCGGAGTCGTTTCGCAACAGTCACCCGTTGCAGTCGCGAGCAAGGTGCCAAAAGCTGGCATCATAGGCAACCCCACCATAGTCCATGTGATGGTGCGTTGATGCGGCGGCGCAACAGTCGTGCTGAGCACTGACGTTGGCGCCGGGTCACGAGCTGCTTCGCAATTGGTGCAGATGATCGACCGGCCCAGATCCACCACCAATTTTAAGAGCCGCTCCAGACTGCAACGCCGACCAGACAAAATCTTTGCCCCGCCGTACCGCCTCGTCCATCGGCACGCCAAGGGCCAAACCGGCTGTAATCGCTGCGGCCAGCGTGCACCCCGTGCCATGTGTGTTGTGGGTTTGAATGCGAGGCCGGCTGATACGAAGTGATGCCGCCGCTGTGACGAGATAATCGACGGCCTCGCTGCCCTGGCGATGTCCGCCCTTGAGAAGGACGGCGCCAGAGCCGAGTTTCAATAACGCCCGCGCCTGCTCCATCATCTCGCCCTCCGTCACAGCAAGCGCGGTTTCAAGAAGTGCCGCGGCCTCGGGCAGGTTTGGCGTAATCAGCGATGCCAGCGGGATGAGACGCGTCCGCACCGCGGCAATGGCTCCGGCTTCAAGAAGGCGGTCGCCGCTTGTCGCCACCATCACCGGATCGACGACGAGGTGCGGCGGTTTCAACGCTGCGAGAAGCTCGGCAACGGCATCGACCGTTTGCTGGTCCGCCAGCATGCCGGTTTTGACGGCATCGACCTTCAAATCGCTGGTGACCGCTACAAACTGCGCCCGGATAAAGTCCGTGGGCACCTTGTGAACGCCGGTGACGCCCCGCGTATTCTGAGCCGTCAATGCCGTGATGACACTGGCGCCATAGACAGCAAGTGCCGTGAAGGTTTTGAGATCTGCCTGGATGCCGGCTCCACCCGAGGGATCGGACCCGGCAATCGTCAAGGCAATGGCCGTGGATTTTTCGCGCATCCGGCAATGATAGCGCTGCCAGAAGCCCGGCGCTATTGCCCGCTTTGCTTAACGGCATCAGTCCCCGGTCAAGGCGACGATGCCCGGCAATTCGCGCCCCTCGAGCCATTCGAGAAAGGCTCCGCCCGCTGTCGAAACATAGGTGAAATCGTCCGCAACGCCCGCTTGATTGAGCGCTGCAACCGTGTCGCCGCCGCCAGCCACCGACGTCAATTTGCCGGCCTTGGTCATGGCCGCGACCTGCCGGGCGAGCGCAAAGGTACCTTCGGCGAAGTTTGAAATTTCAAACGCCCCCATGGGGCCGTTCCAAAGCACCGTCTTGCAGTCTTCCAGGATCTTGGCGACGTGGGCGACGCTCTTGGGTCCGGTGTCGAGGATCATCTTGTCGAGCGGAACCTTGTGAACGTCGACGATTTGCGTCACCGCATCCTCGCTGAATTCCTCCGCAACGACGGCATCGACGGGGAGAATAATCTGGCAGCCCTTTTCCTTGGCTTCCGCCATGATTTCGCGCGCCGTGTAATGGAACTCCGGTTCCGACAGCGATTGCCCGACGATGACGCCGAGCGATTGCAGGAACGTGTTGGCCATGCCGCCGCCGATGATCAGCTTGTCGACTTTGCCGGACAGGTTGGTGAGCACTGGAATTTTTGTCGAAACTTTTGATCCGCCGACCACCGCTGCCACCGGGCGTTTTGGATTGTCGAGGGCGGACCGCAAGGCATTGATTTCTTCCATCATCAAGGGCCCGGCATAGGACGGCAGGTGATGGGTCAATCCCTCGGTCGAGGCGTGGGCGCGGTGTGCACACGAAAATGCGTCGCCGACAAAGATGTCGCCGAGCTTGGCCAGCTCAGCTGCGAAGGCGGCATCGTTTTTCTCTTCGCCTTGGTGAAAGCGCAGATTTTCGAGAACCGCGACGTCGCCGCTTTTCATCGTTGCAACAACCGATGCCGCGGCCTCGCCAATGCAGTCGGGCGCAAACGCGACCGCCTTCCCAAGTAATTGCCCGAGGGCCTGTGCAATCGGCTTTAACGACAGGTCAGGCTCGACGCCTTTGGGGCGGCCGAAATGCGAGAGTACAATGACTTTGGCGCCGCGCTTGGCAAGGTCTTTCAGACCCGGAACGATACGTTCGAGCCGCGTCGCATCCGTGACCTGGCCGTTCTTGACGGGCACATTGAGGTCGGCGCGCACGAGGACGCGCTTGCCTAGGACATCGACCCCGGCTGTGGTTTTCAGTTTGTCGAGATTCATGTGTATGATCCGTACGGCTGCGATTTCGAAAACGCGCCCCTCAGTGTGATTGCAATTTGATGGTATCGTGCGCCGATTGCGCGACCTTCACAGGCGTAATGCCAAAGTACTCGTAGAGTTGCTTGGCTGGCGCCGAAGCTCCAAACGACGACATGCCGACAAAGCTATCCTTATGGCGCAACCACTCGTGCCAGCCTTGACTGACGGCCGCTTCGACCGCGACGCGCGGGGCGTGCCCGAGCACGTCCATGCGATAATCTTCCGGCTGCTGGCGAAACAATTCAAACGACGGCATCGAGACGACGGCCGCCTTGATGCCATCCTTGGCGAGGAGAGCGGCCGCTTCGGTTGCTATCGCGACTTCAGATCCGGTCGCGATCAGTGTAACGTCGCGTTTGCCGTCGCCACTGACGACATAAGCGCCCTTGGCCGAGAGATTTTCGCCGCCCTTTCGCGCGCGCAGAACCGTCGGCACGGCGTCGCGGGTGAGGGCGAGCACCGATGGCGACGAAAGCGATGCCAGCGCAATCTGCCAGCACTCCGCCGTTTCCATGGCGTCGGCCGGACGCAACACCTGCACATTCGGCATTGCTCGCAACGCCGCCAGATGCTCGACAGGCTGATGCGTCGGACCGTCTTCGCCGACGCCGATAGAATCGTGGGTCATGACGTAGATGACGCGTTTTTGCATCAAGGCTGACAATCTGATCGAAGGCCGGCAGTAGTCGGTAAAGACAAGGAATGTCGCGCCATAGGGAATGAACGAGCCCGACAGCGCGATGCCGTTCATGGCCGCCGCCATGGCGTGCTCGCGCACGCCGTAGTGCATATAATTGGCCGCGAAGTTATCCGGCGCAATGGAGGTGTGATGTTTGGTGCGCGTGCCATTGGACGGCGTCAAATCGGCCGAGCCGCCCAGCAATTCCGGAAGCACCGGCACCAAGCGTTCGAGTGTCAACTGCGACCAAACCCGCGTTGCGCGTTTGGCTGTGTCGGCTGCAAACGCAGTCTTAGCTTCAACAATAACTGGAGCCGCAATGGCTGACGCATCGCGGCCTGCGATGAGTGCCTTGGTGGCCGCGTCGGCCTTTGCGAATAGTTTTTTCCAGGTCGCATTGGCCTCGGCGCCGCGCGCGGCCGTCGAGCGCCAGGCATTCAAAACGTCAGCCGGAATCTCAAAGGGCGGATAAGGCCAGCCGAGTTTCTCGCGCGCGCCTTTGATTTCTTCCGGCCCAAGCGGACTGCCGTGGGTATCCTTGGTGCCCTGCTTGGTTGGAGCGCCGTAACCGATGATGGTTTTGCACGCGATCAGCCACGGCTTTGACGGATCGGCTTTAGCTTTGGCGATGGCCGCGGAAATCTGCGCGGTGTCGTGGCCGTCGATGCGGGCGGTGTTCCAGCCCGAGGCTTCAAAGCGTTTGATTTGATCGTCCGAGACCGACAGGCTCGTTGCACCGTCGATTGATATCGAATTGTCGTCCCAGAAGACGATGAGCTTGCCGAGTTTCAAATGCCCGGCGAGCGAAATCGCTTCGTGGCTGAGGCCCTCCATCAGGCAGCCATCGCCAACGATGACATAGGTGTGGTGATTGATGAGATCGTTGCCAACGCGCGCCGCCAGCAAACGCTCCGATAACGCCATGCCGGCGGTATTGGCAAGCCCCTGGCCGAGCGGCCCCGTCGTGGTTTCTATGCCCGGCGCATGGCCGTATTCCGGATGTCCTGCCGTCTTGGCACCCAGCTGGCGGAAATTGCGGATCTCGTCCATCGACATGCCGGGATAACCCGACAGGTGCAGGAGCGCATAAAGCAGCATCGAACCGTGGCCTGCTGAGAGCACGAACCGGTCCCGATCCGGCCATTCAGGTTCGCCGGCGTCGTATTTCAGCACTTCGGCGAACAGCACGGTCGCCACGTCGGCCATACCCATGGGCATGCCGGGGTGGCCCGACTTGGCCTTCTCGACGGCATCCATGGCGAGCGCCCGAATGGCGTTCGCCATCGGGCGGAGATCAGCAGCAGCGGTCATGGGCATCCTCGGGCCACCCCGGCATGCCCATGGGTATGTCCGACGTGGCGACCGTGCTGTTCGCCGAAGTGCT
>JANLYX010000097.1:0-6555 GCA_031365865.1 Hyphomicrobium sp. | reverse complement strand
AGCACCTCGCCGCGGCGCACCCGCTGAGGCGAAGCAACGTCACTAACAACGTCATTGTGGATAGTACGATCACGCGCCATGGCCGCCAGTAGTGACAGCCCTCACTGCCGCCGCCAACGTGGGGCCGGTGCAGCGCTTACGTTCGCAGACTCCGCCGCAAGATTTCTTCGAAGGCTTGAAAGCGGGTCGCGCCAAGGGCGATGCGGGCTTCGATCGCGGTGCGCTCGCGAACCGCGCCCGAGGTGATCGCATCCACAACCAGCGAAACCCCCGACATTGCGTTGCCAGCCAGCATGCCAAGGATTGGCAGCAGAAAGCGCGGCGCGTACCACGGAGACGGTTGAATGACGGCGAGCGCGATGCATGTCGTCGCCAACCCCGCGACGAACGCCGGACTTGAGCTCATCAGCAGCGCGCGCCACGACAGAAACCTTCGCTCCTGACGCATGATGATTTCAGCGCCGGCGCCGACGGCCATGACGATGGCGAACAGCACCGTCCACCACGCCGAATTCTGCGCAAAAATGAATTTTAAAACGAGCGCGACGATGGCCAACTGCACCACCATCCGCACCGACGCAATCGCCAGACTTTTTTCAAGCTTCAATCCATACGCGAAGGAGATCGCGCCATTCAGCACGATCAGCGTAGCGGCGATGATGAGGTCACTGGCGGACAGAGGAACATAACTGGTCATGGCGCGCGCACCTTGCCGGAGCCGAAGGGTTTCGCCAGTTGCAACCGGACATGCGCAAGGCGCTCGATTTGGCCTTGGTCGTGGCTGGCGAGCACGACGCTGCGCCCTGCCAGCATTTGGAATTTTATCAGCTCCTCGACTAAGGCTGTGGATTGCGGATCGAGCGCGGCCGCGGGTTCATCGAGAAGCAGAACGCGGGGTTCGTCCAGCAACGCGCGCGCAAGCGCTAAGCGCTGGCGTTCGCCGGTCGAGAGTTCGGCGAGCGGTCTATCCAACATTTTGGGGTTCAACTCGAGTGAGCTTAGCAAGCGCGGCAGCCGGTCCGCTGCGGTCTTGGTGCGCAAGTCGAAGGCGGATCGCGCCGTGTCGCTCCACCATGCCGGCTCGGCCGACGCATATCGCACGAGCTTGCGCCATTTTGGACCGCGCACCTCGCCACGCTCGACGCCGTCTACAAAGACTTGGCCCGGAGCGGCATCGAGATCGGCAATGGCCCGCAACAGCCTTGTTTTGCCGGCGCCCGATGGCCCCTCGACGGCCAGACACTCGCCATCCGCCACCGAGAAGGACAGCGCCGGCAGCGGTTCAACTTTGAGATGATCGACGCGCAGCAATGGTGCCCCGTACTTCCCTGCCAGATCGGCCCGCCAGATTGGAGGGTAGCCTTAGCAATCCTCAAGCGGCAGGGCTACGTGCTTGTGCGGGGCTGTGGAAAGGAGCGCCAATAGTGGCGAAGCTTCAAGCCGCCACGCGGATCTGATGCAGCTTCATCTCGACGATTTCGCGATTGAACGGCTTTAACAAGTAATCGTCGGCGCCGGCCCTGAAAGCCGCCTTGAGATCGGCGGTGTCGTTTTCAGTCGTGACGTACAGAATAAATGTGCGCGGCAAGACTGCGGTGGTGGATTTGCGAATTTCAGCGATCAGTTCGTGGACGTTGGTGCCCGGTATCATCCAATCGACAAAGACAAAATCAGGGGCGTCGGCCTGCACCCGTTCCATGGCCTCTTGGCCGGTTTCGGCTTCGCTGACGCGAAAATCAAGGGCTTCGAAAATGAGCCGCGCCACTTGGCGGATGATGGGGGAATCGTCGACGATCAAGCAATGCTTCATATCGAGAGCTCGCTAACGGTGTGCGCAATCCAGCCCGCGACTAGCGCGAACAACGACCCCGAATGTGGCGAAGAAAAGCTAATTCGGTCTTAAGGATTGGCTCAACCGTGTTCAGACCGCCGGTTTTGCAACCAGCAGAATGTCTGCGCCGTCTTTGAGTATTTCAAGCCGCATGCCGGCGGTCTGTGCAATTCTGTATGTAT
Organism: Hyphomicrobium sp.; assembly: GCA_031365865.1. Classification (GTDB taxonomy): domain Bacteria; phylum Pseudomonadota; class Alphaproteobacteria; order Rhizobiales; family Hyphomicrobiaceae; genus Hyphomicrobium_B. The sequence continues at coordinate 4,542 of JANLYX010000097.1, read as the reverse complement.
AGTAGGCCTGAATATTCATGGCATCCAAGGTCTGCGGATTACCAGCGACGAAGTCGGTCAGATATTGCGGCGGGCGCGCGCCCGTGCCCTTGCAGCGCAAAAGAAAGCTCGGCGTTTCAAACGAGCCGCCCATGGCGACATCGATCTCGCCGCCGCGCGGTAAGGCGGTGACGGAGCAAGCCACGAGATTGAGCAGCAACTTGACCTTGTCTTTCACCATGTGGCCCGGCGCGCCGCGCCAGATTAGCTTATGTTTGCCTTGGGTAATGCCGATGAAGCCGCGCGAAATTTGTTCTGCGGTATGCAGGTCGATCATGGTACCGGCAGAACCGGCGGCGCCAAAAGCAAAGCGCGCAAATTGCAGCCGGGCGGAAGCCTGTTCCGTGACGTTGCGAATGACATTCAAGGCGTAAGCCTTGGCTTGCGCGTCGTCATCCTCGTCAAGAATTTCAAGGCCGTTGTAGATGGCACCGACGGGATTGATGACATCATGACAAATCTTGCTGGAAATCAAAGCAGCAAGTTCGAGGTCGGTCGGCGGCACGCGCTGATTCATGAATAGCCCCTCGAATGGACCCGGTAAAACCGGGTTGCGGCAGCTTCAGCGCAATTGCGCGACGCGAGCATACTGGGGCCGCTTGCGAATATGTATCTTGCTCTGATACATGCGCCGCTCGACGGTTGCAAAGGCTGGCCGCTTATCGGAGCCACGGAGATGGCTTTTTGCACGCCGGTGAGTCTTGTTGGCAACGCTCAGCCAGGAGATCCAGTGAACTGTCCCAGGAACTGTCGTAGACGCGACACGTTGGTGTGCGTCATAATCGAATTCTCGCAATCTCAAGGATATCCCAGCCAGAATGGCCTTTTCCGGCGCCAAAGACCTCATGGAGGCGCTCCTTCCCGCCGTGCTCGAAGCCGGCCGGATCGAGATGCGCCACTTCACCGGCGGTGTGCGGGTCGAGCACAAAGCAGATAACTCTCCCGTCACCGCTGCGGATCGGGAAGCGGAATTCGTTATCCTGGCGGCGCTGGCGCGCATCGCCCCCGATGTTGCGGTGATCGCGGAAGAAGCGGCGAGCGCTGGAATTTTGCCACCGGCAACAAACCGGTTTTTCCTGGTTGATGCGCTCGACGGCACCCGTCTCTTCATCAAAGGCAAGCCGGAATTCACCGTCAACATCGCGTTGATCGAAACGGCCAAACCAGTGTTCGGGCTGGTTTATGTGCCCCCTACTGGGTCTCTCTACGTGACGCTGGATGATGGCATGTCTTACACCGCCACGGTTCTACCCGAGGCTGGTGACCTTGTGATCGGCGCCATTGCGTGGGAGCGCCTGTCCTCGCGTGTTCCCGATCCTGCCAACCTTCTCGCCTTCAACAGCCGAAGTGCCGGCGGAGCCAGCGCGGCTTTCCTCAATCAGCTCGGTGTCAAGGACGCGCGCCCGCTCGGCTCATCGCTGAAGTTCTGCATGATCGCCAAAGGCGAAGGCGACATCTACGCCCGCTTTGGCGAAACCTACGAGTGGGATACGGCTGCTGGTCAAGCCATTTTGGAAGCGGCGGGTGGTACCGTTGCAACGCTGGACGCCGCCACACTCACTTACGGCAAAGCCACGAAGTCTTATCTCAATCCTCATTTCGTAGCCTGGGGCCGCAAGCCGCTCTGGAGTGCTGGCGACGAATCTCGGGCCGAGCAAAAGCCTTTGCCCTAGAATGGCCAATAAGTATCTAAAATCGGCCACACTTTGGTAAAACTAGCAGATCATTCTGGCGTCGAATCGCCCGTCCGGTCGACGACAATCTTAGTGCCCCAACACGAGATTTAGACATCCCTGCGCTTGGCTCATTTTTGAGGCTCTCACATGCCGCTCTCTTTCCGCTTGCGCACCCCACTGACCGCGGTTGTGTTCGCGTGTTCACTTGTCCTTCCGCTCACAGCTCACGCCGCCAACGACGCCTACAACCCGGCAGGCGACAACGGCGCGCCACCTCCACCGTCCGACGACAGTTTCCGGCCGGACGCACCGGCCGGCGAAACCTACGAGCCTTATCGCCAACGCGGCCGCACAAACGAAGCTTATAGGCCGCTCGATGGCTCACGCCGCGCCGATCCTGGCGGCCCTGGCGAACCGTATTCGGAACCCAAAGCCGCCGGCCGTGAAGAGCGCTATGAGCCCGTACCCACGCCGGACAACGGCGGTCCCCCGGAAGCGGGCGGCCACGGCTATTATTCGGAAGGCGAAATCATTCACGCCGGCCACGGATTCTTCGGGTCCGTCAGCCAAGGCATGGCCTCGGCCATCGAATGGGCTTTCCAAAAGGCCGGACGTCCCAACGGCTACATTCTCGGCCAAGACGCGGGCGGCGCCATCGTCGCCGGACTTCGCTATGGCGAAGGTGTCCTGCACACCAAAGATGCTGGCGATCATAAGGTTTTCTGGCAGGGTCCGACGGTTGGATATGACCTTGGCGCGGAGGGCTCGAAAGTCATGGTGCTCGTCTACAACTTGCGCGATCCGGGTGAGATTTATAACCGCTTTGCCGGTGTTCAGGGCGCGGCCTATCTGATCGGGGGCGTCAGCGTGCAACTTGAAAAAGCTGGCAACGTCACGCTTGCGCCCATTCGCTCGGGAATCGGTGTGCGCTTAGGTGCCAACATTGGATATTTGAAGTATACCCGTAATCCGACTTGGAACCCGTTCTAAGCCGAATCGTGCGTCATAGCCTATGGGGGGACCCATTCGGGGCCTTGACCTTTACGGCTGAGACGGTCTTTTAGCGCGGCGTATCTCGCGTCGCGTCGTGACGCAAAAACGAAAGCCGGGACGAGAGCTTGATAACTGTTTACGCCGCCATGTTGGTGCTGTTGGGGTTCCTGTTGGCGGCCCTGTTATTGCTCGTGTTCTTGCCCGCGTACCGGCGCCGCATCGAGCGCTTCGCGACCGAATCCATCAAACGTTCCCTACCGCTGACAGAAGCAGAAATCCGCGCTGACAAAGACCGCCTGCGCGCCGAATATGCCATCGACGTCCATAAGCTCGATATGAAACTTGAATCGGCGTCGTTGTCCGCCGCCCGTCAAAGTGTCGAGATCAACCGCCGCGAAGCCAAGATCCACGAGCTTGAGCAAGCGATGGACGCCCAGAAGATGTACGTCGACGAGCATGAAAACGCCCGCCGCGTCCTCGAGCAGGCGATCATGGACCGGCTGCCGAAAGTAGAGCAGCGTTTGACCGAAGCCCGCAAAATGCTGGCGCAGCGCGATAATGAAATTCACTTGCTGACCGAGACCAGCCAGAAGCAGAGCCATGCGCTCGAAGAAGCGACCCAGATCAATCTCCAGCAAAGCGATGAGTTGAGCCGCATTCGCGCCGCTCTCGAAACGCGCGCCGCCCGCAACCGCGAAACGCTCGGCGATCCCAGGTTCGACGGCGAAGTCGCGCTGCGCACGGAAATTGAGACCTTGCGCGCGCAAACCCGCGATCAGGCTGCGCTGTTGGAACGCTTGCAAGGTGGCATCACGGGCTTGGTGCCCTCCGAGACGCGCAACGATGAATATGAGCGTTTGAAATCCGAGTTGGCGCGCGCTGAAGCCGATCTGGCGGCTTTGAAAGCCGGCGACAAGGAAGGCCGCTCCAACCGGCAGACACTCGAATCCAAAGTTCGGGAACTCGAACAACAAGTCCGCGACCAAGAATCCGAGGCCGCCAAGCTCCGGGCCACAATCAAATCGTTCGAAGAGTCGGCGGCCGCGGCCGTTCCAACGGGTCGCGATAATCGCATTTCGGCCAAGGCTGAAATCAGCGCGCTGCAGACCGAGGTCGACGAACATCGCAAAACCATTCAGGCCCTGCGTACCGAAGTGGCGGGTAATAACGAACGCTTGACGCGTCAGGCCCAGCATTTCCGCGACGAGATGCGGCGCTTGTCTTCAGGCGCGCGGACAGCAGACGAGCGCGAGGCGCCTTCAACGCAGCCGCGCCGTTCGCTCGCCGATCGCATTGCCCAGCCGCGCATTCCCGCGTCAGCGGGAAGTGCACAGGCCCAAGATGGCGCGAGTGAACCGGTTGTCATTCCGGCAGCGGCTGCCGCGCCCGCGCCGGTCGCCAACGAAGTCCGTCAAAACGGATTTCTGCGCGCCCTCAACGGCGGTGGCGCCGAACCCGCGACCACATCATCGCTCGAAAGCAAAGTCCGCGCCGATGAAACGGCTGCTCCAGCCGCCGATGGCGCAACGGCCCCTGCCGCCAGCGAACCGCCGCGCCGGCCACGCCTGCTCGAGCGCATCAGCAGCATTGAAAAGTCTTGAGACCCATTAGAGTGCGATCGTTCTTGATGGAATCGTCGACGCATCCATCTAGAACGTGAATCGCACTCTAGAAAGCGTGATCACGTTTGAGATGTAAGCGCTGCACCGGCCCCACGTTGGCGGCGGCAGTGAGGGCTGTCACTACTGGCGGCCATGGCGCGTGATCGTACTATCCACAATGACGTTGTTAGTGACGTTGCTTCGCCTCAGCGGGTGCGCCGCGGCGAGGTGCT
>JANLYX010000084.1:0-65520 GCA_031365865.1 Hyphomicrobium sp. | reverse complement strand
GATGGCGTCAACGATGCGCCAGCCTTGGCGGCGGCCGACGTCGGCATTGCCATGGGCACAGGAACCGACGTCGCCATTGAAAGCGCGGGGATCACACTGCTCAAAGGCGATCTGCAAGGCATTGTAAGGGCTCGCGCGCTTTCGAGAGCGACAATGAAAAATATCCGCCAGAACCTCTTCTTTGCATTCGCCTACAACGCAGCCGGCGTTCCCATCGCGGCCGGTGTGCTCTACCCGGTCTTTGGATTGCTCCTGTCGCCGATCATTGCTGCCGCTGCGATGGCCCTGTCGTCGGTCAGCGTGATTGGAAACGCCTTGCGGCTGCGGACAGCGTCGATTTAATCAGCGCCGCATAGGTCAGGAAAAGGGCGTGTTGTATCGCACCACCAGGAACGAGATCGCCGGGATTACGATCCACTGCATCACAGGCGAAAGCCCGATACTCAAATTGCCAAAATGCAAGACTGGCATCAAGGACGAGTAGGCCCACGCGCCCCGAACAGCGACATTGAGCCACTCGCTGAATGCCGTGTAAATAACTCCGAGAACGATTGCCGTGGCGGCGACCCGAACAAATGCTACCCGTGGCCAACTCGGGCGGCCAGAGACCAACCAAGCTACAAGCAAGCATCCGGCTGCTATCAAGACGTCGCCAGCGGTGCAGTGCGCGACGGCAAAGATTTGCTCGCGCACTGTTCCGGTTGTCCAGATCGTATAGAGCGGTAGCTGAAGAACTTCCCAGGTCGAATGACCCAACAGACTGACGAGGAGATACCGCCGCGTGGCTTCAATCCAGTTGTTGTCTGCGGCCATGCGATTCTCCAGGCATGCATCTTATATCCCCCAGCGGGGTCGTCCGAGCGGCTCGTGAGCTGCACTATTTGACCCTTCCGGACCGAGATCCGCGACGCCCAATTTGATGATGTTCCGAACCTGAAATTCATGGTGGGCGGTATAGGGATTGAACCTATGACCCCACGCGTGTGAAGCGTGTGCTCTACCGCTGAGCTAACCGCCCGTGCGTTTTCTTCTAGAAGCAAGCGTTTGAGGCGCAAGAACGAAACGTCATTGCGTCACTACAACTTATTACTCAGAAACCACCCCCAAGTACACCCGATGAAGTGCACAAAAGTGCACAATTTCGTTGTCCACTTCGCCGACTTGCAGAAGTGCAACCATACGATACGCTTACGTCATATTAGCTAGTATCATTTATATGGCACCATCAGAAACTCTGGGTGAACAGCGAGTCCGCACGAAGTTCAACCCGTCGGCATCAAGCGACGTCGAAGTTATCAAAAACAAGAGCGCAGAACTCATCAACCTCTGCGAAACTTTGAAATCAAAAGACCCACGTCTCGCATCTCTCGCGCAAACATCATACGAGGAAGCAGCAATGTGGGCGGTGAAGGCCGCCACTGCCTGACCTTATGAAGAAAAGGGGCTAACGAGTGAAAGACTTCCTGATCACTGCGATGTTCCTGCCGTTTGTGCAAATTAGGAACCTAGTAGCCTACTCGAAATTGCAATCCACGCGTCCCGCAAAGATCGGCATGTTCCTTACCTTCATTCCTGTCATTCTAGTGACGACAGTTTTGTGGGCGGTAGCTTGGACTGTGATACTTGCTTTTCTCCGCAAGCTCTATTGAACAAATCAGCACTTTTTTGACGGGCCGAATTGCTTCTCAAAATCGCGCTTGTTTAGGTATTTCCCAGGTGCAGTTCTGATCTGATACCGAACATCCAGCCTGCGGCAGAACGCGATGACTTCTTCTGGTTTATCGAATTCCGCTAAACGTTCGTGAGGTCGGCCATCAATGTCCGAGTTGAAAACCGAGAATCGCTTTGCTAGTTCGCCTTCCACCTTCGCTTCTTCGCGGTCTCGATCAGCCATCCAGCTCTCCAACAGTAAGAACCCCGCCGCTTCGGCGAGGCTTTCTATCCTCAGCCAAGCAGATAGACGCCAGAACTCTCTGATAAGCCACTTGCCGCCTGCTCGATGCTCAGCATTTGCGTGCACTTCTCCTCGTCAAACCGCGCCTTCACGCCCTGCTTGTTCGCCCAACTGAGCCTCCACTTATTTCGGACCAGCTCGGCAGACGCTTGCACGCGGACAGGGGGGCCGTTCTGTTCATCATCGCGTGCCCAGTCGAAGACGAATTCTTCATATTCCTCGAAGCTTGTGTTGTTATCGAATTTGTAGCTCATCTCGCGTCCCTCCGCATGCCCATATCAAACATACTGACGCATACTGCCCGTGCAAAATAACTGCAAAATCTCTGCTAACTCATTGAAATAAAACGCGAGCATTTTCCGTGTGAAGCGTGTGCTCTACCGCTGAGCTAACCGCCCGGCCAGAGCAGGGGTTATGGAAGTGACGGCGCGTCGCTGTCAAGTTGCGCGCCGCCACCAAGGGCCAGCCACCAAGGCTTAACCGGCGCGGCGGATGACAAACCAAAATGTTCCGCTGGTGTCACCGCTATCGACAAGCACATGTCCTGTCGCCCGGCAAAAAGCTTCGAAGTCCTTCGGCGCCGCCGGATCGGTCGCCAGGATATGCAAGGTCGCGCCGGCCGCCATATCGGCCAAGGTCTTTTTGGCCTTGAGTATAGGGATGGGGCACGTCAGGCCCGAGGTGTCGAGATTGTGGTCTGCGATCAGCACTGACGGTGTCCATTTTTGAAACTTGAGATCGAAATCAACCCTCTAGGGCAAGTTTTCAAGAGACTCAACCACAACCTCGGTCCGGCCCGGCGATTTTACCCGCTGAACTGGGCGGCAGGCGGCCTTGCGCCAACCCGAGAGGGATGCAACCTTCGCCCCGGCGTCAACCGATTCCGGGCTCGGCGTTGTTCGCGGGGGTTAGTGTAGCCGTGGCGCTTTTAAGCCCTTTGATCGCCCGCAGGGACGGCTCGTAATACAAAACGCGTGATCACAAAAAAAGACATTGCCGGAGGCGACGCATTTGGGGCCGCAAGAGCCGCACCAGTCGGATTTGAAGTCATTCGGGCTGGAGCGTTTGGGTCTCGTTGGGCTCAAAGCGCCGGTCCTGTCAGCGATCGTATTAGCTCTGATCACGGCGGCTTTGGCCTTCGGGCTGATGCGGCTGAGGGTCGACGACAGCCTGTCCGAACTCTTCCATACCAACACCCAAGAATTCCGAACCTATGAAGAAATCGACCGCCGATTCCCGTCGAGCGAGTACGACGTTTTGGTGGTCATCGAAGGCAAAGACCTCCTGACCCCAAAGGGCCTGGAAACGTTCGGCCGCGCCACCCAGGATCTGCAACTCACCGACGGCGTTTCGGGGCTGATTTCGATGCTGTCCGCGCGCGGCCGGCCCGACGCTTCGGGCTACGCGCCGCCGGTGGTGCCGGACGACTTGCCGGAGGGCGAGGCCTTTGCGGCGCTCGTCAAGAACTTGCGCGACAACGACATCGTCAAAGGCAAGTTCTTGTCCAACGACGGACAGCTGGCGTTGGCGGTCCTCTCGCTCGACCGGGGCGTCGTTGAAGCCCAATCGGCGCGAACCGTTATAGGCAATATCGAGACCAGCCTCGCAGAATCTCTGAAGGATTCAGGGTTGACCTCCAAGCTCGCCGGCGCACCCGTCATGCAGCTTGAAATCCGTAACGCCGTCGAGCGCGATCAGCTCGTATACAACGGGTTGGGCTTGCTGTTTGGCGCCATTATCGCGGCGATCTTTTTCCGGCGCGTGTCGCTGATGCTGGTCGCGACGCTGCCGCCGGTGCTCGCCGTCATCTGGTCGCTTGGGCTATTGGGTTGGCTCGGGTTCCGGCTCAATCTGTTTCTCAATGTCATGACGCCGCTGATCATGGTCATGGGCTTTGCCGACAGCATGCAGATGGTGTCGGCCATCCGCATCCGCCTGCGCGAGGGCGATACCCGCTGGCAAGCCGTCAAATTTGCTGTGCTGGTTGTTGGACCGGCGTGTGTGGTTGCGCACGGCACCGCCCTGCTGTCGTTCCTGGCGCTGCTATTTTCTGAATCGGGCCTCATCCGCACCTTCGGGATGGCCGGTGCGCTGTCCGTCTTCATATCGTTCATCGCCGTAATTCTGGTGCTGCCGCTGCTCGGCGTGCTGCTGATCCGCAATGAAGCCAAATTGTCGAAAGACCGCACCCCCGCGGATGCTTTGATGGATAGTCTTGGCGGTCTGGTCGGGTGGGTGGTCGATAGGGTCGTCCGCCACCCTTATGTTTACACAATGATCGGCCTCGCATTGTTTGGGCTATTTGGAGCCATGCATCTCAAACTCGAGCCGCGCTATCGCCTAGCCGATCAAGTGCCGGACCGCGAGCAAGCACTCGATGCGTCGGCCCGGATTGACAAGAAGCTGACCGGGGCCAATCCCGTTCACATCATGATCGAGTGGAAAAACGGTGCGTCGCTCTACGCGCCGGAAACTCTGGCGCTGATTGCCGAGGCCCACGGCGTTCTCGAAAAGCAGGCCGGGCTTGGCAATGTCTGGTCGCTGGAAAGTCTGCGGCGATGGCTGCGCGAAAGCGGCGACGACAGCATAGAGACGGTGAAGAAATACGTCGGCTATTTGCCGGATCATTTGGTCCGCCGCTTCATCGCCAAGGAGCAGAACTCGGTTCTGGTCACCGGCCGCCTGCCGGATATCGATTCAAGCCAAATCCTGCCAGTGGTCGAGGGCATCGACGCGGCGCTTGGACCGGTTCGCAAGGCTCATCCCGATTATACGATTTCGGTTACGGGACTGCCGGCCATCGCGGCGCGCAACTCGGCCCGCATGATCGGACAACTCAAGGACAGCCTGCCGGCCTGCGTGGCCTTTGCAGCGCTATTGCTGGGTTTAGCCTTTCGCTCACCCATCGTATCGGTCATGAGCCTGTTGCCCGGACTGTTCCCGGTGGTGACCTCGGGTGCGATGCTGTACATGACTAGTGGGGGGCTGGAGTTTTCATCGGTGGTGGCGTTGCTTGTCGTGTTTGGGCTTGGCGTCGACGCGCTGATCCATTTCCTGAACCGGCTGCGGTTGGAAGAGAAACCCGGCGAGGCCCCCGAGTTTGCCATCAGACGGGCGCGCGTCCTGGTCGGGCCAGCGATCATTTTGACGACGATCGTGCTCGCCTTTGGACTTGGCGTCACCACGTTCTCGGACTTGCCGTCGCTCAGGCTCTTTGGCATCGTGTGCGGTGTGACCTTGCTCGCGTCGTTATTAGCGGATCTGGTGTTCTTGCCCGCGACCATCGTGGTATTGAGACGGTTGTTTCCATCTCGTCACTAATCGCGCGTCACGTTTTTTATCCTCAGGGAGACAAGCCGCCATCATGGCCAAAAAACTGATCATCATCATGGCCAACACCGACCCTCGCAACGGCGAAGAGCTGGGCGCGCCAATTTTCCAGGCGACGGTGGCGGCCGCCATGTCTTACGAGGTCGAGGTCATCTGCACGGCGACCGCGGCGAAGCTGATGAAAAAAGGCGTCGCGGAAAAGCTGGTGACCAAGCAGGGCGAAGCGCGCACGATCTATGACTTCATCAAGGATGCCCATGCCGCCGGCGTCAAATTTTACTGCTGCTCGCCCGGCCTCGATCTATCCAACATGGCCAAGGAAGACTTGATTCCCGAATGCACAGGCGTGGTCGGCGCCGCCCATTTCATCGAAGAGATCATGACCGGCGAAAGCAAAGTCCTGACGTATTAATCCCCCTCTTCCCTTGGGGAGAGGGTCGGGGTGAGGAGAGCGGAAGATCGCAAAAGCCGCAACGTTCTACACCTTCGCCTGCGATAATCGCGCCACCGCGTCGTGCAGCTGGTTGAAGTGCGAGATGACGATGTCGGGCGCGAAGCTCTGCACCGGTTCCATGCTGTAGCCAAAATCCACCGCGACCACCGGAATGCCCGCAGCCTTGGCGGTTGCAATGTCGGTTTCGCTGTCGCCGATCATGATCGAGCGGCTGGCATCGCCAGAAGCCAACGCAATCGTTCCGGTCAAGTGCTTGGGATCGGGTTTGTACGCGCCGAGACTGTCGCGGCCGGTGATGGCTGAAAAGTGCTTGATCATGCCGAGCGCGTCAAGGAGCAGGCGGGCGTGAGATTCCAGTTTGTTGGTGCACACCGCCAGTGTCGCGCCAGCAGTCCTGAAATTTTTAAGCGCCGCGATGACGCCGTCATACGGCCGGCTGTGAACGGAAATGTTGGCGGCATAGTAGACGATGAAAACTTCGAACAGGTCGTAAAGTTCGCGTTGCGATAAAACCTGTCCGTGCGCTTGCAGGGCCTCTTCAATCATGCGCAGAGCCCCGTGACCGACGAAGGGGCGAATTTCTTTGGGGTCGATCGGTTCAAGACCGCGCTGGCGCAGAACGTGGTTGGTTGCGGCCGCAAGATCGGGCGCGGTGTCGACAAGCGTGCCGTCGAGATCGAATACCAATGTCCAGCCGTGCATGAAGTTTCCTCAATTAGCCCGGCTTAGAGGCTAGCGATATCGCGCTTCAGTGTCACGCATTTGCGAGCTTGCCTTGAAAGGCTTGCCCCGTAGGCTTACAGAGTGTGAAACGTAGTCGCATTCGAGATACAAGACGGATTTGGACATACGACGGATATGGACACAAAAGTCATCACGCTTCTCAAATCCCAGGCTTACATCGATGGCACATGGGTTGGAACGCCTGGATTTGCGGTCGTCGACAAAGCGACGGGCGAGGAGATTACGCGCGTGCCGGACTTGGGCGCGCAAGATGCGCGCAACGCCATTGCTGCGGCGGAACGCGCCTTAAAGCCGTGGTCGAAACTTTTGGCGAAAGAGCGCGGCAAAATTCTGCGGCGCTGGTACGAGCTGATCGTCGAACACGCCGACGAGCTGGCATTGCTGCTGTCCAAGGAGCAGGGCAAGGCCGTTGCCGAAGCCAAGACCGAAATCGTTTATGGCGCCGGCTTCGTCGAGTTCTTCTCCGAAGAAGCAAAACGCGTCTACGGCGAAATTATCCCGGCCCACAAATCTGACGCACGCATTCTGGTGGTCAAGCAGCCGATCGGCGTTGTCGCGGCCATCACACCGTGGAACTTTCCCAATGCCATGATCACCCGCAAGGTCACGCCGGCGCTGGCGGCGGGATGCACCGTCGTCGTTAAGCCGGCCGAGGATACGCCGTTGTCGGCGTTGGCATTGGCGGCGTTGGCCGAGCGGGCAGGGGTGCCCAAGGGCGTCTTCAATATCGTCACCTGCAAGGATCCGGTCGCCGTCGGCGAAGTCCTCTCGACCGATCCCAGAGTACGTATGGTGACATTCACCGGCTCGACCGAGGTCGGCAAGATCCTCGCTCGCCAAGCAGCGGGCACCGTCAAGCGTGTCGGTCTCGAGCTTGGCGGCAACGCCCCTTTCATCGTTTTCGACGACGCCGATATCGCCCGCGCCGTGCAGGGCGCGATGGCGTCGAAATTCCGCAACTCCGGTCAAACTTGCGTGTGCGCCAACCGCTTCTTTGTCCAGGCCGGTGTCTATGATGCCTTCGCAAAAGCTTTGGCGGAGGAAGTCGGGAAGTTGAAAGTGGGACCGGGCACGGAAACCGGTGTCACGCAGGGCCCGCTTATCAACAGTCAAGCGATCGCCAAGGTCGAAGAGCACGTCGCCGACGCTGCCAAACACGGCGCCAAAGCCATGGTCGGGGGCAAGCGTCACGCCCGCGGCGGCAACTTCTTCGAGCCGACAATTCTGACCGGCGTCACAACCGCCATGCTGGTCGCGCGTGAGGAAACCTTCGGGCCGGTCGCCGCGCTTTTTAAATTTACGACCGAAGACGAGGTGATCGCCATGGCCAACGGCACGCAGTACGGCCTTGCAAGCTACATCTACACCCGCGATCTGTCGCGCGCCTGGCGGATGGCCGAAGCACTCGAGAGCGGCATGGTCGGCATCAACGAGGGCCTGACCTCGACCGAGGTCGCGCCCTTCGGCGGCGTCAAGGAAAGCGGCCTCGGCCGCGAGGGCTCGCACCACGGCATCGAGGAATTCCTGGAAATGAAATACATACTGATGGGCGGCATTTGACCTGTTGGTGCCGGGATCGCAGGGGGATATTTTGAGCAACGATGATTGGAAGCGTCTCGCGGCCGAGCACGCGATCAAATATGTCGAGCCGGGCATGAAGCTTGGCCTTGGCACTGGGTCGACCGCCGCGCATTTTGTGGCGCTGCTCGGCGACAAGGTCAGGGCTGGGCTCAACGTCGTCTGCGTTCCAACTTCGGACGCGACGCGCGCGCAGGCCGCAAGTCTCAACATTCCCTTGTCGACGCTCGACGACACCCCATACCTCGATCTCACCGTCGATGGCGCCGACGAAATCGACAGCGAGCTGCGCTTGATCAAGGGCGGCGGCGGGGCGTTGTTGCGGGAAAAGATCGTCGCGACGGCCTCGGGCCGGGTCATCATCATAGCCGATGTTTCCAAGCGCGTCGAAACCTTGGGCGCGTTTGCGCTGCCGGTCGAAGTCGTGCCGTTCGGACTGACTGCGACCCGCAATATGATCGAAAGCTTGGCGGGCGATGCCGGCTGCAACGGCGATATCAAAGTGCGCATCGGTGTAGGGGGCAAACCGTTCGTGACCGACAACGGCAATCTCATTCTCGATTGCGCTTTTGGCGTGATTGACGATCCCGAAGGACTTGACGATGCCCTGAAGCTTGTGCCCGGTGTCGTCGAAAGCGGACTTTTTCTCGGCATCGCGGATCTCGGCATCATCGCCGGCCCAAAAGGTGTCGAGGTCCTGGCATCGACAGACGAAGATTTCGAAGTGGAGGTTTGATCATGCGCCTTATGACACTCGCAGCCGCGGTTTTTTTCGCCGTCGCGTTGACCTGTCCCGCGTCCGCGGAAGACACAAGCCCTGCGACCGATCCGGCCCGCCTCGCCGCCGCGCGCGACCTCATGGACGTCACTGGGGTTACGAACCAGCTCGACGGCATGATCGAGGCCATGACGGAAGGTTTCGCCAAAGGCGCCAAGGCCGACAGCAGCGAAGCCGGAAAGAAGGTCTCGGAAGAATTCCAAGCGGCCATGAAAAAGTTTCTCAGCTACAAGGAAGACATGCTCAGGGATTTCGCCGGGCTGTACGCTGAAACGTTCACAGCCGACGAAATGAAGCAGGTCGCGGATTTCTATCGCTCGGGAACGGGTGCAAAATTCGTGCAAATGGCGCCAGGCCTAATGCAAAAGGGCGCCCAGATCGGCATCAAGTATTCCGAGCGCATGGTCAAAGAAATGAGCAACACCCCGCCGCCTGCCGATCCCAAGTAATCGCCGCACACATCACCAAACGAGCATTCAGAATGGCCACCTACGATTTCGACTTGTTCGTGATTGGCGCAGGCTCCGGCGGCGTGCGGGCAGCACGCATTGCGGCGGCGCACGGCGCGCGGATTGCCATAGCGGAGGAATTCCGCTTCGGCGGCACCTGCGTCATCCGCGGCTGCGTCCCCAAAAAACTGCTCGTCTACGCCAGCCGCTTCGCCGACGAATTTAAATACGCACGCGGCTTCGGCTGGACAATTCCCGAACCTGAGTTTTCGTGGGGTCAGCTCATTTCCGCCAAAGACCAGGAGATTGCCCGGCTCGAAGGGCTCTACAAGGATCTATTGAGCCGTTCGGACGTGACCGTGTTTGAAGACCGCGCGGTGTTGGAGGATCCCCACACCCTCAAGCTGACGCGCTCTGGCCGCACCGTCAGCGCTGCGACCGTCCTGATTGCAACCGGCGGCAAGCCCAACGTCGATGCGGCCATGCCCGGCGTCGAACACGTCATCACCTCGAATGAAGCCTTCGATCTCAAAGTGCTGCCCAAACGCATCATCGTCGCGGGGGGCGGCTACATCGCCGTTGAATTCGCGTCGATCTTCAAGGGTCTTGGCTCCGACGTCACGCTGCTCTATCGCGGTGAAAAAATTCTGCGCGGCTTTGACGAGGATCTTCGCGACGGCCTGACCGCCGCCATGTCGGCGCGCGGCATCCGCGTCATCACCAACGATCGTTTCGAAAAAATCGAAAAATCGAAGACGGGTTTGGCGGGTACGCTCACGTCCGGTGCGGCGCTCGAAGCCGATCAAATCATGTTCGCGATCGGCCGCTCGCCAAATACCGCCGGTTTGGGATTGGCCAGCGCCAGCGTTACAACGGGCATGGCCGGTGAAATCGTGGTCGACGGCGCGCACCGCACCAGCGCTGCCAACATCTACGCCGTCGGCGACGTCACAAACCGGATCAACCTGACTCCGGTTGCAATCCGCGAGGGTCATGCCTTTGCCGACAACGTCTTCGGCAAAAAACCGCATCCTTTGGACTACAACACGATTCCGACGGCGGTTTTTTCGACGCCCGAGATCGGGACCGTCGGATTGAGTGAAAGTCAAGCCCGCTCGAGCGGCAACGCGCTCGACATCTACAAGGCATCGTTCCGGACCATGAAAGCCATCCTCGCCAACGCTGAGGAACGCACGATGATGAAGCTGGTTGTCGACAGGGCGTCGCAGATCGTCCTCGGCGTTCACATTCTCGGGCCCGATGCCGCCGAGATTATGCAGATGGCGGCGATTGCTCTTCGTCTCAAAGCCACCAAGGACGACTTCGACCGGACCATGGCCCTGCATCCAAGTGCCGCCGAAGAACTCGTGACGCTGCGCGAGAAATGGCTAGCGCCCGGCGAAGCGGCGGGTTGATTGCGGCGAAGCCGCGGGTTGATTGATGGCGCGCGGGCCACTAAGGGTGTCGCTCACTTCGAGCTGAGGGTTCAATGACCAGACTCACCGGAAAAATCGCCATCATCACGGGCGCTGGCGTTGGCATCGGCCGGGCGATTGCCTTGCGCTTTGCAACTGAAGGCGCGCACGTTTGGGTCACCGACATCAACGGCGAGACGGCCGAGACGACGGTCCGTGACATCAAAAGCGCGGGCGGCGCCGCCACCGCCATGGCCGTCGATGTTTCCAAAGGCCAAGACGTTCACGCACTCGTGCGCAATGTTACGCAAGCCCACGGCCGCGCCGACATCCTCGTCAACAACGCTGGCATTTTGGTGCGCGGCGAAATTCGCACGCTGTCGGACGCCGATTGGACCAAGCTGCGCGAGGTCAATATCGACGGCGTCCTGCGCTTATCCCGCGATGCGCTGCCCATTTTGCGCAAGTCAAAGGCCGGCTCGATCATCAATATTTCATCCATCATGTCGAACCGTGGCTTGCGCCCGCTTGCGGCCTACACCGCAACCAAAGGCGCTGTCACGGCGCTGACCAAGGGTCTCGCGGTCGAATACGCGCCGTTCAATGTTCGGGTGAATGCGATTTCGCCGGGCTACATCGAGACCGCCATCACCGACCGCTTGTTGAAATTGCCGCCGGTCCGCAAGGCCCTCGTCGACAAGACCCCGATGGGCCGCCTTGGCACACCAGAAGATCTGACCGGTGCCGCGTTATTTTTCGCCTCCGATGACAGCCTCTATTGCACGGGCTCCGACCTCGCCGTCGACGGCGGCATGGGGGCGGGGTTGTGACGATGATTATCCGCTCCGCAGTGACAGCAACCTTTGCCCTGCTCGCGTTCTACGTTTCAGCATCGGCAGCGGAAAGCTCAAACGAATTCGTTGTGGCCTGCGTCAACAGGATAGGCGGGAATGCAGCACAAATCGAAACCGTCCGCGCCTACTGCAGCTGTGCCGAGGCGCAACGCCAAGGTCAGCTCGACGACCGCGACCAGCGCGCCGTCAACGATGCCTTGAAGGGCAAGAAGGATGCGTTCCGCTCGGCCTATCCCGAACTCAGTAAGGAGCAGTTTGCGCTCCGGTTGGACGCGTTGGACGCAATTTTGGCCCGCCTCGCAAAACAGACCGATGAGAAATGCGGCCAGCCGCGCAAGTCCCAAAATCCGCAGTAGCGGCTGATCGGTTCCAAGCCCTTGATGTTAACACTGATAGTTTGCAAGCGCCTCGAAAGCCGTTGATGTTTACGTTGATAGGTGTTGAGCGCAACGCTGCTTTGGGGTATATTGGATACGCTGCCGAGAGGGGTAGACGACGCCGGTTCATTCCATGATCCGGCGTTTTTGTTTTGGACCCAGCTTGCCACGAAGCGCTTACTCAGACCGGCCGGTCTTGCCGCTTTTCTTCGACTGCCGCGAAACGTAATCGCGCAAAGCTGCGTTGACGGCTGACTGATATTTGCCGCTGTGGGTCTTGAACCAATTTAAAACATCGGCATCGATCCGCAGCGTCACTTGCGTTTTAACCGGGCGGTAGAATTTGCCGACAACTGCTTTCGACCACCCCAAAGTCTCCGGGATTTCGGAGGTGTCGATGTCGCGATCCGGCAACTTTGCTAGCCGTGCCAATTCCACCGCTCTCGTCCTGGTTGCTTTCATGGTCTTAGTTTTCATAGTCACGCCGCTCCTTTCTTGTCGCCTTTCGTGCTGAAACAATCCGCACGCATTCCTCATCGCCTTCGTCGCGGTACGTGTGCGCGACGATCAAAAGCACCATGGCACCTACGTGTCCGATTGGTTGCCACCGCTGTTCCCCCTCGACGATGCGATCGGGAATACTGCGATGGAGCGGATCGCGGAAGACTTCGACGGCCGTTTCAAAGCTGACGTGATGCTTGATCTGGTTTGCCCGGTTCTTGGCGTCATCCCATTCGTACTTCACGGTCACGACTCCGAATAACTACATAACTGTAGTTACATTACGGCGTCTTTGCAAGCGTGATCCGCAAGTCGCGTGGTCCCGGGTCACCGGCTCGACTTCGCTCGCCTTTGCCCGGGAATGCAGTTGAAGAGAGAAGCGGGTAACCGCTCGGGTCGACGCAATCTGCCGCCTTCCCTGAAGATGCGGCATCAAGTAAGAGCGGCGCAACACAACTCCAAGGCAACGCCCGCATGATTCGTCTCGACAACATCTCCAAGCAAAACGGCCACCAGATCGTTTTCATCGAAGCCTCGGCCGCCTTGAACAGAGGCGAGAAGGTCGGCCTCGTCGGCCCAAACGGTTCCGGCAAGACGACGCTATTTCGCTTGATCACCGGCCAAGAGCAAGCCGACGAAGGCCAGGTGTCGACCGATCGCGGCATCACCATTGGCTACTTCAGCCAGGACACCGGCGCGATGGCGGGCCGGAGCGCCGTCGCCGAAGTCATGGACGGCGCGGGACCTGTCAGTGTGGTCGCCGCAGAACTTAGCCAGCTTGAAGCCGCCATGGCGGATCCCGATCGCGCCGATGAGATGGACGCCATCGTCGAGCGCTATGGCGAAGTCCAGGGTCGCTTTGAAGAGCTCGGCGGTTATGCGCTCGAAGGGCGCGCGCGCGAGGTCCTGGCTGGCCTCAGTTTTGCGCCAGACGTGATGGACGGCGACGTTGCGAAGCTCTCGGGCGGCTGGAAGATGCGCGTCGCCTTGGCGCGGATTCTGCTGATGCGCCCCGACGTCATGCTGCTCGATGAACCGAGCAACCACTTGGATCTCGAAAGTCTGATCTGGCTCGAGAGCTTTCTCAAAGGCTATGACGGCGCCTTGATGATGACCTCGCACGACCGGGAGTTCATGGATCGCATCGTCACCAAGATCGTCGAAATCGACGGCGGCACGCTGACGGCATATTCGGGCGGTTACGAATTCTACCTCCAGCAACGCGCGCTTAGCGAGAAGCAGCAACAGGCGCAGTTCGATCGCCAGCAGGCCATGCTTGCCAAGGAGATGCGTTTCATCGAGCGTTTCAAGGCCCGCGCCTCGCACGCAGCGCAGGTGCAGAGCCGGGTCAAGACGCTCGAGAAAATCGAGAAAGTCGAGCCGCCGAAACGACGGCAGACAATACTGTTCGAGTTTCCGCCCTCGCCGCGTTCGGGCGAAGACGTCGCGACGCTCAAGAATGTGCATAAGCGCTACGGCGCGCGCACCATTTACGACGGCCTCGATTTCCAAGTCCGCCGCCGCGAGCGCTGGTGCGTGATGGGCGTCAACGGCGCGGGCAAGTCGACGCTGCTAAAATTGATCGCGGGCACGTCGCAGCCCGACGATGGCACGGTCGCGATAGGCCCGAGCGTTAAAATGGGCTATTTCGCCCAACATGCCATGGATTTGCTGGACGGCGAGGAGACGGTATTTCAATCGCTCGAATATTCGTTTCCGCAAGCGGGGCAGGGCTCCCTCAGAGCACTCGCCGGATGCTTCGGTTTTTCAGGCGACGATGTCGAGAAGCGCTGCCGGGTCCTCTCGGGCGGCGAGAAGGCCCGCCTCGTGATGGCCAAGATGCTGTTCGATCCCCCGAACTTTCTGGTGCTCGACGAGCCGACCAACCATCTCGACATCGCCACCAAGGAAATGCTGATCGCCGCGCTCGCCGATTACGAAGGCGCCATGCTGTTTGTCTCGCACGACCGGCATTTTTTAGCCGAGCTGTCGAACCGCGTTCTGGAACTGACGCCTGAAGGTATTCATCAGTACGGCGGCGGCTACACCGAATATGTCGCGCGCACCGGCCAGGAAGCGCCGGGCTTGCATCCGTGAACTACAAATGCTGCTCGTGATCCATGCGCAGATGCAGAATTCGCACGACGTCGATACCGCCGCGAATGACTTTGAAGAAGATCACATGAGAGCCGGCGAGCTGTTTACGGTAGCCGGGCCGGATATCGTCACACGAGCGCGTTCGTTTGGGATCGGCGGCTGCCGCTTCAATGGCTCGCCATATGTTGCGCACGTACCGCTCGGCTTGATCGTCGCTCCAGCGTTCAATCGTGTAATCCCAAATCTCGTTTAAATCGGCGACCGCACGCGGGGTGAGGACGATCCGGATCATTTCGCGGCGGACCGGGCATGCCTGCCTTTGCGTTTCTTGGCGATGTAGGTCTCGACATTGAACGGCTTGGACGGACCGCTGTCCTCGCCTTCGACGAGAGCCGCCCGCAGCGTTGCAAGCCTAGCTTCGCGTTCTTCCAGCAGGCGAAGTCCGGCGCGAACCACGTCGCTCGCCGAGCCGAAACGGCCGGTTGAAATCTGCACGTCGATGAAGTCTGAAAAATGCTCACCCAAACTGAAGGAGGTATTTTTGCTCATGATTGAATTGACTCCAAGTGTTGGCAATACCAATAAATACTGGTTTTAGGTATTTATGGCAAGTCGCACCTTGCATGCGGGAACTCATGGATTGCCCGGTTCACATCCGTGTGCCAGGTTTGATGTTCGAGCCGCCGCAGAGCGCGCGTCCAATCCAGGGAGAGACCGATGTCACTGAAATCCGCAGCCGACGCCGTGTTGAATACCGCCATCTCCTCAACGCCTGGTGTGCCCGGCGTCGTCGCGATTGCGACCGACCGCACCGGCAACATCTACGAAGGCGCGGCTGGCACGCGCACGCTCGGTGGCACCGACACGATGACCACCGACAGCGTGTTCGCGATTTTCTCGACGACCAAGGCCATCACCGGCACCGCCTGCTTGCAATTGGTTGAAGACGGCAAGCTCGACCTCGATGCACCGGCGAAAACCTACGCCCCCGAGATCGGCAAATTGCAAGTGATCGACGGCTTCGACGCCAGCGGCAATCCGAAACTGCGTGCTCCGAAGCGCGATATCACGACGCGCATGCTGCTGCTGCACACCGCCGGCTTCGGCTACGACTTCTTCAACGAGACCTACAACAGATTAGCGACCAGCCACGGCCAGCCGAGCGTGATCACGGCCTCGCACAAGTCGATCCGCACGCCGCTGCTGTTCGATCCGGGCGAGCAATGGGAGTACGGCAGCAACATCGATTGGGCCGGGCAGGTGGTCGAGGGCATCACCGGAAAACGCCTCGGCGAGGTCATGCAAGAGCGCATCTTCAAGCCGCTCGAGATGACCGACAGCGCCTTCACGATGACGCCGTCGATGCAGGCTCGCGTCGCGACGATGCACCAGCGCGATGCGGCCGGCAATCTTACAGCGCTCAGCGATTTCAAGCTGCCGCAAGACCCCGAAGTTCACATGGGCGGACACGGGCTGTATTCGACCGCGCTCGATTATGCCAAGTTCATTCGCATGTGGCTGAACGACGGCAATGGCCCGGGCGGGCGCGTGTTGAAAGCGGAGACTGTGCGCATGGCCGAGAAGAACGGCCTCGGCGACATGAAGATCAAGGGTCTGCCGGGGGTCATCCCGAACCTGTCGAACTACGCTGAGTTTTTCCCGGGCATGCCGAAGTCGTGGGCGCTGACTTTCATGATCAACGATGAAGCCGCGCCAACCGGCCGTCCCGCCGGTGCGCTGGCCTGGGCCGGCCTCGCCAATTTGTACTTCTGGATCGATCGCCAGAACGGCGTCGGCGGTTTTTGGGCGACGCAGATTTTGCCTTTCGCCGATCCGCCTTCGGTTGGCGGCTACATCGATTTCGAATCGGCGGTCTATGCGAACGCGATGAAGCAGGCGGCGTGAGCGGGGGTTGAGGGGGGCTGCTTATCGGACGGGCAGAAGTTCGCGAATTTTAGGATCGGCCTTGCGCCCTAAAATTCAGTTTCGTGATCGCGTCGAGGAGTGACGATTGCACCTTAAGTACTTCCTCCAATTCCGCCTCGCTCTTCACTACTTCCTGTCGCACAATTTGCAACGTCCAATCCGAAATCATACCAAAGGTAATTGCTCGTGCTCTGACGCCGGCCGGTTCGGCAGGGGCGAGGACGGCTGACGTGCAGCCGAGCAACTGATTGTCGATGGAGGGCAAGGTGGCAAGCTGCCCTTTAGCAACCTGTGCCCAGGCGCTTGCAATACGCTCGGTACGTTGCTGAGGCCCTTCTGCGCTCAGTCCAGCTGCTCCGGTTCCTCTCGCCATTCCACACATCATCCGAATAATGTAGACGATGCCAGAACCAGCCGAAGGGTCGGGACGACCCGTGCGGCTTCCCGTTGCCGAGCCAAACCATTTGAGCCGCTCTCGATCGCCGGTAGAGCGGAACGCACGCAATTGATCGCATGAAGCAAATAATCCGGGGGCAACCTGCTGCACCGAAAGCTTGAATTTATCGTCGCTCGGCGTTTCGGAATGCTTTCCGGCGACCAACTCACGCTGGCGCTTTTGTTCTGCCGCAATTCCGTCATCGACCTCTTTGAACAAGTGAGCGTCGACACTGACGGACCTGTCGAGTGCGCAGAGCCCGCTTGGCAGATAGAAGTAGTAGTCGATATCCGCGGCACGCCCGACGATGGTGTGCTCTCCGGCGTGTCCAACGATATTGAACGCGTCTTTCATCTCTGAAATATATTTGTTCAAAACACTCGCTTCGAACGTTAGCGGTCGTCCCTGGCGATCAAGATAGCCGTGTCGGCCTTCCCAATGGACTGAAATCACACCGGGCATGGTGATTTGAACGGCATCATAAACAGGTGGCACTACGAATGCGCCCGCCGCGTCGATAACACCAGAAAATCTCTTATCCTGCGTCCTTATCGGCCCACCGAAACTTTCGTGTGCTGACACTTGGACCACCGCCAAGCCATCGACGAAGGGTGTTGCATAGAGAAATTCTCGGCCAAATTTTTTCGCACCGTCACCGTCAGTATACATGCACCTGCCGGCAGGTGACTTTCTGATGGACATGGCTCCATCTAGTTTCGCAAGCGTGAAACGGTCGATGCAGTAAGCGTCGAACGCCAAGTCCTCAGAAATGCGGGCCCCGGTACGATCTATAAAATGGAACGTCTTTGCAATATGAGAGTCGGCCGCCATGGCCCTCCCATTTTTGAAGTCGCTCAGCCATCCAAACTCGATCGGCACCACAACATGTCCGTCGACATCGATAGTGCCGACAAGATTTCCTGTCCCATCGGCACGTTTGACGCCAACGTTTGCATAGCCGTCATGGAACGCCCCAGCGAAGTCGTAGATCGCCGGCACAACAATGTCTCCGGTCTTCGACAGGAAACCAAATTTGCCGTCGCGGCGAAAAGCTGCGCGATCATTCGAAAAAGGTTGCAATTCCGCATAGATAAGCTCGATGACCACACGACCCGTTGCGTCAATGGCACCAAAACGCTGAGTTTCCGCCGACAGAGTAAAATTGGAAAAAATTGCCAGACCATCACTGAATGATGATAGCCATTTATAATTGGGTGGAACGATCTCTTTCCCGTCCTCGTCGATAAGCCCCGAAAGGCGGCCTTCCCGAACAACTGCCCGCCCTTCGGAAAAGGCGTTCACCTCAGTGTACTTTGGCGGAACGACGAAATCGCCGTGGTGATCAATTAGGCCGTACTTTCCATCGATTTTGACGCGAGCCCGGTTTTGGATGAATACGCCAGCTTCGTCGAAACGGTATGGAATGACGACGTGCCCCGAGGTATCGATATAGCCAAACTTCGGCGCAACGCTGGGATTGTCGCTCTTGGAGAGGGGGTAAAGCAATGGCGCCTCTTGACACCTGGCAGTGACCGCCAATGCTAGAGGCCAAACAAGGCCGCACATCCAATGAAGCTACAGACGCAAACCGCAGTTTACCAACGAGGATGTGCTGCCGATAAAAGATCACGATAGTTCCACTGGACATCAGCTGCGCCAACTGTACCCTACGAAGGCTCGACTATAGCTGCAATTGTGGTAGTGCCACAAGTTCCGACGACGGTTCGTTCAGACAGCAAACCTCCCCATCCTGCACCCTAGCGCTTCACCGGCAAATCCCCTATAAGCCACGGCCAGATATGGGATAAAGTGACAGGGACGGGTGCCGGGGCTTAACAGCCGGGCCCTCGTCCTTTGTTTTCGTTCGAGGAGTTGATGACGATGGCTGCCCCCCAAACCCCCGGCAAAACGACCAATGAGAAATGGTCGCCCGACAGTTGGCGTCAGAAGCCCATCCTGCAGGTGCCGGATTACCCCGATGCCGGCGTGCTCAAGGACGTCGAGGCCAAGCTTGCGACCTATCCGCCGCTGGTGTTTGCTGGCGAAGCCCGCGATCTCAAGAAGTCGCTGGCGCATATTTCCGAGGGCGAAGGCTTTTTGCTGCAAGGCGGCGATTGCGCCGAGAGCTTCCTTGAGCACCGCGCCGACAACATCCGCGACTTCTTCCGCGTCTTTCTGCAGATGGCGGTGGTGCTGACCTACGCCGGTGGTAGCCCCGTGACCAAGGTCGGCCGCATCGCCGGGCAGTTCGCGAAGCCGCGGTCTTCGCCAAATGAAAAGAAAGACGGCAAGGAACTGCCGAGCTATCGCGGCGACATCATCAACGGCCCGGAGTTCACGCCCGAGGCCCGCATTCCCGATCCCAACCGCCAGATCGAGGCTTATCGCCAATCTGCCGCGACCTTGAATTTGATCCGCGCCTTTGCGACCGGCGGCTATGCCGATCTCGAGCGGGTGCATCAGTGGACCTTGGGCTTCGTCAAGGGTTCGCCGCAAGGCCACGCTTACGAGGAACTCGCCGGCCGCATCGAAGAGACGCTCGGCTTCATGCGGGCGTGCGGGATTACGTCCGAGAACACGCCGCAACTGCGTTCGACCAATTTCTACACCTCGCACGAAGCCCTGCTGCTGGGTTATGAGCAGGCGTTGACGCGCAAGGATTCAACGAGCGGCGATTGGTACGCCACCAGCGGTCACATGATCTGGATCGGCGATCGCACCCGCCAGCCGGAGAATGCCCACGTCGAATTCTGCCGTGGCATCAAAAATCCTATCGGGCTGAAGTGCGGACCCTCGCTCGACTCCGACGGCCTGCTGCGTCTGATCGACATTCTCAATCCGAAAGACGAAGCAGGGCGCTTGACGCTGATCTGCCGCTTTGGCCACGACAAGGTCGAAGCGCATTTGCCAAAGCTCATTCGCGCCGTCAAAAAGGCCGGCCGCAAGGTGGTGTGGTCGTGCGATCCGATGCACGGCAATACCATTTCCGCCGTCAACGGCTACAAGACCCGGCCCTTCGACCGCATCCTCAAAGAGAGCTTGGCGTTCTTCGAGGTTCATCGCGCCGAAGGTACGCATGCTGGCGGCATCCACGTCGAGATGACCGGACAGAACGTCACCGAGTGCACCGGCGGCGCTGCGGCGATTTCAGAGCAGGATTTGTCGGATCGCTATCACACCCACTGCGATCCGCGCTTGAATGCCGATCAGGCGCTTGAACTTGCTTTCCTGGTCGCCGAGCAGCTCAAGAAAGAACGCCTCGCCGACGGCAAAGCGGAGATGAAGACGCTGATTGCGTGAGGGTGGGGTTTATATGGACTGGCTGCTCACTCATGCAGAGTCAAGTTACAGCTAGGGGTACTCATTGGAGGAATTGTTGGCTTGTACTTGGCATCCAAGCGGGTAGCTGCAGCCAACAAACAAGCACAGGCTCAAATCAAGCAGGCAGAGGCATCAACGAGACAAGCAGAGCTTGGCCAGAGAAAGCTAATCAGCGATCTTTTCAAGGATGCAGTTGGCGCAATTAGAGGTCTTCCGAACGAGATGGAAATGGTTGGTCACACGTCATGGCCGTGCTCGACACGGCCATCCAGGTCTCCTTTGTGCATTTCCAACGGCGCTGATTTAACCGATGCCAAGAATCTCACTGCGGCGCAGCTTGCTGAAGCTCTGATTGATGCGTCACTAGTCCCGAAAGACAAGTCTTGATGGCTCTAAACGCCATCGTCCCGGTATACCCGCGCAAACCTAGGGCCGAGGCGGGTGAGGATTTCGTAGCCGATGGTTGAGGCGGAATACCCGGCGTCCTCGATTGTCATGCCGGGCCCGATCAAGGTTGCGAACGCGCCAACCTGCGCCGCGCCGGCCTCGAGCTCCGTGACGTCGGCGGTGATCAAGTCCATCGACACCCGTCCAACGATTGGCGCCAAAGCGCCGGCGACCAAAACGTGCCCGCCGGGCCGCCCATCGGGCCCGCTAGCGGAGCGCGGAATGCCATCGCCATAACCGGCAGCGATTGTTGCGATGCGGCTCGGGCGTTTGGCGCGCCAGGTTGCCGAATATCCGACCGTCTCGCCGGGGGCGACGTCATTGACGGCAAGGATGCGGGCTAAGACGGTGACGGCGGGTGACACCGGGGCTGGATTGGTCGCGGAGGCTTGGCCGCCGTAGAGCGCGTAGCCGGGCCGGACGAGATCGAAATGAAAGGTCTTGCCCAGCATCAAGCCGTCGGAGGCGGCGAGCGAACGAGGAATTCCCGGATACAATGCAGATAGCGTCTCGAAGGCCAAAAGCTGATCGCGGTTTTTAGGGTCGGCGGGATTGTCGGCGCAGGCCAGGTGGCTCATCACCAGAGTCAATTCGAATGCCGCTCTCATGGTCGTATCTGCAGCAAGCCTGCGGGCATCGCGGGCGGGCAGGCCTAGGCGATTGAGACCGGCGTCGATGTGCAAACCCGCGGCTAAACTCTTGCCGCGCATCTTGCAAAGTTTCGTCCACGATTCGACGTCTTGCAAAGTCGACAGTACGGGCCGGATACCAAGGCGCGCGAAATCGTCAGACGCACCTGGTAAAAGTCCATCTAGGGCGTAGATGGTGGCGTTGGGAGCCTTGGCGCGGGCTTGCTCGGCTTCATCTGGTGTCGCGACAAAGAACGTCGTGCAGCCGGCCTTGGCGAGCACTGGGATGACACGGTCGCTGCCCAGACCATAGGCGTTGGCCTTGACCACCGCGCCGCACTGAGCGGGCCCAACCAGACGGGCGAGCGCGCGCCAGTTATCGACGATCTGCGGCAAATCGATCGTGATGATGCCGGTGGCGCCTGCAAGAGTCGCGGAAGCCAGCGGGCTGTTATGACCTGTCAGGCGCTGCGAAGGATCAGACATCAATGCTCATTTGACCTGGCTGGAGGCACCCCCTCTCCCCGTTCCTGCACTCAACGGGAGAGGGCGGGAGGGGCAGCGGCTTGCACTGAAATTATTGTTGCCCCGCACCCTAACCCTCTCCCCATGCCACGTGCAAAGGCATGGGGAGAGGGGACGGCTCACCGCTCAGGCAGCATATAGTCCCGCGCCAGATTGCCAAAGCGCGTGAATTGACCTTCGAACGACAATTCAACCGTGCCCACCGGGCCGTGACGCTGCTTGCCGATGATGACTTCGGCCTTGCCTGAAACCGCGCTCATCTTGGTCATCCAGTCAGAGAATTCGGGCGTTCCTTCGGCAGGCTTGGTGCGCTCGACGTAATATTCCTCGCGATAGACGAACATCACCACGTCGGCGTCCTGCTCGATCGAACCCGATTCCCGCAAGTCTGAGAGTTGCGGACGCTTGTCTTCGCGGTTTTCGACCTGACGCGACAGCTGCGAGAGCGCGATGATTGGGACCACCAGCTCTTTCGCCAGCGCCTTTAATCCGGTGGTAATTTCGGTGATTTCCTGGACGCGGTTGCTTTCACCGCGTTTCGATCCCGACAAGAGCTGGAGATAGTCAACGATCAGCAAATCGAGCCCGTGCTGGCGCTTGAGTTTGCGGGCCCGCGCCGCCAATTGCGCGACCGTGATTCCGCCGGTCTGGTCGATGAATAACGGGATGCGCGACATCTCGGCGGAGACTTCCGAGAGCTTGCGGAACTCGTTTTCATCGATCATGCCGCGCCTGATTTTTTCCGACGAGATTTCGGCCTGTTCGGCGAGAATTCGGGTGGCGAGCTGTTCGGCCGACATTTCTAGCGAGAAGAAGCCGACAATGCCGCCGTCGACCGTCTTCTGAGATCCGTCGGCTTCGGTTTCGAAGCGATACGCCTTAGCGACATTGTAGGCGATGTTGGTGACCAGCGCGGTTTTGCCCATCGAGGGCCGGCCGGCGAGAATGATCAAGTCGGAGCGCTGCAGACCGCCGAGTTTATGATCGAGGTCGCTGAGGCCGGTCGAAGCGCCCGACAGATGGCCGTCGCGCTGGAAAGCGCTATTGGCCATGTTGATGGCGGTGGCGAGCGCGCTGTGGAAGGCCTCGAAGCCCTGCCCATATTTGTTCTGCTCGGCTAGGGAGTAGAGGCGGCCTTCTGCGTCTTCGATTTGAACCTTGGGCGGCTGATCGACCGCGCTGTCGTAGGCGGTGTTGACCATGTCTTCGCCGATGACGATGAGCGCGCGGCGCGTCGCCAGATCATAAACGGTGCGGCCATACTCGGCGGCATTGATGATGGTGGTGGCGTTGGCGGCGAGGCGGCCCAGGTACTGCGGAACGCTGGTCTGGGCATCGATCGGATCGGTGCTTTCAAAAAACGATTTCACCGTCACCGGCGTCGCTGTCTTGCCGGCGTGAATGAGCGCCGCCAGCGTTTCAAAGATCCGCCCGTGCAGCGGCTCGAAGAAATGCTGCGGCGTCAGAAAGCCGGAGACGCGATCGAGTGCCTCGTTGTTGACGAGAATTGCGCCGAGCAGAGCCTGCTCGGCTTCGAGGTTGTGGGGCGCATGCCGGAAAGCAAGCGGTTCTGTGGCCGAGGCAGCTTCACGAAGCTTTTCGGTGAGGAGGGTCGCGGGGTTTGCCATGGGGGAACGCTAGCCGATTCGGCCGGGCCCGCTCGCGTTGGCCGGGGCTGCGTCAAGGGCCATCCCCGTTATCAACATGGCCGGATAAAATCTCTTGCAGGCGGCCGAATCTTGCGCGGAGATTCCTTCTCCTTTGGGGAGAAGGTGCCCGTGATGCGGAGCATCGCTCCGCGATGAGGGCGGATGAGGGGACTGTCGTACCGCTCGTCGAACGTCCGAGATCTGGCAGGAACGTCGCGTCAATTAAAGTCCCCTCACCTGTCCGTCATGGCGCAGCCATGCTTCGCATGGACATCGCGGAGCGATGCTCCGCCTTGACGGGACATCCTCTCCCAAGGGAGAGGAAACCCATGCGCCGAGCTGATGCAACTCGAGCCAGTTACTCGGCGTCGCCGGCAGGCGCAGCACCGGCTTCGAAGACGCCGTCGGGATTGAAGGTCTCGAGTTCGAGCTTTTCTTCCTTGACCATGGTGACGTCTTCGCCGCGCGATTGCTTGGCCGCTTCGTCTTCCGAGCGCGCAATGTTGAGCGACACCTTGCAGGTCACTTCCGGATGCAATTGCACGCGGGCCGGCGAGAGCCCGAGCGCTTTAATCGGCTTGTCGAGGTGAACCTGATTGCGGTCAACCGTGAAGCCGCCCACTGTAATGGCTTCGGCGATGTCGCGCGTCGAGACCGAGCCATAGAGCTGGCCGGTGTCGCCGGCGGCGCGAATGATCACGAAGGTCTTGCCGTCGAGCTTGGCGGAAACGGCTTCAGCCTCTTTCTTCTGTTCGAGGTTGGTCGCCTCCAACTGAGCGCGGCGCGATTCAAACACTTTCCTGTTGTCGTCGGTCGCGCGCAGAGCTTTTTTTTGCGGCAGCAGAAAGTTGCGGGCGTAACCGTTTTTGACGTTGACGACATCGCCCATCTGGCCGAGGCGGCCGATGCGCTGAAGAAGAATGACTTGCATGGTGTGGGCTCCGTATTTTCTTGGGTTCAATGTTCAAGATAGGGTTCAAGATAGATCGTGAGGTTGTCCCCGCGCCAAAGCGCGGTATCCGAAAATGCTTTCAGCGAGGCCGGTCAGTGCGAGGAGAAGAGAGGCTCCCGCGGCAAACACAAACAGTGAGATGTAAACCGCCGTCAGCATGAAATTGCGCCAAGGCGATCCGCGTGTGAGATGGTGAACGACAGCCAATCCCATGAGCGCGAACGCCAAATAGAAGGCACCCGCAACGGCCTTGCCGCCCAATCCCAAAATGCCGTCTACAAGGCTCAATACCAGAGCCCCGAGCATGACAAGGCTTGTTCCAGCCGGGAGCGATAGACCGGCAAGATCGGGCCACGCCCGGCTCAGCCGTCCGGATGCCAGAGTCACGCGGCCCGCGAGCCAAAGGTTGAGCAGCATCGTGCCCATGGCCGAGACAGCGAGGACAGCGGGCAAAACGCTTTTGACGATCTCCGTGGTGTCATCGATCTGCTGATCGGTGATGGGCGGACTGCCGGGAACGGATGGCAACTCGGTCTTGCTGAAGGTCGCGACCGCTGTGCGCAAGGTGGTGTTGAAGGCGTCGGAATCCGGGCCAAGCAGCAGCATGACAATGACGGCCGAAGCAGCAGCAAAAAGCGCGGCCGTGCGAACCAGGCTGCCGGCAGGAAACCATTCCCGCGCCGTGTCCTCGCCGCGCGCCAGCAAAGCCTGGCGCGATAGCATCACGGCAGGGGCGGCTTCACTGGCGAGAAACACCATTGCCGCGGCTGGATTGGCGATGGCGAAGATAATGGCCGTGGCACTGATGCCTGCAATCGCGCCGGCGACGGGGCCGAGCCCGAGGCCCGCAAGATAAATCGAAAACGGGGTCAGTAGAAACAGCGCAACGCGTGCGAGCGCCGGGCCCGTGGTTGCGGACGCAAAGACGATCGCCGAAACAAGTCCGGCTCCGACACTGAGGAGAATGGTCTGCGGCGTCATTTGGCTGTCCCGCTTGCGGCGGTTAGAGTGAGATCCAGCTTGCAGCCGTCCCCACCCAACGATTGAAAAAGTTAGCGCTGGGCGGTTCCGTTGGAGCCGACCCAGCGCGACGTCTCACTTGATGACGTAAGGCAGCATACCGAGAAAGCGGCAACGCTTGATGGCGCGGGCCAGCTCACGCTGCTTCTTTGCCGACACGGCCGTGATCCGGCTCGGTACGATCTTGCCGCGTTCGGATACGTAGCGCCCGAGGGTCCGGACATCCTTGTAATCGATTTTTGGCGCCGCATCGCCCGAGAACGGGCAGGTCTTGCGGCGGCGGTGAAACGGGCGGCGCTGTGTCCCGCCGGCGCTTGCGATTTCAGCCATGATTTATGCCTCCGAGCCGGGTGTTGATGAGGGCGTGGACGAACCAGGCGTACCACCTTCGCGCGGCGGACGGGGCGGACGAGGACCGCGGTCGCCGCCTTCTCGAGGTGGACGATCGCCGCCTTCACGGGGCGGCGCGCCATCGCGCGGAGGGCGCGGACGGAACGTTGAACCACCCTCGCGGTCGCCGCCGCGGAATCCGCCGCCAGCACCACCAGCACCACCACCGGGGCCACCACGATCACCGCGCGGGCCGCCGAAACCACGGCCGCCACCACCGCCGCCGAAGCCGCCACGATCACCGCGGTCGCCGCGCTCTTCGCGGTCTTGTTTGCGCATCATGACGGAAGGTTCGGTTTCAAGTTCTTCAACCCGCACCGTCATGAACCGGATGACGTCTTGGTTGATGCCCATGCGGCGTTCCATTTCGGCAACCGCTGCGGGCGGGCTGTCGATATTGAAAAACGCGTAATGCGCCTTACGGTTCTTTTTGATCTTGAAGGCAAGGGTTTTGACGCCCCAGTATTCTTGCTTGCTGACTTTGCCCTTGCCTTCTTCGATGAGGCCGGTGAATTCCTTCATCAAGGCTTCAACTTGGGCTTGGGTCACGTCCTGGCGCGCCAGGAAAGTATGCTCGTAGAGCGGCATACGGGTGGCCTTTCTAATAACATTACGCCGCGTCCCCAGTTTTGAGGACGATGGCGGCGCATGGTTTGCGTGTCTCTATCCCTCCGGCGCAAAGCCCCATTCGAGCCCTAGAAAGGCCCATCTGGTACCCAAAGAGTGGAAACACTGGGAGAGAGCTAAAACCAATCGGTTTCAGCCTGACCAAGTTGCCGGGGCCTTGGCCCATGCAACACGGCTCCCGTTCAGCTTCCAACCGGAGCGGGTGACGAGGGGCGTTATACGCGATTTCGCAGGACAGGCAAGGGCCGCCGGCTCTGATCCTTGACCGGAGGCACCCGCTAAGTTGCTGTTGTTGCGTTGTTTCGTATCAATGGATCGATTGTGCCGCAGTAAAAAGAAGGGACGGGCGTCAAGGTGTAGAGATTCTTTGTGCGTTTCAGCTTGTGTTGGCCTGGGAGCCAAGGCCGCCTTAGCAATTTGCTCAACTGCGCAATAACAGGGCGGTCCGGGAACAGACCCGCGGCCGCCGTGCTTCTCGTGGGCGAGAAAGCCGATGCGGCGCCCTTGGGATTGCCATAGGAATCAGGTGATGGTCGGGCAGGGCGCGTCGTGCTCGAACGCGGGTCGCGACTGTCTTAAGGTTCTGTCAGCCTAAGTTCTTTGAGGAGAGGCCTATGAAAATTGCAGCTTATAACGAAGATGGCATCTGGGGCGTTGGTGCGAGCGCCGACGAGGCGTTGAGCCTTGGCCGCAAGACGCTCCAGGAATCTGAAGCGACCGACGCCGAGATCGCCAGCTTGCAGACCGCCGAAATTACCGATGATTTGGTTGCGGCCATCGCGGTCATGGAAAGTGGTGGCGCCGATGTCGGCTTCGATCTTGAAGACGGCATTTTAGTCGTATCCAATGGCGCAGAAGAAGAAGCGGCGTGATCTCGATATTTTGGCGTGGCGATACAACAAGATGTGTCGCCACTGTCTTTATGCCATATCAAAAGTATCCAGCGCCGCAGGATTAACGACGGGTGCGAGTGTGAGCGCCGATCCAGAAATCGCGACGCGAATCACCGAGCGACGCACCATCTGGGCGCTGCTTTTCGGCAATTTCATTATCGGGACCGGAATTCTGTTGCCAGCGGGCATGCTGTCGGAATTGGCCGATGCCTTTTCGGTCAGTGTTCCGAAAGCCGGCACATTGATGCTTGGCAGCGGCATTGTGGTGGCCGCAGGGGCCCCCTTGGTGGCGGCATTCACGAGTTCCGTTGACCGGCGGCGCATTCTGGCTATCGCACTCGCGTTCTACGCAGCCGGGCATGCCGTTTCGGCGATGTGTACGTCCTTCAACATGCTGATGCTGACACGCGTCATCATGGTCATTGGCGCGGCAATTTTTACTCCCCAAGCTGCAGCGACATTGGGCGCGCTTATTCCCCCTGAGCGGCGATCGAATGCCATCACGCTGGCATTTGTCGGATGGTCCGCGGCCACGGTTGCCGGTATGCCCATGGGGGGCTATCTGGCGAATACGTTGGGCTGGCGCGCGGCTTTTGAAATCATGGCTGTGCTGTCGGCGCTGTCGGTTTTTGCAATCGTGTGGACTGTGCCTAAAAACATTCGCATCACGGCCCTCAACGCTTCATCGTGGCGGCAGGTTGCCTCGAGCCCCGCCCTGTTGATGGTCTTGGCGGTTACAATCCTGAATGGCTCTGGCCAGTTCACGCTTTTCACCTATTTGAACCCAAGCCTCAAAGCCTCACTGCATGCGGAGACCTGGCTGGTGACGGCCGTGCTCGCTTGGTTTGGCGTGTGGGCGACGGTGGGCAATGTCGTGGCGTCGAGATTTGTCGCAAAGGCCGGCGCCAGTAACGCCGTCTCGGGATCGCTGCTGATGATGGCTTTGGCTCTTACCATCTGGGGCGCTGGGGCGACGGCACTGGTCATTGTCATGCTGGCGGCCGCGCTGTGGGGGGCGGGAACGTTTTCTTCAAATTCGATGCAGCAGGCACGCCTTGCCGACATCGATCCGGCGCTGGCGTCCGCGTCGATCGCCTTGAACACTTCGGCGATCTACATTGGTCAGGGCACCGGCGCCGCCATTGGCGGCAGCATGATTAAGGCTGGAAATCTGAGCCACTTGCCGTGGACCGGGGGCGTCATCGTGCTTGCCGCCGCGGCATTGTCGGTGTTTGCCGGGCGCAACGCCGGACGGATCTAAAAAGACCTTTAAGAATATGGCTCCAATTACAATGCCCAATGAGAACGGATTTTGACGTCAATCCCTTATTCATGGTGCAAACTCGTGGCAGGGGCGCGAGCGGCAGGCAAGACAATGAGCGAACAACAATCAGGCCGGGAGCGCCGTCGTTTTGGACGGCGTGAAACCAATTTAATTGCGAGCGCCCGGCTCAGCACCGGGACTATCGCGGCATGCACGATCCGCGACCTTTCCGAAGGCGGAGCGCTTTTGGAGTTTGCAGCCGATAGTGGACAGCCGGCGCGGTTGCGGCTGTCATGGGACGGCAATCACGACGTTCTGTGCGAGGTGCGTCATATCAACGGGCGCATGATGGGCGTACAATTCGTTCAGTTCGGAATTGTCAGCTTAGAACGTCCGATGACAATGCCAACGGACGAGATCACGCGCCTGCCCGACCCCTCGGAAACCGATAGCCAACCCTCGCGGGCGTCGGCGGAACTCGTCGCGCGCGTGCGCAGCGAACTGTGCGCGGCGAAGATCGCAGTCTCTGATCTTAAGCCGGTGAACTGTCTCGAGAGCCGTTCAGATGTTCGACTTTGCGACCCGCAGCCAGCCGCGGTCGGCGTCCGATAACACGACGCCACGCGCGGAACTCGCCTTTAGAACGGAATCGAACAATTGCTTGGCCCGTTCCGGTTGGCCGGTCTTCGTCAACAACAACGCGTAACGTGTGCGGGCTTCGAGACCAATGTAGTAGCCGGCCAGATTTTCATACTCATCTTTGGCGTCTTCGACGCGCCCGAGATCTTCGAGGCAGCGCGCATAGACCAAGTGTGCGTCCTGGTTATCGAGATCTGAATGAGCGTCGCGCAGACGCTCCATCGTGGTTAGGGCGGTTTGCGCCGCGCCATTGCCAAGAAGCGCGCGGGCCAGCCCCGTCAACAACACGGGATCGTTGGCGTACACCCCTTGCGCGGCGGCGTGATACAGCGTGATCGCTTCTTTCCACATACCCTTTCGCTCGCATTCTTCAGCGAGCGATTGCTTGGCCTCAACCGAATCCCGATTTGCGGCGTCCTCGTGCAGCCGGTGGAATTCGCGGTCTGGCGACACGATATCGGCAAGCCCGCGTTTGACTTCGCGCGCCCGGCGGGTCTGGCCAAGTTCCGGGATCAGTTCAAAGCAGACGTAGGCAATGGATCCGACCAACGGAACCATCAGCAGGATCATCAACCAATACTGCGGGCGCCCGGTCCGCATCGCATGGATACCGAGCGAAACAGCGACGAAGATATGCAATAGGCCGATGAGAGGCATAGCGTTCCCTCGCCTGCTAAAGGTCTGAGCGCTGATTTAATCCGATAGCCGTGAGTTGCGCAACTCGACCAGAGGGTGGCCTCAGCAAGAATGGCGACAGGAGCCTTGGCCGAAAGTACCGCTATTGCCTTTGCAAGCGGGTTTGCGCTACAGCCGAATTAACAACCACTTATAAGCATGGGACCAAATACCATCATGTCGCGCGCATTCATATTTCCAGGGCAAGGCAGCCAGGATGTCGGCATGGGCAAGGCGCTGGCCGAAGCATTCCCTGCGGCCCGCGCCGTTTTCGACGAGGTCGACGACGCGCTGGGCCAAAAGCTTTCAACCATTATGTGGGACGGCCCAAAAGACCTGTTGACGCTGACGGAAAATGCTCAGCCCGCCTTGATGGCGGTGTCGATGGCGGTGATGCGTGTGTTGGAAAAAGAAAAAGGCTTTCGCCTTCAAGACAAGGTCAAGTTTGTCGCCGGACATTCGCTCGGCGAATATTCAGCGCTCGCGGCCGCCGGGGCGTTTTCACTTGTCGACACGGCGCGCCTGTTAAAGCTGCGCGGCCAAGCGATGCAAAAGGCCGTTGCTGTCGGACAGGGCGCAATGGCGGCGTTACTTGGTGTTGGCATGGACGTGGCCGTCAAAGTTGCCGCTGAAGCCGCGCAAGGCGAGGTCTGTCAGGTCGCCAACGACAATGAACCCACGCAGGTTGTGCTCTCCGGTCACAAAACGGCGATTGATCGCGTGGCGGAAATCGGAAAGACCCATGGCGTGCGCCGCGCCGTGCCACTGCCTGTCTCGGCACCCTTCCACTGCGCGTTGATGCAACCGGCCGCGGACGCCATGGCGGAAGCCTTGGCACATGTGAAAGTTCACAAGCCCGTCGTGCCCGTCGTCGCAAACGTTGTCGCGCAAGCGATCTCGGATCCCTCCGAGATCAAGAAGCGCCTCGTCGAACAGGTCGTGGGCACGGTGCGCTGGCGCGAGTGCGTGGCCTTCATGGCCGCCAACGGCATCACGGATTTCTATGAGATAGGCTCAGGCAAAGTGCTGGCCGGTCTCGTTAAACGCACCGCAACCACCGCCAACGCCACCAGTATCGGCACGCCGGCGGACATCGATGCTGCAATCACCGCGCTTGGCTTGTAAAATGTAATGCTATGCTTGACTTAAGTCAGGCAATGCATTACTGTGCCGCTCAATGATCAAAAGCTTCCGCAGCAAGTCGCTTGAGCGGTACTGGTGGCGGGGCGAATCGCACCGGATCGATCCAAAGCATCGAGAGAAGCTTCGTCGACAGTTGGCGATGCTTGATGCTTCAACAGAGCCCGCCGGTATGAACCTGCCGGGTTGGAGGTGGCATCGCCTGAAAGGCCGCGACGACGGACGCTTTGCAGTTTGGGTGGATCAGAATTGGCGGTTGACGTTCGGATGGTCCCCAGAAGGACCGGACGCTGTCGATGTTGACTACGAGGATTATCACTGAAGAGGTTCCCAAATGACCAAACGGCATTCATCGATCGAACCGGTTCATCCGGGCGAAATTTTGCGGGAGGATGTGTTTCCAGCTTTGAGAGTGACAAAGCCGGCTATGGCTGAGGCGCTGGGTATCAGCCGTCAAACCTTGCACGATTTGTTCAGTCAAAAGCGCGGGGTTACCCCAGAAATGGCGCTCCGGCTCGAAACGGTGGTGGGGTCGACGGCGGAGACTTGGTTGGCACTTCAGTCCGCCCGCGACCTCTGGGAGGCACGAAAATCGGCGAAAATCCGTGGCTTAAAGCGTCTTAAGGCCGCTTAACGGCACGAATTTTCAAGAGAGGCGCATTTGTAACATTTGATAATTCTTGACGCCTCCAGTCTGCTCGACCACAACCACTAAAAAATCAGTAAGTACAACGAGCGAGCGAAAACAACCTATGTTCGACTTGACGGGCAAAACCGCGCTGGTGACGGGCGCGACGGGCGGGCTTGGCGCCGAAATTGCGCGGGTCCTGCACAAAGCCGGCGCCACGGTTGCGATCTCGGGCCGCAAGGTCGAGGCCTTGGAAACGCTTTCCAAAGAACTTGGCGCCCGCGTTGCGATCGTACCCTGCGATCTGGCGGATCGCGGGGCCGTCGGCAAGCTGATCGATGAAGCTGTGAAAGCGCTCGGTGGGCGGCTCGACATTCTGGTCAACAATGCCGGTCTGACCAAGGACAACCTGTTCATGGTCATGAAGGACGAGCAGTGGGACGACGTCATCGCCGTCAACTTGACCTCGACATTCATGTTGTGCCGGGCAGCCTCGCGCCACATGATGAGGTCCAAAACCGGTTACGGACGGATCATCAACATCGCCTCGGTTTCGGGCGTCTTCGGCAACCCGGGGCAAGGTAACTACGCCGCCTCCAAGGCCGGCATGATCGGAATGACCAAGTCTTTGGCGCGCGAGGTGGCCTCACGGGGAATCACCGCCAACTGCATCGCGCCGGGCTTCATCAAAACCGCCATGACCGACGTCCTTAACGACAAGCAGAAGGGCGACATCTCGAACATGATCCCGGCCCAGCGCTTCGGCGAACCAGCCGATATTGCCGCCGGTTGCCTCTATCTGGCGTCGAACGAGGGCGGCTACATCACCGGCCAAACCCTGCATATCAACGGCGGCATGGCCATGGTTTGAGGCTTAACCGGTCGAATTATCAACACGTCAGAGGCCCGTATTGTCGCAGGATCTGAGCTGCGGTTTGCTGGCCAATGCCGCCCAAATGTGTTAACGACCACTGGATTTTGAAGGACTTAACCACCGGTCTTATCTGGGGACAACTGGAAGCCGGACTGCGCTCGCCCAAGACGCTCGGGGGCAAATCGGGATACGGGCTTGATTTAGGCGGCTGATCCCTTACATGGTTTCGGCGCAATACGGTGATGGCGCTGTCTGGTCACGGCCAAACACTCAAAACCAGCCGAATTCGAACTGCACTTAACAGGGACACGGAAACGAAGATGAGCGATGTCGCAGAGCGCGTGAAGAAGATTGTCGTTGAGCATCTGGGCGTCGAGGCCGAAAAGGTCACCGAGAACGCCAGCTTTATCGACGACTTGGGCGCCGATAGCTTGGATACCGTCGAACTCGTGATGGCATTCGAAGAAGAATTTGGCTGCGAAATCCCCGACGATGCCGCTGAACACATTTTGACGGTCGGCGATGCGGTCAAGTTTTTGGAAAAGAACGCCAGCGCTGCCTAACCGGCTTCTGACCCTGTGGCCCGTTTGGCCCGTATGCGAAGCGGATAGGTATCGCGATCAGACACGCCTAAACGAACAGGGGGCTGGATCACCGGCCCCCGGTTTTTGTCACCCTTTAAGAGCAACTCGGCGAGACCCAAAACATGCGCCGCGTGGTGATCACAGGTCTAGGTTTAGTCACGCCGGTTGGTTGTGGCGTGGAGACCTCTTGGAAAGCCTTGCTTGCCGGGCAAAACGGCGCGCGCCGCGTCGAAGAATTCGAAGTGTCGGACATCAGCTGTCAGATCGCGTGCTTCGTGCCGCGAGGTCCAGCGTCGGAAGGCAAATTCAATCCCGACGATTGGATGGAGCCTAAAGAGCAGCGCAAGGTCGATGACTTCATCATCTATGCCGTTGCCGCCGCCGATCAGGCGATCGCCGATTCCGGCCTCAAATTCGAAACACCCGAAGCCCAGGAACGCGCCGGCGTGCTGATCGGCTCCGGCATTGGCGGCTTGTCAGGAATTGCCGACACCTCGTTGCTGCTGAAAGAAAAAGGCCCGCGGCGGGTCTCGCCGTTCTTTATTCCGGGCCGCCTGATCAATTTGGCCTCCGGGCACGTCTCGATCAAGCATCAGCTCAAGGGACCTAACCACGCCGTCGTCACGGCGTGTTCGACGGGCTCTCATGCCATCGGCGATGCGGCACGTCTAGTTGCGCTGGGTGATGCCGACGTCATGGTCGCTGGTGGTAGCGAAAGTCCGATCTGCCGGATTGCGATGGCAGGCTTTGCGGCGTGCCGCGCCCTGTCGACCGGCTTCAACGACAATCCGACAAAAGCTTCCCGTCCTTACGACAAAGACCGCGACGGTTTTGTCATGGGCGAGGGCGCCGGGATTGTCGTTCTGGAGACGCTCGAACATGCCAAAGCCCGCGGCGCCAAGATCTACGCCGAAGTCATCGGCTACGGCATGTCGGGCGACGCCTTCCACATCACCGCACCATCCGCGACCGGAGATGGCGCTTTCCGCTGCATGAAGGCTGCATTGGCACGCGCCAATCTCGCACCAAGTGAAATCGATTATGTCAACGCTCACGGCACCTCGACGCCGATGGGCGACGAAATTGAATTGAGCGCGGTCGAACGGCTATTCGGAAATAGCTCCGGCCGGCTGGCCATGTCGTCGACCAAGTCTGCAATTGGACATCTGCTGGGCGCAGCTGGCGCGGTCGAAGCCATTTTTTCCGTGCTCGCCATTCGCGACAACATCGCGCCGCCGACGCTCAATCTCGACAATCCGTCGGTTGAGACCGCCATCGATCTCGTCCCCCACAAGCCGAAAAAACGCGAAATCAACGTCGCGCTCTCAAACTCTTTCGGTTTCGGGGGTACAAATGCGTCCCTTGTCCTGCGCAACGTCGCCTAAGAGCCGCTCTTTCGCGCTTTCGCCACATTTTCCGTGAAGCGTTGGGACTTGAGCTGGATAATGGCGCTCCCTTGGGGACTTCGGGTAAAAGTCCGCAAGACAGGCGCGCCTTGGCAAGTGGTTTCAGGACCTCATGAGCTATCGAAGACATAAGTCCGAGACCACTGGGCGCACCAAAACCGGCGGCGCCAGGAGTCCTGCCGAAAGACTTGAGCCAGGGCGCGCGCCATCGCGTCCACGCGGACTTGAGACCCGCGAGCCGTCGCGCTTGGTCTCCGGCACGGTTCGGCTGTTCAGCGGCCTCTTCACGATTGCACTGGTGGCGATGCTGACCCTCGGCGGCGCGGGTGTCGCGTTGTTCAGTCAGTACGAGCGGCCGGGTCCGCTGGAGCAAACCCGCACGGTCGTCATTCCGAAGGGTGAGGGAAAAATTGCCATCGCCGAACGGCTCGAGAAGGAAGGCGTCATCGCCAACCGTTGGACGTTCGTGGCCGGTACGCTGTTTCCGAGTTTGTTTGGTGTCAAGAAAACATTGGATTTGAAGGCCGGGGAATACGAGGTCAAGGATCACGCGTCCATGCGGCAAGTCATGGAGACATTGGCTGATGGCAAATCCATACTTTACAAGATCACCTTGCCTGAAGGGCTGACCAGTCAACAGATTGTCGAACGTTTGAAGGCCGATTCAAATCTGACAGGTGACATTGCAGCGATCCCGGCCGAGGGAACTTTGCTGCCCGACACCTACAACTATTCAAAAGGCATGGCGCGTCAGGAATTGCTCGATCGCATGCAGACTGCCCAGCAAAAAATCCTCGCCACGTTGTGGGAGAAGCGCCAGGGTGAACTGCCGCTGCGCAATCTTGAGGAAGCCATTACGTTTGCGTCGATCGTCGAAAAGGAAACCGGCAAGCCAGACGAGCGCGACCGGGTGGCGGCTGTCTTTCACAACCGTCTCAAGAAGGGCATGCGCCTGCAATCCGACCCGACCATTATCTACGGAATCGCCGGCGGACAAGGTGCGTTAGGACGTGGCATCACGCGCGCGGATATCGACACCAAGACCCCCTACAACACCTATCAGATTAACGGGCTGCCTCCCGGGCCGATATGCAACCCTGGCAAGGCTTCACTCGAAGCTGCGCTCAATCCGGCGAAAACCAACGATTTGTTCTTTGTGGCGGACGGGTCAGGAGGACATGCCTTCACCGAAACGCTGAAGGATCATAATTCAGCGGTTGCCAAATGGCGCGAAAGCCAGAATCAGGCCAAGGGTAAGGCCGCTGCCGGTACCGCTGGCAAAGCCAACGACCCGGATCCCGATATCGCGCCTATCCCAGAGGCTGACGATCCCGTCCCCGACGAGGCCAGCCGAAAGAACACCCTGTCGGCCTCCGACAAGGCATTGACCGTCGCCCCCGCCAGTGCGGCCGGTATACCGCTGCCGGTCCGCAAGCCCAAGAAGCAGTAGTTAGGGCATTTCCGCCCGGCCGGGCTCGGTCAAGGTTGGCGTTGCTCCGGCAAACGAGTAAGTTCCTGCCCGCAACCGGCGCTTGGTTAGAGCGGCCGGTTGGTCCAATTTTCGCCGGTAGGGTTCATGGCCATTTCAAGTATGACTGGGTTCGCACGCGGCGATGGCTCTGCGGAAGGGTTAGCCTGGGTCTGGGAAGCGCGCAGCGTCAATGGCCGCGGGCTTGATGTTCGATTGCGCTTGCCGCCTGGAATGGATGGCATCGAACCCTTGGTCCGCGAGGCCATATCCAGACGATTCACACGCGGCAATATTTCGGTTTCGCTGACCCCTGAACGCCTCAATGGCGCGAGTTCCGTCCGCCTCAACGAGGCGGTGCTTGGCGACGTGCTCAAGGCTGCGGCGCGCGTCAGCGAACTGACGGGCGGCACGCGGCCCGACACAGCAGCGCTGCTTGCCATGAAGGGTGTTCTTGAATCGGGCGACACCGGTCTCGACGACCCAGACAGTCGCGCCATCCGCGACAAAGCTTTAATCGCCAGCTTTGAAATAACCGCCGGCAAACTCGTCGAGGCGCGGCGATCCGAAGGCGCGCGGCTCAAGTCGGTGATCGTCGAACAGATCGCGACAATCGAGCAGCTTTCTAAACACGTACGGGCGTCGCCCTCGCGCACCGCCGAGGCTATCCGTCAGCGCCTCAAAGAGCTGATTGGGCGAATTCTGGACTCAAGTAATGGTTTCGATCCCGAGCGCTTGCACCAGGAAGCCGTGCTGGCGGCCTCGCGGGCCGATGTCGAAGAAGAGCTGGCCCGTCTCGATGCCCATGTGGCGGCGGCTCGCGATATCCTGGAAGAGAGCGGTTCCGTTGGCCGTAAGCTCGATTTTCTGGCGCAAGAGTTCAACCGCGAAGCCAACACGCTATGTTCAAAGGCCAACGCGGTCGACATCACGCGGTTGGGTTTGACGTTGAAAAGTACCATCGATCAGCTCCGGGAACAGGTGCAAAACATTGAGTAAGACGGAGCCAGCAACAAACCCCAAGCCGCCGGCAATTGCGCGGCGCGGTTTGCTTTACATTCTGTCCTCGCCATCGGGCGCGGGCAAAACCACCATCGCGCGGCGCCTGATCGCCGCCGACACCGGTATCGCCATGTCGATCTCGGTCACAACGCGTAAACCACGGCCGGGCGAGACGGAGGGCAAGGATTACCTCTTCGTCGATCATGCGCGCTTTGAAGCTATGCGCGACAAGGGCGAGCTGCTGGAATGGGCGCGGGTCTTCGACAATTTCTACGGTACGCCGAAGGCGCCGGTTGTGGCGGCGATCGCGGCGGGCAAGGACGTGCTGTTTGATATCGATTGGCAGGGCGCGCAACAATTGTCGGAAAAAATGGCCGGTGATGTCGTGCGCGTATTCGTGCTGCCGCCATCGGGCAAAACACTCGAGGAACGCTTGAAGGCGCGGGCTCAGGATCCCCCAGACGTCGTGGCGCGCCGGATGGCGGCGGCGGCGGCAGAGATCAGTCATTGGCCGGAATACGATTATGTCATCGTCAATACCGACGTCGAAGACAGCGTGCGCGCGGCCACCTCGATTTTGATTTCCGAGCGATCCCGGCGCGAGCGCTTGTTGGGGTTATCGGCGTTCGTGCGCGGACTTCAAAACGGGCTCTAACCGCTGTCCGCTAAGGCCGCCGCAAGCGCGACGAAATCGGCGATCGACAACTGTTCAGCTCTAAGTGTCGGCTCGATACCGCATTTTCCGAGCAGCAATTCCGGCATCGGCGTCAATTGTTTTAGACTTGCGCGCAGCATCTTCCGGCGCTGTCCGAAAGCGGCGGCCGTGACCTTGCCAAGCGTCTTGACGGAGCATCCGGTTGCAGCTTTCGGGCGAAATTCAACGACGGCAGACGCCACTTTCGGCGGCGGCGTAAAAGCTTCGGCCGGCAAATTCATGACGATGCGCGCATCGGTTCGAAATTGCGCGAGCACGGAAAGGCGGCCATAAGCCTTGCTGCCGGGCTCCGCAACGATCCGCTCGGCGACTTCGCGCTGAAACATTAAAACCATGCGGTCAAACCACGGCGGCCAAGGCTCGGCTTCTAGCCAGCCGGCAAGCAGAATAGAGGCGACGCCGTAAGGCAGGTTCGCAGCAATCGTCACGGGTCCGGGCGAGGGGCCAAGCAACGCCGGCCAATCGGCTTCGAGTGCATCGCCGTAATGGACGTCCAATCGGCCGGGGTAATGCGCGGCGATGTCTGCGAGTGCGGCCTGGCACCTTTCGTCTCGCTCAATCGCGACGACGCGCCGGGCGCCTTCCAATAACAAAGCGCGCGTTAACCCACCGGGCCCCGGACCAACTTCGACAACGGTGCGCGTACTCAGGTCGCCACAGTGGCGCGCAATTTTGCGGGTGATGTTGAGATCGAGCAGAAAATTCTGGCCCAGCGCCTTCTTTGCTTTCAAGTCGTAACGCTGGATGACGTCGCGCAAGGGTGGCAGGCCATCGGCGCTGGGACTGGACCGTGACGAAACGATTTCATCCTCGGGACCGCGATCGCTGCGTGTCATGCCGCTGACGCTGTCCGGCGCGCCGACAGAGCGTCCGCCATCTTGAGGGCCGCGATCAGGCTTGTGGGACGTGCCCGTCCGCCACCCGCGATATCGAAGGCTGTGCCGTGGTCCGGCGAGGTCCTAACGAAGGGCAATCCGAGTGTAATATTAACGCCGTCGTCGAACGACAGCGTCTTGATCGGGATCAGGGCTTGGTCATGATACATGGCAATGGCCGCGTCGTAGGTCTTGCGGGCTTCCGCATGAAACAACGTATCGGCCGAATGCGGGCCGGTCACCCAGACCCCTTCAGCGCGAAGTTCGCGGATTGCGGGCGCAATGATGTCTTCGTCTTGCCGGCCGATCGAACCACCTTCACCGGCATGCGGATTGAGACCGCAAACCGCAATACGCGGCGTTTCAATTCCAAAGTCGCGACGTAAAGCCTGGTGTGTCGTGCGTACGGTCTCGAATATGCGTTGCCGCGTAATCAGTCCGGGCACGCTTTCGAGAGGGACATGGATGGTGAGCGGCACGACACGTAACAGTTCCGAGGCTATCATCATGACCGGATGATATTGGTGGCCCGGCCAATGACGGCTGGCGAGGACGCCCAAGAATTCGGTATGCCCGGGATGATCAAAACCGGATTGGTACAGCACGGCTTTGGAAATCGGCGCAGTGACGATCGCGCGCGTCTCTCCTTTGGCGATATCGGCGACAGCCCGCTCAATGGCAGCAATGGTGGCGGGCGCATTCTTGGTGTCCGGTTTGCCCGCTTGGCTGCGTGCCGGCAGCGGGACTGCGACGACGGGCAGGGCATCGCTAAAAGCTGCCGTGGCCTGAGAGGGTGAAGAGACCTCGGCAATTCTAATGTCCGCTCCCGCGGCACGGGCACGCTCGCCAAGCATGGCCGGATCGGCGTAAACAACAAACGGCGACAAGGCTTCTTCGGCGCGTGCGGTCCAAGCTTTCAGAATGATTTCGGGGCCGATTCCTGCCGGATCACCCATGGTCAGTCCGATCGGGCTGCCAAGTTTGTCACGCACGGCGTTCATGATCAGCGGTATTCGATATGCGCGTCGGTGCGCAGGTCCTTGATGTGACGTTTGGCGATAAGCTCGAACTCCTTCTGCTTCAACTCGCCCTCGGCTTGGTTGCGCTTTTGCTCTTCCGCCTTGACCACTTCCCGGCTGCAAACGGCCCATAGCTCGACGTCGTTGGTTCCGACGCTCGGCGGCAGCATCTCGCCATCTTTGGCGTTCAGCAGCATCGTGCGCGTCGGCTCTGGAAACTGGCCGGGCATGCGCTTGCCGATGTTTTCGAATTTCACCCCCGGAAGGCCCTGCGCGGCTGCGGCGCCCGTAGCGCAGCCCTTGAACTTGGCACGGATGCCTTCGGCCTCCTTGACCCGTTGCGCGACCACGGCCTGATCCATCTTGGCCGGCATAGTCAAAGTAATGCGCTGGACCTGCAACTCGACTTGTTCTTCGCCACCGCCCGCCGCAGACGCAACAAACCGATCGACGTCCTTGCCGCTGACCGTGATCTGCTGACCAAATTTGCGGCGAATGACTTCGTTGAACGACAGCGTCGAACGAATGCGCTGTTTCATCGGCCCAAGATCG
The DNA here is from genome assembly GCA_031365865.1 of Hyphomicrobium sp. Taxonomy (GTDB): domain Bacteria; phylum Pseudomonadota; class Alphaproteobacteria; order Rhizobiales; family Hyphomicrobiaceae; genus Hyphomicrobium_B. The sequence goes on along the minus strand of JANLYX010000084.1, from coordinate 25,333 downwards.
CCGCCAAGCGTCGAGGCTAACTGCGCTTTCGTCATCTTGTTGCGCTCTGCGATACCGTCGATGATTTTTTCGACGTCCTCGTCCGTCACTTGCGCGTTTGTGCGCTTGGCTTCTTGCAGCTTCAGTTTCTCGTCGATGAGCTCGTCCAGCGCGGTCTTCTTCAAACCGGGAAGCGCGCTCGATTTGGCATTTTCCACGGCCTGCTTTTGCATGCTCATGGCATAGTCTTTCTTGCGGCCCTCGAAGATCGCCAGAATTTCTTGTTTGGTCTTACCTGGATTGGCTTTGATGATTTCTTCAAGAATCGCCTTCAGCCGCTCGGTGGTGTGCGGGTCCTTCAACATGGCCTTAAAGTTTTCTTGGGCCTTGGCGCCGACGCTGCCACCGGCCAGCATCATGGCGCGCTGTTGCACTTCATAGCCGGTAATCGGCTCATCGTTGACGAGTGCCACAATCGCTTGCTCGCTTCCCGAGTTTCGTCCCGCGGCCTTCTTGCCCTCGGGTTTTTCCGGCTGCGCCGCCTTGGCGGTTTTACTTGGTGAAGCTGCCGCGCGTTTTGCAGGTTGGTTAGCAGTGGCGCCGGGCGCGGCTTCTTGCGCGGCACTGACCGCAGAACACGGCACGCACGTCAGCCATAGCAGCGCGATAGCGAGAGCACCCGGCAGGTCGCGGCGTATAACGGGCAATGACTGGGTCATTTTGTGGTCATCTTCGGCTTCTCGGCTCGGCTTCTCGGCATGAATCGGGAGTACTGCCACATTGGAGCGACTCGGCGGCACTGCCTAAGTCTAGCGCACCTCCCGGACGTATAACCGTGGTTATCCACATCAACCGTGGCCGCGCTGTGGCAAGTCGTTCAGCGGCTCCCGAATACATCAGGCTGCAGCGCTCTTAGTTGGTACGTTGATCGCCGCCAAACGCGAAGTCGAGGTTGTTGGTCTTATATTGATATTCGCCAAGATGCTTGAACTCGAAGCGCAGCATGTAGGTTTGATCGTCCTGCAGCACGGCGCTGTTGTAAAAGTTATGAATGTATGTGGCCGTTAAAACAAAGCAGTCATCGGCGTACTTAACCTTGATCAAATCGGAGAGCATTTGCGAGCTCTCGAGGTCGTATCGAACGCCCGCTCCAACGGTCCAATAATCGGTCAGGCGGACGTCGGCGGCGGTATAAATGTCTTGCTGCGCCGTCGCGATACTAAGGGCGGGATCAGCGGCTGTGTAGGCGTAGGTCGTCGTCCAACTGAGCGGACCATAATTGACTTGAGCGGCCGCGTCCTCGCGGCGAAGTTCGAAGTTGTTTTGGTCAAACCGGCTTTGCGAAATGAAACGGAAAGCATCCGTCGGCGCCACATAGGCTCCAAGCACATAATCGGATCTTGAGGTTTCGAGACCGCTCGACGGCGAATAGATCGATTTGCCGGTGTCGTCCCGGCCGGGTGACGCATAAACGTTGTCACCGGTTATGTGATAACTTTCGCCCGCAAGGAAACGCGCGTACCCGCCGTTGTAACCCTGGAACGTGTACTGCACCCCGACGTTGGCACGCGTCCCCGTCTCGGTCCTGTCGTAACCCGAGAACTTCGACGATTCGAACAAATTGGTGTCGTCGAAGACCAAGCTTCGGGCATCTTCATTTGGCAGCCGGCGCTGGCTGACAGCGTCCTGACGGGCGACGATCTGACCGATCGGCTCGATGATGTGGCTGGCGTTGGCGGTGTTGGCAATCCACGGATAGGAGACGGTTGCGCCGCCGGTCGCAATGCCGCGCACGGTCGTATCTTCCGTTGCCAACGCGCTGGCGATGACATTGCCCTGAGCGTCGAGTTGGACGCTTTCCGGATCGGTGAAATTACTGAACTGATAGATATCGCCTCTGAGGTTACCAAACGGGGTGTAGGTGATGCCCAGCTGATCGGTAAAACGGCGGCGCCATTTGAGTTCGCTGACGATGCGGTTGACGTTCTGATCTTTTGTTTGGAGCGTTCCCGCGTTCAAGGCCTGTGCACCATCGATACGGGTGAAGCTGAGGACGTTGGTATCCCACTTGAGTTCGCCGCCAAGCACCGGATCGGCGAACACATAATTATAATCGATGATCGGATGCGTGTAGCTTTCTGACTGCGCCGTGTCGTTGAGCAATAGTCCGCCAAAATGATAGAGACGGGCCGAGAAATAATTGCGGTCGGATTGCCCTGTCAGATAGATCTGATTGACGCGATCGGTCAGCAGAATGTTGTCGAGCTTATAATAGCGGCGGAACGTGTCGTCGCTCTCGAGCGTGACGTCCCAGCCAAACTTCCACCAACTCGAAAGCGAGAATTGGCCGCGCGTCTCAACGCTACCGCGCCAGCCGTCGAGATCCTGGCGATTGGCAATCGAAGCGTCGATGTTGGTTAGGTTCTGGTCGATGGCTTGAAACTTGACAGTGTATTCGCCGTTCGCCAGCCGGTGCCGCCAGTCGCCCTGCCAAAGAACGCCCTGGCTGGTCAAATAGGCGGGATGGAAGGTGAAGTCGTAATTGGGCGCGAGGTTGAAGAAGTACGGCAGCTCCGTCATGAACCCGAGGTCCGTTGACTGGCCATACTCAGGAACGAGGAAGCCCGACTTGCGCTTCACAGTCGGGTCGGCGTGCTGGAAATAGGGCAGATAGAACACTGGCTGACCGTAGATTTCGAAATAGGCATCCTGGTAGGTGACGGTCGCGGCGTCTTTGTCGTGAATGATTTTAGCGGCGCTCAGGCACCACAGCGGTGGTGTTGTTCCATCGCTTTTGCACGCTGTGAATTTGCCATTAGTGAATTCGGTGACGTTGCCTTCGCGGCGCGTCGCGCGCTCGGCGCTAATGCGCGATTCATCCTTCGTGACGACGCTCAACGATTGAACGAAGCCGTCCCGGAAATCATCGGTCAGGGTGTAACTGTCGGCATGGATGACGTTGCCTTGCGGCTCTTTCAAAGTGACGTTGCCATGAGCTGTAAGCGTTCCGGCGCCTTGATCGTAGATGACTTCGTCCGCTGTCAGGATGTTGTCGTTATAAAATATCTCGACGTTGCCGCGAGCCGTAACCCGGCTTCCCGACGTGTCGTAAAGCAGCTGGTCGCCCTGCAGATAAAGCGGCTGAGATCTATCGAGAGTTTTTTTGATCGGGCCAAACAGTGCCGCGTTACTGCCCGAGGAGCCAAATGAACTGGTCACTTTCCCGGAGTTGTTCAGACTCGGATCCTGGGCGTGAGCGGATGCCGCCAGTGAGAGCAGGGCAACGACACCGGCGACAAGGCGCACGAACGCACGAGCAAAACTGAAAGGCGATGGCCCCCAGTTTCCCTCGCGTGACGTTCCGCAACCCTCTTGCGGTGTCCGCGTCCTACGCATCACTCAACCGTCCTCCTGGTGCAAAAGCACCGTCGTCGAAATGACCAAAAGCAAGATCACCGGCAGCCAAACCGCAGCCCACGCTGGAGCCAACCCGGCGACACCAATTTGTCTTGAAATTTCCGAAGCCAAGAAGAATCCGAAACCCCCGATCATGCCCGTGGCAACCATAGTCTGGATGCCACCCGACCGGAATGACCGCAATGACACAGTGGCGGCCAAAAGGACCATGGCTACGCACAGGAGCGGCCGAGCCCATAACATTTCATACTGAATCCGTAGGCGCTCGGATGAAAGCTTAGCTTTTTCAGCGACTTCGATCAGACCCGGAAACTCCCAGAATGAGATCGAAAAAACCGTGCCGAGGGCATCCTGGACCCGGTCCGGCGTCAGGTAGGTCGAGACCAGGTAGGTGTCGAATTTTTCGGCCTCCTGGCCGAGCTTGGAAACCCAGGCTTTTTGCAGGACCCAGTAGCCATCCCGAAGGTCGGCCCGTCCCGCGTCGACCCTTTCGACGAAATGTCCAGCAGAATCATACGAGAAGACCATGACTCCGGTGAGCGTTAAACCGCGATTCGAGGCGGCCGCGGCCCCAATGACGGACTCGCCGTCCGCTCCATCCTGGCGCAACCACGAACTGCCACTCTGAGTCTTCAGGAGATTGCCCTCCTTGCCGAACGCTTCCGCAAAGAGCTTCTCGGCCTTGGCGCGTCCGGCCGCAGCCATCGGATTGAACGCGACCATAGCGAAAATGCCAAGCGCGAGCGCAACGGCGATGCCCGGCCATAGAAACTGCCAGGCCGACATGCCGCCGGCCCGCATCACCGTCAGTTCGCTTTTGCGGCCAAGAAATAGCAGCGCGCCGATCGATCCAACAAGGACGGCGAAACCAAACAGAAATTCGGTGTAAGCGGGCAGCCGCATCATGGCGATGGTGGCGAGCTTGAGCGCTGGGACCTCGCCGTACTTACCCGACTGGCGCAGCAGTTCGACGATGTCGATCATGTAGATCAGCAGCGCGCACACCGCCAATGTCGTAAGAATGCCCAGTAGAAACCGGCGTGCGATATAAAGGTTAAGGGTCCAGTGACGCATCAGCTTCGCCCGCCTTTCGGCTGGCCGGCAATCTTGCCCAGCCGTTGCCGCAACGATCCCGCGAACTTCTGAAGGCGAGGGGCAAGGGCCTCATGGATACGTTCGACGACAGCAGGTCCGGTGCTTTGGCGCTCGCTGTTACGCATCATGAGAAGTGCGATTGCCATCGCGACGATTGGCAAGCCATACAACACCGGGACCAATTTGGCATTGATGGCGACCATATTGTTCAGAGCCAATCCAGCCAGGCGGCAGCCCGCGCAAATCAAGAAAGCGACGACGAGGCGTTCCATGCGGCTTGAACGGGTCGAACGCGCCTGCCCGACGAACGCAATGACCAGGAACGCGAAGGCCAGCGGATAGAACGGCGTTGCTAAACGATCGTGAAATTCCGATCTGAACTGCCCTGGCTGGGCTTTGTAAAGCGGGCTGTCCACCCCCGGATTATAGAGCTCGCTGAAGTAGCGCTCGCGCGGCTTGTATTCGGATTCTTCGCTTTCCTGCGACTCGAACTTATCGAGGTCTACCGCATATTTATCGAAGGCGATGATCTGTGGCGGTTCATTGGGATCCGTTCTGCGAACGATGTGTCCAGTGGACATGACGAGGTAGGCGGTCGGCGGTTGTTTGACGATGACGCCATGCTCCGCGAGATAACTTTGGGCCTGCTTCTTGTCGCGCGTGTCGTGCATGACAAGGCCAAGCAGTTCGCCGTTCAAGGCGCGTTCGCGGATGTGAAAGGTCAGATCGGGTTCGGGCGACGAAAACCGGCCCGGCTGAATAACCTGAGTCAACAAATCGGTGCGAACCTGGACGATGTACTCTTTCAGCAGCCGCATACTCCACGGCTGCGCCAGATGTCCGACGAATGCCAGGAAACACGACACTATAACAGCCAGCAGAATGAGCGGCCGCGCGGCGGTCCAAATGGTGGCTCCCGCTGCTGTCAAGACGATCAGCTCGCTGTCGCCATTGAGGCGGTTCAAGGTGTGAAGCGAGGCGATGAGAAACGAAAATGGTGCGATGATCGCCATCAGGTTGGGCAACGCCAGCGTCGTCATTTTGATCAGCATCCAGGTGTCTTGCCCCTGGCTGGTGACGACATTGAGCTGGCGCAGCGCTAACGCGATCCAGACGATGCTGGACAACGAGAAAAGGATCAATAGGAGGGCGCCCGCTGCCTGACGGAACACGTATCTCGAAATGATCCGCATTGACCCTTTGATCCCCCAGCCAGCGCCGCCTACGGACGTATTTGCCCGCCGCTTCGCTTGCCCCGCATCCCCACCTTGGGGTCCCATAGCACAGTGGCGGAATTTCGGCTTTGGCCAATTGGTTAGGCTCAGATCAACCGGTTACCTGCAAGCCGATGGGTTTTGGGCAGATGTACCCCAAAAGAGCGAATTCGACCGCCTGTGGCTTGTCTCCCCGTGCTGAATGGCTATGGATGTCGGGTTCGATTGATCCGGTGCGGTGCCTGAGACCTCTTGCTCGTGGCGCGTGCAGACCGCCGGTACCCACCAACTCTTCTCAACCGGAGACCATGCCTCATGTCCGACCGCCTTGATGTTTCATTTGTGCCGTTCACCACGGAACCCGAGGCGGTGACAGTGGTACTGGTGGCAGACGCTTTGGAGCTGGGGCACAAGGGCCGCGACCTCGATACCAAGTCGGCCGGTGCTATCGCCAAGGCCGCCGCGGCCGCCGACTACAAGGGTAAATTCAAGAGCACGCTTGAAATTCTGGCACCGTCGAAAATCGCCATCGACCGCTTGATCGCCGTTGGTCTCGGTAAGCCCGCAACCCTGACGGAACTGCAAATTCTCGAACTTGGTGGTGTTGTCCTCGGGGCGCTTGCCCAGCGCAAAGCGACCACGGCAAGCCTCATCGTCGACATCGACGGCACTGACGACATGAGCGCCGAGCAGCTAGCTGCCTTGCTGGCGCAGGGCGCACAACTGCGCCACTACAACTTCAAGAAATATCTGACTAAGAAGAACAGCGATGACGCCGACAAAGACAAAGATGGCCTCAAGAAACTGATCATCCACGTCGCCCATCCCGACAAAACCAAGGCCGCGTTCGGTCCGCTTAAAGCCGTTGTCAATGGTGTCAATCTGGCCCGCGATCTGGTCAACGAGCCGGCAAATATTCTTGGACCCGTTGAACTAGCGGAGAAGACCAAGGCTCTCGAAAAACTTGGCGTTGACGTTGAAATTCTCGATGTCAAGGATCTCGAAAAACTCAAGATGGGTTCGCTTTTATGCGTCGGGCAGGGCAGTGACCGGCCCTCGCGCGTCGCTGTCATGGTGTGGAACGGCGCCAAGGGCAAGAAAGCGCAAAAGCCCATCTGCTTCGTCGGCAAGGGCGTCATCTTTGATACCGGCGGCATCTCGATCAAGGGTGCGGCCGGCATGGAAGACATGAAGGGCGACATGGGCGGCGCCGCGGCCGTCGTCGGCGTCATGCACGCGCTCGCTGAACGGAAGGCCAACGTCAATGCCGTTGGTCTCATAGGTTGCGTCGAGAACATGCCGTCGGGCAACGCGGTGCGGCCCGGCGACATCGTAACATCAATGTCGGGCCAGACCGTCGAAGTCATCAATACCGACGCGGAGGGCCGTTTGGTGCTTGCCGACGTCCTCTGGTACGCGCAGGAAACCTTCAAGCCGCGCTTGATTATCGATCTCGCCACTTTGACTGGCGCCATCATGATCGCGCTCGGCAAAGAGTACGCCGGCCTCTACGTCAACGACGACAAGCTGTGCGACGAGCTGCAGGCCGCGTCGAAGGCGACAGGCGAGAAAGTCTGGCGCATGCCGCTCGACAAAGCCTTCGACAAGATGATGGACAGCAAAAACGCCGACATGAAAAATACCGGCGGGCGCTGGGCTGGCGCGAATACCGCGGCAGCCTTCCTTCAGCGCTTCGTCAAGGATACGCCGTGGGCGCATCTCGATGTCGCCGGCACCGCCATGGACGGCGCCAAGTCCGACATCAACACGAGTTGGGGCTCAGGCTGGGGCGTGCGCCTGTTGGACCGTTTCGTCGCCGACAACTACGAGAAAAGCGAGAAGGTCGATAAAGCCGAGAAGTAGCTTTTGGGTCGTCGCGGCAGAACGAGCCAGTCGCGACAACTCAAACCCATAACGGATGATTAACAATCGTTTCACATTGAAACATATTCTTATTATCATAATAGTTTCCATAATATATATTATGCGAATTAGATGCAAGCAGGCGCTGCTGGAAAATGAGCGATGGCTTTGGGGCTGCCAGGCCGTTCGTGCCACCACGCCGCTTCACTCCGCCTTGCCGTTTTCATCGATGATGACGGAGAAGGTGCGCGTGGCAGGTTCGCCGCTGCCGAGACGTCCAATGACGGTGAAGGTATCTTCCCCGATCTCCCCAGGCGCAGAGGTGTAATAAATGCCGGTGCCGTCGACTTTCTTGCCGACGCAATTTCCCGACAGCGAATATTGAATGGTCGTCGCCTCACCCGGCGTGGTCTGCACGAAGCCTTTCACCGGCGGCTTGTCGAGTTGTATATCTGGGAAACCTTTGAAAACGCATTCCGGCGTAAAACCTGCCATGACAAATACCCGCGTCTTTTCGCCGGGTTTGACGCGTGTTCCCCCGGCATGTGCTGGGGATGATAGCATCCAAACCAGGGCGCCGAGGACAGCCCCGGTCGAAATCGCTATCAGGATGCGATGAGTGTTGACGTCAGGTTTGGCGCAGACCGCCACTTTGGAAGCCGCGCGAGGCGCCGCTGGTCGTGTCATCGAAGGCCCTTCTCTTCCCGCATGAGACGCCAGACACGGTTGCAAGTGTACGCTTTGATTCTAGCGGGCGCGAAGAGACTATCAGTGCACTGCAGCAGGACGGAGGATCATCGGTCCTTCGGCGTCACATCTTGCTTCACGCCTCCAGCTTTGCACCACGCCGTGAAGCCGCCAACGAGGTGGGAAACATTCGGCAGGCCCATGTCCTGGACGGTTTTGGTGGAGAGCGCCGAACGCCATCCGCTCTGGCAATAGAACACGAATTGCTTGCCGCTGGCGAAGACCTGCTTGTGGTAGGGGCTTGCCGGGTCGACCCAGAATTCGAGCATGCCACGCGGGCAATGAAAGGCGCCCGGGATTTTGCCCTCGCGCTCGAGCTCCCTCGGATCGCGCAGATCGACGAAAACGACGTCGTCGTTACCCAAAAGCGATTTTGCCTGCTCGACTGGAACCGTCGCAATCTCCTTATTGGCGTCCGCCACCATTTCGGCGATGCCACGCTTGAGTTGCAACGGCCCTTGGTTGTCAGACATCTGCGACCTCATTTCCTGACATCAGGTTTCGAGCCTGCGCACCATTTCGGCAATCAGCACGGCGTAAAGGGCAATGACGAAACCCGACAACATATTGACACTGACGACGGCGCTGATCGCCTGCGCAAAACTTGGATCGAACACCCACGTCAGCATCCGCTCGACAATATCGTCGAAGGTTTGTTTCAAGAGAAACAAAAATTCGCTGGCCTGCGCCATCGTCGGTTTCGCCGGCATGTCGAAGGTGGCGCGCCGGGCCAACTCGGTGAAGCCAGGAGCTGGCAACATCGACAGACCTGCGGAATACAAAAGTCCCAACGGCGCAGCGAGGCGAAAATAGCCCCAGCGCAGAGGCCGGGCTTGAAAGCGATGTGTCAGCCAGCGTACCAAGCCGACCCCTAAGAACAGACAAACGCCGAAGATGAGGGCGACCGACGTCAAGCGATCACGGTCGGTGCCAAGGAAGGTCAACAGTCCGGCGACGCCCGCCAGCATGGACTTCGAGAAGGCCTCGACAGACCCGACGACTGCCGCGAAGTAGGCGGTGCGGCCCGGCTTGCGATCAAAATAAAACGGGATCTCGTTGGTGAGGCGGGCGTATTCAAGCGAGATACCCAGCGCAAACGCGGTCAAAGTTGTAGCGGCGGCGAAGGCAAGCGGAAAATTAAATCCAAGCCACGCAACGCCGGCGATGGCCGCCAGTTCCAGCGCCATGATCAGCGCATTCGTGATAATGTACATAGCGCCCAGCCCTGCCCCGCATTTCTGGCCGCGATCTTAGCTTGGATGTGACGGGCAGCCAACGTGCTTGTCAGCCAACGTTGTGGCGGCCCTTCTTAGTGCCTGACTTCGACATGCCCGCGGGCGCTGGGCTAACTTAACTCGTGGCTTTCTCGAGCGTGCATTGAGCGTCACCCGAACGCGCGAGTTCGGCCTGCAGTGGATACGAGCGGCGCATAAGCAGAAGTTCGCTGCCGGTATCGCCGATCAAATTCAACGTCGGCGTCTGCGTGCCCTCCTTTTCATAATAGCTGGCCTGCACCACGAACGGCGCCGCGCCCTTCGCTAATTCCAGCTTGCCTTCGAAAATACCGTTGCGATCTCTTTTCGCCGCTTGATGAAGATGGAGCGCGATAGCGCCGCACGGTTGATCGCGGGTCACCACGATCCCGCACCAGCCGCTCTCGCAAGCCACGACATCGAATGTCAGCTCGCACGGCTTGCCGCCGCACGATTCATCCGGGGTCAGGCGGGAACCGTAATGTATTCCGCTCCAACGGCCCGCGATCGTGATAGGCTTTGTGACGCCGGTTTTTTCGGCGTAGGCCGCAGATGCGCCATAGCCAATGTTCACAGTCAGCCCCGCCATGCCGATAGCGATCACACCAAACAATCCGGCCGCGCCATATAGAAAACCGTCACGCACGGGCTTGCCGCCGGCTGGGCGTGTTGGGTCGTTGCTCATCGTCATGCTCCTCGTAATACCGGTTGGACTCGTCGCAATCGCATCGGGGACGGGAATAATTCGGTTGCCGTTGGAAATGTTTCTGCTGTCGGAACGTTTACCGGTAATTTTCAAATTTCATATGGTGACGTCGGCAGGGGCTTTGATGTTGGCGCCGGTGGTGATCGCCCTGCGAAACCGCCCTTCAATACATCGCATGCTGGGCCGCCTCTTGGGCGCTTTCGTGGTGGCGGGAGGGCTAAGCGCGCTGCCCGTTGCCATATTCAGTTCGTCGAACGCGATCGCCAGAGCCGGGTTTTTCGCCCAGGGGCTTGTGTGGCTGACGCTGCTGACAGCGGGAATTCACGCTATTCGGCATGGCAATCGCGGCCGGCATGCCCGCCTGATGCTGGCAATGGTTGCGGTGACATCTGGTGCCGTCTGGTTTCGGGTTTTCACAGGTTTAGCGATTTTTCTGCAGCTGCCGTTTGAGCCGGTCTACGCGGCCTCGGCCTGGCTCGGTTGGATCATTCCCTTGGCGATCGTGTGGAACGTACCGCAAATTGCCACGGCCTTTTTGGTGCGCTTGCCCTTGGGCCCCTCCCTCCCCTCGCCCTCTCAACATTGATCGTCTAGTCTTCGCTGCCAACGCGAGGACGAACATGCAGCACTCAAAAGATATTACGCGACTGATCGAGATCATGGCGGCGCTGCGCACGCCAGGGACCGGATGTCCTTGGGACCTCGAGCAAACCTTCAAAACAATTGCGCCCTACACAATCGAGGAGGCTTATGAGGTCGCCGATGCGATTGAACGCGACGACATCATTGATCTCAAAGACGAGCTCGGAGATCTGCTGCTCCAAGTCGTCTATCACGCTCGAATGGCGGAAGAACACGGCGCATTCGCATTTGGCGATGTCGTGGAAGCGATCACCAAGAAGATGATCCGCCGCCACCCGCATGTCTTCGGCACAGCGCAACAACGCCAAGCCGGCGCTGAGCCCGGCTTCTGGGCCCGTATCAAAGCCGAGGAGAAAGCGGAGAAGAGCGGGGGTGAGGGGCAGTCACTCACACCGGAGCCTGCCGCTGCCTCTCACGCTAATATTTCCATCTTGTCCGAAGTTCCGGCTGCGATGCCGGCCCTGAGCCGCGCCATCAAGTTGCAGGACAAAGCCGCCAAGGCTGGTTTCGATTGGCCAAGCCTCGCGCCGGTGTTCGAGAAAATGAAAGAGGAGCTCGCCGAACTCGAAGAGGTGGCGATTCCCCACGATCCGCGATCGCTTTCCGCTTCCCCTCCCCCCGTCTTGGCGGAGCCAAGCTTCGCTCGGACATGGGGGAGGCCGGGAGGGGGGGATTCCAAACTGCCAGAAAGAGGGCTGTCGGCAACCGCAGCCTCCGGGATTCCCCCCACCCCAAACCCCTCCCCACAGGTGGGAGGGGAAATCAAACACGCACGCATCCAAGAAGAATTCGGCGATTTGCTGTTCGTGATGGCCAATGTCGCGCGCCATTTAAAACTCGATCCCGAAGCCTGCCTGCGCGGCGCAAACCAAAAATTTGTACGCCGCTTCACGCACATTGAAACGGGGCTCGCCCGGGAAGGTCGCGCCCCCGAGCAGTCAACGCTTCAAGAAATGGATGAGCTCTGGGACGAAGCAAAAGCGCTGGAGCGGCGCGGATAATTTCAACCGTTCGCCTGCCTGATCCACGCGTCGACATGTTCGGGCCGGAACCCGAGACCAAGAATGCGCGCCGGCAACCGGTTGAGACCAGGGATCGACGTCAAGAGCCGCAAAGCCAAAGGCGTTTTCATCGCTCCGGTCGCGGCGAGAGCCGGCGCAATGATGGTATTTTGCATCATCAATTGGAAACGCTGGGTCATGCGGGTCGGCCAATCCCGGCGCGCCTGCACGCTTTGAATGTCCGCGAACGTTAAGCGCTTCTCGCGCAGAGATTTGGCGAGCAAATTTGCGGCCGCGACGGCATCTTGAATAGCGAGATTGATGCCGACGCCGCCAACCGGACTCATGGCATGGGCGGCGTCGCCGATGCACAGCAGACCAGGGCGGGACCATGTGATGAGCCGGTCGACACAGACACTCAAAAGCTTCACGTCATCCATGCTTGTTATTGACAAGGCCCTGGCCGCTTCGAACGGCAGCAAGGGGCCAACGGTCTTTTGGAACGCACCCAGACCCGCGGCACGAACCATTGCGTCGGATCCTTTTGGAATGAGAAAGGCGCACTGCCAGTAGTCGCCGCGGTTGAGCATGATGAAGATGCGGCCGGTATCGAAGCTCGCTTGCGTCTCGGCCGTATCGGAGGCGAGCCGCGTGACGCGAAACCACAACACGTCCATCGGCGCGCCGAACGATTGACTGGCGAGACCGGAGGCAGCGCGCAAAATCGAGGTCCGTCCGTCGGCCGCGACGACAAGCCCAGCACCGACCGTGTTTGTGTGCCCGTGTGCTTCGAAGGTCACGCCGGTCACGCGACCGTTTTCGATAAGAAGGCTCTTGGCTTCGGTTTCCATCAGCAAGCGAAAGCCGGAATATGCCGCACCTTTTTGCGCGAGGAAGTTCAGGAAGTCCCATTGCGGCATCATGGCGATGAATGGCGCGGCAACAGGAAGATGTGAGAGATCGACCATTGACAAAGAGGTGTCGCCGAAGCGAGCTTTGAGACGTTGCACGCGCTCGTGCGGCAGTTTTAGGAAATCATCCAGCCAGCCGAGTTCGTGCAGGACTTGCATGGTCGACGGATGCACGGTGTCGCCGCGAAAATCGCGCAAGAAATCTGCGTGCTTTTCCAACACCAGAACATCGACGCCGGCGCGCGCCAACAGCACGCCAAGCATCAAGCCCGCCGGGCCACCCCCCGCGATCAGACATTGAACCTGCGTTGTCATCGGAACCTCGCGCGAAAAAATATGCGCTCAGAGCTTGCAATCTTATTTATTGAGTGGCGCAAGATATCTTGCGCGCAATTGCACAAGCTTACACCCTGACCCCGGCCTTCCTCAAGCGGGCGATGACGCGGTCCTTCTTTTCGGAAGCTAATCTCACCCGCATATGCAGGGCACCTGCCTCGCCGCCCTCGCGGCTCATGACGTCGGTGGTTTCATAAAGCCACGCGATGAGTGCGCCCTCGTGCCCCGGAATTTCGACATCGAGAATTTCATCAGCCTTGCCAAGCCGCGCATCGATTGCATCGAGCAGAGCAGCGATCCCCTCGCCGGTCTTGGCCGACACAAGCACGGGCGGACGCTCATCGCGCGTCAGTTCGTGTTGTAGCTCGCTCGCGCGGGCGTTGCTCAGCAAGTCGGCTTTGTTCCACACTTCCATGATGTGGCTGTCGGCTGGCAGTGTATCGATTCCGAGGCCGCTCAGAACCTTCTCGACGTCACGGGCCTGCGTCTCCGTTTCATCGTGCGCGATGTCGCGAACATGTAGGATGAGATCGGCTTCGATGACTTCTTCGAGTGTGGCGCGAAACGCCGCCACCAGCATGGTCGGCAAATCTGAAATGAACCCGACCGTGTCCGACAAAATGATCTTGCGCGCGCTTGGCAGTTTGACTTCGCGCATTGTCGGATCGAGCGTCGCGAACACCTGGTCCATGGCGAGCACGCCGGCGCCGGTCAGGCGATTGAATAACGTCGATTTGCCGGCATTGGTGTAGCCGACAATGGCGACGATGGGGTATGGGACCTTGCGGCGGCCCTTGCGGTGCAGGTCGCGGGTTTTGACGACTTCTTTCAAATCGCCCTTGATGGCGACGATCCGGTCTTGCAGCATGCGCCGGTCGAGCTCGATCTGAGCTTCACCGGGACCGCCGAGAAATCCGCCGCCACCACGCTGGCGCTCCAAATGGGTCCAGGCCCGAACCAAGCGGCCTTTCTGATAGCTGAGATGAGCGAGTTCGACCTGCAGCACGCCTTCCTTGGTGCGGGCGCGTGCACCGAATATCTCGAGAATGAGCCCGGTGCGGTCGATGACTTTGGTTTCCCAGGTCTTCTCGAGATTGCGCTGCTGCACCGGCGTGACGATGTGATCGATGACGACGAGGCCAATTTGTTTTTCTGAAATCAACGCACGCAGCTCTTCGACCTTGCCGGATCCGAGCAATGTCGCCGGCCGCGGTTCCGACAACGGCACGATCAGCGCGTCGATGATGTTGAGGTCAATGGCGTTGCATAGGCCAATGGCCTCTGCGAGGCGGTTCTCCGGTGTGTGCACTTGTGGAAAGGGTGCGGTTTTTTCGCCAACGCGGACCTGGCGTTTCCAGACCGGCACAAGCACCAGTACGCGCTGGCGCGGCGCACGTGTCGCTTCGGGAGCGCGCTTGCGGCGAACCTTGGGTTCGTCCGCATCGCCGTCGCCGCTTGATGTCATCATCCCGAAACGCTCTCGCCGTCCTGGTCGTTCAAGTTGACCGGGCCGCCGGGCATGATCGTCGAGATGGCATGTTTGTAAACCAGTTGCGAGTGACCATCGCGCCGCAGCAGGACGCAAAAATTGTCAAACCAGCTGACGATGCCTTGCAACTTGACGCCGTTGACGAGAAAAATGGTGAGCGGCGTCTTGTTTTTTCGGACGTAGTTGAGAAACGTGTCCTGGAGATTCTGAGCGCGTTCTGTCGCCATTGTTGTTGTCCGCCTTTATTGTTAAATCTTTTGTCAGCGCGATCTGCAGTTTCGTCCGGTTCTTGAAAACCGTTTCGAAACACGCAGACCCAGTATTCGAGACAGGCTCAACGGCGGTAAAATACCCTTTTCCCGGCTGATTAAAAGTCCTGCAATTGGCTCGGATGCCTCAACTTTGGTCGCTAATCGCCGCGAAACTCAGCAACATGATGAAATCGTGAGCGAAGCCGCAGCGTCACGGGGCCTGGACGGCCATCGCCAATCATCGTGTTATCGATTTTTGTGACCGGCATGACGGTGTTGGTGGCGGAGGTGATGAAGGCCTCTTTGGCCGACAAAGCCTCTGTCAAAGAGAACGGCCGCTCCTCGATCTCGATGGCGACTTGAGCGGCAACGTCCTTAACGCCGGCGCGCGTTACACCGCCCAAAATCCGGTTGTCGAGTTGACGGGTCACGAGCTTGCCGGAACCATTGACGATCCAGGCGTTGCTGGATGCGCCTTCTGTCACAAAGCCATTAGGATCGGTGAACCAGGCTTCGCGCGCGCCCGCGCGTTTGGCGCTGGCCTTGGCAAGACAGGCCGGCAACAGCATCACAGACTTGATGTCGGAGCGGCCCCACCGGATGTCCGGCATGGAGACCACCGCGATGCCGATGTCCGCCAGAGCTGCGAGTTTGGATTGCGATTGCTGACGGGCGATCACGACCACGGTTGGTCTGACGCTATCATTGGGCATGGCAAAGTCGCGAGGGCCCGCGCCGCGTGAAACTTGCAGATAGACAATGCCGTCACGTACGCTATTGCGCCTAATTGTTTCGCGGATGACAAACGCCAATGCGGGGCGCGTCATGGGCATTTTCATTTCGATTTGGCTGAGCGATCTTGCCAAGCGGTCCAAGTGACGGCCTTCATCGACGAGCTTGCAACTCAACACCTCGATAACTTCGTAAACGGAATCGGCAAATTGAAAACCGCGATCCTCGGCGTGGATCGCAGCGTCGGCGTAAGGCTTGTAGAGGCCGTTTACGTAGATGACCCGGCTCACGGTTTCCCCACTTAAGCCGTGCGGACATCGCCGGAACGTTGGTCGGACGACACGCCCAGCGCCCGCAATTTGCGATGCAGGGCCGAGCGCTCCATACCGACGAACTCGGCGGTGCGCGAGATGTTGCCGCCGAAGCGGTTGATCTGAGCGAGGAGATATTCCCGTTCAAAGATTTCGCGCGCCTCACGCAGCGGCAAGCTCATCAAATGCTCGGCGCCGCCGTTGACAGGCAACGGTACGTTGGAGCCGATTTCTTCGGGCAGCATTTCAGCGGTGATGATGGCGTTGGGTTCACCGCCAGCCAGGATCATCAGCCGCTCGATGTTGTTCCTGAGTTCGCGGACGTTGCCCGGCCAATCATGAGCTTGCAAAACGGCGATGGCATCTTCGCCGATGCGGCGCGGCGCCAGTCCCGACGCTTGCGCGATCTGCGCGATGAAAAACTGGATCAGTTCGGGAATGTCTTCGCGCCGCTCTGCGAGGCTTGGGACGCGCAGGGGTACGACGTTCAGCCGGTGATAGAGATCTTCGCGGAATCGGCCCTCTTGGATTTCCCGCTCCAGATCGCGGCTGGTCGAGGAAATGATGCGGGTGTCGACCGAGACCTTTTGCGAGCCGCCGATACGGAGAAATTTTTGCTCGACGAGGACGCGCAGAACCTTGCCTTGGGTTTCCATCGGCATATCGGCGACTTCGTCGATATAGAGCGTGCCGGTGTGGGCTTCTTCAAGCGCGCCGACCTTGCGGGGACCGCCGGTCCGATCCTCGGTGCCGAATAATTCTTCTTCGACGCGGTCCGGCGCCATGGCAGCGGCATTCAAGACCACGAACGGACTATCGGCACGCTGCGATTTCTGGTGAATGACGCGGGCCGCCAGCTCTTTGCCGGTGCCGGACGAACCACGGATCAGAATGCGGCTGTTGGTCGGAGCGAGTTTATCGATCTGGTTCTTCAGCTGATTGATGGCCGGCGACTTGCCGATCATCTCTGCCGATACGACCGAGCGTTCCTTGAGCTGTTTGACCTCGCGCTTCAACTGCGAGGCTTCGAGCGCGCGCATCGTAACCAGCAACAGGCGATCCGATTTGAACGGCTTCTCGATATAATCGTAAGCGCCGCGCTTGATGGCGGTGACCGCCGTCTCGATGTTGCCGTGACCCGAAATGATCACCACGGGAAGATCGGGATAGGTCCGCTTCATGACGGTTAAAACTTCCAAGCCATCGAGACGGCTGCCCTGCAGCCAAATGTCGAGGATGACAAGATTGGGGCGCCGGTCTTCAATGGACTTGAGCGCTTCGTCGCTATCGCGCGCCAACCGCGTTCGGTGGCCCTCGTCATCCAAGATGCCCGATACCAGCTCGCGGATGTCGGCTTCATCATCAACGATCAGAATGTCTGCGGCCATTTTCCGGCTCCCTTTGGCGTGACGCGATTGTGGTTATGCCTGACCAGCGGCGTGCTCAGTAGGCGAATTTTTGGAATCTGGTTGATCGGGTGGCTTGACGGATCGCAACGGCAGCGTGACGCGCAGAAGCGCTCCGCGGCTGCGGTGTTCTGTAATAGGGGCATCTTCGAGGGCAAGAACACCGCCATGCTGCTCGACAATTTTCTGAACAATGGCGAGACCGAGCCCCGTACCCTTGGCGCGGGTCGTGACGTATGGCTCGAGTAATCGCGAACGGTTTTGCTTGGGCAATCCGATGCCGTTATCGATGACTTCGATGGTGACGCGGTCGCTTGCAGGCGTCAGCGTCACTTGGATCTCGCCTTTGTAGCCCGCAGGACGGCCCTGGGCTTCGCCAAAGCCTTCAATGGCTTCGGTAGCGTTCTTGACGAGATTTGTCATCGCCTGCGAGATCAAGCGTTGATCGAAACGGGCGCGGACCGGGCCGCCCGGCATTGCCAGTTTGAAGTCGATGTCCTTGTTGCTCTCGCGAAACAGCACCACCGGTTCTTGCACGGGAATGCGCAAATCGCCGTCGGTCATTTCGGGTTGCGGCATGCGGGCGAACGAGGCGAACTCGTCGACCATGCTTTTGATCTGGCCGGTTTGACGCTCGATGGTCTGCGTCAGGGTCTCAAACAGTTCGCGGTTGTCGCTGATCTGCTTGCCGAATTTGTTGCGGAGCCGTTCGGCTGAAAGTTGTATCGGCGTCAGGGGGTTTTTGATCTCATGGGCAATGCGGCGCGCAATATCGGCCCAGGCACTGGTGCGCTGGGCTTGCACCAGTTCCGAGACGTCATCGAACGTCACGACCGAGCCGACGTCGCCCTCGCCGCCGCGTTCGCGGGTGATTTTGACCGCGAAGGTTCGCTCATCGTCGCCAAACTGTTTTTTGACTTCGTGCTGGCCTTTGGACTTGACGGTGTTTTCCTCGCGGGCGGCCAGCACGTTTTCGAACTCCGGCACAACCTCGATCAAGGCTTTGCCTGTGGCCTGCGCGCTGGTGATGCCCAGCAAGCGCTCCGCCGACCGGCTCAGCAGCGTCACGCGATCGAAACTATCGAGGCCAATGACCCCTGCTGAAACTCCCGACAACACGGCTTCGATAAAGTTCCGCCGTTCCGACAGCTGGGCATTGGTGGAGACCAACGCATCCTGCTGGCCCTTCAACTCCCGTGTCATGTGGTTGAAGGTTTCCGACAACTTGCGCAGGTCGCCCTCGCCGCGTTTCTCCGGCAGCTCGATCAAGAGGTTGCCGCGCGAGATCTGTTGCGCACCCGCAATCAGGCGGCGGATCGGCGCGACGAACCGGCCCGCAAACCACATGCCGGCCCAAATGGCGGCAAGCAGCGAGGTCGTCGAGATCATGAAGTAGATCAAGCCGTGGGCCGCTTTCAGCCCGCCGCGGCGCTTGCGCAGCTCGTTATATTCGTCGACGTTTTGTTCGGTGCGCTGGAGATGGCCGATGACTTTCGGACTGACGCCGCGCGAGACGTAGAGATAGCGGCCCGGCAGATTTTCAAGTTTCGCAATTGCTGCGACCCGGTAATTGTCATGGCCCATCAGCAGCGGCACCTGACCGGCTTCCGCCTGTTTGATCAGATCGCGCGATGGCACCACGTAGGGCAACTTTGGATCGTCGATCGCAAGAACCGTCGGCACGCCTTCGCTGTCGATGACATAGGCCGCTTGCAGATCGCGCAGGCCCGCTTGGCCGATTAAGAATTTCTGGAAGGCTTCGGGATCGTCCTTGATGCTATCGGCGGCGCCGTTGACGTCGCGCACCATGTTGACGATGTCGGTGCGGATGATCTTGCCATGTTCTTCGACGTATTCACGCGCCACATCATACGAGTTGTCGACGATGGCCCGCATCCGCATCGAAAAGTTGCCATCGATGGCGCGCGAGAATGTCGTGGTGGCTGCGATGGCAAGCAGAATAGCCGGCAAGGCCGCGATGACGCTGAACAGGGCAACGATGCGGGCGTGGAGCCGGGCGCCCGGCACGCGCTCTTTCCAGGCCCGGCGGAATCCGAGAAGCTGGGTGACGATAATAATCAACATCGCCAAGATCAGCGTCACGTTGATGAACAGCGCGATCCACACCAGTTCGTTGCGCGGCGTGATCGGCGTAAGGCCGGTTAGGATGACGTAGCTGGCAAGGGCGGAGATCACCGACAGCACCACCACAACCAAACCGGTCCAAAAAGCCCGATCGGACGGGTTGAGGGGGCTTTCGCCCTCTTCGATGAGCATCGCATCCGGCGGCGCAGCCGCCGTCAGCGCCGATGTCTGGGGCGCTACTTCAAGCTCGGAGCCGTTCGTTCGGTTCGTTTCCAAACTTAATCCACCATCCTAAGTTGCAGATCGGCCTTTGAATTTGGCGACCACGGCCTTAGCTGTGACGATGCTGTGTGCAATCTTCAGGATCGTTGAGCCGATGCCACACCGCGCCAGAGCCGCCACAGTCGCCCTCTACAGACCCTTTAACTGTGACATTTTCGCGACAAGTGTGGCTTATGCCTGAGGATCGCTCAGGTCAAGATTCTTCACTGCGTGGGATTAATCGCCAAAAGAATAGCGGCGCTCAGCCTTCGACCGTTCGCAGAACCCGGATGTTGAGGTCGCGAATGCGGGCACGCAGCGTATTGCGGTTGAGGCCGAGCAATTCAGCGGCCTTGATTTGATTTCCGCGCGTCGCCGCCAACGCGGCGCTCAGAAGCGGCTTTTCAACATCTCGAATGATCCGGTCGTAGAGTCCGGCGGGTGGCAGCTCCTGCCCGAAGGACGAAAAATACCGGGCGAGATAGCGCTCCACCGTCTCGCTCAGATCTGCGGAACTGTCATCGCCCGAAATCGAGCGCGGCGGTTCCGAGCCCGCTAACTCTTGGTCTACGATTTGCGACGTCAGCGTTTCGTTGGCGTGCAGCGCCACGAGGCGTCGCACGACGTTCTCAAGCTCTCGCACATTGCCGGGCCAGACGTGAGCTTTGAGACGGTCGATGGCACCAGACTCGATGGATTTTTGGCCCAGACCTTCGCGCCCCGCTTGGCGCAGGAAATGCCGGACCAGATCGCCGATGTCTTCAATGCGCTCGCGTAGCGGCGGCAAACGCAGCGGCACTACGTTCAAGCGATAATAGAGATCTTCCCGGAACAGGCCCTGCTGGATCTGATTTTTGAGATCGCGGTGGGTGGCGGCGATGATGCGGACATTGGTCTTGATCGGCGTGCGGCCGCCGACCGTCGTGTATTCGCCCTGCTGTAAGACCCGCAACAACCGGGTCTGAGCTTCAAGCGGCATATCGCCGATCTCGTCCAAGAACAGCGTACCGCCTTCAGCTTGCTCGAAACGCCCGGCCGTACGCGATTGCGCGCCGGTGAAGGCGCCCTTCTCGTGGCCAAACAATTCGCTCTCGATGAGTTCGCGCGGGATCGCCGCCATATTGATGGCAACGAATGGCCCTTGCCGGCGCTTGCCATAGTCGTGGAGCACGCGCGCAACCAGTTCTTTGCCGGTGCCGCTCTCACCGTTGATCATGACGGTCAGGTCGGTCTGCGTCAGGCGGGCCAGGATACGATAGATTTCCTGCATAGCCGGGGAACGGCCAATCAAAGGCAATTCGTCGGATTCGATTTCGGGACTGCTGGAAACCCGCTTTTTCGTTGGCTCCGAAAGCGCGCGCGCCACGACGGCGACGACCTCGTTCAAATCAAAAGGCTTGGGCAAATATTCGAAAGCGCCCTTTTCGGCAGCAGTCAGTGCGGTCATCAAGGTATTTTGCGCGCTCATGACGATGATCGGCAGATCGGGACGCAGCTTCTTGATGCGTGGAATCAGGTCGAAAGCATTTTCGTCCGGCATCACGACGTCGGTGATGACGACGTCGCCCTCGCCCTGGCTGACCCAGCGCCACAACGTTGCAGCATTGCCGGTGGCGCGCGGCGCATAGCCCGCTCTTGCAAGGGCTTGATTCAACACCGTCCGAATGGCGGTATCGTCGTCTGCAATTAGTACAGTGCCACGGGCCATGTGTTTCCTTTAGCCTCGATCAGCTTGAGAAGAACGTACGCGCTCTTGCATCGGCAGGAGCACGCGGAAAATCGTCCGCTTCGGTTCGTTGTCACACTCGATGACGCCGCCGTGGTCGGAAATGATTTTGGCGACGAGCGCCAAACCGAGGCCCGTACCGGAGTGCTTCGTCGTCACGAACGGGTCGAACAGATGCGGCTTCAAATGATCGGCAATGCCGCCGCCATTGTCCTCGATCTGAATCATCAACGGCAGACTGACCCGCGTCACGGTACCTGGCACCGACAAGCGTACACCGGGCCGGAAAGCGGTTTGAAGAACAATGCGGCCATTGTCGCGCTTGTCGCCAATGGCTTCGGCGGCGTTCTTGACGAGGTTGAGGAACGTTTGCACCAGCTTGTCGCGATTTCCCAAGACGGGCGGCAACGAGGGATCGTATTCTTCGGTGAAGCGGATGCCGCGTGCAAAACCGGATTCGGAAAGTTTTCGGACGTGGTGCAGGACGTCGTGAATATTGACGGCGTCTTTGGCGATCGGACGTTCGTCGCCAAAAACTTCCATGCGATCGACGAGATCTCGAATCCGGTCGGTTTCCGAGCAGATGAGTTGTGCGAGTGATCGATCCTCATCGGAGAGGCCGGGCTCCAGCAGTTGAGCGGCGCCGCGAATGCCCGACAACGGGTTCTTGATCTCATGCGCCAGCACGCTGGCCATGCCCGACACGGAGCGCGCCGCGGCGCGGTGGGTAAGTTGGCGTTCGATCATTTGTGCCATCGAGCGTTGTTGCAGCAGTAAGAACATGGTGCCGGGGGCTTCCGGCATGGGCCCGCCGTAAACATCGATGAGTTTGGAATGCGCGAAACGAGGGGCAGCAATTTCGATGCCGTATTCGTTTACGGTCGCGCCGGTTTCTTGGATTTGCCCGATCAGACCAAGCAGCGGACAACCAAATGCCACGACCTCGGAAATCTTGGCCTTTTTCAGTATCGCAGCGCCCATAGAGAAGAACGCTTCGGCGGCGCCATTAGCAAAAAGGATCGTGCCATCTTTGCCAATGACGAGGATGGGGTGAGGCAACGCGGCGATCAGCATTTCCATGCCGATTTCAGGCCCAGCAGCAGCTTGACCTACAAATTTTTTCGTGGGGACTGCCTTCGCCGTCATGCCGCCAATGGCTCCGCTTCCAGGTAGAAAGATTGAAGACCCTTGAGGACGGCAGCCGTGTCCCATTCGGTGCACAAGCGTTGGCGCCAAGCTTTGACGATCGCTTCCGAACGGCCGCTCGAGGCGAGATACCAGCCGATGTGTTTGCGGGCGTTCTTGGTGCCAAGCGCGCGGCCATAGTGGACAAACATCGCCTCGACGTGTTCGAGTGCGATCTCAGCTTGTTGGTCGAGCGGCGGATCGCCAGGGTCGGATTTTGTGGCGAGGTATCGCGCGATGCGGCCCGGCAACCAGGGTGCTCCATAAGCGCCGCGTCCGATCATGACGCCGGACGCGCCTGAAACTTCAAGCGCCTGCGCTGCGTCGGCCGTCGTCAGAATATCGCCATTGACGAGGACCGGCAATTTGACGGCTTCAACGACGGGGCGAACCGCGGCCCAATCGGCTTTGCCTTTGAAGAATTGTTGGCGGGTGCGGCCATGGACCGTAATCATCTGCACGCCTTCACGCTCGGCCCGCTGGGCAAGGTCGGGCGCGTTGCGCGAGCAATCATCCCAGCCAAGGCGCATTTTGAGCGTGACGGGCACATCGACAGCGGCGATGACGGCCGCAATGAGCGACTGGGCGTGGTCGAGATCGCGCATCAGCGCCGAGCCCGAAAGTTTGCCCGTCACTTCCTTAGCGGGGCAGCCCATGTTGATGTCGATGATATCGGCGCCGCGTTCGACGGCGACCTTGGCCCCTTCCGCCATCCAGTGCGCTTCACGTCCAGCCAGTTGGACAACGAAGGGCGACAGTTCACGGCCCTCGGCTCGGCGCAGGACATCGGCGCGGCTGCGGACGAGTTCTTCGCTGGCAATCATCTCGGACACAACCAATCCGGCGCCCAAGCGATGGGCGATGCGCCGGAACGGCAAATCCGTCACCCCGGACATCGGCGCCAGCACAACGTTGTTGCGGGCGGGGATGCTTCCAAGCTTGAAAGAGGATTTGGGATCCGAAATCATTGATTGCCTGTAAAACGGGCAGAATAATTTGTGCCCTCGTCTTGGGCAGACTATGTTGGACGACCGGCATTCGCAAGCGCAAACAAGGCTTTTCCAGATTGCCGTTTTGACGCTGGGGGTCTACGCCTCGCCCACCGGTTCAGATGGAGAGGAAGTAGTTGAAGATCGCGGCCCTCATCGTTGCGGCTGGACGCGGCTCGCGGGCCGGCGGGGAAGTTCCCAAGCAATATGCCATTGTTTCGGGCCAGCCGGTTTTAACCCATACGCTCACGAGCTTTCTGGGGTTCCCGCTGATCGACTTAGTCAGGGTTGTGATCCATCCCGATGACACGGGGCATTACGAGCGCGCCGTCGCCACGATCAGCAGCAAGCTTCTAAACCCCGTCGCTGGCGGGCCGACGCGGCAGACGTCCGTTCTCGCAGGGTTAGAAGCTTTGGCGGCTGAGGACCCCGACCTGGTTCTCATTCACGACGCCGCCCGCCCGTTCGTCGACGCAACAACGATATCCGGCGTCATCTCAGCGCTTGCGACACATCCTGCAGCGATTGCCGGGATTGCGGTTGCGGATACCTTGAAGCGCGCGAGCCTTCATAGAACTATATTGGAAACCGTAAGCCGTGAGGGCTTATGGCGCGCTCAAACCCCTCAAGGGTTCCGGTTCCAGATGATCTTGGACGCCCACCGCAAGGCCGCCGCCAGCGGACGGAGTGACTTTACCGACGACGCCGCCATCGCGGAATGGGCCGGAATGAGCGTCGCGTTGATTGAAGGTTCGGTGCGCAACTTCAAGATCACCACAGCGGCGGAATTGCTGCAAATGGACGAAGACATGCGAAAGACCTCCATTATGGAATCGCGCACGGCCACGGGTTTCGACGTACACGCCTTTGCGGACGGCGATCACGTTTGGTTGGGCGGGGTCAAAATTCCCCACACCCACAAGCTCGACGGCCACTCCGACGCCGACGTCGTCTTGCATGCGTTGACGGACGCGCTGCTCGGTTGTATCGGCGACGGCGATATCGGCCAGCATTTTCCGCCCTCGGATCCA
Source organism: Hyphomicrobium sp. (assembly GCA_031365865.1). Classification (GTDB taxonomy): domain Bacteria; phylum Pseudomonadota; class Alphaproteobacteria; order Rhizobiales; family Hyphomicrobiaceae; genus Hyphomicrobium_B. The sequence continues at coordinate 703 of JANLYX010000084.1, read as the reverse complement.
AAATGGCGGGGAGCGGCCTCGCATCTTTTTCTCAGCGACGCCGCCCAGCGGGTCGCGGCGCGCGGAGGAAAAATCGTTAACGTCGACGTGACGATCTTGGCGGAAGCACCAAAAGTCGGGCCGCATCGTGATGCCATGCAGTTCGCCATCGGCGCGATCCTTGAGCTGGCGCCCGGCCGGATCGGTATCAAAGCTACAACGACAGAAGGACTAGGGTTCACGGGCCGCCGCGAAGGTATAGCAGCGTTTGCAACGGCGACGGTCCTGTTGCCGGCCAACGATGCCAGAATGCCACGTCAGAATCGTTGACCGGCGCGGGAGAATCGCGGCATCAACGGGGGTAGTGGTTGTATTGCCACGACCAACGTGGGAGCCGACATGAACATTATGCCCCAAAATCTCGATCGCCGTGTGCCCGACACCGGCATGTCCACTATTGCAGCGGCGACGTCCGACGATTGCCTTGCGACCCGCGTCCGTCAGTTGTCGCGTATCATCACCCGCGTCTATGACGATGCCCTGCGCCCGCTTGGTATCACTGGCAGTCAGTACACGCTATTGGCTCAGCTGGCCTCACGTGACGGCATTACCGCTGTCGAGATCGGCCACGATCTCGACATTGAGAAGTCGACGCTGTCGCGCAATTTGAAGCGCTTGCTGGCGCTCGGTCACATCAATATGGACCCGCCGGCCGGTCGCCGCG
>JANLYX010000057.1:0-48787 GCA_031365865.1 Hyphomicrobium sp. | reverse complement strand
GCCGAGATCAAATATTCTACCGTGCAGAACTGGTATCCCGGCGACAAAAATGGCAAGGGCGGCATTTACAACTTCGTGACCAAGCGCGGCGATTGCCGTGGCCATCACTCGAAGATTTCCTGGACCCAAGTCGAGACTGGCTCAGCCATCACGTGGAAATATCCAAGCTGCATCTTGCGTGGCGATTATTCGCGCGGCGAGTTTTATTCGATCGCGGTGTCGAACGGCTATCAGCAGGTCGACAGTGGCACCAAGATGATCCACTTGGGCAAAAATTCCTCGAGCCGAATAATTTCCAAGGGCATTGCTGCCGGACATTCGCAGAACACCTATCGCGGCCTCGTCTCGGCGCATCGCAAGGCGACGGGCGTGCGCAACTTCACCAATTGCGATAGCTTGCTGATCGGCGACAAGTGCGGCGCGCACACGGTGCCTTACATCGAAGCCAAGAATTCGAGCGCGCATTTCGAGCACGAAGCGACGACGTCCAAAATCTCCGACGACATGCTGTTCTATTGCCAGCAGCGCGGTTTGAGCAAAGAAGAAGCCATCGCCCTCGTCGTCAACGGTTTTGTCCGCGACGTGCTGCAACACCTGCCGATGGAGTTCATGGCCGAAACCCAGAAGCTGATCGGGATAAGTTTGGAAGGGAGCGTTGGATAGACCACAACGGTGTCATGGCCGGGCTCGACCCGGCCATCCAGGACAGCTAGCAATGGAGAAGCAGTTTTTCGTGTACATCATGGCCAACAAACGGAATGGAACGATCTACGTTGGCGTGACCAGCAACATGGCGCGGCGCGTGCACGAACATCGTGAAGGTTTGGTCGAAGGGTTCACGAAAAAATATGGATTGAAAATGCTAGTGTACTACGAGGTCTTTGAGTCCCCCACTGCCGCGATTCAACGCGAGAGCAACATCAAGCATTGGCCGCGGCGCTGGAAATTGGAGTTAATCGAAAAACTCAATCCGCAATGGAAAGACTTGGCGGAGGAGGGCCTCATATGAGCGTGTGGCGACCGGCTCTGGATGGCCGGGTCGAGCCCGGCCATGACGATGTGGGGAGTCCCGGCCATGACGGTGTTAGCGAACGGGACGCAGCAACCGTCATTCAGGATTGTTTGGATGCTGCACGCGTGGAGCTGAAGCGGATTGTGTTTGCCATCGTCCATGACGAACGCATTCGCGCTGAGCTGGGGCAACCAGCGGTGGATGAACTTGAAGTGGGTTCGTACCTTCTTCGACGAGAGAACAAATCGGTATCGTTACGGCCTGGTATCGCGGGAGAACTTAGGGAACGTAATTTGCCTAATCTCATTAAAGGGGGAGTCGCGGTTCCGGTAATTTTTGTGAACATTGTGGAATGTCGAGTTTGCATTACCCCGTATGAGACAGATTTAAACGTACTTCGCGAAGTGGCCGATCAACTTGGAATCTGATTCTCAACAGAGAGTTCGAACCGGCCGAAAAAATAGGATCGTAGATTGGGTTAGGCCACTCTGCACTCGGCCGTAGCCAGCCTGCAAGTGATTGGAAGCATCGAATGACGAAAGACTACTGGTTCAAACCTGCAACATGGGGTTATGGCGCCGAGCCGGCCAACTGGAAGGGTTGGGCTGCGCTCCTGGCATTCGCCATCGCGCTCGTGGCGCTGTTCGCGGTTGTCATGTTGTTCATAGATGGCGAAGCTTCGCGGTCGGAAGCTGCATGGGCCTCAGCGTTTTTCGGAATTGCGATCTACGCCTTTCTTGAGTTTGTCCGGCGAAGAACCAACGGAGGTTGGATCATTCGCTGGACCGAAGACTACTTCGTTTTGCCAATCTGGTTCTGAGGACACGAAAGAAAATGCTCGAAATTAAAAATCTGCATGTCAAGCTCGCGGACGAGGACAAGGTGATCCTCAAGGGCCTGTCGCTCACGGTGCCGAAGGGCGAAGTGCACGCCATCATGGGCCCGAACGGCTCCGGCAAATCGACGCTCGCGTACGTGCTGGCGGGCCGCGCCGGCTACGAAGTGACCGAGGGCGACGTCACCTGGAATGGCGAAAGCATCCTCGGCATGGAGCCGGATGAGCGCGCCGCCAAGGGCGTGTTCCTGGCCTTCCAGTACCCGATGGAGATTCCGGGAGTCGCGGGCCTGACGTTTCTGCGCACCGCCACCAACGCGCTCCGCAAGAAGCGCGGCCAGGATGAGCTAACGACGCCTGCGTTCCTTAAACTCGTCAAGGAGAAGGGCGCCAAGCTCAACATCGATGTCGAGATGCTGAAGCGCCCGGTCAATGTCGGGTTCTCGGGCGGCGAGAAGAAGCGCTCTGAAATCTTGCAGATGGCGCTGCTGGAGCCGTCGATGTGCGTGCTCGATGAAACGGATTCCGGCCTTGATATCGACGCGCTGCGCATCGTCTCGGAAGGCGTCAACGCCCTGCGCGATAAGGGCCGCGCCTTTGTCGTCATCACCCATTATCAGCGGTTGTTGAATTACATTGTGCCGGACAAGGTCCACGTGCTGTCGGACGGCCGTATTCAGAAAACCGGCGGCAAGGAACTGGCGCTCGAACTCGAGAAGTCGGGATACGTTGGCTATGCCGGCAAGGCTGCTTAAAAAGAAAGCTCCTCCTCCCGTCTTGGCGAAGCCAAGCTTCGCTTGGACCTGGGGGAGGCTGGGAGGGGGGGAATCCCCAAAGCCAGCGGTTGGGTTTTCGCTCGCAAGATTCACCGGGATTCCCCCCACCCCTAACCCCTCCCCACAAGGGGGAGGGGAAATCCATCGGTCTCGCCCAGGGTGAGCGGCCGGAGGCCCACAAAGGTAGATGTCAATGAACGTAGCGATAATGAAAACCAAGGCCGAGCAGGGCCTCACTGAGACCTTCGAGGCCGCGTTGGCGAAGTTGCCTGGTGGCGACAGCGTGAAAGACGCGCGCGTCGCAGCCATTGGCCGCTTTGGCGCCAGCGGCTTGCCGCACCGCCGCGTCGAAGAGTGGAAATACACCGACCTGCGCGCCGCCATCAAAGACGTGCCGGCGTTCGCAGCCGATGACGTAGCCAAGGTCACGACCGGCGATCTCATCGTCGCGCTCGGACCGCTGGCGCACATCGACGCCCACCGCATCACCTTCGTCAATGGCCGCTGCCATGCCGACCTGACGGATCTCGCCGGCGCTGACGGTCTCGAGGTCAAGCCGCTCGCCGGAGCCTTGTCGGGAGCGCCCGCCAAAATCGGCGCGGGTCTCGCCGCGACCACCGGCCCCGATAACGACGCGGTCTCGGCGCTCAACACCGCGTTCATGACCGATGGCGCGATCGTTAGAATCGCCGCCAACGCCAAGATCGCCAAGCCGCTGTTGATCGTGTTTGTGCGCGCGGGCACGCAAGCCCGCTTCACCGCCGTCCGCAACATCGTCTCGGCGGGTGAAGGATCTGAAGCCACCATCATCGAAGCCCATGTTGTCTTGCCGGGCGCGGCCAAGGACGGCCAGACCAACGCCTTGAGCGAAGTCACGGTCGGCAAGCAAGCCGCCCTCACGCACATCAAAGTTACGGCCGACGAGGGTAAGGTTGTCCACCTCGCGAACTGGAACGTGGCGATGGCGGCCGATTGCATCTATCGCGGCTTCCAGTACACCGCCGGTGTCGGTCTCGCCCGCAATCAGATCTTCACCACCTACCAGGGTCAAGGCGGCAAGCTCGACCTCTCGGGAGCCTATCTGGCGCGCGAACGCGAACACATCGATACAACTCTCGTCGTCGATCACGCCGTCCCGCACTGCGAAAGCCGGGAACTCTTCAAAGGCGTTCTCGACGGTCACGCCCGCGGCGTTTTCCAGGGCAAGATTATCGTGCGCCCCAACGCTCAGAAAACCGACGGCAAGCAGATGGCGCAGGCCTTGATGCTGTCGCCCGACGCCGAATTCGATTCGAAGCCCGAATTAGAAATTTACGCCGACGACGTCGTCTGCGGCCACGGCACCACCTCGGCCGAACTTGACGCCGATATGCTGTTCTATTGCATGTCGCGCGGCATTCCGGAAAATGAGGCGCGGGCCTTGCTGATTGAGTCGTTTATAGGCGAAGCGATCGACAAAGTGGCGCACGACGAGATCCGCGCCGCGCTGATGGCCTATGCCGTGGCTTGGCTGCAGGCGAGCAAGACATAAGGGGCCGAAGAATATCGCAGGCCGGAAAAATATAAGGAACGTGGCTGACATGGGTAGCGAGGCCAGAAAATTGGATACGCAGAGCGCCACCGCCGGACTTGGCGGTTCGGCCTACGACGTCGCGCGTATCCGTGCCGATTTTCCGATTCTCTACCGCGAAGTCCACGGCAAGCCGCTGGTCTATCTCGACAACGGGGCGTCGGCGCAAAAGCCGCGCTCGGTCATAGAAGCCATGGATCATGCCATGCGCTTTGAATACGCCAACGTCCATCGCGGTCTGCATCATCTCTCCAACGTCGCGACCGAGCACTATGAGGCGGCGCGCGAAACAACGCGGCGCTTTCTCAATGCCGCCAGCACCGACGAGATCATCTTTACCCGCAACGCCACGAGTGCGATCAATCTTGTGGCAAGCTGCGTCGGCGAGAGCGAGATCAAAGAGGGCGATGAAATCCTCCTGACGATCATGGAGCATCACGCCAATATCGTGCCATGGCATTTTCTGCGCGAGCGGCGCGGCGCGGTGCTGAAGTGGACGCCGATCAACGACCGCGGCGAACTCTTGATCGATCAATTCGCGAAATTGCTGACAGCCAAGACCAAGATGGTCGCGGTCACGCACATGTCGAACGTGCTTGGCACCGTCAACCCGGTCAAAGAGATCATCAACCTGGCACATGCGCGCGGCATTCCGGTTCTGGTCGATGGTAGCCAAGCCGCTGTCCATATGAGCGTCGACGTGCGCGCGCTCGACGCCGATTTCTACGTCTTCACCGGTCACAAGACTTACGGCCCCACCGGCATCGGCGTGCTGTACGGCAAGAGACACCATCTCGACGCGCTGCCGCCGTACGAAGGTGGCGGCGACATGATCGAGCATGTGGCCGTCAACCGCATTACGTACAACAAGACGCCGCATAAATTCGAAGCCGGCACGCCCGCTATTGTCGAAGCCATCGGGCTCGGCTCCGCGCTCAATTACATGATGCAGATAGGGCGCGATAAAATCGCTGCTCACGAAGCAGACCTCGCCGCTTACGCTCAAGAGCGTCTCGGCGCGCTGCCGTGGCTGAAAATCTACGGGACTGCACCGGGCAAGGGCGCGATTGTCTCGTTCACCGTCGATGGCTTGCATCCCCATGATGTGTCGACCATCGTCGACCGCTCCGGCGTCGCCATTCGGGCTGGTCATCACTGTGCCCAACCGTTGATGGACCGGCTTGGCGTGACGGCGACGTGCCGCGCCTCATTTGCCATGTACAATACCCGTGACGAGGTCGATGCGCTGGTTGCAGCGCTGACCAAAGCTCACGACCTGTTTGCGTGAAAGGCTTGTGCCATGGACGACAATAAACACGACATCTTGCCAAGTTCCACCGCCGCGGGTCCCGCGTCCGATCCAGCGCCGGGCACGGCTGCGGATTTCGTAGAGGCCAAGGCGCCCGAAACCACCAGCGGCTCAGCTTTGCCGCCCGAAGAGATCGATCGTTTGACCTCCGACATCGTCGCGGCATTGAAAACGGTGTACGATCCCGAAATCCCAGCCGACATCTACGAACTTGGCCTGATCTACAAAGTCGACATCAACGACGACCGTCACGTCGATGTTGAGATGACCTTGACCTCGCCCGGTTGCCCGGTCGCCGGTGAAATGCCGGGCTGGGTCGAGAACGCCGTCAATGCCGTGCCGGGCGTTTCGGGCGCCAAGGCTTCGATAACCTTCGATCCGCCTTGGGACCAAAGCCGGATGTCCGACGAAGCGCGGCTGGCGTTGAACATGTTCTAAATTAAGCCAGGTTCAACTGCGGGCTCGTAAGTTGCCGGATCGATGCCTATATCAAGATGCCAATTGGAAGCGAGATCACGATGCCATCTCTTCGCATGATGCCTAAGGTTTTGACTCTGACAGACGCCGCAGCCGCGCGTGTGAAATCGCTGATGGCGGGCAAGCCCGGCGTTAAAGGCTTGAAAATCGGCGTCAAGAAGGGCGGCTGCGCAGGTATGGAGTACACCATGAGCTGGGCCAGCGAGATCGGCAAATTCGACGATGTCGTCGAAGACCAGGGTGCCGTCGTCATCGTCGATCCTGCCGCAGTGCTGTATTTGCTTGGCACCGAAATGGATTATAAAATCGACAAGCTGTCGTCGCAGTTCGTGTTCAACAATCCCAATCAAAAAAGTGCCTGCGGCTGCGGCGAGAGCGTCGATCTTCAGCCCGCCACGCCCGAAGGCTTTGGGCCAGACAGCGCCACGCACGCGTAATTGCCGGTGAGGCTTTGAGCGCTCAACCGCGTTTCTTCGTCCACGGTACGATCATCGGCACGGTCTGCTTGTATTTGCGGTAGGCTTCGCCATAGGCGGCAACGAGATCGCGCTCCTCGAGCCAAATGCCAATGAAGATGTAAGCAGTGGTCGCGGCCGCAAACAGAAGATGTCCAAACGTCATCACCGGCGTCGCCCAGAACGCCAGCAGGAAGCCGAGATAAATCGGGTGGCGGACCAGCTTGTAAAGAAACGGTGTCTTGAAAGTAGGGCTGGTGTCGTGGTGTCCGAGCCAATTCGAGAACACTTGCTTCAGACCAAAGAGATCGAAGTGATCGATCAAAAACGTACTGAGAAGCACCATGCCCCAGCCGAGCCAGAACACCGCCCAGAGGATCGATCTGCCAGGCTCGCTTGTGACGGCCCAGACGATTCCTGGAATAGGTTGCCATAGCGCGATTAAGAGCAGCAGCAACAGACCCGATAACAATACATAAGTGCTGCGTTCGGCGGCGGCCGGGATGATGGAGGTCAGCCAGCGCTTGAACTCCTGCCGCGCCATGACGCTGTGCTGGATGGCGAAGGCGCCAAGCAACATCAGATCGATGACAGCGGCTTCAAATGCTCCGCCGGTAGGTCCGTTATCGATGGATTTGACATCGAAGAGATTGCCGACGAAGGCAATGCTCAGAACCACGGCCAGCATGGCAATCGCATAAGCGATGATGCCGTAGAGGAGAATTAAAGTCCGTTGCATGACAGCCTCCATTCAACCCATAGCGTCGTCGTTGCAATATACACCCGCTGAGCTCAGCCATCAATCGGCAGCAAGACCGAAGTTTGAGTAGACCATTTCGAGCTTGTCATCGCGAGCGACGCTTGCAGGTGTGACAAGCGTCTGATCCAGGATCAGAGCATAACATCTCTTAAAACTCTCGGCCTTGGCCGCGATGCACGCCGGGTGACGGCGCCAGCGGGCCTCGATGAGCGCCCGAACGGCTGCATTGTCGATATTGAGATCCTTGACCCGCTCTTCCTTGCCAAGCGCCATCCCAACGCCGTCCTGAAACGCCAGCCGCACCAGTTCGCTGCAATAAATGGCATCGCGGTCATGCCAGAAAAAAATGTCGTAGGGTTTGCCGTCGTGGGTGTGGGCCGCCCTGGCAACCTTGGCCGCGTCCGCCTCAGTCAGCCCTTTCAAACGTTTGATGGTGATGCGGCCAGCCGCGCCGCGTTCGATCCAGGCCTCGAATGGGGTGGTGCGGACGCTCTGCGCGGCTTCGATCACTTGGGGACGGCCATCGCGGTTCAATTCAATGATACCGACATGGGTATAGAGGCTGTGGGACGCCAGCGCGATTGCCTTAGCTTGGGTGCTGCCGGCGATCTGGAAGACGAGGTCGCCGGTCTTGAGCGCCGGTAGATCGCTGGCTTTGACTCGGGTCAAGCCAAGCCAGGTCGCAAACAGTCCTGCCGCAACCATGAGCACGACGGTCAATCCCAAGCCGAAGCGAAGCCAGCGTTTCATAGGCTGAGACATCGTTCTGGATCCGGGCGGATGTGGGGCGGCCAGCCGTTCTCCGAAGACCTATGTTTTGCGACAAACCAGATACCAACGTCGAATTACCTGAAATCCGCCATGCCTGTTATGGATGGTGGCACCCGTAGGCGGAAATGCGCGCGCACAAGCGCAGGCTGGCGACTGAGCAACGAGGAAAAAATGACAAAGGTTTTGAAAACGCCGGCGCTGATTTGGGCCTGCGCTGCCGCTTGCAGTACAATCGCAAGCGTTGCGGGGGCCGAACCCTTCGCCTACGTTGCCAATGAAAAGTCCGGCACGGTCACAATCATCGATACCGCAACAGATGCGGCAGTTGGCGATATTCCCGTCGGCACGAAACCGCGTGGATTGACCGTTTCCAAAGACGGCAAGCAGCTTTTCACCAGCGATCAGCCGGCCAAGGCGCTCCAGGTCGTCGATCTGGCAACGCGGAAGGTGACGGGCAAAATCGCGCTCGGGGAATCTCCCGAAGGCGTCTACCGCTCGCGCGACGGCAAATGGTTGTCGGCGGCGGTTGAAGAAGACAACTCCGTCCACTTCATCGATATCGCGACCGGCAAAACCGAATTCCAGGTCAAGACCGAAGGCAAAAATCCCGAGCATGCGGTGTTTAGTCCCGACGGCAGCACGGTTTTGGTCAGCGCCGAGGAGGCCGACAGCGTCGATGTCATCGATATGGCAACGCGCAAGCAAGTCGCCAACATCAAGACCGGCAAGCGTCCGCGCGGCATCGGCTTTACACCCGATAGCAAAATCGCCTACGTCGCCTGCGAAGAGGCCAACGAAGTCTACGCCATCGATGTCGGGGCGCGCAAAGTCATCGCCAAGATCGCGGCCGGCGTGCGCGCCAACGGCATCACCATGCACCCAGGCGGCAAGACCGTCTACGTTTCGAACGGCGGCGATGGAACCGTCAGCGCGATCGATGTCGCGACCAACAAAATCACGAAAACAGTTGCTGTCGGCAAACGGCCTTGGAACATGGCGATCACGCCCGATGGCCACAAACTCTATGTGCCGAATGGGCGCTCAGGAACGGTGTCGGTGATCGATACCGACAAGCTCGAGACGATCAAAGAGATCAAGGTCGGTGAATTTCCTTGGGGCATTTATATTTCGGAATAGAGCTCGCCTTCATGCTCAATTCATTGACGTCGCGGTTGTGCTCGAGCCGAACCCACAATCGCGCATCACGATTGAAATTTCCCTTTTGAAAATCCGCAAAGTGCTGGCGCAGAGAGAAGTTTCTAGTGCCTCGGAAATCATTCGACACCAACGGCGCCCGATCTTTATGGTTGGTCTGCGCCGCAAACATCGTGTTACGTTTTGGTCTGCCCGGCACGCCATAATGTGCCGCAGCATCTGCAGAATACGGCGACCTCCAAACCGTACAGCAAGGAGATTTGACATGCGTATTTTATCCCTCGCAATCGTGTCCACGGTTCTGGCACTTGCGCTGCCCTTAGGGTCCGCTCAAGCCTGCCACAGACGGTGTGAAGCGGGTCAGACCTGCGAGCCGCGGCATCACCTTTTCGAGCGCCATCACGAGCGCCGTAGCGGCGGCCTTTTCCATCACCACCGGCATCATGAGCGACTTGCCCATCACGATCGTTGCCGCCATCACGACCGGGCCTGCAAAGCTGCCCATACCGGCGATGGCAGCGGTTGACAACCGGCTTAAAACGACCGGTCCGGGAGAACAGGAAATCTCCCGGCCCGGCTTCGTGTCTGCGACCTAACCTTTAACGCCGAGCAATTCGACATCGAACATCAGCGTCGCGTTCGGCGGGATGACACCGCCAGCGCCGCGCGCGCCATAGCCAAGCGCCAGCGGAACAATCAGGGTGCGTTTGCCGCCGACTTTCATGGTCGCGACACCTTCGTCCCAGCCGCCGATGACTTGGCGCTGACCGATGGCGAACTCGAAGGGCTGGCCGCGGTCGAGGGAGGAATCGAACTTCTTGCCTTTGACGCCATTTTCATACAGCCAGCCGGTGTAATGCATCACACACGTCTGCCCAGACTTTGGCGAAGCGCCGGTGCCAACGACGGTGTCTTTGATTTGCAGGCCCGATGCGGTGGTCATTGATTTTCCTGTTTCTTGAGCGCCTGTTTCTTGAGCGGATGCCGCGCGTGGCGAACACATTGCGAATAATCCAGCAAGCGCTGCTGCGAGAACTATCGCTGTTGTCTTGCCGGCTAATCGGTGGACTCGCATATTTGATGTCTCCTCCATGTTTAACGGTGCGTGTCTAGCGCGGCTCCAGCGGACTTGGGAGAAAAATTTTTCCGGGCCCGGCGGCGGGCGGGCGCAAAATGTTGCCGACCGACAATCGCAATGCGATTGGCCAGGGGAGCTGACACGTCATAAGCGGCTAATGAAGAACGAGGTTGCGGCCTTCGACATCGTCCGCGCCCTCGATCAGGCCTGCGGCAAGTTCGCGGGCGTCGAGCGCTGACAAACCGTACGGCGTCTCGTTTTCAAAGCGGACGAGAACAAGAGGATCGAAAGCCCCTGTGCCGACGGCGAAGGCCGCAGGGATGCGCGTCAGCTCCGGACCGCGAGATGGCGCCGCTGCGGAAATCGCGGTCAGAACTTTCAAGAGGTCGGCAACACCCGAGGCCGTCAATCGCAGCGTGGTGCGCTGCCCGCCGGCGTCTGTCACGGTCACGTCCAACGAGCCGTCGCGTTGTTGCACAAACGTTTCACTGACGGCATTCGCCTTGACCGGTTCCATGTGCTCCCCCCTGCAAATCAACCGCAAAACTAGCGATATAATCCCAGGGGCGATATTGCGGGGCTGCAACGGCTCACAAAATTCCAAAGAAAAAGCCCGGTGTCCCGGGCTTTTTCCCTATCATAGCGGCGAACGTCCTCAAAGACTGTTCGACCAACGATCGATCTCGGCCTTGGCCTTATCCTTCGCATAGCCGTAGCGTTCCTGCAGCATGCCCTCAAGCTGCTCGCGGTTGCCGTTGAGCTTGACGATGTCGTCATCTGTCAAGTTACCGAAAGATTCTTTGACCTTGCCGGCAAACTGCTTCCAATTGCCTTCAATCCGATCCCAATTCATTGTGAAATCTCCCTTGTTGCTCACGTCCGACCCGCGCGCGTCAGCCTGCCGATGAAAAATTCATCCCCGATCATGCGCTGGCTTCAAACCCTAAACGCGGTCAGTACCGGTCGGGTTCCACGTTCCAAAGCGCATCCTGCGTGGAAACGGGCCGATAGCGACAGCAACGGTGCCGCTGGCGCGAGCATGAGGGTCGGGGCTACTGGGGCGTCTGGATCGGGTCCAAATTCAGGAAATCGCGCCAAACGACAACAGCCGCGGACGACGTCCGCGGCTGGGTTTTGGCAGGCAAATACGGAGCGGCGACGTTTCGCGACCGCGCTTAAGCGGCGGTGCGTTGATAGCGCCTGTCGATATTGCGCATGAGCGTCAGATCGCAGCGCAGAAAATGCCTTACACCCGTCGCGCCATCGGGATATTTCACGTGTTCTTGGGCGCTGTAGAGAATGCGTGCCCAGCTCTGCATGCGGGCGATTTTTTCGAATGCCCAGCCTGGCGGAACCGCCCGCATTTTCTCGGCCATGTCATTGAAAAATGAAATCGCCTCGGCGTTTGGACGGCCCCACGCGAACTTTTCGAGCGCCGCTTCCGCCTCGAGAGAAAGCTCAGTTAAAGTTGTCATGATCAGCCCCGCGGTTTCTGCAACCGCAGTAACATTCCTGATTCGTTGCCGCTCGACTGTTGCAGCCTTGCCATCATCCCCGGCAGATCGTTGTCTTCGAGCCACCCAGACCTCGTGACATCAAGTGCCGACGCTGATCTCAAGTTTGCAACTTGTTCCGTTGACGATCAGCTTCATCTGCGCCGAAAATTGCCCGCCGCCATTGGGTCCGGCAAATCCGTTGGACAATTTGATGAAAGAAAATGCTGGCGGAATTGGCACATAAACGATCGCCGAAATCGCCGCCGGCGATGCAGCCAAAAGCTGCGCCAACGTCTGGCCCGTACCGGTCGTCATTACAGCCAAGTTCAGCGAAACTGCTGGCCCGTTGGGTCCAAAGTTCGAGAAGTTTCCAAGGACCGTGCCGGGCGTCACCGATGTTGGCAATCCGGCGGCGACAAAGCCTGGGAAGCTGACCGGAATTGGTGCACCTGTTCCGCCGCACACGGATGCCAGCGTAAAGCCGCGCTTTACGGTGCCGGCAACATTTGTCTGAGTGACGCTCGTCGCAACCTGACGCTTTTGCCGGAGGACGCTGACCGGCTCGCGGTTTCGGCGCACCGGCTGGAACAGATCTTGCGCGCCGGAATCCGGAGGGTTGGCGGTCGCCGGATTATTATTCGTCAAGCCGCTATAGCCGGCTGCGCCCGAATGCGAACCGCCGATGGGAACCGAGAGACGCACCCCGCCTTCGAGCTGACCGCCCGCAACATCGTCGTGGCTGTAGCTGCCGACCAGCGATAGCCGAACGTCTTGCTCCTGCTCGAACGGAAAGAGGTCGAGTTCCAACCGGCCGCGCGCACCCGGCACATCGCCACCGCTGGCGCGCAAGCCAAAATAGTCATAGGCGCCCGCAAAAATCCGCCATTCGCCGGCGCGCGCGCCCTGGCGCAATGCCGGAGCCGCGAACCGAAAGCCAACTTCGCCGTCGATGCCGCTTGATACCCTCTCGTCAAAGACCGTGGCGACCGTTGTCGTCGTGACGTTTTGAAACGTTGTGGTCGCTGCTGGCGTCGTAATCGTGGAGGGCGTCGTGCTGACGACGGTCGACGTCGTGCTGAATTCGTCGGATGTGGTGTCGAATGGCACAAAGCCATTGACGCGCGCGATCAGGCGAGGACCATAATATTCGCCGCCCGCAGCGAAGCGGTTGAAGTCGTGGCCGTAGCGAGTCCGCAAATGATCGGCGCCGGCCCACAGCCCGAACACGCCGTCGCCCATGCGTTCGCGATATCCGAGATAACCGCCGAGATTATAGACGCTGCCGCCGGGATTACCGAAGCTGCCGTTGAATAGCTTGCCGTCGCCGCCGATGAAAAACAGCTGATGCGCGGACGGCCGGCTGAGCGGCAAAATGGCATTGATCTCGCCCGCGCCGCCATCGTCCGAAACGAAGCCGCCGATTTCGATGCCTGGGATTGCATACGTGGACGCCCCGGCGGCGATGCCGCTGTTGGTGCTATCCGCACCGGCCCAACTCGTAAGGGCCAGAAAGATCGCGGCTGTTAGCGTCAGTCTCGAGACCTGTTTCCGGTCATCTGGCCGTCGCATGCAAAGGTCCACTCCGCTGACATTTCCAAATGACGCGGCAGTGGGAGCTGCGCCGGACTTTGCAATTTGCCAAGCCAGCGGAAAATTTTCCAATCGCCACAATAAGAAAGGCGCCCCGCGACGTCTTCGATTCTGTGAATGAAGAGTTAGCCCGATTCGGGCGAGAGCCAGTGGTGCGCCACGGCATCACCAATAAACATTCCTGAAACGAGCAAGGGCTACGCCATCTTGGTGGCGAGCCCTACGGCCAAGACCAGCGCCGTCGCCGCCAGACCCGCGTGGACAGTGAGAAGTGGCGTGCTGAGCCGTCGCGCCGTCGTGACGTTGCCTCGCGCGGTTAGGGCCGGCGCGTAAAGTTATTGAAGATTGCACGCTGGTCGCGGCGTATGTCGTCGATTGTGCGTGGCGGATAGGCGCGCCTGAGGCGCTCCATTTCTTCAGGTGCCACGACAAGTTCTGCCGCTGCCGAGTCATTGATGAGATACGGTTCGCACGGCCCGAGCAGCGCATCGATACGACCGCGATAGACGACTTGGTTTGACCACCGGTCCCGGCCCTCGGTTGGGTTCTCAAGCCTGTTGTTGAGCGCGAGGACCACGTGCTCACGCTCCCCGGTGCCGTCCATCACTTCCGGCAGCGCATTGAGGCGGCAGCCTCCGTCGCACATCTTCTCGCGGATGAGATAGACTTTGCCGTCCTTGGCCGTCATCGGCAGGGAGCCTTTCAAAACCACCGCGTCGTCGTAGACTTCCAGGATCAGGGGCACATAGGTCTGATAAATGTCGGAGAGATATTTGCGCGACATCAGCCGCCCGCGAAACACGATGTCCACATCGTCCAGCGCATCGACCAGGACGCGAAGGCGCAGCTCTTTGCGCACGTCGTCGGTCAAGGTTCCGTCCGTGACCGAAGCGTAGTCCGACTGATTCCCCAAGCGGCATTTCGAGAGTGGCCTGGCGGCAAGCGGTGTGGCGAGTAGCACTGCGGCGAGGGCGATAAGGGCACAGCGCGCAGGTGTGGAGCGGACCGCGCGAAGCCCCGCGCGCGCAAGCGCGCAAGCTTGGACCTCATGTGCAAAGGCGCAGGTCATGGGATGAGCTTAGGCGGAATATCCGCCCTTGTCATGGCCAGACGGGGGGGTGCGAAGAACGGTAGGGTGCATAAGCTTCGCATTCTGCACTTATGCGAAGCGTCATGCGCCGTTTGAACCGCAAGCTCCCGTGCAAGATCACGGTGCATGACGCCGCGCGCGGTTGCAGCAACCGAAGCGCCAGGAACGTGCGCGGCTTATGCACCCTTGTTCCGCGATTTTATTGCGGGCTACGCCGGCTCGCTCAACATCGTCATCCCCGCGCCTGCGCGTGAAGTGCGCAGGAAGAGCGGCGGGGACCCAGTCAAGCGAATAGAAAGCAATGAACCTTTGGTTCGATTTTTCGACGGAGTCTTAGTGCCCCACGGATGCTTGCCTGGGTCCCCGCCGAATTCCCGAAGCCGTGCAGCCGCACGCCCTCGGCGCGGGGATGACGGCGTGGCGGCGATCTCGCTAGGGCTCGGCGGAATACGGCGCGGTCGAGTGCAGCAACCGAAGCGCCGGGAACGTGCGCGGCTTATGCACCCTTGTTCCGCGATTTTATTGCGGGCTACGCTGGCTCGCTCAACATCGTCATCCCCGCGCCTGCGCGTGAAGTGCGCAGGAAGAGCGGCGGGGACCCAGGCAAGTCAACAGCAAGCTAAGAACCTTTGGGTCGATTTTCGACGGAGTCTTCGTGCCTCAGTGACGCTTGTCTGGGTCCCCGCCTGTCGCCGCTTCGCGACGATCTGCTTCGCAGACGCGGGGATGACGGAGGTGAGAGTTGCGCCGCGCAAACAACTGTAGGGCGCGAATAGCGGTCCTGCCGAAGGCAGGCGGAGTAACATACGGGGAGCGCAGCGGTCCGGAGACCGCGTATTCCGCCGGCTGCAAGTTCGATGTGGCCGCGTCCTTCGTGAGGCTCGGCGCAATACGCGGCCCAAGTGAAGTGGCCGCTATTCCACCCGCTTCTTCACTTTGCAGGCCATGACTTAAAAGTTCTTTGGATAAAATTCATCGAACACAAACTTTAGTCTCAATGGGGGGCTATCCGCGCCGAATTGTTGGTCGGAATTCGGATTGTGTTTATACAACTTGCTTGGTTCGAACTTTTCACAATCGCCGTTGGAGTTCTCACGAGTCGGCGTTATTTTGCGGACAGTCTAAAGCCATATCCAAAGTTGTATTCCTTATCAGCTGCAATAGCGGCGATCCTAGCATTTTATGGGTTGGTGAAGGCTTTGGCATTCGTCGATACGTCTAGACGATATGTCACAACTGAGTGGTCACAGTATCGAAAAATTGCCAATGAGAATTCTCGTCGCGAGGCACAACTGATTGAAAACAGCGAGTTGCAGACGGAGCTGAAACGACTCGCGTGCTATCGCGGATTAATCGATGGGGTTTGGGGAAGTGGATCCAGCCAAGCTCTTGGCGATTTTTTGCTCGCCACGGGCCATGAAAAGGAATTTGGAATTTCGGTTGCTGTCGACGAAGCCAAGCGGCTTCTAAAGTCATCGCCCGAAGGCGTGTGCTCGCTGTCGCACCCTGTGAACCAATCCACTACGCGAAAGAGATACAAACAAGCAAGCAACGCACACGTCAGTGCTTGTAGGGGGCACTTCTTTCTCGTCCCCTATTGGAAGGACACGGAGGAGTGCACCGGATTGAATGCTGATCGCGAGGCGCTTGCAAAAAAATTGTTGGAAATGAAGGTTCAGGTTCCAGGGGATGGGTGAGTGGAATTCCCATCATCTCTTCAATCCCTCCATTCGCGGGTAGCCCCCATGCGCAATCTAGGAATTTTGGTAACCTTGCTTGATGCGCCGATACTCCGCAATCCAGTCTTGCAGACCCTCGAAGTCTCTGAGTTCGAGTTCCCAACGGTGTCGATCAGAAAAGAGTTGGGCATCAGGACTGAAGTAGCTCGTTGTTGCAAGTATTGCCTTATTTGCACCGTTATCGCATTTGACGCCGTATAGCTCGCGCACGGCGCGAACAGTTATCGGATTTCCAGGGTCTGGCCGCTTGCACTCGATGAGAAATCTGACCGGAACAACCCGGCGACGGATCGCGATAATGTCTTTCCCGCCGTCTCGGGTCTGTTGCGTCAATTCAACTTCGTACCCAAAGCCAGAAAAAAGCTCGGCGACGATCTCTTCGAATTTTCTGCGATCAACGAGCCGAAAGTCGTCGGGAAATTTATTGAGCCGCTCGATGAGTGCCCGTTCAACGAACGAGACTGTTTGAACTATTGATTGGGCAGAGTCTTTCGTGCCGAGATCAAACGTCGCCGAAATGGTGTCAGGCAGCGCATTGAAAGGCGCACTACTCCATGCTCCGTGGCCAAACATCAAACCTCCTATTATCTTACGAGATTTTTCACCCCATCAACCCCCTCATCCACCCTTCATGCACCACCCGCAGCTCAGACAGCCCCAACGCCGTCTCGCCCTTCAATGACAAGCCGTCGCCGCCCGAGTCTGACGGGGCGAGAGTGCGCCCTACGATCCGCGCGGGCAGCTTCAAGAGCCGCGCACGTTCGAGAACTTCCTCGGCTTTCGTTGGCGTGACTTCGACGACGTAGCGCCCCTGATCCTCGCCGAACCAGATGGCGTGCGCGGGCAATTTCCCTTCATAGGGATAAAGTTCGACGCCGATGCCTGAAGCCTCGCGTGAGCCCGCGTTGGCGCCGCCGCTCAACGCCATTTCGGCAATGGTCACGATCAAGCCGCCGTCCGAACAATCGTGGACAGCGAGCGCGGCGCCCTCCCGGATCAGCGTGCGCACCAGACGTCCGGCCTTGATCTCGGCTTCGAGATCGACGGGCGGCGGTGCGCCGTCGAACTTGCCGGTGGCGTGCTGTTGATACAGCGACTGGCCGAGGTGGCCGTCCTCGCGGCCGATGACGATCAGCATCGTGCCCTCGCCATGCGGGCCCTCGCCCTGCAAGCGAATGTCGGCGATCTTGCTCCAGTCCGGCACCAGACCGACGCCGCCGATCGCGGGGGTCGGCGGAATGCCAACGCCGTTGGTCTCGTTGTAAAGCGAGACGTTGCCGGACACGACCGGATAGGCGAGCGCCGTGCAGGCTTCGGCCATGCCGCGCACGCTGGCCACGAACTGGCCCATGATCTCGGGGCGCTCGGGGTTGGCGAAGTTCATGTTGTCGGTGATCGCTAAGGGATCGGCGCCCACGCACGTCAAGTTGCGCCAGGTTTCGACCACCGCTTGCTTGGTGCCCATCTCGGGGTCGGCCGCCACATAGCGCGGTGTGCAATCGCAGGCAACGGCGATGCCTTTCTTGGTGCCGTGCACACGCACCACGCCGGCGTCGCCACCGGGGCGGCCAATCGTGTCGCCCATGACCATGTGGTCGTATTGCTCCCAGATCCAGCGCCGCGAGGCGAGGTGGTGGCCGCCCATCATATCCTTGAGCGTGCCGAGGATGGAATTGGGTGCCGGTACCCACTCGGATAAGATCGTCACCGGCTTTTTTGGTTCGACCCAAGGCCGCGTGTACATCGGCGCCGAGTTGGCGAGCTTGTCGACCGGCAGATCGGCTTCGATCTCGCCTTTATGCTTGATGACCATGCGGCCGGTGTCTGTGGTCTTGCCGATGATCGCGAAATCCAACCCCCATTTTGTAAAGATGGCTTTGGCCTCGGCCTCGCGCTCGGGCTTTAGGATCATCAACATGCGTTCTTGGGATTCCGACAGCATCATCTCGTAGGCAGTCATGCCGGTTTCGCGTTGGGGCACGAGATCGAGATTAAGCTCAATGCCGACGCCACCCTTGTCGGCCATTTCACTGGTCGAAGAGGTGAGCCCCGCCGCGCCCATGTCCTGAATGGCAATGATTGAATCCGTCGCCATCAATTCGAGACAGGCTTCAATCAGCAGCTTTTCGGTGAAGGGATCGCCGACCTGCACGGTCGGGCGCTTCTCGTCCGACTTGTCGTCGAATTCCGCCGACGCCATGGTCGCGCCGTGAATACCGTCGCGCCCCGTCTTCGAGCCGAGATACACAACCGGCAGGCCAACGCCCTTGGCTGCGGAATAGAAAATCTTGTCGGTGCGCGCCAGCCCGACGCACATGGCGTTGACGAGAATGTTGTTGTTGTAGCCTGCGTCGAAGTTGGTTTCCCCGCCAATGGTCGGCACGCCGGTGCAGTTGCCGTAGTGCGCGATGCCGGCGACGACGCCGTTGACGAGGTGGCGGGTCTTGGGATGATCCGGCGCGCCAAAGCGCAGCGCGTTCATGTTGGCCACGGGGCGCGCGCCCATGGTGAAGACGTCGCGCATGATGCCGCCGACGCCGGTCGCGGCGCCTTGGAACGGCTCGATGTAGGAGGGGTGGTTGTGGCTTTCCATTTTGAAAACCACGCAATCGCCATCGCCGATATCAACGACGCCGGCGTTCTCGCCCGGGCCTTGGATGACTTGCGGGCCGGTGGTTGGCAGCGTCTTCAGCCACACGCGCGAGGATTTATACGAGCAGTGCTCCGACCACATGACCGAGAAAATGCCAAGCTCGCAGATCAGCGGTTCTCTGCCCAAGATATCGAGCAGGCGCTGATACTCGTCGCCCTTGAAGCCGTGGCTTGCGATCATGTCGGGCGTGATTTTGGGAGTGGTTTGGGCGGGCATTTTGCTCTCGTTTTAGAGCCAGGGGAAAGAGTCGTCCCGAGCTTATAGCGGCGGGGGTTAGCCTTGTCGCCGCCAGCGCCGCGTACCCGCAGTCAACGCGTATTGCGCACTCATGGCACCTCTACCCCGTTGGGGTGCGACCGTTTCGCGCTGCGAAAAACGCATTCCGGAAATGCATAGCTAGCTATTTTCCTATGCGAGTCATGAGTTTATACATTGCTGCGTTGCGGCAAGCATGCCCGGACAATCGTGCGAGGGTTTGAATTGTTACAGCAGTGGAACGGAGGACCATTCCATGACGTCGACACGTAATTTCCTTGCAACGACCGCGTTCGCGGTTCTCGCTCTTGCCAAGGGCGCAGCGCCCGTGAGAGCCGGCGAAGCCGATTCATTGAGCGTGAAGCCCATCAAGGCCATCAGCCTCGATGTCGGCTCCAAGCGCGCCATCGGCTATTTCATCGCCGATCATGGCGCATGCAACCTGACCATTATGGTCCACGACATATCGGACGATGGCCTGAAAGCGAACGCGACCCGCCTCAACATGACGATCGGCGCGGGTACGTCGTCGAGCCTCGACACCGCCGAGGGCAAAACCTTGGCCTTCAAATGCCAGCCGGGCGCTGCCGCAATGACGTTCGATACCATCGACCGCGTCGCGTACGAAGCAGCGCGCAAGTAAGATTTGCCGAGAGATTGCGAAAGGGGTCCTGGCGAGGGCCCCTTTTTGCTATCTGGAACGGTTCCGATGAGCGGCCAAAGCGGTTAACAAATCTTAGGACTCTTGTGAGAAGACTTCGCCATCGGCGGGCGGAGGATTTTGCACATGACGGCGGCGCGTGGCATTCAAGAAACGTTGTCGAAGCTTTATGACGGCGTCAATGGCTACAACATCTCGCACGCCGACCGCGCCAGCGAGGCTCAAACCGGCCAGGCCTTTACCTACGGCGAGATGCTGCTCGAGCCATTCCAGCGCATCATGGACGCCGTCAAACCTATTGCGGGTGAAAATTTCTATGATCTCGGCTCCGGCACCGGCAAAGTGCTGATCATGGCCGATCAGCTCTTCCCTTTCGCGTCGGTGACGGGCATCGAATTTCTGCCAACTCTGCACGCCACCGCCACCCGTATCCTTAGCCGCTATGAGCGCGAATTCCGGCCCTCTCTCGATGGGTCGTGCGGCCCTATTGCGTCCAAGCACGGCGATATGCTGAAAGAAGATTTGAGCAACGCCGACATCATCTTCGTGCACGCAACCTGTATGCCGAGCGACCTGATCGATGCGCTGGGCGACAAGTTGAAAGACTGCAAGCCATCGGCGCGCATCGTGCTGATCTCGCGCGGGTTCTTCGGGTCGCCGTTATTCAATTGCGTCCATGAACTCGAATACACCAATGCCTGGAACACCCAGTCGATCTGCTACGTCTATCAACTCAAGGCCGAGCGCGCCGTTGCCGCCAGGCGTGAAGCCGCACGCGTCGAATAGCAAACCATGTTATTGGCAGCGCGGGATTCGATCGAAAACCGCGAGCGGCCATGCAGAAGTCCATTCTTATCACCGGCAGTTCGTCGGGCATCGGACTTGACGCCGCGAGGCGCTTGAAGACGCGCGGCTGGCGCGTCATCGCGACGGCTAGAAAGCCAGACGATCTCAAGCGTCTCGTTGATGAGGAAGGCGTTGAAGCGCTGTCTCTCGAACTGGCGGACGCGCAATCGATCGCGGCATGCGCTAGTCAAGCGCTGTCCATGACGGACGGCAAACTTGGAGCGCTATTCAGCAACGCGGCCTATGGCCAACCCGGCGCCGTCGAGGATTTGACGGCTGACGTTCTCCGCCACCAGCTCGAGGTCAATTTGATCGGCACGCATGATCTCACCCGCCGCCTCGTTCCAGCGATGCGCAACAACGGCGCGGGGCGCATCGTGCAGTGTTCGTCCGTTTTGGGCTTCGTGGCCGCGCCCTATCGGGGTGCTTATTGCGCATCGAAGTTTGCGCTGGAAGCTCTGACGACAAGCCTGCGCTTGGAGCTTGCCGACAGCGGCATCAAAGTTTCGCTGATCGAGCCGGGCCCGATCCGCAGCCGCTTTGTCGAGAACGCACTGGCCAGTTTCAAAGCCAACATCGACATTGAGAACTCGGCGCATAAAGCCAAATATTTGGCCAGACTGGCGTCAATGGAAAAAGGCGGCAAGGATACCTTCAAGCTCGAACCAGAAGCGGTAAGCAAACGGCTGATCCACGCCCTTGAGTCCGCCCGCCCGCGACGCAAATATTATGTCACAACACCAACTTATTTGGCCGCCGGTCTGCAACGTCTGTTGCCTGCGTTCGCCATCGAACAGTTCACTAAGAACTTTTGAACGTCTGATGTCCTGATCCGCAATACCTTTGGGGGATTGCGGCAATCCGCGCCCAAACGCTACAATAATCTTGAACTATTTTGGCGCGGTTTCGCGAGGCGCAGGCAAGCGCCAGCCAGCTCTCAACATTCAGCGTGAAAGGGTCTCGTCATGTCGCTATGGATCAAAACCGAAAACTACAAACTCGGACTGCAGGACCGCGATGACACCGAGGCCGCATTGCCCGTGCCCTCGCAAGTGCTCTCCAATGGCGAGTTCAATCCCAGTCCGCAAAACGACGTACAGCGCAAGATCAAAGCCGAGATCCTGGCGGAAGCGGAAACGCTCAGCAAAGCCAACAATGTTTCAAGGCGGACCTTTCTGCGCTCGGCTGCGGGCTTCGCGTTGTCGTTCTCCATTATGGACAAGTACTACGGCAACGTCTTTGGGGCGACGCGCGCGGAAGCGGCCGACGTTGCCGCCGCGGACGCTCGCGCGATCGGCTTGCGCGATCAATTCATTTTCGACGATCAACTGCATTTCGTTTGGGAAGGCTTCAGCTTCGAGGGCCTGAAGGGCCTGCGCGCTTACGGCATGGATAAGTGGGTGCCGGCCAAATACAAAGACAAGCACACCGAATTCGAACAGCTGCAGTTTGCGAACTTCTTGAAGGAAGTCTACTTCGACAGCGATACCAAGGTCGGCATTCTGTCCGGTGCACCGGCAGACAATCCCGATAACGTGTTTCTCTCCAATCCGGAAATGAAGCGCGCACAGGATCTGATGGACGAACTGTGCGGGTCGCGCCGGATGTGGAGCCAAGCCATTCTGCGGCCGAGCGCGCCGGGATGGCTCGAAGAAATGGACCGTTGCATCGCCGAGCAAAAGCCGATCAGCTGGAAGGGCTATACCGTGGGCGATCCGCTTTCCAACAGCGATTATCCTTATCGTCTCGACGACGAGAAGCTCATGTACCCGGCCTACGAGCGCATGATGAAATCCGGCATCAAGACCTTCTGCATCCACAAGGGTCTGTTGCCGAATGATTACGCGGAGAGCTTCCACGCATGGAAGCACGCCATGGTCGACGACATCGCCAAGGCCGCCAAGGATTGGCCGGGCATCAACTTCGTCATCTTCCATTCGGGCTTGAAGCCGCTCAACGATTACCCGCAAGATCATCTCGACAAATTCAACAAGACCGGCCGTATTGATTGGGTGACCGACCTCGCGGAAATCCCTGAGAAGCACGGCGTCAATAACGTCTACGCGGAACTTGGAAGCTGCTTTGCAAATTGCGTGATTTCGCATCCCCAGCACGCGGCAGGCCTGCTTGGCACCGTCATCAAGGGCCTGGGCGCCGATCATGTCGTCTGGGGCACGGATTCGGTTTGGTACGGCTCGCCGCAATGGCAGATCGAAGCCATGCGGCGCATGGAAATTCCAGACGACATGCAGAGGAAATTCGGCTTCGCGCCACTTGGCGGCGACAACTCGGAGGTGAAGCAGAAAATATTTGGTCTCAACATGGCGAAGATCCACGGCATCGACGTCAACAACCTCGCCAAGCACGGCGTCAATCTGAAAGACGATAAATTGCAGAAGGCGAAGGAAGCTTACGAAAAAGACGGCGGCGACCGCTCGAACGCGTTCTATGGCTTCATCGACAAGAAAGACGTGTCGTTCAAGCGGACGTGAGGCAGGGGCAACTCGGAGAGTGGGGGGTAGGCGCGCAATCCGTCTCACACCTCGCCTAGCCTACAATTTATAATTTCTTATTGCTTTCTGATCGAGATCTTTGGCCGGTATCAGCCGGTGGTGCCGTTCTTCGACTACCTTCACTTCATCGCCTTGCAGCGTTAGTTCGAACAGCGCAATCACGCGGTCGTCCATGAATTGAGCCGCGACCGGCCGGCAAAGCATGCCTTCGAATTTCTGCGTAGCAAAGCGAAAGTCTTGGCTCGTCTGAACGACGCCAATCTGGTCTTTACCGCCTTTAGCTTGTACAGGTATGACGTAGTGACAGCCGCGCTTATCCAAGCCAATGTACAGCTCGTCGATTTCGATCTGCCCAATGCCTTCGACCGTTGTTCGGAGGTGATTTTGAAGGCTAAAAGTTGTCAGCCCCAGAAAAGTATCGATGAGCCGGTTGTAACGGACGATCGCAAGTAGTGCCTGCTCGTCGTCGAGCCGGTAGGCCCTTATCACTTCCGGAGTAGAGTCGGGAATTCCAATGTTGACCAAATTCGGATTGGGAACGATCCTCGTCTCCTTGACGAGTTTGAACCGGTACTGAGAGCGGCCTGCACCTTCAATGATCCACTCTTTGCCCTTTGGTTGCGTCTCGATAATATTATCAGGCAGTGCAGTGCGAAACCGGAACGAGTAGATTACATCTCCAAGGTTGTCGGGCAGCTCTATCGCGAGTTGCCCGGCAGTCTCCTTGAGTTCGCTGCGCGCGAAAACGAATTCGCTGGTCCCTTTCTTCCAGTGCGCGAAGAAGATTTTATCGATTAACAGTTTATATCGGTTGCTGGGCCGGGGCGGGTTAGCCATTGGCCGCTCGCAGTAAATGGTAATGTGCTTCGGTTTCGTGCTGTTTGCGCTTTTTTGCCCCGCTCTTCATATTCCGGCGTCCATTAGGGGGCGGCACTCCGAAATGTTTCGCGGCGGCCGACATTTCAAACGATAGCAGTGAAATGTCGCCAAGTTCGAGGGGCTTGGAGGGACGTCTTAGTTTGAGGCCAAATGAAATAACAATTGCCTCGGCAATCGACCTCGCAAGCGGCGGCGGTACGGCATTTCCAATCTGTCTCGCTCCGTGCCATTTGGTGGCATGCAGTCTGAACCAATCTGGGAAACCGTGAAGCCGGGCCATCTCGCGAACGGTGATGCATCGAGAGTGTGCGTAATGAATAGGTCTGGGACTGGTGAACGCGCCGCGCGCGCCGTCCGTGCCTGCCCGGAGTGTGTTGGACAGGCCCTCTTTCGAAAGCTTGAAAAAGCGGCTGATTGGTTCGACTTCGCCTTCGACAGTTTCGCCAAAACGACGCCGCGAAATCGCCGAGTGGTTGGTCCGAGCGCTCGACGTAAGGTTGTTCAATACCCATTGCCGTGGATGACCGAAATGCCACGACTGATTTGTTTGACACCGCAGCTCTAATGCGTAGCGCGACGGATTTCTATAGCGCACGTTTGCGACAACGTCAGATCCGTTGAGCCGATCAAACCGGTCCGCGTCCGGTAAATCGCCAAGCGCATCTTCGCAGGTTGGACCTTTGGGCAACTTTGGGAATTCTTTCTTTGCGTCTGCAGGGTTGAACTTCAGCGCAGGATAGTCGGGCAATTTGCGTCCCCTCTTGCACCGAGAAGAATTAGCCGCTCCCTATGTTGAGGCACGCCAAAGTACGCAGCGTCTAAGACGCGCCAAGGAAGTCTCATATCGTATCCTACGGAATCGAATTCTCGCACCAGTTCCTCAAGAAAGGCTTTGTGGCGGCCGACCGTCAGGCCCTTTACATTCTCGAACACAAAAGTTTGTGCATCCAGCTCCGCAACAAGCCGGACAAACTCACGGACAAGTCCGTTGCGAGGATCTTCAAGCGCGCGGTGTCCTATCAATGAAAATCCTTGACAAGGTGGACCGCCGAATACGCAATCGACCCTCCTCCGGCCAATTCCAGCTAATTTACGAATTTGGTTCGCCGACAATTCCGCGACAGATTTTGGAATCATTACGCAGTCGGGAAAATTGTATTTGTGGACGGCGCAGTGAATGGGATCGATCTCGACTGCAGCGACCACGTCAAACCCGGCTTGCTCAAAGCCGAGGCTCATACCTCCTGCCCCAGCAAATAGATCGATTGCAATCGGTCGTCCGGAACGTTTTGTCATTTTTGTCCCCCGCGAATCCCAACTCTACCAGTGCACCGGTGCCCACGGGAGCCGCTCGCTGCCACTACCCCCAAGTCTTGGGCTAGACGGGCTTTAAGCTTAGCGGTGTCATTCAGCTGGCATTGCCAAACAACTATTGATCGCCACCCAAGTGTGCGGAGAAGTTTTTTATTTGTTCTATCATTGTTCTTGTTCCTGCTGGTTTTGTCAAGCCAGAACTCAACATTGCTCTTCGGGGTTCGCCCTTTTCGGCAACTATGTCCGTGCCAGAAACAGCCGTGCACGAATACGACTGCCTTGCGGCGCGCCAAGACGATGTCGGGTCGTCCAGGAAGCGACTTATCGTGCAGCCGAAAGCGGCAACCGAGATTGTGTAGGATTTTTCTGACTGCAATTTCGGGCGACGTGTTTTTGCTGCCCACGCGACTCATAAGCCAGCTTCGATGTTCGGGGGTTAAACGGTCCATTGTTTCTTGTACGCCGTGCCGGAGCACGGAGTTAACAGCGCAATCCGTCTCACACCTCGCCTAGCTTGGCCCCTTGCCATCTGCGCCCAAATCCCCCATAAGCCCCTCATCTCACACGCGAGACTATCGCGCTTGGCGGATTAAAAGCCCCGTCACGTGCTCCGGTGGAAATATAACAATCTGAAAAGATTGGCTTTTTTCTTCACTCGGTTTCGCGGAGGACCAACCGGAAAAGGATATTTACGATGGCGCTTCCCGCCTTCAATATGCGTCAGCTCTTGGAAGCTGGCGTTCACTTCGGCCACCAATCCCACCGCTGGAATCCCAAGATGGCTCCGTTCATCTATGGGTCGCGCAACAAAATCCACATCCTCGATCTGACACAGACGGTGCCGCTGTTACACCAGGCGTTGCTCAAAGTATCCGACACTGTCGCCGGCGGCGGCCGCGTGCTGTTCGTCGCGACCAAGCGTCAGGCCTCGGCTGGCATTGCGGATGCAGCCAAGCGATGCGCCCAGTATTACATGAACCATCGCTGGCTCGGCGGCACTCTGACCAACTGGAAGACGGTGTCGCAATCGATCCGGCGCCTGCGTCAGCTCGACGATATTTTGGCCGACCCGCAGGGCCGCACCAAGAAAGAAATTCTGACGATTACGCGTGAGCGCGAGAAGCTCAATCAGTCTCTCGGTGGCATTAAAGACATGGGCGGCACGCCCGATCTGCTGGTCGTCATCGACACCAACAAGGAAGCGATCGCGATCCAGGAAGCCCGCAAGCTCGGCATTCCGATCGTCGCCATCGTCGACACCAACTGCGATCCCGACGGTATCGATTTCCCAGTTCCCGGCAACGATGACGCTGGCCGCGCCATTGCGTTTTATTGCGATCTGATTGCACGCGCCGCTCTTGATGGTCTCGAGCGCTCGCAGGGCACTCAGGGCGTCGATATCGGCGCTGCAGTCGAGCCACCGGCCGAAGAAGTCGTGAAAGTGCAGTTCAAGGGCATCGAAGCGCCACGTGGTGAAGCCGATGATCTCAAACGCATCACCGGCATTTCGCCAAAGCTCGAGCAGCGCTTGAACGACGGCGGCGTCTTCCATTTCTGGCAGATTGCCGATCTCGACGCCGATCACGTGGCGGCGCTCGACCGGATGCTGCGTCTCAAGGGCCAGGTGGCCCGCGACAATTGGCAGGGCCAAGCCAAAAAGATTGTTGATTCAGCGGCAGTTTAAGAATGGGTGAGTGGTGAGTTCGTCAGTCGTGAGTGTAGATCGCTCACGGCACTGATCCACTATTCACCACCGACCACTCACGATCTCACGCTTGATGCCTTCATAGGCGAAGGAGTTTCCATGACAACGATTTCCGCAAGCCTCGTCAAAGAGCTGCGCGACAAAACCGGCGCAGGCATGATGGACTGCAAGAACGCGCTGACCGAAACCAACGGCGACGTTGAAGCAGCCGTCGATTGGTTGCGCAAGAAAGGGCTTTCCAAGGCCGCCAAGAAGGCTGGCCGCATCGCCGCCGATGGCCTGATCGGCATCATTGCCAAGGGCAAGGAAGGCGCTGTCGTCGAAGTCAATTCCGAGACCGACTTCGTCGCCCGCAACGACCAGTTCCAGGGCGTCGTTCGCGACGTCACCTCGCTGGCGCCAGCCGCCAAAGGCGATCTCGCCAAGCTGCTCGCCGCGCAATATCCCGGCAAGAAAGAAACCGTCGATGCGGTTCTGAAGGAACTCGTTGCAACCATCGGCGAGAACATGAGCGTGCGCCGCACCGCAGCGCTTTCGGTCAAAGACGGCGTCGTCGCGGATTACGTTCACAGCCGCGTCGGCGATGGTTTGGGCAAAATCGGCGTGCTCGTCGCGCTGGAGAGTGCGGGCGACAAGCCATCGCTCTTTGAAATCGGCCGTCAATTGGCGATGCACGTTGCCGCTGCCAATCCGATCGCCATCGATCTTGCTAGCGTTCCAGCCGACGTGTTGGCGCGGGAACGGGCCATTCTGGAAGAAAAGAACCAGGGCAAAAAGCCCGAGATGATGGAAAAGATCATCGCCGGCGGCTTGAAGAGCTACGCCAAGGAAACCTGCCTGCTGGAACAGGCTTATATCCACGACTCCACCAAGACCGTCGCTCAGGCCCTTAAAGAGGCTGAAGGCAAAGCCGGCAGCTCCATAAAGGTTGCAGGCTTCGTGCGCTATGCTCTGGGCGAAGGCATCGACAAGAAAGACGACGATTTCGGCGAGGAAGTGCGCAAGTTGGCGGCCGGCGGCTGAGCTAGGCGGAATCAAACGTTTGCGCTAGGTATCAACCGGCCGGTCTACAATTCCCCTCTCCCCATTCCAAGCGCAGGGGAATGGGGAGAGGGAGTTTTTATGTCCACAGGTCTCAAATACAAGCGCCTGCTCCTGAAGCTTTCAGGCGAAGCGCTGATGGGCAAGAATGCCTTTGGCATCGATATGGATGTCTGTGCCCGGCTCGCCGACGACATTGCCGAAGCGGTCCGTGCCGGGGCTGAGATCGCGGTCGTGGTCGGCGGCGGCAATATATTCAGGGGCATTTCAACAGCCGCCAAGGGCATGGAGCGGGCGACAGCGGATTACATGGGGATGCTGGCGACGGTCATGAACGCGCTCGCCTTTCAAAATGCGCTTGAGAAGAAAAAAGTCTCGGCGCGGGTTCTCTCAGCCATATCGATGCCGACGGTTTGCGAAACCTATGTCAGGCCAAAGGCTCTCCATCACATGCGCAAGGGCCGGGTGGTGATATTCGCGGCTGGAACGGGGAATCCATTCTTTACGACCGACACGGCGGCGACGCTGCGCGCCATAGAGATGAACTGCGACGCTGTCGCCAAAGCGACCCAGGTCGACGGAGTCTATTCCGCCGACCCCAAAATGAATGCAACCGCTACCCGCTACGACCGGCTGACCTATGCCGAGGTATTAGCCAAGGATCTCAAAGTGATGGATGGGGCGGCAATCGCCCTTGCCCGCGACAATGGTCTTCCGGTAATTGTGTTTTCGATTGAAGAACCGGGTAACCTGCTCAAAGCCCTGAAAGGTCAAGCGCGCGCAACCGTGATAGAGGGGAGCGCCTGACCTTTGCGCGATGCGTCAGCGCGCAGCCGGCCAGCCGTAGCCTTTCGGTTGCGGCCACGGCAGATAGGAACCGAGCACGACGCCCAGCGAAGGAGACGCCATGTCGCTGACAGCATTTGATTTGAAGGAGATCGACAAGCGCATGCGCGCGTCCGTCGAAGCTTTGAAACGTGAATTTACGGGTTTGAGAACAGGCCGTGCCAGCGCCAATTTGCTCGACCCCGTGCAGGTTATGGTCTACGGATCGCGGATGCCGCTCAATCAGGTTGCAACGGTTTCTGTGCCAGAAGCCAGAATGATCTCGGTTCAGGTCTGGGATCGATCCAACGTCACGGCAGTCGATAAGGCCATTCGCGAAGCCAACCTTGGACTGAACCCGATCATGGATGGCCAAGTCTTGCGGCTTCCCATTCCATCGCTGACCAATGACCGGCGTCAGGAACTCGTCAAGCTCGCTCACAAGTATGCCGAGCACTGCAAGGTCTCTGTCCGCAACGTCCGGCGCGAAGCCATGGATCTGCTCAAGAAACTCGAAAAAGACGGAAAGATGAGCCAGGACGATCATCGCGGCAATTCCGACAAGGTGCAGGAATTGACGGACAAGATTATCAAGGAAGTCGATCAGACATTAGCGAGTAAAGAGGCTGAAATTCAAAAAGTCTGACGAAAAACGATGCGACGAACTGCTTTTACCGACAAGGCTGTCCGCGATTACGAAACTGCTCGTGCTGATCTGCCCCGCCCACGGAAGGCCGGCTCCATTGTGAAGAAGATAGACGAATCCGCTGGCGCCGGCCATCCGGCCCGATCTTCGCCCCGCCATGTCGCCATCATCATGGATGGCAACGGACGCTGGGCGAAAGAACGGGGGCTGCCGCGTACCATTGGTCATCGTCAAGGTGTCGAAGCGGTCCGCCGCACGGTGCGCGCGGCCATTAATCTATCTATCCCCTACATCACGATCTACTCGTTTTCTTCCGAAAATTGGTCGCGCCCGGCCGACGAAATTGACGATCTGATGGGCCTGATGAAGCGCTTCATTCGCGGCGACTTGGCCGATCTTCATCAAAACAATGTCGCCATTCGCGTCATCGGCGAGCGCCAGAACGTCGATCCCGAGTTAATGACGCTGATCGATGAAGCGGTCGAGCTAACGCGTGACAACAGCAAGCTCACCTTGGTGATTGCTTTCAACTATGGGGCACGCACGGAAATCGCCAAAGCCGCCCGCAAGCTCGCGACCGATGTTCAGGCGGGCCGGTTATCGGCCGATCAGATCACGGCCGATTCGGTTGCGGCGCATCTCGACACAGCCGGCATTCCCGATCCCGATCTTTTGATCAGGACCTCGGGCGAGCAGCGTCTTTCAAATTTTCTGTTGTGGCAGACAGCCTATACCGAGTTTGTATTTCTCGAAACCTATTGGCCCGATTTCGACCAATCTGTTCTTGAGACTGCGATCGCAGAATACAGGGCCCGTGAGCGCCGCTTCGGCGGGCTTTCTAAGCGCTCGAGCGCCTAAGGAAGACGATGGAGGATCCTGTTACCAATTTGCCCGAGCCTCCCGACAGCAAGTTTGTCCTCAACGAACTGCAATTGCGGATTGCGTCCGGAGTCGCAGCGGCTTTGATTGCGTTGCTGTTTGTCTATTGGGGCTCGATCCCGTTTGCGATTCTGGTATTTTTGGCCGCAGCCGTCATGAGTTGGGAATGGGGCGGCATCGTCAGGAATGACGGCGCCGACACGGCCGGCATTCTCCACATCGTCGCGATCGGTGCCGCCGCTTTGCTCGCCAATCTCGGCATGGCGGGTTTGGCGCTCGCGGCCGTTGCTATTGGCGCCATTACCGTTGCCGCTCTGTTGCTCGGGCAGGACCGCGCCAAGCTATCGAGCACGGGCGTGCTCTATACGGGCCTGCCGGTGGTCGCACTCGGCTGGCTGCGCGGCGACGATGCGTTCGGATTTCAGAGCGTGCTCTTCATTCTCATTGTTGTCGCAGTCACCGATACGGCCGCCTACATATCGGGCCGGTTATTGGGTGGACCAAAACTTTGGCCGGCGGTCAGCCCTAAAAAAACCTGGGCCGGACTGATCGGGGGAATTTTCGCGGCGGCCATTGCCGGGGCCGTTTTCTCGCGTTTCCTCGGTAGCGGATCAGCGTTTTGGCTGGCCGGCCTCGGCCTTGTGCTCGGGCTGATCGCGCAAGGCGGCGATTTGGCGGAATCAGCCTTGAAAAGGCGGTTTGGGCGGAAAGACTCAAGCCAGCTGATTCCGGGCCACGGTGGTTTCATGGACCGCATGGACGGCATCGTGACGGCGAGCATGGCAGCGGCGTTGCTGGCGTTGATGATCGACGCATATGCGCCCGCCCGCGCGCTGCTCTACGGCGAGTGAGGGGCACGCGATGACGACGGCCCTGCCCACCATATCCGAAGCTCCGAGATTGGAGTCTGCCACGGCGCCCAAGCGCCTCAGCATTCTCGGCGCCACCGGCTCGATCGGTCGCAGTACCCTCGATTTGGTCGGCCGCAATCCCGATGATTTTCAGATTGTCGCGCTGACCGCTCAAAGCAATGTCCGGCTGCTGGCGGAACAAGCCATCACGCACCGCGCTCGCGTCGCCGTCATCGGCGACGGCAGTTTGTTTCGCGATTTGCAAGCGGCTCTCCAGGGAACAGGCGTGCGCGCAGCGGCCGGTAGGGCGGCTCTGGTCGAAGCAGCTTCAGAGCCCGCTGACTGCGTCATGGCCGCCATTGTCGGCGCGGCCGGTCTTGAGCCGACATTTGCCGCCGTCAAGCAAGGCTGCCGGATTGCTCTCGCCAACAAGGAATGCCTGGTGTCGGCCGGGCAAGTTTTCGTCGATGCGGTCGATCACTATGGCGCTGAATTGCTGCCGGTCGATAGCGAGCATTCCGCGGCATTTCAAGCGTTGTCCGGATCCGACATCACATCGGTCGAGAAGATCGTTCTAACGGCATCTGGTGGACCCTTCAGGACCTGGACGCAGGACGCGTTATTTCGCGCGACGCCCGAGCAAGCCTTGAAACATCCAAACTGGTCGATGGGCGCCAAAATTTCCATCGATTGCGCGACGATGATGAATAAGGGCCTCGAGCTGATCGAAGCGCATCATCTGTTCCACGTCGGCATCGACAATCTCGACGTTATCGTCCACCCGCAGTCGGTGGTTCACTGTCTGGTGACATTCCGCGATGGGTCCGTGCTCGCGCAAATGGCGCCGCCGGATATGCGTACGCCAATTGCGGTCGCATTGGCTTGGCCACGCCGGATGACAACGCCAACGGAACGGCTCGATCTCGCCAAACTCGCAAGTTTGACGTTTGAAGCTCCCGATGAAACGCGTTTCCCAGCCCTGGCCTTGGCGCGCGCCGCCATGGAGCGCGGCTATACAGCGCCAGCAGTCCTCAACGCCGCCAACGAGGTCGCGGTTGCTGCTTTCTTGGAGCGTCGCATTACATTTCCGGCTATAACGCGGCTTGTTGCCAGCGTTCTCGACGCCGCCGAGCGGCAAAACGTCATCAAGGCAGCACATTCATTGAGCGACATTCTCGCCATCGACAGTTTCGCGAGACGGCTGGCAGAACAACGCTTA
Source organism: Hyphomicrobium sp. (assembly GCA_031365865.1). Taxonomy (GTDB): domain Bacteria; phylum Pseudomonadota; class Alphaproteobacteria; order Rhizobiales; family Hyphomicrobiaceae; genus Hyphomicrobium_B. The sequence continues at coordinate 16,387 of JANLYX010000057.1, read as the reverse complement.
CATCGCTAAAAGTAGATTCGGAACTTGATCCGGCGCGCGCACGTGCTGCGCGCCGTCATTGGAGCCTGATATGGCATCTATCTCGACTGTACTTGGCTGGATTTGGTCTTACGGCATCGTATTCGTGGCGGTCCTGACGCTCGTCGTTTTCATTCACGAGCTTGGCCATTTCCTGGTCGCTCGCTGGTGCGGCGTCTACGTCAAAGCTTTTTCGATTGGTTTTGGCCCTGAAATCTTCGGCTTCTACGATCGCCACGGCACGCGCTGGCGGTTCGCTTGGTTTCCGCTTGGCGGCTACGTCAAATTTCTCGACGACGAGAACGCGGCGTCCAAACCGTCACCCGAAGCCCTCAAAAACATGACGGAGGAAGACCGCCGCAACTCGTTCCACGCCAAACCCGTGTGGCAGCGTGCGGCCGTTGTAGCCGCAGGGCCAATCGCCAATTTTCTGCTCGCAATCGTGCTTTACAGCGGACTTTTCTACGCGGTCGGCGTGAAAATCGTACCCGCCATCGTCGAGAGCGTTAGGCCTAGCTCCGCCGCGGAAAAAGCCGGCTTCTTGGCTGGTGACAAGATCGTCGATATCGGTGGCGAGAGCATTGAAAGTTTCGACGATTTGCAGCGCATCGTCGCGCCGAGCGCTGGCCGCGAGCTGGCTTTTACGGTCAACCGCAACAATCAGCAGGTCGTGCTTAAGGCTACGCCAGCCGTTGATGAGCAGCGCGACGTTTTTGGACGCACCTTCCGGCGCGGCATCATCGGCATTCAGCGCTCAACGTCGCCCAATCAGATCGAGACCTTGAATGTCGGGCCCTTCGAAGCTCTCTATCGCGGCACCAAGGAGACCTACAGCAACATCACCCAAACCATTTCCGGTATTGGCGATATCATTTCCCATCGCCAGTCCGCCGAACAGATGGGCGGTCCGATCATGCTGGCGGAAGTTACCGCCAAGGTTGCAGAACTGGGGATTGTTGCACTTTTAAGCTGGATTGCATTCATTTCTTCGAATATTGGGTTCTTGAACCTGCTGCCAATCCCGGTTCTCGATGGTGGACATTTGCTCTTCTATGCCATCGAAGCGCTGCGCCGGAAGCCGCTCAGCGACCGGGTTCAGCACGTCGGATTCCAGGTTGGGTTGGCACTGATCCTAATGCTCATGATCTTTGTTAATTTCAATGACTTGGCCAACGTCTGGCGGCGCGTGACGGGGGCCGGTTAGAAAGCTAGGTTGTGACGTATTCTTGCCACTTCCCGAGGTGTTTCTAAACAGTTAAAAGCTCTGATGGCGCTATCGCTGTTCTCTGATTCGGGACATCGGGGATGGTTGGCTAGCGCCTGTTAAGGGGTCAAATGCAACGTCGCCGCCGACGGCTTGCATTTCACGGGGGTCGGCGGCAGACGAGGGCTAAACCGCGGATGCATATCGTTAGAGTTTTCCTGGCAAGCATGTTGCGCCAAATGGTGGCACTTGCGCTGGTTGGGTCATTGCTTGCTGTGGGGGACGCAGCATTGCTTTCTGGACCCGCGCTCGCGCAGGGCGTCGTCAAGGACATTCAGGTTGCCGGCAATCGCCGCGTCGAGCCTGAAACCGTGCGCTCATACCTGCAAATTTCACCCGGCGACGCTTACAATGCAGGCAAGGTTGATGCGTCGATCAAGGCCCTGTTCGCGACCGGTTTATTCTCCGACGTCAAGATAGACCGGCAAGGCGCGTCGGTGCTGGTAACGGTGGTTGAAAACCCGGTCATCAATCAAGTGGCTTTCGAAGGCAATTCCGAAGTCGATACCGCGACGCTGCAAAGCGAAGTTCATCTCAAAGCCCGTTCTGTTTTCACGCGCTCCAAAGCCCAGGCTGATGTGCAGCGCGTGCTCGACGTTTACCGCCGCCAAGGCCGGTTTGCCGCAGCGGTAGAGCCGAAGATCATTGAGCTCGAACAAGACCGGGTCAACCTAGTGTTCGAAATCACCGAAGGCTCGGCAACCAAAGTCAAGGGTGTCAACTTTGTTGGCAATCGGGCGTTCTCGGATAGCCAATTGCGCGACATCATCTCGACCACCCAAGCCGGCTGGTTCGATTTCCTCAAGGGCACCAGCATCTACGATCCCGACCGCTTGTCGTTGGATAAAGAGCTACTGCGCCAATACTATCTGAAGAACGGCTACGCCGACGCCAATATCACTGCCGGCAACGCCGAGCTCGATCCGGAAGGCAATGCCTTCATCATCACGTTCTCGATTGACGAAGGTGAGCTCTATAACTTTGGCAACGTCGGCATCGAAAGCTCGCTCGCCGAGGTTCCGCCAGATGCGTACAAAGGCGAGCTTCTGACCAATGCAGGCGATATCTACAATTCGTCCTTGATCGACAAGAGCGTCGAGAAGTTGACCTTGGCGATTGCCGAGCACGGCTACGCATTCGCCCGTGTCCGTCCGCGGGCAACGCCCGATGCAGCCAACCGCACGATCGCGATCTCTTACGTAGTCGACGAGGGCCCGCGTATTTACATCGAACGTATCAACGTCAACGGCAATGAACGCACCAAGGATTACGTCATCCGGCGCGAGTTCCGCTTAGCTGAAGGCGACGCTTACAATCCTCTCCTCGTCGATCGCGCCAAGAAGCGCCTGCAGGGTCTGGGCATCTTCAAGAATGTCGACATCAAGCGCCGGCCGGGTTCGGCCCAGGATCGCGTCGTGCTCGACGTCGATATCACCGAGCAGTCGACGGGTGAGCTGTCATTCGGCGCTGGCTATTCGACATCTGAAGGTGTGATTGGCGACGTCTCGATCACCGAACGCAACTTGATGGGTACGGGGCAGTTCCTGCGCCTGAAGCTGGCCGGTTCCATCGACCGTCTGCAAGTCGATCTCGGCTTTACCGAGCCGCGCTTCCTCGACAAAAATTTGGCGGCCGGTTTCGACCTCTATCACAAGGAAGTCGATCAAACGTCCCAGTCTGGGTTCAAGCAGCGCAAATCCGGCGGTCAAGTCCGTCTCGGTTTCCCGCTTGCTGAGAACCTTTGGATGCAAACGCATTATGGTTTGTCGCGCGACGAAATTCACGGCGTTACAGATGGTGCCTCTCTCGCCATCAAGGAGGCTTGTGGCGATCCGGCTCCGGCGCGCTCGGGCCGGGCCAACTGCACCAACACGCCGTATTGGACCTCCCTGGTCGGCACGACCGTCACCTATGACGCGCGGAATCATCCTTCTAAACCGAACCGCGGCTTCTACTTGCAGCTCGATGACGAGTTCGCGGGACTTGGTGGCGACGCCCAGTACTGGCGCGTGGGCGCCGAGGCCAGGGCGTATTATCCGATCGCCGAAAAGATCACCCTTATCGGCCGCGTTATCGGGGGTCACATCGAGAGCTGGGGTGGCGACAGCGTCCGCCTGCTAGATCTCTACTTTAAGGGCGGAGAAACCATTCGTGGCTTCGACCGGTCCGGCTACGGTCCGCGCGATTTGGGAAGCTCGAACTTGGATGCCCTGGGTGGCCAGACCTATTGGGCCGCGACCACGGAAATCCGTTTTCCACTGCCGTTCTTGCCTGAGGATTTAGGTCTTAGCGGTGCCGTGTTTGCTGATGCCGGATCGCTATTCGACGCCGCCGACGGCGCCAAGAAAGCTCTGACCAAGCCGGGTGATCTTGTCGACAGCAACAGTATCCGCTCATCCGTGGGTGCGAGCTTGATGTGGGATTCACCCGTTGGACCGTTGCGCATGGACTTCGCCAAGGTTTTGTCTAAGCAAAGCTACGATCAGGAGCAGTTCTTCCGCTTCGGCGCCTCGACAAAATTCTAGGATCGAATCAGGGGATTTGCCTCGAGGACGGGCGAAATCCCAAGCTGTCATAAGCTAATCACAACTCCGGCGCGCTGGCAGTCTTGCCAACGCGCCGGATCTGTTTGATGTTCAGGCCAATTTTCAAAGATTGAGCGGAGGCCGGAGTTAACGATCATGGAGCATCCCGGGTTCTTCGATCGTGCCGGACCTTTCACGCTCGCCGAAATCGTCAAGGCGACCGGCGCGCAATTGGCGGTCGCCGGCCATGACAAGCAGATTGTCAGCGATGTGCGCCCGCTGTCAGAAGCTGGGCGCGGCCACGTTTCTTTCATGGATAACCGCAAGTACCTTGGCCAGCTTGAAGTCACCTCGGCGGGCGCTTGCCTAGTCGCGCCATCCTTCGCGGAACGTGTGCCGCGCGGCACCACCGTCTTGATCACGCCGACGCCCTACCACGCCTTCGCCAGCGCCCTTGGACTTTTTTATCCCGAGGCGGCTCACCCGAAAGCTGCGGAACCTGGTGCATCGCTCATCGATCCGACCGCGATCCTAGAAGAGGGCGCCCAAGTTGAACCCGGCGCCATCGTTGGCCCGCAAGCGCACATCGGCAGGGGCGCGCGGGTCGCCGCCGGTGCTGTCGTCGGCGCCCGGGTCATGATCGGCCGGGGTAGCTATATCGGGCCGCTGGCAACGGTCGTTCACGCCTTGATCGGCGACCATGTCATCATTCACTCAGGGGTCCGGATCGGCCAGGACGGGTTCGGCTTTGCCATGGGTAAGTCCGGTCACCTAAAGGTGCCGCAAATAGGCCGGGTCATCATTCAGGACAACGTCGAGATTGGCGCCAATACAACCATCGACCGAGGCGCCCTTAAGGATACGATTATCGGCGAAGGTACTAAAATTGATAATCTCGTCCAGATCGGGCACAACGTCGTCATCGGCCGTCACTGCCTGATCGTCGCTCAAACCGGTATCGCCGGCTCGACAGAGCTTGGCGATTTTGTTGTGATGGGCGGGCATGCAGGGTGCGTCGGCCATATCAAAGTCGGCGCAGGCGTTCACATTGCCGGAACATCGCATGTTACGCACGACGTTCCGGCTGGTCAAAAGATCGGCGGCAGTCCGGCCCGGCCCTTCCGGGCTTGGGCGCGTGAACTTGCGGCCATCAAACGCTTAGGCGAGCGCCACACGGTAAAGTCCGGCGAGGCAAAGAACGACGAAGATGGTTGAGTGACGGCATAGGCCGCATTGGCGGTTTAACAAATGCCGGGCCACGGTCTGGGAAGTGAGAGAACATGGACGACAAAACAAAAGCAACGGCCGCGCTCGGCACCGCTGACATTTTACGTGTCATGCAGCTGCTGCCGCATCGCTATCCGTTCCTGATGGTTGATCGCATGTATGACATGAAGGGCGACGAAAGCTGCGTCGGCGTCAAAAACGTCACCATGAACGAGCCGTTCTTTCAGGGCCATTTTCCGCAGTTCCCGGTTATGCCGGGCGTGCTGATCATTGAGGGTTTGGCACAAACGGCCGGCGCTTTGTGCGTCGCCAGCGTCGGCCAGGACTATAAGGCCGAGCTTGTATATTTCATGGGGATCGACAACGCCAAGTTCAGAAAGCCCGTGCTTCCGGGTGATCAACTGCACTATCATGTCAAAAAGGTCCGCAACCGCGGCCGCGTCTGGCGCTTCTTTGGTGAAGCCAAAGTCAACGGCCAGACTGTTGCCGAGGCCGAGATCAGCGCCATGCTGGCCGACACCGCCGACGCCAAGGCTTTTGCGAGCAAACATGGTTGAACCGCTGATTCACGCGACTGCCATTATCGAGCCAGGTGCGCGGCTCGGGGTGGGGGTCAAGATTGGACCATATTGCATCGTCGGCGCCAATGTTTCGCTTGATGAGGGTGTCGAGCTGCTCAGCCACGTCGCGGTCGCCGGCGATACCAAGGTCGGCGCACGCACCCGGATCTTTCCATTTGCCTCGATCGGCCATCAACCGCAGGATCTGAAATACAAGGGTGAACCGGCGTCGCTGACGGTCGGCGCGGATTGCATCATCCGCGAAGGCGTCACGATGAATCCGGGCACCGAAGGCGGCGGTTCGGTGACGGCCGTTGGCGACGGCTGCGCGTTTCTTGCCAATAGCCACGTCGGCCACGATTGCCGCGTCGGCAACAACGTGATTTTTTCAAACAACGTCATGCTGGCCGGACATTGCACGGTCGGCGACTACGCGATTATCGGCGGCGGCGCGGCGGTCATTCAGTTTGCTCGCGTCGGCGCGCACTCGTTTCTTGGCGGCATGAGCGGACTTGAGAACGATCTCATTCCCTACGGTATGGCGTTGGGCAACCGCGCTTATCTTTCTGGCTTGAACATCGTCGGCCTGCAGCGCCGCGGTTTTGCGCGCTCGGACATTCACGGACTGCGGCGCGCGTACCGTCTGTTATTCGCGGCCGAGGGCACCTTGATGGAACGCGTCGAGGACGTTGCCGTCGAGTTCAAGGGCCAGCCGATCATCGACGAAATCATCGCCTTTATTCGCGAAGGTGGAAAGCGCTCGTTGTGCACGCCCAAGAACGGCGCAGAGGCGTGAGGCCGGGCCATGGCCCTTCTAAAACCATAGGCATCATCGCGGGCGGCGGCTCACTGCCTTTGGAAGTTGCGCGCAGCATAACCGCGCGGGGCGACGGCGTGCACCTCATCCTCGTCGATGACTTGGCCGATGGAGCGCTGAAATCTTTCCCTCACACCAACGTCAATTGGGCCGAGCTTGGCCGTGGCATCAGGGCCTTGCAAGGCGCGAAAGTTCACGACGTGATGTTTCTTGGAAAATATGCGCGGCCAAGTTTGCTGTCGGCCCGGCCTGATCTTCAGTTTATTCGCGCACTTCCCTCGGTCCTGCGTATTTTGCGCGCTGGCGGCGATGATGCCGTTTTGCGCGGGCTGCTGGCGCTTTTTGAGCGCCACGGCTTTCGCATCGTCGGCCCGGCCGACGTCGCGCCTGAACTTCTGGTCGGCGAGGGCGTGCTGACGCAGGCAGAGCCAACGGCTGCAGACAATGGCGATATTGCCAAAGGCTTCGCCCTCGTCGCAGCGCTCGGACGGCATGACATCGGTCAAGGGGTCGTGGTGTCGGGTGGTGTCATTGAAGCCATCGAAGGTGCGGAGGGCACCGACCGGATGCTCGAGCGTGTCGGAGATAATCGCAAGGCGAGCGGGCTATTCGTCGCGACAGCGCGGCGCGGCGTCCTCGTCAAGCGGCCAAAGCCCGGTCAAGACATGCGTGTTGACGTGCCAGCCATCGGCCCTGCAACGGTTAGCAACGCGGGCGAAGCTAGACTCGCCGGCATCGCCGTCCAATCAAGTCACGTGTTGGCGGCTTCGCGCAGCGATCTCATTGCCATTGCCGATGCCGGCGGCCTCTTCGTTGCGGGCGTGCGGGATACGCAAGGTGGTGCGATCCCCGCCGCTAAGATCGGCGTCGCAGATGTGATCGCTTTGACCGTGAAGACCGCATTGAGTGGGGCGTTGAAAGCCGACATCGCGCGCGGCGCGGCGATCCTGTCGGACCTTTCAAGCTTTGGCGTGGACTCAGCCGTCGTTATTCGAAGTAAGCGTGTGCTGGCGATCGGTGCGGGCGAAGCGGCAACGGCTGTGGTGGCGCGAGCCGCGGACCTGATGAACCCCAAACGAAAGCTCCAGGGCGTCGCGATCGTAAAATCAGTAGATATGATTGACGAGGCTTTGTTGAAGGGCGTTTCGGCCGCGCGATTGGCAGGCGTGGCAGTCATCGCGAATACCTGCAAAGACAATGAACGCTGGCGAAGGACCCTCGAGTCAGCGGCGAGCATGGGGCTTTTCCTTGCAAAGGTCGGTCGTCCAGGAGCGCATCATGACTGACACCATCAGCACGCCGCCTCCTCCAGCCTTACGAATTTTTGTCGTCGCGGGCGAGCACTCTGGTGATGCCCTCGGCGCCAAGCTGATGGCGGCTTTGAAAATCAAGCTCGACGGCGCGGTGGCGTTCGCTGGCGTCGGAGCTGAGGAAATGGCGCAGCAAGGTTTGGTCTCGATCTTTCCGATGTCCGATGTCGCCGTCATGGGTCCGCTGCGGATCCTGCGGCATCTGCCGAAAATTGTGTCGCGAGTCTATCAAACGGTCGACGCGGCGATTGCGTTTAAGCCAGATGTGGTCGTCATTATCGATAGTCCCGAGTTCACGCACCCGATTGCCAAACGCGTTCGCAAACGTGTGCCGGCTGTACCCGTCGTCGATTATGTGTCGCCGAGTGTTTGGGCCTGGCGATCGGGGCGTGCCAGCAAAATGCGAGCGTATATCGACGAAGTGCTGGCTCTGTTGCCGTTTGAACCGGAAGCGCATGCGCGTCTCGGCGGGCCGCATTGTACCTATGTCGGTCATCCGCTAATCGAGCAGCTGGATGAAATCAACAACGCCGACGGCGGCGCACTGGCGCGGCGTCTCGGCATTACCGCCGCTCAGCCGGTGTTGCTGGTTCTGCCGGGCAGCCGGCGCTCCGAGATCGACCGGCTATCAGATGTTTTTGGCGAAACGATCGGTGTGCTGAAACAGAACGGTCTGGACTTTGCCGTTGTGGTCCCAGCCGTGCCGCATCTGCGCGACATGATCGCCGCGAAGACAGCCGCATGGGCCGTCAAACCGCACATTGTCGATAGCGGTACCGACAAATTCGCCGCCATGCGGCGGGCCACGGCGGCGCTAGCTGCCTCGGGGACGGTGACGCTGGAACTGGGCCTTGCGGGCACGCCTATGGTGGTGGCCTACACCATCGAAAAATTCATCGGTCCCTTGGTGCGCCGGATGCTTCAGGTCAAGACGGTGGTACTTGCAAATTTGGTACTCGGCGACAACGCGTTTCCCGAATTCATCCAGCAGGATTGCACGGCCGAAAATCTCTCAGCCGCATTGCAGCCCTTGATGACGGACGGGCCAGCGCGCGCTGCGCAAATCGCCGCCCTCAAACGTATTCCGGATAAAATGAAATTGCCGGGCGGCGTGGCACCCAGCGACGCGGCGGCGGATGCGGTGTTAAAGGTGTTGAGCGCTAAAATTTAAATCCGACAGGAGATATCAGTTGCGCTTGATCTGCGTTGGAAATTCCACATCAGGCCCGCTTCAGCCCACATCGTGAATCATATTCGCGACCTCTTGGGAATCCCCAACGATTCAACAAAGTCGATCATGCTCTAGGAACTCTTCCAGCATCATGGCCGGTTCTAACCCAACCTTGTCTCTTGGCTTTCTGGCATATTGGGGTGAGACGGCCTCCAAGGAGACCGTCTCGCGGGGTCGGAGATCGAACCCAACCCCGGGCGCGAGCCCGTTGCGTAGCTTGATCCCGCCCCGCTCCGCTTTGCGGAGAGGGGCAGACTTTCGCATCAAGCCGCCGGAAAATCGCGTCTCGGGGCGCCGATGTAGAGCTGGCGCGGACGGCCGATGCGCTGCTCGGGATCTTCGATCATCTCTTTCCACTGCGCTACCCAGCCGACGGTGCGGGCTACCGCGAACAGCACGGTGAACATATCGACGGGGAAGCCCATCGCCCGGAGCGTGATGCCGGAATAAAAGTCGATGTTGGGGTAGAGCTTCTTTTCAATGAAATAATCGTCCTGCAGCGCGATGCGCTCGAGTTCCATGGCCACTTTCAACAACGGATCGTTGGTATGACCCACGGCCTCGAGGACCTCGTGGCAGGTCTTCTGCATGACTTTGGCGCGCGGATCGTAGTTCTTATAGACCCGGTGCCCAAATCCCATCAGGCGGAAGCCGGAGGTCTTGTCCTTGGCCTTTTTGACGTACTCCGGTACGCGGTCGACGGTGCCGATTTCTTTGAGCATGTTGAGGGCAGCTTCGTTGGCGCCGCCGTGAGCCGGGCCCCAAAGGCAGGCGATGCCGGCGGCAATACAGGCGAATGGATTAGCGCCCGATGATCCGGCCAGCCGCACGGTCGAGGTTGACGCGTTCTGTTCGTGATCGGCGTGCAGAATGAAAATGCGATCGAGCGCGCGCGACAGCACCGGATTGATGACATAGGGCTCGCACGGCACGGCAAAGCACATCTGCATGAAGTTCGAGGTGTAGTCGAGGTCATTACGCGGATAGATAAACGGCTGACCGATCGAATATTTGTAAGCCATCGCCGCGATGGTCGGCATCTTTGCAATCAGGCGATGAGTCGCGATCTCGCGCTGCCTCGGATCGGAAATGTCGGTCGAGTCGTGATAGAACGCCGACAGCGCACCGACGGTGCCAACCATTACCGCCATCGGATGGGCGTCGCGCCGGTAGCCGGTGAAAAACCGCGTCATCTGCTCGTGCACCATCGTGTGATTGGTAATGGTGCGGCGGAACGAGACGAACTGCTCGTTGGTCGGCAGATCGCCGTGCAAAAGCAAATAACAGACAGCCAGGAACGACGTGTTGTCGGCGAGTTGGTCGATCGGGTAACCGCGATACAGCAGTTCGCCCTTGTCGCCGTCGATAAAGGTAATGTGGCTGGCGCAATTGGCGGTCGAGGTGAAACCCGGATCATACGTAAAGCAGCCGGTTTCTTTGTAGAGCTGGGCAACGTCGATAACATTGGGCCCAATTGTTCCCGTGCGCACGGAGAGATCGACGGGCTTGCCGTCGTACACCATCTGAGCGGTCTTTGCCGGTGCTGCCGGTCCTGGCTTCTTGTCCTGCACGTTCATGGTGCTCACTCCCGGGACGGGGCCAAGATAGGCCGGCCGTCGCTCGATTTCGTCGGTTGCCGGACCTATGTAGGCCCGCTGGCGTGCACGCGCGCGCTTATTAAATTGGCGCGGCATTGAAGGTCAAATGCCGCAACTCTCAGAAGGGTTTAGTCTACATTTTGCAGTGCGGCAATATCGCCGTTAGAGGGATGACTTATCAGGGGGTTAAGGGGCTTGATTAAGCCGGCTCAAAGATTCTTCGCGTCCCAACACAGCGAGCACATCGAATACTGGTGGCGAAACCGATTTGCCAGTGAGCGCGGCGCGCATCGGCTGGGCGATAGCGCCAAGTTTGGTGCCTGAATTTTCAGCATAGGCTTTGACGACTTGCTCGAGGTTTGCCGCCTGCCAATCCTTGGCTGCGGTCGCCTCCAATAGAGCTGCGATGGCAGCATTGGACTGTTGGCCCGCCGTGTCGAGAAGCTTGGCGGCTTTGGCATCTAGCGTGAGAGGCCGCTCCGCGACGATAAAGAGCGCGCCGCTCACGAGCTCAGACAGCGTCTTGGCGCGGTCTTTGAGCGAGGGGATGGCCATACTGAGTTTATCCCAGCCGCGCTTTGAATACTTCTCATGCAGGCTTTGGCCTGTCGTTAAGCTGGGCAGTTGGGCCATGACGTCGTGCGCCAGCGCCACGTCCGAGCGGGTTGGAGCCTTGGGGTCGACGGGTAGTTCCTTAAGCGCCGCGTAATCTTGATGCGGCAGCATCTCTTGAATGCGCTGCAAGAGTTCCCCGTCCGCAGCCTGACGGATGTAATGGCCATTCAAATCGTCGAGCTTCTTGAAGTCGAAGCGCGACGCGCTCTTGTTGATATCGGTGATGTCGAACCAATCTACCAGCCGCTCGGTCGAGATGATTTCATCATCGCCGTGGCTCCATCCGAGCCGGACAAGGTAGTTGCGCAGGGCGACCGGCAGGTAACCCATGCTGCGATAGTCTTCGATGCCTTGCGCGCCGTGGCGTTTCGAAAGCTTGGCGCCGTCCGCGCCGTGGATGAGGGGCACGTGCGCGAAGACCGGAATGTCCCAGCCCATGGCCGCGTAGATTTGCGATTGCCGGGCAGCATTGGTCAGATGATCGACGCCGCGGATGATATGCGTGATGCCCATATCGTGGTCGTCGGCGACAACCGCGAGATTGTACGTCGGGTTGCCGTCGGAGCGCACAATGATCAGATCGTCGAGGTCCTTGTTCGGAAAGGTCACTCGGCCCTGAACCTTGTCCTGGACCACCGTCTCGCCCTCGCGCGGGGCTTTGAGGCGGACAGCCGGCTTGACGTCTTTGGGAGCATCTTTGTGATCGCGGTCGCGCCACGGCGACAGAAAGATTTGCGGACGGCCCTCGGCCTTGGCGGCCTCGCGCGCGGCGTTGATTTCCTCTGTCGAGCAATAACAGTGATAGGCGGCGCCACGTTTCATCAGTTCATGCGCAACCTCGCGATGGCGGCCGGCGCGCGCGAATTGCGAGACGGCGTCGCCATCCCATTCGAGGCCGAGCCATTTGAGACCGTCCAAAATGGCGCTGACGGCTTCAGGGCTATTGCGTTCGCGGTCGGTGTCCTCGATCCGCAGCAGGAACTTGCCGTGGCGGCCCTGGGCATAGAGCCAATTGAACAGCGCGGTTCGAGCCCCGCCGATGTGCAAATAACCGGTTGGCGAAGGGGCAAAGCGTACCACGGGCGCAGCGGAGGACGCTGTTGGGTGGGGCGCGACGGGTCTCGAGGCCTCGGTCATAGAAGCTTTCTTGGTTGTCAGCGATGCAGGAAGGACGTTTCTCCTGTAGCATGGGCGAAGGTGGGCGTTAAGGGGTTGACCGGTCGTGGCTCGAGAGAGCGAGTTTGCCGCGTATCGAACCGGGGGTCGTGCCGCCCGCGTTAGCACGATTTGGGCCGGCGCCGCGGCAAGTTTAGAGAGTCAGCGGCCGCGGTTTTTTCTATGGGCCCCCGTCGTGCTTGGAGCCGGGATAGCGGGTTATTTTGCGCTGCCCTTCGAGCCCGGCTTTGTCTTGGTGGTGGCGCCGCTCGCAGCGTTTTTTATTCTCAAACTGGCACTCCCGCGCGGCACGTTCTTGAGCGCAATGGTGTCGGCGCTCATTCTTGTGGCGCTGGGCGGCCTGGTCGCGAAACTGCGGGTTGAGTTTGTGCGCGCCCCTGTGCTGCAAAAAAATCTCCATTACGCCGAGGTCAAGGGCACGGTCGAACGCGCTGAATTTAAAACGCCGCGCGGTCAGCGCCTGACAATTGCCGTCGAGTCGCTGGCTGATCTTGATGCTAGCCGGCGTCCCAAACGGGTGCGCGTGCGCACGATGAAGGCAGAGCCGGTGGCCAAACCCGGCGATCGCATCACCTTGCACGCGACCTTGTCGCCGCCAGCTAAGCCCGCGTTGCCTGGCGGCTTCGACTACGGGCGGACGGCGTGGTTTGAAGGCTTGGGTGGCGTCGGCTATTCGCTATCGGCCCCGGTTTTGGAAAACGGCGCCGGCCAACTGTTGCTGGCAGAACCGTTGATTGTCGCCATCGAGAGCGTTCGCCGGTCGATCAACAATCGCATTGCGGCGGTTCTGCCAAATGAGACCGGTGCGATTGCCAAGGCGTTGATCACGGGCGAGCGCGGCGGCATCACCAAGCCGACCAACGACGCTTACAAAAACTCCGGACTGTTCCACATCCTGTCGATCTCCGGTCTGCATATGGTGGTGATGGCGGGCGCGGTTTTCTATTCGATCCGCTTAGTGTTGGCCGCGATGCCGTGGGTGGCACTTAATTTCCCGATCAAAAAATGGGCGGCGGCCGGCGGCATTTGCGGCACGCTGGGCTATCTCGCCATTTCTGGCGGATCATTCGCAACCGTGCGATCGGCCTTGATGATCTTGGTGATGTTTATCGCCATGCTGTTAGAGCGACCGGCGCTGGCGCTCCGTAACGTCGCGCTGGCGGCCTTGATGATTTTGCTGATTTACCCGGAGAGCCTGTTCGACGCCGGCTTTCAGATGTCGTTCGCGGCCGTCACCGCCCTGATTGCGACCTACGAGGAGATACGCCGCCGCTTCCAGCGCAAAAGCGAGCCCCATCCCATTCTCAAAGTCTTGCTGTTCTTTGGCGGCATCATTTTCACAACCCTGATTGCGAGCGTGGCGGTTGCCCCCCTCGCGGCTTATCAATTTCACCAGAGCCAGCAATACGCAATGATCGCCAATCTCGTCGCGATTCCGATCTGCAACACCATCGTCATGCCGGCGGCCTTGGCAGCGCTGGTGCTGATGCCGTTCGGACTCGAGGCTGTCGGGCTGATCCCGATGGGGTGGGGTATCGACGCGATGTCGTGGTGCGCCAACAAGGTTGCTGTGCTGCCGGGCGCGGTCGGCCACTTGGCGGCCATGCCCACGCTTGCATTCGTATTGATGCTGATCGGCGGCCTGTGGCTGGCGTTGTGGCAGGCGCCGTGGCGGTTGCTCGGCGTAGGCTCAATCATTGCGGGCTTGATCGTGGCGCCGTTTCTGCCGCGTCCCGACGTGTTGATCGCGCGCCAAGGCGAGTTGGTGGCGGTTCGTGGCGCCGACGGATTGCTGTCCGCGCTGCCAGCAAGGCAAGCCAAGTACGAGCTTGAGCGGTGGCTCGAAAACGACGGCGACGCGCGGACCGCCGTCGAGGCCGCTCGCGCGGACGGATTTCGCTGCGACGCATCGGGATGCGTCAGCCAAGTCAAAGGCGCGATTGTGTCGGTGGCACGCCATCCAAGCGCCATTGCCGACGATTGCGCGCGCGCCGATATTCTGGTCCTGAACGTTCCCAAGCCCAAACGATGCGCGACGCCGGCCGCGATTGTCGACGTCTTCGATGTCTACGATCTCGGTGCCCATGCGCTGTACATCGAGGACGGCGGCAAGGTCCGCGTCGATACGGTCGCGGCCCATCGCGGCGATCGCCCGTGGTCGCAATTGCCGGAACATTCACTCCGCAAAGCGCGGCTGCCGGTCCCGCGTATTGGCGGGGCCTCAGAGATCGATGGCGGTGTCACGCCCGGCGGCGACGGCAATTCCGGGCAACCCGAAATTCGCCCGCCCGGCAGATTGCCGGCGTTTGCCGGCCGGCCGGAATGGTTGAGCAAAGGCGCTCTCCGGCCCGACATCGAGGATGACGACGACGGCAACTTCGGCGCAGCGCCTTTGGACCAGCAGCGCGGCGCTACCTCCGGCGACGGCGATCCCTAGGACCTCTTGGTAGCTTCCGCTTCAGCGGAAACGGAACCTCTTACAAACACTTCCAAACGTCCCACGCGTCATGGCGGTGCGCGACACGGCCATCCAGGCTTATTGCAGGTCTGGTACAGTCGGACTGGATCGCCCGATCAGGTCCAGCCGATTGAACGTTATCCTAAAAGACTCTAGTACCGCCGCATCAAGCCAACCAAACGGCCTTGGATGTCGACCTGGTCGGGGCCAAAAATGCGGGTCTTGAATTCCGGGTTGGCGGCCTCGAGCGCGATCGTCGAACCTTTTTTGCGCAGCCGCTTCAGCGTCGCCTCTTCCTTCTCGACCAGCGCGACGACGATGTCGCCGTTCTCGGCAGAATCGCAGCGCCGGATGATGACGGTGTCGCCATCGTGAATGCCAGCCTCGATCATCGAATCGCCTTTGACTTCGAGCGCGAAGTGTTCGCCGTTGGTCAACAGGTCGGGCGGGCAAGCGATGTCGTGGGTGTGGTTCTGAATAGCGCTGATTGGCGTGCCCGCCGCGATGCGGCCCATGACCGGCACCGAGACGGTGCGGCTGTCGATGACGTGCGACGGCGGTGGGGCTGCGAAATTCGATTTTGGTGGCCCTGAACCTTCAATGACACTCGGCTGGAAGCCGCCCTTCTTCTGCGCCATCGCTGGTTCGTTCTCGGGCAGCTTGATGACTTCGATGGCGCGGGCGCGATGCGGCAATCGGCGGATAAAGCCGCGCTCGACCAGCGCCGTGATTAGGCGGTGAATGCCCGACTTCGATTTCAAATCGAGCGCGTCTTTCATCTCGTCGAAGGACGGCGGCACGCCGCGCTCCTGCATGCGCTCGTGGATGAAAAGCAGCAGCTCTTTTTGTTTTTCGGTGAGCATCGTGTCTTCCTGTTTGGCGAGCCTGAAGGTGTCAGCCGTGGCCCGTGCTTGGGTCTTAGAACGCGTGCCTCGTCCGTAGTCTGTCTAAACGCTTTGAGAGGATGAGCGTCGAGGCTGCGCGTCCGTCGGGTACAAATCATAAATGTACCCTACACGTTCTTAACATGTTCCGCAAGGGGGGGTGCAACTTAATGGGACAAGCGCCGCGTGGGCGCGATTCCCACCGGCGATTTGCGTCATGTTCAAAACAAGGGACGGGGCGTCATGCTGCAAGCATGCCTCCGGCATGGCGCCTCGATCTCTTTGTATTTTTGTTTCGGATGCAGACGTCATGTCGAAGACATGCCTCCAGCATGGCCACCCCGCATTGTGACAACCCCGGATTCATGCTCCTGCCGAGCGGCTTTACGGTTTGGCAGGGCACTCCCGAAACTGAGTGCTCGTTTGTGTGAGCCTTGAGCTGTCGACACCACCTTCCTCCCGCGCATCTCGATTTTATCGAGCGGAAGTTGAACCGACCCTTCCGCTAACGGAGCCAAGTCGGCCGGCAGTCCTGCCAAGGGCCGAACCTCGACAGCTTTGCCGGGTCCACCCCGGCAAAATCCCCGGCGCTCTGATCCCGCCGGCAGCCCATCACAACCCCGGCCGCATTTCGAAGCGATCAGCGCGCCTGAACCCTTGTCGTCGCGCGGCGAGGTCGAGAGAAGAGTGCGCGTGTCGCGAGA
>JANLYX010000011.1:0-31456 GCA_031365865.1 Hyphomicrobium sp. | reverse complement strand
TTCAACATATCGTGCAACAGACTATTGTGGTGCCGCATGGCGTTCGGTCCTTTCCGTGTTCGATGAAGCCGCCAAGCTCTCGAATCACAGAAGAATCAACGCCATGCTCCATGTCCACAAAAACTCAACCGGACAGCCGTGTGCAATGACATTGTCGCAAACGGAGCAACATCAAGGCCACGCATGAGGAATAATTCGCTGCACCACGAAAATTTTTTTCCTTGACTGGCGAAGATCAACGGGCAGCGGCGATTCGATCTGATGGCTGGTGAACACTAGCCAACCTAACGCCCCCCTCCTCATCCCTTCCCAGCGCCCTTCCCCTGCCCCTGCAGCTTCAGCAGCCGGCTGACGAGCTGGCCGGAGACGCGCCCGGTTTCCGGCATCTTCTGATCGAGTTCGAAATCGCGGATGGCGCGAATGGCATCTTCTCCGGCCCCCATTCTGCCGTGCATCGATCCTTAATCGAGTTCCACAAGCGCATGACGTCGCCGGTATAGACGTATTGAGTTGCGGTTGCTTGCACTCTCCGGCATTGGGGCGAGAGGTTCCGCTCGACCTCTCGCGCCGGTCGTGTGATAGTCCCTGCATGATACTTACATTGGCACCCGTCCTTCTTATCGCGGCGATCGTCTATCTCGCCGGCGCTCTGCGTGTGCTCAAGCAGTACGAGCGCGGGGTGGTGTTTTTTCTGGGAAAATTCGAGGGTGTGCGAGGGCCGGGCCTCAACCTCATCCTGATCCCCTTTCAGCAGATGGTGCGCGTTTCCTTGCGCACGGTGACGATGCAGATCCCCAGCCAAAAGATCATCACCAAGGACAACGTCTCGATCGATATCGCAGCCGTCGCCTACTATCATATTTCCGATCCTGAGAACTCGGTGATCGCGATCGAGAACGTCTTCAATGCCATCAATCAGATCAGCCAAACGACCGTGCGCAATGTTGTCGGACGCTTCAGTCTCGATCAGCTGCTCGCCGATACCGCGGCCATCAACGAACAAATCAAGGATGTCATCGACAAGCACACCGAACCCTGGGGCACGCAGGTGACGGCGGTCGAGATCAAGGACATCACCCTCCCGGAAAACATGCAGCGCGCCATGGCCAAGGAAGCCGAGGCCGAACGCGAGCGCCGGGCCAAGATTGTCGCGGCTGAAGGCGAATATCAGGCGGCGGTGAAGCTCGGACAGGCGGCCGACATCATCACGGCTCATCCGGTGGCGCTACAGCTGCGTACTCTGCAAACCATGGCCGAAATCGCGGTCGAGAAAAATTCGACCATCATCTTCCCCGCCCAATTCATGTCGACGGTGCAGGAAGCTTTCGCCGTCTTGAGTAAGGATTCGCAGTCGAAGTAGACGTAAGGCCAGGGCATCCAAAGCCGGTCGAGATTTCGGCCGCGTCACGGCATCATTCGGGTTCAGCGCACTGACGCGCTCTTGCCCTGGCCTTGCAGTTTCAAGAGCCGGCTGACGAGCTGGCCGGAGACGCGCCCGGTTTCCGGCATCTTCTGATCGAGCTCGAAATCGCGGATGGCGCGAATGACGTCGTCGCCGAGCTTGCCGTCGGCCTTGCCGGCCGCATAGCCCGCGCCAGTCAGAAATTGTTTGACCTGTTTGACGACGTTCTCGGCTTCCGCCGTTTTAAGTTGGGGCGCGTTTTTAAATGTCGCCGCCGGTCCGGCCGTGCCAAGCACGATCCGGCTCAGCAACTCTTGGCTGGGTTCCGCCGTCAGCGGCAGACCGTAATCGAACTCATAGGCCATGATCGCCGCACGGGTGACGAGGCCGGGCACGCCGTCGGGCTGGCCGGTGCCATACCCGCGCGTGTTGAGTTCGCGCTGCACGCCGCGCACGATCTCGGCCTTGCTGACGGAGGCGTCTATGCCGGCGATTTGCGTTTGGCCCGGCAGCTGACCAGCTTGCGCCTGCCCTTTGACTTGTAGAGCCGACACGGCGGTCGCATTCGACGATCCGGCTTTACCGGACACTTCGGCTTGGCCCTCAGCAAATCGGCCGCGCTCGCCGCCGAGTGCCGAGGTTTCGATTGCCCCGCCGCGGCGCTGCTCTTGCAGGAACGTCAGGTTCGCCGCCACCCCCGCCGTCAAGGCGAGAAAGGACACCGCTGCAAGTCTGGTCGCCGCAAGGCTCATAAAATTTTTGTCCAAAACTTCGAGGCCAACCCGCGCCAACCGGCCGACAGCCGCCAGTATCCGGGCCAGCCGTTAAGGTCGTGTTAACCGCCGCCGCGCCCAGCCCAGCAAACATTGAGCTCACCCAAACAAGCCCGCACAATTTGATTCAAATGCTTCGAAAAAGTCCCGCAAACGCTGATCGAATTGTTGCGCGTGCGCTGGCGTTTTTTCAAAGCAACGTTGGTAAGCATATCGTGGGTCGAAGAATTCGAAAGACCGCGGGACACCGTTTTTGACGGCGCGCGGCGACGTTGGAGTGCAGGCTATGGGACTGTTCAGAATTGCAACGGTTGTCGCGGTCGGGGTGGCGCTGCTGCCGTCCGACCACACACAGCAGCAACAGCTGTATGATCGCGCGTCGGGCGCCGCCAAATGGACCATGACGTTTTGCGAGCGTAACGAAGCCGCGTGCACGCAAGCCGTCAGCGTCTGGGAGCAGTTCAAGAAAAAAGCCGAATTCGGCGCCAAGCTCGCCTACGATATGGCGCGCGACAACGAGCAGGCAACCGTCGCAGAAAACACGCCAAGGTCTCCCGTACAGACCGGATCGATCAAACGCCCAAACGGCACCTTGACAGACGCCGATCTTAAGCCCGAATGGCGCGGCAAACGCGCGCCCCGCTGATCTCACGCTCTATCTTGAAGCCGTCTGGCCCTTGCACCGGACGCCGCCCAACGCCTATGTGTACGTAGATGCGCCGCTCCATGCGGCAGCGCGACCAAAGGCTCAACGCATGACGCTGCAAGACATTCAATCCGACTTTGCCATGCTCGACGAGTGGGAAGACCGTTACCGCTACGTCATCGAGCTTGGCCGCGCTCTGCCGCCGCTGCCGGACAATCTCAAAACCGACGCCAATAAAGTCCGCGGCTGCGCCAGTCAGGTGTGGCTGGCGACGGAGCGGAGCGTTGGCAGCGATGGCCGCGAGCGTCTCGCCATGACAGGCATGAGCGACGCTCTGATCGTGCAAGGTCTGATCGCCGTGCTGTTTGCCATCTACGACGGCAAATTAGCGCAAGAAATTTTGACCATCGATGCGCAAGGCGTCTTCGCCGGCCTCGGCCTCAAGGAACATTTAACGCCGCAGCGCTCCAACGGTCTCGCTTCGATGGTCGAGCGCATTCGCTCGGACGCGCGCCGCATCGCAGCCAGCTGAACAAACGCGCGTTGGCCGCACCTCAGTTGGCGCCGGGTTCGATGCGCGGGCGGTAATCCGGCGCAGCCCAATGATTGACCCGGGCCGCGCTGGCGCCGCGTTCCTGGCGCGTTGGGTCCGGAACCAGACCGTAATGGCGGGCCAAGCGCTGCAATGCGATCTGGAGCACGATCTTGCCGGAGCGCTGCGGCCATCCGGACGCCTTTTCGAGCGCCTCAAGGCCTTTCAGATAACAGCACACATCGATCAGAATTCCGGAAAGTTCCGGGCCGACGGCCTTCAGCGCCATTTGCACGCGCAGCCGCGCCGCCACGACATGATCGCTCATGTCGACGCCGTAGCCGGCCGGCGAGCGCCGCCCGCTATCGACGAATACGCCCGACCAGCTGGCGGTCACGTGCGGCATCATTTCCGAGAATGTGAAATCGGCGCGCAGCTTTTCGCCAGCGTCAAACTCCGGCTTGGTAATGAGCGGCGCGCCGTTCTTGTCCTTGCGCCGCGCCAGCCAAGCGAGCGGGCTCTCGTCAGGA
Source organism: Hyphomicrobium sp. (assembly GCA_031365865.1). Lineage (GTDB taxonomy): Bacteria > Pseudomonadota > Alphaproteobacteria > Rhizobiales > Hyphomicrobiaceae > Hyphomicrobium_B. The sequence goes on along the minus strand of JANLYX010000011.1, from coordinate 27,573 downwards.
TTGAAGCCTGGCATTTCGGACGCAGTTTTTTCTTCCTCCCGCACGCGCGGAAGGCGTTTGCGATCATGTGTCATGGGGTTTGTATCGTCCCTTAGTTGTGGGAGAGGAATGGACCGGGGCGGAGCGCAATCACTTTCACCACCCTCTCGAGCAGATCGAGCGCGTGGTTGAAGTTGACGTCATCGCGGCGGTCCTCGATGACTTCGCAGGCATGGGAAACGGTTGTGCGGTCGCGGCTGAACAGGCGGCCGGCATCCGTCATCGTCAAGCCGCATGCGACGTGCGCAAGGTACATCGCGACTTGACGCGCCCGGGCCGCATCGGCACATCCGCGCGTCTCGAGGCTCAATACCGCTTGTCCGACGCCGAAGACTTGCGAGACCGCCATTTCGATGGCGAGCCTTGATTGACCATCCAACATGATGTCCTCAGGCGTAGGTTCGCTACGCCGGAAAAGACTAGGCCTCGTTGTTAACGTTGATTGAGCGAGACATTGGCGAAACATGGTTAGGGCTTTCACTGCTGGGGTTGAGCAACGCGCCGTCATGAGACTAGGTGGGTATTGCGAGTGTACCGCAATCGCTTGCGGCTTGGTTTTCAAAATAATCCAATCGTGAACGACGGGGATAACTTTTTGGCCGAAGCCATTTCGCGATTTACCAAACCTCGCCAGCGCCGTTCCAGAAAGTAATCCCCGCACTTCAAAACGGGGTGATGATCGGGGTATGGCAATATCCCATTTTCATAACTTCCCCTCGCCCGCCACTGGGCCGGGCCTCAAGCGCTCCGAATTAGAGCGCAGGAACGAACTCGCGAAATTCTTGCCCATGTGGCCGGTCGAACTCGCGGATACCTCGATGCGCGGTCGCACCAAGATTATTCAACAGTTGCGAAGGGCCGTGCGCGAAGAGCGCAAGCGTGGCCGGGCCGGGCATTGGACCTACCGGCTCGGGCGCCACGCCGCGCTCATTAAAATTCTGGCGCAAGAGCGTGCCGCGCTGGCGGAGATCGAACGCGCGATCAGTTGCGCTTTAAATATAAACGGCCCGCATGCCAGCGAGCCGTTTTGATTCCATCGACGATGAAGCTTACTTTTCGCGCCGCGTGCCAAGACCCATTTTCTTGGCGAGCTGCGAGCGGGCTTGCGCATAGTTCGGCGCCACCATTGGGTAATCGTGCGGCAAACCCCACTTCTCGCGGTAACCCTCCGGCGAGAGATTATAGTGGGTGCGCAGATGGCGTTTCAGAGATTTGAACTTCTTGCCATCCTCAAGGCAGATCAAATAATCGGGCATCACCGATTTCTTCACCGCCACTTTCGGTTTGTTGTCATCGCGCTCGAGCGGCGCGGTCCGGCCGGAAGCCCGGCTTAAGGCGGCATGGGTTTCCGCGATCAGGCTCGGCAGGTCGGTCGATGAGATCGAATTGTTGCTGACGTAAGCGGCGACAATCGTCGCGGTAATATTGACCAGCTCCGGCGATGGTGTGCCGTCGATCGGGGAATCTTTCATCTGCGACTGTCCAAATATATAGCTAAGAGTTCTCTGGCAACTTAAGCCATCATTCAATTTCGATTGTCAACACTTGGAAACAGGCTTGGATAAGCATGACTAAGTCTTGAGCAACACTTATCTCAGGGCTTTCGGACCCATCCTCTCCCATGGATCCGGCCTCGGAGCGCGACGAGGTTGACGCCCCGCTCTGGGCCACCCATGTTCCGGCCCCACCACGCAGAAACCAAGAAGGTCATGACCCATGGACGCAAACGATCATCAACCGGGTCAACAGCCCCCTATTGCCAAACGCCAGCCCGTTTCCGTCACCCATCACGGCATCGAAATCACCGATGATTACGCCTGGCTGCGGGCTGACAATTGGCAAGAGGTCATGCGCAAGCCGGCGCTGCTCGACCCCGAGATCCGAAAGTACCTCGAAGCCGAGAACGCTTACACGGAAGCAGCGCTCGCAGACACGCTCGACTTGCAGATGACGCTATTCGCCGAGATGAAGGCCCGCCTGAAAGAAGACGACCGGCAAGTCCCTATGCCGCACGGGCCATATGAATATTTCCCGCGCTTCGTCAAAGGCGGACAATACGCCCAGATGTGCCGGATGCCGCGCGGCGGCTCGCCCGACGAGGCCGAGGTCTTGCTCGACGGCAATGCCGAAGCCAAGGGCAAGTCTTATTGGAGTCTGGGCGGGTCGTCGCATTCGCCGGACCACAAGCTGTTGGCCTACGCCGTCGACGACAAGGGCTCGGAGTATTACACCTTGCGCATTCGCGATTTCGCGACCGGCCAAGATCTCGCAGACGAAATCGGCGAGACCGGCGGCTCGGCGGTTTGGGCCAAGGACGGCCGGACGCTTTTCTACATCAAGCTCGACGACAATCACCGCCCGCTGTTCGTCTATCGTCACACCGCCGGCACGCCGGTGAGCGACGACGTTCTGGTCTATGAAGAAAAAGACACCGGCTTCTATGTCGGGCTGTCATCGACGCAGTCGGAAAAGTTCATCCTCATCGACGCTCACGATCACACCACCAGCGAAGTGCGTTTGATTGCCGCGGAGAACCCAACCGCGCCGCCGCGCCTGATCGAAGCCCGCGTCTCCGGCCACGAGTACGGCGTCGAGCATCACGGGGATCGCCTCATCATCACCACCAACTCGAAGGCTGCGGAAGATTTTCGCATCGTCGAAGCGCCCGTCAGCGATCCGGCGCAAAAAAACTGGCGCGAGATCCTCCCCCACAAGCCCGGCCGCCTGATCATCGAGGTCAACGTCTTCAAGGACCACATGGTCCGGCTCGAACGCGAGGACAGCCTGCCGCGCATTGTCGTGACGCGCCTCAGCGACAACGCCGAACACACCATTGCCTTCGACGAAGAGGCGTACGCGCTTGGCATGAACGGCGGCTATGAGTTCGACACGACGACGCTGCGCTTTGTCTATTCCTCGCTGACGACGCCTGCCGAAACCTACGACTACGATCTCGAAACGCGCGCCCGCACGCTGCGCAAGCGCCAGGAAGTCCCAAGCGGCCACAACGCCGCCGACTACGTCACCCGCCGCCTGTTCGCGCCGACCAGCGACGGCGAAACCGTGCCCGTCACCTTGCTCTACGCCAAGGGCACCAAGCTCGACGGCAGCGCGCCGCTGTTCCTCTACGGCTACGGCGCTTACGGCCTCTCCATGCCGGCGTCGTTCTCGACCGCCCGGCTGTCGCTCGTCGACCGCGGCTTCATCTATGCCATCGCCCACATTCGCGGCGGCAAGGACAAAGGCTACCGCTGGTACACCGGCGGCAAGATGAAATCCAAGACCAACACCTTCAAGGATTTCATCGCCGCCGGAGAATACCTGGTCGCGCAAGGCTTGACGAAGCGCGGCCGCATCGTCGGCAACGGCGGCTCGGCGGGCGGCATGCTGATGGGGGCTGTCGCGAACATGGCGCCGGACTTGTTTCTTGCCATCATCGCCGATGTGCCCTTCGTCGATGTCTTGAACACCATGCTCGACAAGGACCTGCCGCTGACGCCGCCCGAGTGGCCCGAGTGGGGCAATCCGCTCGAGAGCCGCGACGACTTCGAGATGATCGCCAGCTATTCGCCCTATGACAACGTTATGCCGAGGGCATACCCCCACATCTTGGCTATCGGCGGCCTCACCGACCCGCGCGTCACCTACTGGGAGCCCGCCAAGTGGATCGCCAAATTGCGCACCCACACCACCTCGGACAATCTCGTGCTTCTGAAAACCAACATGGGCGCAGGCCACGGCGGCGCGTCAGGCCGCTTCGAACGGCTGAAAGAAACCGCACTCGATTATGCGTTTGCGTTGAAGGTGACGGGGGGAGCGGGGGTTTAGGGTTTTGGTCTTTTTGCAACTCTTGCATCTCCGTCGCAGAGAAACCCAAGACCGCCATCAAAAACATCATTATCACGGCACCTCATAATTCAATCCTACCCCCATTATGCGCTCGCCCGAAGCGAGGGGGATAACTTTGTCAATCGCAGCGATCAGAGACTTAGAAATCGCACACGGTTAACGCGGCGTGGGAAACCGCCACCACGCTCGCGGTTCGGGGCCTCTGCGGGCCATTCATCGCGAGCGGCCTAGATTGCGGCGCTATGGATCCTCGGGACAAGCCAGGACAAGCCCGAGGATGACAATCGTGGAGAAGCGTCCTCGCCGCCCTCACCCTCTAAGACCCTCCGGGTCTGACACCGTTCCGCGATAGCGTGCCTGCGTGTTGATGCCAAGGCGTCAGACCCGGAGGGTCGGACACCTTCAACCCACTCCCCAAATTCCCCTTCCCCCCTGTCCCCGCCGGAACAGCGCGACGTTGAACCTTTTGCGAGGGTGCAGCGACGGACTTGTGAACGCCAAACAATGCCAAGCCCGAAAGCCCAGCCTCGCAAGCCCAAAGGAGAAGCGTCCATGTCGAAGACCATGACCGAGAGCAAGGCGACAGTGATGACGCGGACTTTGTCCTCGGCCTTCGCTGAAACCAGCACCCGCGCGCCAGACTTCCATTACGGCCGCATCGAATTTTTCCGCGCCGATTTCGGCGTCGGCGTCATCAAGGCTGACGACGGCCGCAAGTACCGCTTTCAACGCCAAGACCTGATCAATGCCCAAAACGATCTCATAGGCCAGCCGGTCCATTTCGCGATTTCGGGCCTGACCCCGCAATCGATCATCGTGCTCGCCGGATCGCCGTTCGCGGTCTTCGCTTCTCGTCACCAGTAACGCGCAAACGGGGGATGCCATGTCACGAACCATCAATCCAAGCGACGTGCCCATAATTTCAACGGAAGCCCTGTTGGTACCGATGCGGATCGCGATCGCCAAAGGTCAAGGCCTCTTGCTCCTAAACGGCATGAGCGACGCCGATATCCGGGCGCTGGAAGCCGAGATCTGGCAGCACTTTTCAAACGATCCCCAGACCCGCCTCGCTGTCGCGCTGCGCTTCCGTGCCCTGCTCGATGTGTTCAGGGCGCGCCGCCTCAAGCATCTATTTCTGCACAACGGTTTCAAGCTGATCGCGCGGGCGGTTCGCGAGGCCTCGACCCAGCGCCTTAACACCCGCTTTGGCTTCAATTCCCAGAAATTCGTCGCCGCGCTTTCGACGCCGCCATCGATGCGCGCCGCTTCAAACGGCCAACCGCACCTCACGCAAATCGCCGCTTAACCGCGCATTCATTCATTAAAACACGAACGGGGACCACCAATGGCACACGATGCAAGCTACAAAATAAAAGGCGGCAAGGTCGGCATTCTGCTGCTGCATCGCTTGTGCGGAACGCCGGTCGAAATGCGCTTCGTCGCCAACGGATTGGCGCGGCAAGGCTACACCGTGCACTGCCCGATGCTGGCTGGCCATTGCGGATCCGTCGATGACGTCAAAGCGACACGCTGGATCGATTGGTACAGAAGCGCCGAGGCCGCCCTCGATGAGCTGAAAAAAGATTGCGACACCGTTATCGTTGGCGGCCTCTCGACCGGCGCGGTGCTGGCGCTGATGCTCGCCGCCAAACAGCCGGCGAAAGTTCACGCCACTGCCCTGCTGGCGCCGACGCTGTGGCTCAACGGCTGGATGATTCCTTGGTACGCGCGGCTGTTTCCGATTCTACCGACGCGCTTTCTCGCCAACCTGTTTTCGTTTCCCCATCACGCGCCGCACGGCATCAAGGATGTCCGCATCCGCGATTTTCTCCAGCGCGCCCGTCAAGCCAAAGGCGCCGCCGAAGCCGGCCATCCGGTGACGCCGGGCTGCATGGTGTTCGAACATCGCCGGCTCGTGAACGCGGTGCGCAAGCTGGTGCCGTACATTCGCCAGCCCTCGCTGATCGTGCATCCGCTTGAAGACGATTACGCGGCCTTGAGCAACGCCACTTATTTGAAAGGTGCGATGGCCGGCAACGTCGATCTCGTGGTGCTGGATGATTGCTATCACATCGTCACCGTCGACCGGCAGCGCCATCTCGTCATCGAGGCCATCGACAAGTTCGCGGCCTCATTGACCGGGCGCACGCCGCAGGCCGCGGTTGCCATCGACAGTCGGCGCGTTGCCTAGAAAAACGGCCCATTTCGAAATTCTTTGAGCCTGTTCCTGCTGGAACAGCGAACAGGGTTCGGACCGGTCAAAGTGATCCTACCAGCCGGGCAGCCGGCCTCAAATTCAACCTCGTTTCCCACAGGGAGGCTACCATGACGACCAAGACCATCGCCCTCGCCGCCGCACTGCTCGCGACCACGACCCTCTGCTCGGGAGCGCAAGCCGGCGGCATCCGTCTTGGCATGGGTGGCCCGCTCGGCAGCTTTACCGCCCACCCCCATCTCAGCTCCGGCCCCGGCGGCTCTGGCGGCGAACGCCATGCCTCGCCCCATTGCCAGCCGCGCGCCGTAGCCCGCAGCTATCACCACGAAGAGCCCGCACCTGTTCATCACGTTCGCCGCCCAGCGCCCAAGATCGAGGTCGCCGAGGAACCCGCACCGCGCAAGTTCAAGCACCAGCCGAAGCCCGAGGTTCAGGATGACGCGCCGCCGGTGACCGTCGCCAAAGCCAAACCGGTCAAGGTCGACCCGCCCGCCGAGATCAAGACCGCCAAACTCGAGGACAAGACCACAATCACGGATACGGCGCCGGCAATTTTTATCCCGGATTCGCCAGCCATGACCGCCCAGTTCTCTGGCACCCAATCTACCCCGGCCCCGCTCAAGACGGCGGCGCTCGGACCAACTACCAGCACCTATACGGCGGCAATCGAGTCGTCGCCGGCCAAGCCCGATCCCTTGAAGGCCGATACGGTTGCGAAACCAGCTGAAGTGGTCAAGCCGGCCAAGGTGGAAAAAACCGCCAAGGCGGGCGACGCGAAGAAGCCCGAAGATACGTCGAACATGAACAAAATCTGCCGCCGCTTCTCGGCCGCCGTCGCCAGCTTGATCACCGTGCCGTGCGGCGAATAAATTTGCCTAACAACCATCCTCTCCCCAATCACGCGATGGGGAGAGGAAATTGGCAGGGTGTCCCCCAAGGAACTGCGCCTTGAACCATTGAGCGCGATGCTGCGACCAACCTAAGACGCCAACCCGAGACGGGAGATCAATCATGGACATCGCACTCAACACGACTGCGCTCGACACTGGCGCCATCAGCCGCCCCGCTGTTCGGCCAGCCGCCCGCCCAATAGGCAAGCGCAAGAGCCCGGTCCCAATGGTGATGAAGCTCGCCTATCGCAATCTCTTTCATGATCGCCTGAGCTTCTTCGTCACCATCATCGGCATCGTCTTCTCGGTCGTTCTGGTTGCGGTCCAAACCGGTATTTATCTCGGCTCCGAAAACAAAATCGCCGCCATCATCGATCAGGCCCCCGCCGACCTGTGGGTCGTGCCGCTTGGCACCAAGAGCTACGATGATCCCTCGCTGCTTTCGGGCCGCGAACGTCACATGGTCCTCTCGACCCCTGGCGTCGCAACCGCCGAAGACATGGTTGTCAGCTTCGCGCGTTGGCGCAAACCCAAAGGTGGCACCACCGCGATCCTCGTCGTTGGCACCGCCGCGGATTCGCAATATCCTTTGCCTTGGAACATCAAGGAAGGCAGCCGCGCTGCCCTTGAAGCGCCCGACACCGTCGCCATCGACAAGAGCTACTTTCCAGATCTTGGCATCGAAGCCATCGGTGACAAGGCTGAAGTCAACGGCGTGACAGTCGATGTCGCCGCCTCGACCAAACGCATCCGCTCTTTCACGACGCTGCCTTACGTCTTCATGTCGATCGAGGAAGCCCGCCGCTTGACCGGCGCCAGCCAAGATCAAGCGACGTACGAACGCGTCAACCTGGCGGACGGCGCAGATCTCGAAACCGTCCGCGCCGAAATCAGCGCGCGTTTGCCGGACGCCGAAGTCTTGACGCAATCGGAATTCCGCAAGCGCAGCCTTGCCTATTGGTTGTTCCAGACCGGAGCCGGCGCCGCCCTGATTGCCGGTGCGGTCCTCGGCCTGATCGTCGGCGTCGTGATTGTCGCACAAACGCTCTATGCCAGCACAAAGGATCATCTCAACGAATTCGCGACGCTACGGGCCTTGGGCGCCGGCGCCGGCTACATCGTCCGCGTCATCCTGATGCAAGCCGTGATGTCGGGGTTCATTGGCTACGGACTTGGTATTATCCTGAGCTTAGGGGTCATTCAGGCCGCCCAGGATACCAAGCTCACGATTGTCATGACGCCGGAACTTGCAGCCTCGCTTTTTGTCATCACCATCGGCATGTGCGTGTTTGCAGCCATCAGCGCCATCGTCAAAGTGGTCCGGATCGATCCGGCCGTCGTCTTCAGCCGCTAGTCGATCAGCCCGTATCGTTGACCCCACATTCAAAAGGTAGATGCCATGTCACTTAACCCAAACAGTAAGACGATCTTGGAAGCCAAAGGCATTGTCAAAGTTCTCGGCAGCGCTCCCAACGAAGTCAAAGTTTTGAAAGGCATCGATCTTGAACTCAAGACCGGCGAGCTCACTTTGCTGATGGGACCGTCAGGTTCAGGCAAGACCACGCTGCTCTCGATCGTGGGCTGCATTCTCTCGCCGACCGAAGGCCACTTATCGTTGGCTGGCCACACCGCCACGGGCTTGAGCCCCGAAGGCCTCGCCAACTTGCGCCGCCGTCACGTCGGCTTCGTGTTCCAGTCGTACAATTTGGTGCCGACGCTGACTGCGGTTGAAAACGTGATGCTGGCACTCGATCTGCGCGACATCAAAGGCGGAGATGCTTATGACATCGCGGCAGAGGCCCTGATCGCCGTTGGACTCAGCCACCGCGTCAACGCCGCGCCGTCGAAATTGTCCGGCGGCGAAAAACAGCGCGTCGCCATCGCCCGCGCCCTTGCCGGTTCTCCCTCCGTCATTCTCGCCGACGAACCGACCGCCGCCCTCGATGGCACCAACGGCATGGCCGTTATGGAACTGCTGGCCGAAGTCGCGCAGGATACCAATCGGGCCGTGCTCGCCGTCACTCACGATCATCGCACGCTGAAATACGCCGACCGGATCGTGCGCATCGAAGATGGCCGCATCTGCGGTGATGAACGCCCGAAACGTGCCGGCGGTGTTGCGCCGGAACTTGAGATGGCGCATTAATTTTTCACGACTGAAGGAGATCAGCATGGCCAACGTTCAGCGAACCTTGCATAGCGCGGCTTTGGCTGCAGCCGTCATGACGGCGCCGGGTCTGGCGGCGGCCGCGCCTGAAATCACGGGCGTGTGGCTCAACGATACCGGCCGCGGCGCCATCGAGATCAAGCCGTGCGGCGATCAAATGTGCGGCCACGTCGTCTGGGTCAAAGATGCCGGCGACAGCAAGGGCTGCGGCCGCCAGATCATCGGCGAAGCCGCGCAAGTAAAACCGGGCCTGTGGGATAATGGCTGGATCTACAGCCCGGAGAAAAAAGCCCGCTATGACGTCGAGCTCAAACCCTTGAGCGACGGCACGCTGCGCGTCATCGGTTACGCCGGCACGAAGTTCTTTTCCAAAACCATGATCTGGACCCGGGCGCCGGACACTCTCCGACGCTGCGGGACAGAAGAAGCGTCGAGGCAACCAGCATCGCCCGCAACCGTTGCGACCGCGAAGCCGGATCCGGAAAAGGCAAGCGCGGCACATGCGCCCGAGAAGGTCGCCGAAGTCACACCTCCGCCGCCCATCAAAACCGAACCGCCTGCCGTCGAGAAAAATGCCTCACCACCGCCGGCAGCCGCGTCGTCACAGCCCGCGAACGCACCCCCTGCGTCAAAGCCTGAGAACGCGCCGGCTCCAACGGAAAAATCCGAGGCGCGCGCAGCCGGTAAATCAGACAGCGATGACGACGATCAGAACGACCGTCCAACCAAAGCTCTCAAGGATTTTAAAATCGACAAGGTCTTCAAACGCACCGCCTCCGGCGATTGCAAACTCAACCTGCCTTGGATCAAGGTCCGGTTTAAGTGCGGCAGCGAAGAATAATTAGGCGGCAGATCACGGGTTGCCCGCGCCGAGGCAACCCGATGCGCCGCCACACACAACCTGGAAATTAAACCGATGGGCACCACGTATCTGATCGCCAAAGCGGCGATCTCCGGCATTCTCGTGATGCTGGTCTCCGAGATCGCCCGGCGAAGCCCAAGTATCGGCGGTCTGATAGCCTCGCTGCCATTGGTGTCGGTCCTCGCGATCATTTGGCTTTGGCGCGACACCGGCGACGTCGAACGGATCGCTGCCCACGCGCAGTCGACATTCTGGTTCGTGCTGCCAAGCCTTCCGATGTTTCTGGCTTTCCCAGCCATGCTGCGGCAGGGCGCCGGATTTTGGGTTTCGCTGATTGCATCATGCGTGCTGACGATGGCGTTGTACGCCGCAACCATCTGGCTGTTACCGAGGCTCGGCATCAAACTATAGGTTTGCAGAACGCGAGCGCTATATCTTCCCGCCGAGCGCGATGATGGTTCCAAACACGAACGCTGCCGAGACGGCGAGGCAGAGCAGCGCCCGCGCAGGCGAAGGCCCAGGTTCGCTTGCGTCCGCCTGATCTTCATACGATCCGGCAGGCTTCGCACCCGTGATCATCGCCCGGATCAAGGGATCGCGTTTGACAAACTGATAATACGCGTTCGCCAAAATGTGCAGACCTGCGAGCGGCAGGATCACGCGATAAAAAATGAATCGATGCCAGTGCCGGACGGCTGGTAAAAGCGTTGGATCGATCAACTTGTAGAGCGGACCGTTGGCAAGTTCGTCGCGATCAACGACAAACAAGCCGAGCCCCGCTTCAGCGATCAGGATCACCAGCAGAGCTAGCACCATATAGCCGCCGAGCGGATTATGCCCGAGGAAGCGCCGCGAGGTGCCGGCAATCACACCGCGGCCGTAGGCCAATGCCACTCCAGGCTTCGCGATAAAATGTGAAAACCGCGACGCCGGTGGCCCAAAAAATCCCCACAAAACCCGCCAACCCATCACAACCAAAATGCCGTAACCCGCCCAGCGATGAAACTTGAGCGTTGGGTCGTGCAAAGCTTGCGACCACTCGGAGGTGCCCCATCCGGCAAATACCAAAACGACCAGCGTCCAATGGAAAATCCGGGTCGGCAGATCCCATACTTTGACCTGACTTGGTTTGGCCACCGCCCCCACGATCATTTTTTCTCGCGGTAGATTTTGTGACAGCCGCCGCATTGCGCGACGATCTTCGGAAATTCTTCCGAAAAGCCGATTTCGTCTTTGATCGACGCCGCGGCCGCTTTGGCGTCAGCGGCAAGTTTCGCGTAGCGCTGCTCAAAATCGGCTTTGTTGTCCCAGATTTCCGGTAATGCCTCCGTGTCGCCGCCCGTCTTGGCGGTTTCCGGAAACATCTTGACGAGCTTGGGAGCTTGCTCCTGATAGATCTGCAGCGCGGCTTGCACTTTGTCGAGATCGAACTCGGCTTCACCTTTTAGCATCAGTCCGGGCTCTTTCGTGGCCTTGCCCATCGATTTCAAAAGTTCGCGCCGCGCCTTGATCATATCGAAATCTTGAGCGGCCGCGAGACCAGCGCCCGCCAACGTTGCGCCAACCGCCAACAGGACCCAATAGCGCGCGGCTTTGCCGTAATCGTGCGAGGCCATGCGAGGCCGCCTAATGATGGTGGTGCTCGTGGCCGGCCGCCGCGCCTTCAGCGGCCGCTGCAACGGCGAACTCGATATCGATTTTGCCCGCCTTCTCGAACACCAGTGTGCCGGTCATGTAGCTGTCTTCGACCAGCGGCTTGCTAACACCGAGAAACATGATATGCGCACCCGCCGTCTTGAGTTCCACGGTTTCTCCGGGGCCAATCACGAGACCTTCTGCGAGCGGCCGCATCTTCGCGACATCGCCTTCCATGATGGTGGTGTGAAGCTCGGCCTTTTCGGCGCCCGCCATAGAAGCGCTTAAAAGTTTGTCAGCTTCCTTGCCGGTGTTGGTGATCTTGGCGTACCCAGCGGTCACCGTCATACCCTTGGGAAGCGCGCGCACCCAAGGGTGCGAAATCTTGAAGCCTTTAGCCGTCACTTCGTGGGCTGAAACGGGCGTGAACAGCGCTAGATAAGCCAGCGCCACAAAAAGCGAGCGGGGTATTTTCATCGGTCTTTGTCGTCCTATGAGTGATGCCATTTTTGCGTGTCGTCAGGTCTGGCCCTGCAGCTCGGACCGCTACTTGACACGAGCATCCAATCAATCAGCAGCTTTTCCAAGGCGGCGCAAGAGCGCGCTCCGGATTGAACCTTAAGCCGCAGCAAGCCGCCCCTCAGGCTGGTAAGCCAGAAAACAGCAAATATTTATCGGCCTCAGGCTGTCGTCGGCGCCGGCGGCGTGTTCGACAGGGTCCCGACAGCCGCCTTGCCGTCCTTGTCTTTGCCGCGCACGCGCACCGTCTTGCCGGCCCAAACTGTTTCGCGCATGCGCTTCATGACCGCATCGAGCACGCGCGGTTCGCCAGCAACCTCGACCAGCCATATAATATCCCCGCTCGCCCATTCTTGGGGTTTGAGCTGGAGCGGCTTATCGATTTCTTTTTGAAGCCGCTTGTCGATATCGGGCGAGACCCGCGCCCAAAGCACAACCCCCATCGGCTGGGTAATACCGTTCGCCTTCATTTGAGCTTCTGCAATGGTGAACTGCCCCGTCGCAACGGCTGGCGCTACCAGCCATTCGAGATCGGCAAGCTTGGTGTCTTTATGCGCCGGCGTGCGCATCAACAGGGCCACGATTTCACCAAACGCCGCAGCAATCATTTTCGACGAGTTGGCGTTTTTTCGTTTTTGTTCGTCGCTAAGTTCGGCTTGCGGCGGCTGACCTTGTTGCGGCATTTCTGCCGGCGAGGCCGGCGGCGGCGCGGTTACACTTGGCTGGGATGCGCTGGCGCTCGATTGAATTGGCGTGCCGCTGGTTGCGCCGTTATCGGTTTTCTTTGGCCAAAATGCCATGACCGGATTCTCCAAGACTTAAAAATAGGACGACAGAGTATCAGCGAACTTTGAAAAAGTATAATACCTTGTCCGAGGTTAGTCTCCACGACATTGAACCGCCAAATCCATGGTGTCCAGCTCCTAATCCGTCAACAACGCCGTAGCGCCGCGGATCGCACGCGTTCTAGTTGGCGGCTTACCATATTTTACCTCAACGGAGCGATCCTCTACGATAATTTTGTGAAGATTCGTGCCTTCTCTGCCCGTGCCCTAAAGGGAAAAAAATGTTAAAAATCGACCAACGCATTGCCATGGAACTCGGCGTCCGCATCGAGCAGGTGACGGCGACCGTCGGGCTCATCAATGACGGGGCAACCGTTCCCTTTATCGCCCGCTACCGGAAAGAGGTGACCGGCGGCCTGGACGATACCCAACTGCGCAAGCTTGAAGAGCGGCTTGGTTATCTGACCGACCTTGAAGACCGCCGGGCCATGGTTCTCAAAACCATTGAGGAACAAGGTAAGCTTACGGTGGAACTTGCGCGTGCCCTCAACAATGCCGCCACCAAGGTCGAACTTGAAGATCTCTATGCGCCTTTCAAATTGAAACGACGGACCAAGGCCCAGATCGCCCGCGAAGCCGGCTTGGAGCCGCTGACGCAAGCGCTGCTCAAAAATCCAAGTCTCGTCCCTGACGTTGAGGCCGCGAAGTTCGTTAATGCAGACAAGGGCATCGAGGACGTCAAAGCCGCTCTCGAGGGCGCGCGCTTCATATTGATCGAGCGGATCTCGGAAGATGCCAAGCTGATCGGGACCTTGCGCGAGACGCTTTGGAACCACGGCAAGATCTCGTCCGCCGTCGTCAAAGGTAAGCTCACCGAGGGCGCCAAGTTCTCGGATTATTTCGACTTTTCTCAAACCATCAAGGATATGCCGTCGCACCGGGCCTTGGCGTTGCTACGCGGACGCAACGAAGGCTTCCTCTCGCTCAATCTCGATATTCCCCACGACGCCAAGGCCACCCACCCTGCCGCCGCAACGATCATGGCCCATTCCGGAATTGCCGAACGCGGCCGCCCCTCGGACGGCTGGCTGGCTGAAAGCGCGCGCATAGCTTGGAAATCCAAGATCTCCGGCAGTCTCGAAAATGATTTGCTGACACGCCTCAAGGAGCGCGCCGATACGGAGGCTATTTCCGTGTTCTCGAAAAATTTGAAAGACCTTTTGCTGGCGGCGCCGGCAGGAGCCCGCACGACGATGGGGCTCGATCCCGGCATTCGCACCGGCGTCAAGGTGGCTGTCATCGATGCAACCGGAAAATTGCTGGCGACAACCACCATCTATCCTCATGAGCCCAAGCGAGATTGGGCGGGCTCGCTGATGACGTTGGCAACCTTGGCGCGCACCCACAAGGTCGATCTCGTCAGCATCGGCAACGGCACCGCCAGCCGCGAGACCGACAAGCTCGTTGCCGAGCTGATGACCAAAATGCCGGAGTTGAAGCTGACCAAGGTCATGGTCTCGGAAGCCGGCGCTTCGATCTATTCCGCATCGGAATTGGCCGCCAAGGAATTCCCCGATCTCGATGTCAGTTTGCGCGGCGCGGTGTCGATTGCGCGGCGCTTACAAGATCCGCTTGCCGAGCTTGTCAAGATCGAGCCCAAGGCCATCGGCGTTGGCCAGTATCAGCACGACGTCAATCAGACGGGTCTTGCGCGCTCGCTCGACGCCGTTATTGAAGATTGCGTCAACTCGGTCGGCGTTGACATCAACATGGCCTCGCCGCCGCTGCTGGCGCGGGTATCGGGCCTCAATGCGACGCTCGCCTCTAACATCGTCGCGTTCCGGGATGAGAATGGATCGTTCAAGAGCCGCGGCACCTTGAAGAAAGTGCCGCGCCTTGGACCGAAAGCCTTCGAGCAGGCCGCCGGATTCTTGCGCGTCATGAACGGCACCAATCCTCTCGACGCGTCCGCCGTGCATCCGGAAGCCTACCCCGTGGTCGAGCGCATCGCGGAGACAACCAAGCGGCCGATCAAATCTTTAATCGGCGACAGGGCGTTCTTGACAACACTGAAGCCGGCTCAGTTCGCGGACGCGACGTTCGGCATTCCAACCATTAGCGATATTCTATCGGAGCTTGAAAAGCCGGGCCGCGACCCGCGTCCGGAATTCAAGACGGCAACGTTTGCCGACGGCGTTGAGAAGATCTCGGATTTAAAGGTAGGCATGCAGCTTGAAGGCGTGGTCACCAACGTCGCGGCGTTCGGCGCCTTCGTCGACATCGGCGTTCATCAAGACGGTCTCGTCCATATTTCGGAATTGTCCGACCGCTTTGTCAAGGACCCGCGCGAAGTGGTCAAGGCCGGCGATGTCGTGCGCGTGCGCGTCAAAGAGGTCGATGCCGAGCGCAAGCGCATTGCGCTGACCATGAAATCGGGCGCCATCGGCCACAGCGCAGCGCCCAGGACCTCGAAGCCGTCTTCTGCCCCGCAACAAAAGTCTGCCTCACCCCAAAAACAAACGGCCGCCGGTACCGAAAGCGCGTTCGCAGCGGCGCTCAAGCGGGCGCAAAACAAAAAATAGTTTCGATACCGGAACGCAAAATATCCGCGAAGCGACGGCGCGATATGCTCAACGCGTTACAAACGCATGTGCTCAATCCGGGTGCGGATCACTCATCGAACAGGCTTCTTTTCAGCATGGTTCTGTCACTTTGGTTGCCTACGCATCATTGGTGACTTCCTATGATTGTTCGTAGTTTCCGCACTGGGGGACGTTATGCAGGATCAGAGCACGCTAGGGCGCGTGGCCGCCAATCCCGCCACTTCAAATGCTCCAAACGCCGCGCTGGTTTCGGCGGTATCGGCTGAAAAGAAAAACAAGGATGCCGAAGTTCTCGAATGGATCGGCACGGCGTACGGGCGGGTGCGCGCGGCGCATAAGAAACCGCAGCCGCATAAGCGACCCTCACAGCGCCCACCCTCACAGGCACAAGTGCAACAGGGCCGGCGTTGGACGGTCCGCCGCTGGAACCTAACGACCCGAACCGTTCTTCGCCGCTGGCGTCCGATCGCTTTGACTGGGGCTCTCGCGCCGTTCCGCCGCCATGAGATCGCAATCGGCGCTATGTTGGTCGCGGCCATGTCGGCGCTTTGGTTTGCGCAAGGTCAAAACCTTTCGGAGCCAGGACCCGAGGCAGCGCTGGCTGCGCACTCAACGCCGGCCGTCGCCCAGCTTGAACTGTCCGCCGAACCCAGGGCCAAGGATATTCATGCGGAACAGGACAAGAAAATCACAATGCCCGAGGCGGCAGAGCAGGCCAAGGCCGCTGCCAGATTGGCTGAAGAGACCCAAGCCCAGCTCGCACGAGAGCAAGAAGCCCGCGACGCCGCTGAGGCCCGCGCTAAGAAATTGAGCGAGGATCTGGCCCGCCAAGCCGAGGCCCGCGAGACGGCGGAACGTGAGCGAGCAAAATCGGTCGCGGCACTCGAGGCCGAGCGCGCCGCCCGCGCTCAAGCCGAGCAAGCTGCAAAATCTGCCAAGGAAGCCACTGATCGCGCGGCGGCGCAGGACGCCGCATCGGCTCCCCCAGCCCTTGCGGTTTCAATGCCAGTGGTCCCGGTTACCAGCCCGCCACCTGTAACAATCGCCGCCGCAGAGCCGGAAAAGCCAATGGCCCAACCGGCTGCCCCGGTGATCGAGGCGCGGGCTGCCGTCAAAACCGCCAACACCGCGCCGAAATTTTCAGGTCCCGCCGCGGCCGTGCTCGCAGAAGGCGAAAAATTATTTGGCAAGGGCGATCTCGAAGCCGCGCGGCAGAATTTTGCCCGTGCCGTCAAGATGGGATCGCCTGAGGGCGCCCTTGCCCTTGGAAATACTTTCGACCCGGTCAGTCTGGCGAACGCCGGACTGAAGCTCGGCGGCGATCCGGCCCGGGCCCGGCAATGGTACCGCAGGGCTTTTGAACTGGCGCAATTGCAGCGCCGGGGCGGGCAGCCATGAGATCAGGCCGCACATATCGCAATGTTGCAGTCACCTTTCTGACATTTGCTTTGACGGGCTGCGTCTGCGAGGACAGCGTGTGGATGGACGGCGCCTGGATGGAAGCGGAAGGCGCGGAGCGTCCTGGCGGCTGCGACATCATAGCAATGACCGGGTATTCGAAATCGTCGCTGACATTGGCCGAGCGCGCCGATCCGCAGTTGCTTGAGGCGGCGCGCCTGGACGCCGAGCGCGATTGCAACAAGGCGGCCGAGATCAAATCCCGGCCACGCCTGGACGCGTTCCAGCGCTCAGGCTGAGCGGCGCTTCCAACGACCTGCCCAGCGCGCGCTCGCGAAATGATGTGGCGTCATTTGATCGCGAAGCAATAGATCCGTCCAGCGCCGCCCGTGCTTTGAAAATCGGTCTGTGAGCATCCGCCTGCCGGTCCGCGCGAGGGATGAGATGAATTCCACGACTGCGCCGCCGCGCTGTCGTTGAGACCGGTCTTATCGGAATGCCCAACTATTGCCGCACCGGCTGTGCTGCTCGTCCAATTTTTGCACGTCATATCCGCGTCACCGGGCACAGTTCGGCCCTCAGGCGTCGACCCGGTGAGAATGTCGTGCGTGTTGGGATTGTCGCCACGGCCGTTGACGATCATGCCCTTCTCGGTCAGCGCGGTCTGCTTCGACAGGTTGTTAGACGCACTGTGCAGATCGTCGACGCTCTTGGCGACGACATCACCTTTGGCATTGCTCCAGGGGCCGGTCCCGATACGATCGCGGGCGTTGACGGCGCCGGGGCCTTGGGTGCTGAGATAAGCGTGCCATGTTTTCGAGCCGCCGCCCGCTGCTGCGGCAAGAAGTTGACAGTGCATGTCGGCGCCGTCGAGTCCGCCGAGATCGCCGCCTTTGCCCGGACCCGCGCTGGCGACGAAGAAGCTCATGGATTTGTCTTCGGCCGAGGCCGGCATGATCTGGTTCAAGGCAAAAATTGTTACAAAAGCCGTGACCCCTAGAAACTTAGCCATTTTGTGCTCCTATGCGCTGGATTCAAAATTTGTTCGGCCGGCCATTGCGCGTCCTTAATCAAGCGGGCTACTAGCCTAGCCCCGGCGACATTATAACGCCAAACCCGTGCATCCGTTCATTCGGAAGCGGTCTAAAGGCGACCGGCGATCAGACTTGCATTGGGGTGCCTGGACTTGCGAAAGTCTAGACCAGACTGCAACCGGCCTGCGCAATGAAGGATCTGGGATGGGTTTTTTACCGGGCCTTTTGGACATGGCGACAACCGCCCGATCGCGCATTTTGGCGGTTATGGCGGCGGTCGCTATGGTGCCGGCTTGCGGCCCCCATGGCGACGCCATCGCGGCCAACGAAGCTGAAGCCGCGCAAGGCCCGCCATTCAATATTCCGGTGTTCGTCTCCTCGCGGAGCGATGTCTGTTACGACACCGGGGAGATTGCCGCCATCAAGCATATGACGGCATTTGAACAATCCAAAATCAACAATCGCGGCGGGATCTCGGGACGTCCCGTCAACGTCATCGTCTATGACGACGCGCGCGACGAAAAGAAATTGATCGAAAACTTGCGAACGGCGCTCGCTGATAAGAGCACGCTCGCCATGATTGGGGTGTCGAGCTCCACCAGAGGCAAACCAGCATTCGAGGCGCTCGCAAACGACATCAAGGACAGCACCATCCCGTTTATCTCGGATCTCTCGGTCAGCAAGATTTTCGCGCCCTTCCCCAACGTCTTCACCACGCGCGCCTCGCAGGAAAACGACAGCATTCCCGTGATGGCAAAATTCACGCGCCAGATTGGCTATCAAAGGCCGGCGTTTTTCGGGCTGCGCGATGCCGTCGGCAGCGTTGCCCTCGGCGACGGCTTGAAGTCCCAGCTAGGCGAGAGCGGCTTCGCCGGCGACTATCGCCTTGGTGCGACGGACAACAAAATTACTGCCAGTGAAATTCCGGCAGCCGTTGCCGATCTCAAGACCAAGCAACCGGATTTGCTCTATCTCATGATCGGCGGCGATAACATTCCCCTCGTCATGAAAGAGCTGGTGACGGCAAAAATTACGCCGGCGCTGTTTATTGGCGGGCGTATCGATACCCTGCCCGCCGAGGTCACCAACAGTTACCCCAACGCGATCTATACGCTTGGCTGGGACAATCCGCCTGAAGTTTACAATAACCGGCTGAGACGGGTGATCTCGCCTTCCACAGCCCAATCCTGGATGTTCGAAGGCCAGAAATTAGCAGCCGCGCCAGGCTGGCTGGACGGCAAATGCAAGCCACGCCCTGAATCGAATGTCTTCGATCCGTTCAACGGCGCCAACATGCGTGCCATCGCAGCCGGCAGCCAGTTTGCCGATATGGTTGGACTGGTGGCGGCGTCCGCGCGCACAGATGAGCGTTCAACCGATATCTCGCGTTTGCGCGCCCAAGTTCTCAAAGCCCTCGCCAACACCTACGCCGCCGGCCGCGGCAGCTTCAAAGGCGGTTTCGACAATTGGTCGTTCGTGCCGGCGTCGAGAACCGCGGCGCGCGACCCCTTCGTCGTCATCCTGCCGCAGGGCCTCGGGCGAACACAGCTCGCTCCGATCCAATTCGTGCGCTCCAAGGACGGCAGTCTGCGGCAGATGGAAACCTTGTATGTCGATATCGACTTGATCAAAGCCTACCGCGTCGACGAAAATCAAAAAACCTTCTTTGCCGAATTCTATTTCTCGATGCGCAACAACGACGGCGCGTCGATCGACAAAATCGAATTCGCCAACGCTTATCTCGAAGCCCAGAGCGGCGGGGGCCGCCAAATTCTGACCGAGGTCATTCATCCCGGCGGCAAGAGCGTCGCCTATCCGGATTCGATGAAAATCTACAAAGTCTCGGGCCGGTTTTTGTTCGAACCGGAACTCATTAATTACCCCTTCGATACGCAACGGTTGTCAATCGACATTCAGCCCAAGAGCGGCGAGCAGCCCTTTATCGTCCAGCCGCCGCCGCTTGATCTTCGCGACAAAACACTGATCGCGGATGGCTGGGATTCGATCGCTCAGTATGTTGGTTATGACCAAAATCTCGTTCCCGTCGTCGATGCCTATACGCATGAACCAAGCATCGTGCCTTTCTACAAAGCCAGTTTCGTATGGGTGATGCAGCGCCAGACCACCGATTACCTGCTGCGGGTGGCAGTGCCGCTCGGATTTATTTTGTTCGTGGCCTATCTGTCGATTTTCATACCTCGCTCGCATTTCGAGGCCATCGTCACAATTCAAGTGACGGCATTGCTATCTTCGGTTGCGCTTTATCTGTCATTGCCAAAATTGGATTCCGATACGGCAACCTTGTCGGACCGCGCGTTCGTGTTCGCCTATATGATCCTCAGTATCATCATCGGAATTTCTATACTGAGAGTGAGTCCGATCGTGGGCTCAAGTAAGGCCAAAGAGCGGGCATTCCAATTGCTCCACGTCGTTGCCATTCCCGCGTGCGTTGCAGCTGCCGCCTATTACGGTTACCGGCTGAGCGTCGCCAACGGCTAGGGCCCACTGGATTTTCGTATCATCGCTTAGCAGACCTAGGTCCGATGCGCGCAATTTCGGGCGTACTAAGCTTAATCACAGCGGCGAAGACGCGCAGTCACATTCATTTCCAGTCTTGGCCCTCCGCTTGCATCGCGCCGTTGTTGGCAAGCAAAATGCGTAGTATTTTTTGAGTTGAGTAGTGTCATGGCGTCTCTGAAAGTCACGAAGATCTTGGGGCTCAACGGCAACGACGTCATTTATGGCACCGCTGCATCTGAGGAAATTTACGGGTTCTGCGGCGACGACAGCATTTACGGCGGGGGCGGCAACGACACGCTTTTTGGCGGAACCGGATTCGACACCGCGTACTTCTCCGGAGATTGTTCGGACTATCAAATCGTCAAAGTCGCCGGCGGTTTGCAGATCACCCAGATCAAAGGCAGCTTCGCAGACGGTAGCGACTTCGTGTCCACCGACATCGAACGCATCATTTTCAAAAACGGCATTTACGACGGCAATTGCTGCGACACGCCAAAGGCCAATATCGCCGCGCCGGTCGCGCGCGCCGATACCAATTGGGTCAAGGAAGACACCAACCTCGCCGCGACCGGAAATGTTTTGAAAGCAATCAAGCATTCCGGAGCGCCCGCCGGTACATTTGCCGACCGCGCCGATACCGATGCCGACAGCGCCATTTTGAAGGTCAAAAATCCGGGCACGATTGATGGAATCTACGGCCGGCTCGTGCTTCAAGCCAACGGCAAATATACCTACACGCTCTATAGCCAAGCTGAAAAACCTGCGGCGTATGCGACTGTCCAAGCCTTGGCGCCGGGTGACACGCCGCTGGTCGAGACCTTCAACTACAAGGTCTCGGACGGCCTCCATGTTGCCAAGTCGACGCTGAAGATTTCGGTGTTTGGCAGCGACGACGATGTCCGTATCGGCGGCTTGACCGGCGCGGATCAGACAGTCTTTGAAAGCCATCTCTCCGCCAGCCGCGGCATTGGCAAAACGGACGGATCCGCGCCCGATGCGGCGGCGCTCACCCAGTTGGGCACATTCACGCTCTCGGCTGCAGATGGATATGGAAACCTGACCGTTGGCGGTACCCAGTTCACATCCAACGGCGTTGTTGGTAATCTCAACGTAGCGATTTTCACAACGTACGGGACTCTCAAGATTACCGGCGTAAATCTCTCAACCGGCGTTGTCTCATACGCCTATACACTGACCGACAATACGCCAACTCATGGCCCGGCCGACAACGGGCCAAACACTGTCCTCGATAACATCGCCATTGATTTCACCGACCGCAACGGTTCGCATGCCACCGCCTCGCTGGTGGTCAAGATCGTCGATGATGTGCCCTCGATCCAATTAAGCGCAACCGAAGGCCAATTTCTAACCGTCGACGAAACGAACTTGGGCACAAACGCCAGCGGCTCGTTCGCGAATTTATTTTCCTCGTCTTACGGCGCCGACGGTCCAGGATCGATCGCCTACAAGCTCGGCATTACGGCCGGCGACAGCGGATTGATCGACAGCGCCACCGGCGAACACGTCATGCTATCGCTCGTATCCGGAGCCGTTGAAGGCCGGACGGCAACGGGCCATGACCTCGTCTTCACGATCGCGGTCGATAGCGCGGGCAACGTTTCTCTCGATCAGGCTCGGGCGCTCCAACACCCCGACGACAGCAATCCCGACGACAGCGTTGCACTGGCCTCAGCGCACCTCGTCACCCTGACCGCGACCATCACCGACGGCGACGGCGACACGGCTTCGCAAACTGCTGACATCGGTGGCGCCTTTGTCTTCAAGGATGACGCGCCCAAAGCCTACAACGACGGCCCGACGGCCGTCGAGGGTGGCGTGCTTTTGACCGTGAGTGCTGCGACCGGTGTGCTTGCCAACGATCACATCGGGGCCGATCAGCCCGGACTCGTGACCGCAATTGCGGGCGGCGCTCTCGACAGCGAAGTCACGGGCCTGTTCGGCAAACTGACACTCCATGCGGATGGATCCTACACGTATCTGCCAAACATCTCGGTGGCAGCCGGGTCCGTCGACAGCTTTGTCTACACAATGAACGATCACGATGGCGACGCCTCGAGCGCCACTTTGTCCTTTACGTTCGCGGCCGACAACAGCGCGCCAACGGCCGGCGTATCTTATGCCCTCGTCGATGAGGACGATCTGCCGGCTGGCAATCACGACGCAGCGCCCGGCGATGACAACCCCGCACCGTCCGGAACGCTGACGCACGATTATGGCGCGGACGGCGCCGGGTTCATCAAGCTCGTTGCCGGCACGGAGATCGTCAACGGCGTCACGTATCATTATACCGTCAATGCCACAGGCACCGAATTGACCGGAAACGATGGTACCCACGATGTTTTCAAGGTGACGCTGACGGATGCGGTCGCGGGCACCTACACGACCCAACTTCTGGCCGCCATCGATCACCCGATTGCCGGCACCGAAGATAATCTGGTCTTCAAACTCGGCTACGAGGTTTTCGATAGCGACAGCGTAACCGGGGTCGCGGGCACATTGAACCTAACGGTCGACGATGACAGCCCAACAGCCGGCGATGGCTGCATCGTCCTCCAATGTGCCGGTCACGACGACGACAATCACGACGATTCCGGCGGCGCAAGCCACTCTGC
This sequence comes from Hyphomicrobium sp., assembly GCA_031365865.1. Taxonomy (GTDB): domain Bacteria; phylum Pseudomonadota; class Alphaproteobacteria; order Rhizobiales; family Hyphomicrobiaceae; genus Hyphomicrobium_B. Next base: position 4,424 of record JANLYX010000011.1, on the reverse strand, counting down.
CGTCGTGGGCGAGAGCCAGCCCGATCAAAGCCAAACCGGCGCGAGCGGCGGCGACGGACGCGACAGCTGCAGTAGCGGCGATGACGGAAGCGGCGTATGCGCTATTGTCACTGGAACTCTGACCCATAGTTATGGCGCCGATGTAACCGGACACATCGCACTCGGCTCCGTGATCCTACCCGCGGACGGAAACTTCAGCCAGACTGGCTCAGGCAATCAGATCGTCATAAGCCAAGGCAACGTCGAGATCTTGAAAATCGATCTGACGGATGCCGTCAGCGGTGCTTATAAATTGACCCAGCTTGCGAGCATCGATCACAGCTCGCATCATAGCTCCGGCGATTCCAGTTCGGACGGGTCAGCCACGGACGAAAATAGCAACAATTTAGATGACCGCGAGGACGGCAGCGGTGACGCCGTTCCGGTCGCATTCACGTTGACCTACAGCGTCGAGGATCACGATCATGACGTCGCCAACGGCACGCTGACAATCAAGCTGCTGCAGCCTGCAGACGACGGCAATCACAGCAGCCAAAATCACAGCGTGATGGCCGAGGTTGAGCAAAGCGCGCCTGTTACGTCAGATGGCGATGGCTTCGCCTTTGCGCCGGTTTGCGGCACTGAACTGCCATCGGACATCGTTTTGACGAGCCTCACGGAGCCATTCGATCCCTCAATCTCGCACAGCGAGAGCGCCGATCCGAGTTTGACGTCCGGTTGGCCGCTGCTCCCAATCATGCCCCAAATCGAAAATCACGAGGGGCTGCTTTAGGCCGAGCCTGAGGTCCAGCTGAAGTCAGCCCCCTTTGGCATCTCCGATGGGCCAGGATTTGTTGCCATTTTTCAGGCCGCCAACCGAATTTGTTGCAAAAATACTGCATTTTCACAGTTGATATTGAGATTACACCGTCCGTTCTCGACATATCCCGCCGTGGCGAATTAGAATACCGCCTATTGTCCGTGTGCGGGGGTTTGCGGCGTGAAGATTTCCAACTGTTTGGCATGTGCGGCAGCAGTGTTTGGCCTGATCTCGGCGGGCACGTTAGCTCATGCCGACATGGGCTTGGCGCCCGTTGGACCGGATGGAATTTACGTGTCGGTCGAGGGCGGGTATCTTCATCAAGAAGGGCCCGATGTCATTGGTCACGGCACCAACGCAACGGCGGCATCTTTTGCCAATGTTCTCGTTTCACCGGACGATGGCTGGTTCGTGGGCGGCATGATCGGCTTTGCCAGCGCTCAGCGCTACCTGCCGCCGTTGCCATTCCACCGGACTGAGATTTATGTCACTTACAGCGATGCAAGCGACAGTGCTGCTAGTAGCGCGCCACCGCTGATTTCGACATCGCTCAAGAGCGTGGATGGGAGCGCCATCGGCGGCGGTGGGCTCGATGGCCTCTCGACGATTTCGCGCAGGACGTGGGAGGGTGGCCTACGATTTGAGGGCGACAGCATATTGAGCGCGACGTCGTCAGTGACGTGGGTACTTTCGCCCTTCATCCGTTTTGGCGATGAAGATACCGTTTCCAAAGTCGGCGGATGCTGTACCGTTCAACGCAACGCCGACGTCGAATCAAGATTGTACGGCGCACTGTTCGCGCTCGAACCGGAAATCACGGTCGCGCCGGGAATTGCACTGGTTGGACGCGTGGGTGCGGGTCTTTACGGCTACAACGTCCGTGGCTCGTTCACGTCGTTCTCCAACAATAGCCCCGACCCCTTTGCGGCTCAGCTTTCAGGCCGGGACTCCGGCGTCGGCTTTCGCGGCCAGCTGGGCGCGGCACTCAAATTCAAACCCTGGCAGGGGGCACGCCTCGAAACCTTCGTTGAGGCCGATTATTTTTCCGATATCGGCACCGCCCACACGGCCGACAACAACCCCGTCGTCGATGCGACTTCCTTGGTCGCCACCGACGATCTCTGGGAACTCAAAGCCGGCGCGCGTTTGACCATCGGACTTGGCAACGGCAATTAGTTTTTTAGCCAAGCACCCAACGCCTTGCAGTTGCACACGTTTGGCGGCGCCTCGACCGGCAAATCCGGAGCCGCCGCGCAAAACTTAGCAAGCTGCGCGCTTGCGGGGAACTGAAACCCACTGAATAAATTGGTGAGCCCGGTCGGGATCGAACCGACGACCCTCTGATTAAAAGACCGCAGAACGAAACTGAACTGTAGCAATATCAACCTGTTATTGGGCCGCCCGTTGCAACGTCTGCCCATCAGTTCAGCACCGTGCGGGACCCACTCCCGCAAGACTCACGCAGGTGAGACGGAGAAGTGCAGCATGTGCGATGTGTCGATTCACTGCCCAGTTGCTTGCACCCGGATCGATCGAAGCAGGCGCGAATTAAAATTGCAATTCAAGCGATGATGGCACACTCGAACGATTGATTCGAGGGGGGGCGCCATGAGCTAGCTTTCATTTTCGTCGCTTGACTATGCTGCAAAGAAGATGCGCACCAAGCGCGAGGTTTTCCTCGCTGAGATGTCGGCAGTGGTGCCGTGGTCCGCGCTCGAATCCGTGATCCAACCGCACTATCCAAGCAAACCTGGCGCGCAAGGCGGGGCCCCATCTTTCGCCGGAACGCGGTGGCGACGCCATCTCAGCCTGGGGCCACAATCCGACATGCCAATTGGCAGGTGTCATACGGGTATCAAGCGTAGCCTGCCATCTACCCCTTATTCTTGACGTAACTGCCCGGCGCATCTTCGATCACGCCGAGCCTCGCGCCCGGCTCGCGTGGGGCGGTCCAGCCGCCCGAATACTTGGCCAGCCACTCTGTCCAGTGCGGCCACCACGATCCTGGATGCTCCTTGGCCATCGCCATCCATTGCTCGAAGGTGCCGGGCTCGAAGGTGCCGGTCGCGGCGCCGGGGGCGGTCCAGAACTGGTACTTCACTTTCTCGGGCGGATTGACGACTCCAGCAATGTGTCCGGAGCCTGCGAGCACGAATTCGACCGGACCGCCGAACAAGCGCGAGCCGATGAACACCGATCTCGCGGGAGCGATATGGTCCTCCTTGGTCGCGAGTTCGTAGATCGGCAGCGTTACCTTCTTCAAGTCGAGCTTGATGCCAGCGAGCGTCATCTGACCCTTGGCGAGACGGTTCTCGCTGAAGAATTCGCTCAAATAGAACACGATGTGGTCCTCCTTGGTCGCGAGACCGCCGGTTGCCGACTTCACGTCTTTCGGATTGGGCTTGATGCCAGCGAGCACCATCTCGCCCTTGGCGAGCCGGTTCTCGCCGTAGAATTCGCGCAAATAGAACGTGTGGTTTGCGGCCGGCATACGCGTCGCGTCCTGGTTCCAGTAGAGGATATCGAACGGAAACGGCTTCTTGCCGAGGAGATAATTGTTGACGATGTACGGCCAAATGAGATCCTTGGGCCGCATCATGTTGAAGACGTTTGCGAGACGGGAGCCGTCGAGGTAGCCGCGCTCGGCCATCGTCTCCTCGAGTGACACGAGGTGCGCATCGCTCGTGAAGATTGCAAGATCGCCAGCCATCGAGAAATCGAGCTGTGTCGTCAGGAATGTTGCCGAACAGAACGGCTCTTCTTCGCGTGCGGCGAGATAGGCCAGCGCCGATCCCAAGAGAGTGCCGCCGATGCAATAGCCGAGCACGTTGATTTTTTCGATCCCCGACTCACGCTTGACGGCACCCGCCGCCGCCAAGAGCCCCTCCATCATATAATCCTCGAAGGTCTTATGCGCGAGACGCGCGTCCGGGTTCACCCACGAGATGACAAAGACTGTGAAGCCCTGATCAACCGCAAATTTCACAAAGCTCTTCTGGGGTGTGAGATCCAGAATATAAAATTTGTTGATCCAAGGGGGCACGATCAGAAGCGGCACCTCGCGCACCTTCCCGGTGGCAGGCGCGTACTGAATGAGCTGGAAGATTTCGTTCTGAAAAACAACCTTCCCTGCCGTAACCGCAAGATTCCGGCCGACTTCGAAGGCTTCGGTGTCAGTCTGGCTGATCTTTAAGAGATCGCCGGATTTCTCCATGTCGCTGACGAGATGCCTCAAGCCTTGCACCAGATTTTTGGCATTGGAGGCAAAGGTCTCGCGCACGACCTCGGGATTGGTCATGGGAAAGTTCGATGGCGACATGGCGCTCGAAAATAGGCGGAAATAAAATTCCACCTTGTGGCGCGTACGTTCGTCGAGACCATCGGTCTGGCGCAGCAGGTCCTCCGCCCAGTGCGTCGTGAGAAGATAGGCTTGCTTGCAGAAATCGAAGTAGGGATTTGACGACCACTCCGGGTCCTTGAAGCGGTTGTCGGATGGCTCGGGCTGGACGACCGGATCGGCGTCCTCTCCAAAAATCCGAAGCATCGAGCCGCTCCACAAATCGACATAGGAGAGAAAGAGCGAACCCTGCGCTTCAACGAGCTTGCCAGGGTCCTTCATCCATAA
>JANLYX010000089.1:0-111054 GCA_031365865.1 Hyphomicrobium sp. | reverse complement strand
TCGATTGCGCGGCGACCGAATACTACAAAAACGGCAAGTACGAATTGGCTGGCGAGGGCAAATCTCTCGACAGCGCGGCCAACGCTAAATATCTTGAAGACTTGGTCAAGCGCTTCCCGATCATCTCGATTGAGGACGGCATGTCGGAAGATGATTGGGCGGGCTGGAAAATCTTGACCGATTTGCTTGGCAAGCGCTGCCAGCTGGTCGGCGACGATTTGTTTGTCACCAACACCGAGCGCCTCGCCCAAGGCATCAAGACCGCCACCGCCAACTCTATTCTTGTGAAGGTCAACCAGATCGGCACGCTGACCGAAACGCTCGATGCCGTTTCGATGGCCCAGCGCGCGGGCTACACCGCCGTCATGTCGCATCGCTCGGGCGAAACCGAAGATTCAACCATCGCCGATCTCGCTGTCGCCACCAACTGCGGCCAGATCAAAACCGGCTCGCTGTCGCGCTCCGACCGCCTCGCCAAATACAACCAGCTGATCCGCATCGAAGGCGAATTGGGTGACGTTGCGAAGTATGCGGGTAAGAGTGTGGTGCGGGTGGGGTAGCAACAACGTCATCCCGTCGCCGCTCGCTAAAGGCGAGCGGATCCGGCGGACGGGATCCATGCAAGCTTCCGCAGAAATCCGCTCCCGCATCCCCACGCCTCTATCTGCACCTGAACCTAGCTCGGACCGCTCAGGCCGCGAACGTCACCCATCGCGCCGAAGGTTCTTTGTCACCTGGTGTTTGACCGGATCCCGTTCGTTCCTCCGCGCATTCGATGCGCGGCAACGGGATGACGGTTGCCGGGAGAATGCGCGGCAACGGCATGACGGTGTAGCCAACAAAAAAGGCGCCCGAACCTTTCAAAGTTCGACCACCTAGACTTCTGACCATACTTAAAACATAGCACAGCAGCGTTGCGCTGTCGAGTAAAACCTATGGTTAGCGGACGATTTTCCGTTCACCACGCTTGCTGTCAAAGTCCGCCGTCTCGACATTCGGGAACGGACGCGGGACAATGACGGTTAAAGCCAAAGCCGCAAAAAGCATACGGAGAACACATGGCAACGTTCGTGGTCGCGCATGGCGCCTGGTCGGCGGGGTTCGTGTGGAAGAAAATGCATCCGCTACTGCACGCGCAAGGCCACGCGCTGTTCACGCCGTCGCACACCGGCCTCGGCGAGCGTGTCCATCTCGCAAATCCCGAGATCACCTTGGACACCCACATCGAGGACATCGTCTCGGTGATCTTCCACGAAGACCTGCACGATGTTTTTCTGATCGGCCACAGCTACGGCGGCCTGGTCGCGACCGGCGTCGCCGACCGAATCCCAGAGCGTCTCAAAGCCGTCATTTATCTCGACGCCTTCGCGCCCGCCAACGGCGACACCATGCTCGAACTTGCGACGCCGGAATCAAAAGCTCGCTGGCTCGAGGGCGCCGAAAAAATCGGCGAAGGCTGGGCGGTGCCATCGAACCCGTTACCACCGGACACCTCGCCCGAGGACGTCGCCTGGATCACGCCGCGCCGTCATGCCCAACCGCTCAAAACCATGACCACGCCCTTGAAGCTCAGCAAAGGCGAAACGCAACTTCCCCGCGCTTTCATTTATTGCACGCGCATCGGACCGGGCGACATGTTCGGGCCGTTCGCCCGCAAGGCCAAAGCCGACAAGCGCTGGCGGTATTTCGAAATGGATGCCAGCCATTCGCCGCACGTCACGGCGCCTGAGGCTCTAGCCGCCATACTCGACCGGTTGGGGCGCGAACTCGGCGAGCCCGGCTCCCCGCAATAAGTCTGCCTGCAATAAGGCCGCCCGCAATGATCGAAATTTATATCGACGCCGATGCTTGCCCCGTCAAGGACGAAGCCCTGAAAGTCGCTGACCGTCACGGCCTCGTCATCCATTACATTTCCAATTCCTGGATGCGCCTGCCGGAAGGTGAGCGCGTCAAACGCGTTGTCGTCGCCGAAGGGCCGGATGCCGCCGACAACTGGATCGCGGAGGCGATTAAATCCGGCGACGTTGTCGTCACCCAGGACATTCCGCTCGCGGCGCGCTGCCTGAAAAAGGGCGCGCATGCCATCGGCAACACCGGCAAGCCGTTCACCGAAGCCGCGATCGGCATGGCGCTGGCGATGCGGGACTTATCGCAGCATTTGCGCGAGACCGGCGAGAGCAAAGGTTTCAATTCAGCCTTCACCCGCCAGGACCGCTCGCGCTTCCTCGAATCTCTTGAGCACGCCATCCAAGCCTCGAAGCGCGGGCTTTGAAAACCTACGGCTGCATTCCCGGTCGAAGAAATTGCACGTGCGCAATTTCGCAGAGCCGGGACCACGTCCAATGGATTGAAGCACCGCCAACGCCAATTCGATTTCGACGCGGCCCCGGCTCTTCGCTCAACTGCTTCGCAGCGTTCGCTCGTCCGGGGATGCAAGCGGAGAGAGTTTGATCGCAACTCCATCAGGGGCAGCGGCGTCAGTTACGAACCGTTAAGAGTTTCGTAAAGACGACCTTAACTGGTTTTAGTCCATACTGACCGCTTCTTATACGAATTGGCTTTGACGAGCGGAGCAAAACGAATGGAAGGTTTTGGGCGCAGGGCGCACAGCCACGCATATGCCCCCATGAGCCACGCGGCCAAGGTTGCGGGCGAAAGTCGCTTTGCGCCGCGCCGGTCGTCCAACATTCCAGCTCAGATCTATTTCGACGGCACCGTCTCGTCAGTGCCTTGCAACATCCGCGACATGTCGACGACCGGCGCCAAGCTCGAATTGCGCGACGGCTGGGACAATCCCTTCAAGTCGGAAGCCAGCACGATGGAGCGCATCAAGCTGGTCGTGCGCATGGACCGCGTCATGTACGAATGCAAGATCGTCCGTCGCGGCGAGAACGAGCTTGGCGTCAAATTCGTCGCCGCGCCCAAGCCGATGACCAAAGTCGTGCGCTAATCGCCTCACGCCGTCATGGCCAGGCTATCCCCATCGTCATTCCGGGGCTCGAAACATACCCACCGCTGTCATCCTCGGACTTGTTCCGAGGATCCATCGTTCAACGAACTCCGGCGTAAGCGGGAGCGAGAAAATCATGCCGGATTCAGCCGGACATCAGGATTCATTCAACGGATGAGATTGCGTCGCCATGGGTCCTCGGGACAAGCCCGAGGATGACACTTGGTTGGAAATTCTTGACGTGGCCCGCGAATAGCCCCACGAACAAACCATGACCGACCGCCTCGTCACCAGCGCCAAAAAAGAAGCGGACGCCTACGAAGCGACCATTCGCCCGCAATCGCTGGCCGAGTTCATCGGCCAGGAACAGGCGCGCGCCAATCTCAGGGTTTTCATTCAAGCCGCCAAGGCCCGCGGCGATGCACTCGATCATGTGCTGTTTGCCGGCCCGCCTGGGCTCGGTAAAACCACGCTGGCGCAGATCATGGCCAAGGAGTTGGGGGTCGGCTTTCGGGCAACCTCCGGCCCGGTGATCTCGAAGGCCGGTGATCTCGCGGCCTTGCTGACCAATCTCGAAGAACGCGACGTTCTGTTCATTGATGAGATCCACCGGCTCAATCCGGCTGTCGAGGAAATCCTCTATCCGGCCATGGAAGATTTCCAGCTCGATCTCATGATCGGCGAGGGTCCGGCGGCGCGCTCGGTCCGCATCGATTTGCAGAAGTTCACGCTTATTGGAGCAACAACACGGGCGGGGCTGTTGACCAATCCGTTGCGCGATCGCTTCGGCATTCCGGTGCGCCTGAATTTCTATTCGATCGAGGAACTGGAACTGGTGGTAGCGCGCGGCGCCCGCGTGCTCGGCGCTGTCATGTCGGTGGACGGCGCGCGCGAGATTGCTCGGCGGTCGCGGGGTACGCCGCGCATCGCCGGCCGGTTGTTAAGGCGGGTCCGCGACTTCGCCGCTGTCGATGGTTCGGCCGTCATCAACGCCGCCGTCGCCGACAAGGCGCTAAAGATGCTCGAGGTCGACAACGAAGGCCTTGACGCCCTCGATCACCGCTATCTCGGCTGCATTGCCAAAAACTACGAAGGCGGTCCCGTCGGCATTGAAACCATGGCGGCAGCGCTTTCGGAACCGCGCGACGCCTTGGAAGAAATCGTCGAGCCCTATCTTTTGCAGCAGGGGTTCATCTCGCGCACGCCGCGTGGCCGGGTTTTGACCTTGAAAGCTTACAGACACCTCGGGCTTTCGGGGCCCGCGCGATCGGCAACGCCGGAACTGCCGATTTTCGAGGATAACGGCGACGGCGACGCCTGAACCGGCTAACGTGTACGCATCGTCGCAGACGATATTCACGGTTTTGCCAGAGTTGCCCCGCTAAGGTAAGGAATCGTTTCGTTGGTCTGACGGCAGAGGGCATTCATTTCTTGTTAACGCGCCGCGACATTTTGAAAGCGCTGGCCGCGTTTGGCGTCACCGGCACGGCCTTTGGCGGCTACGCGCTCGCCGAGCCGTTCCGCGATATCGTCACGGGCTATTCGCTGACGCCGGCCGGCTGGCCTCCCAATCTCAAGTTGCGCGTCGCCGTCATCGCCGATCTGCATGCCTGCGATCCCTGGATGTCGGTGCAGCGCATCGAGGAGCTGGTCGCGCAAACAAACTCGCTTAAGCCTGATGTGACGTTGCTGCTCGGAGATTTCGTTGCGGGCTACGGGATCACGCGTTTCGGAACAAGGGTTCCAAACAGCGAATGGGCAACAGCTCTGGCCGGGCTCAAAGCCCCGCTCGGCGTTCATGCCGTACTTGGCAATCACGATTGGTGGGAAGACCCGGAAGTCCAGAAACGCCGCAAGGGTCCGGTGCCGGCAGGTCTCGCGCTGGAAGCGGCGGGCATTCCCGTCTACGAGAACAAGGCCGTGCGGCTGATCAAGGACGGCAAATCGTTTTGGTTGGCGGGACTTGGCGATCAATGGGCGTTTTGGCCAAAACCGCACGAGTACCAGCAGTTCAAGAGTCGCGGCAAAAAAGACTACACCGGCATCCACGACGTCGCTGGCACCCTCGCCCAAGTGACCGACGACGCGCCAGTTATCTTGATGGCGCATGAGCCGGATATTTTTCAGCAGATTCCGGCCCGGGTCGCACTGACCATTTCGGGTCACACCCACGGCGGCCAGATACGGCTGTTTGGTTATTCGCCTGTCGTTCCTTCGCGCTATCGCAATCGCTACGCCTACGGTCATATCATCGAAGACGATCGCAACTTGATCGTGTCGGCGGGCCTTGGCCTTTCCATGTATCCGATCCGCTTCGGCGCACCCCCCGAGATCGTGGTCATCGAGCTTGGTGGAGGCGTGGCAGCCTAAGCCGCGCGACATTGTTGGACTTGTTCCACGCCTCCAAGGTGCGGCATACAATGTCAGAATGACCAACAATTCCAAATCATGGCCGGATCTCGCGGGCCGAATCATCGACGACCCGCAAGGCCGCAGCCACATCTTGCCGGTACGCGTCTACTTCGAGGATACCGACGCCGGCGGCATCGTTTATCACGCCTCGTTCGTGCGCTATGCCGAGCGCGGGCGGACAGATTTCCTGCGTCTTCTTGGAACGGACGCGCGGCGCATGATCGACGGCACGGACAGCAAAGTGCCTGCCGCCTTCTTGGTTCGCCGCATGACGATCGATTTTCTCCGCCCCGGCCGCATGGACGATCTGTTGGAGGTGCAAACACGTGTCAAGGAACTCGGCGGCGCGAGCGTGACACTCATCCAGACCATCACCTGCGACGGCCGCCGCCTGTTCGAGGCCGAAGTGACGGTCGTACTGGTGTCGATGGCGGGCAAACCTCTGCGCCTCAGCGACAACGTTCGCGGCGCGTTTCAAGGCCGAACGGGCGGTAAGTAGGTTGCGCTTGTTTGCCGGACCACTTCGGTCTCAGCCCAAGCCTCTCATTTGCCGTGGATAAATGGCCACCAAGCCCCTGTAGACACAGACGATGGGGCCCTTGTTTCGTCATATTGCACGGCAACAAGATGAGTCCTTGGGTCGGGATATGCTGCGGGGCGTATCCAAGGCAAGCCGCCGGCTGGGGCGCCGTCACATCTACGCCATCAAACAACTTCCCGCGCACTACACTGTGGCCGCTCGGCCGCCGCCTTTTGATGACAGACACACGCAAGAATCGCGGAGTGTCTGTGCACTCACAATGACGGGTTTACGAGACGACGGCCAACGATATGACAAGACGGCCGATGACAAGACGGCCGATTACAAGACGGCCGATTACAAGACGGATGGTGAAATGAATCCCGCTGATGTTGTCCAAGGCGCTGTGGCACCTATTTCCGCGGGGGGCTTTTCTTTTTTCGAATTGTTTTTGCAAGCGGCACTCGCCGTCAAGTTGGTGATGATCGGGCTTGGCCTGGCGTCGATCTGGTCGTGGGCCATCATCGTCGAGAAGTTATTCGCGTTCCGTCGCGCCCGCGTCGAGAGCGACAAATTCGAAGGCATGTTCTGGTCGGGCCAATCGCTCGACGAACTCTATGCCGGTCTCTCGCGCGGTCGCACCATTACGATGGCGGCGCTGTTTGTTGCGGCGATGCGGGAATGGAAGCGCTCGGTCGAGGGTAACATCCGGGCGCTCGGCGGCATTCAGCTGCGCGTTGAAAAAGTCATGGATGTCACCATCAGCCGCGAAATGGAGCGGCTCGATCGCCGCTTGTTGTTCCTGGCAACCGTCGGCTCGACGGCGCCGTTCGTCGGCTTGTTCGGCACGGTCTGGGGCATCATGACCAGCTTTCAGGCCATCGCGGTTTCGAAAAATACCAACCTCGCGGTCGTCGCGCCCGGCATCGCCGAAGCCCTGTTTGCAACCGCCCTTGGGCTGATGGCGGCGATACCGGCGGTTATCTTCTACAACAAATTTTCAGCCGATTCCGCCGCGATTTCTCAGCGCTTGTACGCATTTTCGGACGAATTCGCGGCTATCGTATCGCGCCAGATCGATGTGAGGAACTAGGGCCATGGGCGCCAGTCTCAAAGCCAGCGGCGGTAGCGGACGTGGCCGCAGGCGGCGCACGCGTCATGCGCCCATGAGCGAGATCAACGTCACCCCGATGGTCGACGTCATGCTCGTGCTTTTGATCATCTTCATGGTCGCAGCCCCGATGTTGCAGGGTGGCATTCCCGTCGACTTGCCGCAGGCCAAGAGCCAGCAACTGCCGCAACCCAAAGGCCCGCCGCTCGAAGTCGTCGTCAAGGCCAACGGCGATGTCGCCATCGGCGAGACGATTTTGAAGCTCGATGAGCTTGGCCCCAAACTCAAGGCCATCGCCAAGAGCGGTACCGACGAAACTATTTTCATTCGCGCCGATACGGTCGCGGCCTACGGCGCGGTTGCCAAGGTCATGGGCCGGATCAAGGACGCAGGCTTCAGCAAGATCTCGTTCGTCACCGTGCCGGAGGAGGGGCGCTAAGGCCGTGCCCTTCGGGCTTATCATATCGTTTGCGTGTCATGTGACGCTGCTGGCGTGGGCCTTTTGGTCCATGCGCGCCGTGCATGAGCTGCCGCCTCCAGATACACCCTCGATCAGCGCGGAAATCATCACGCCGTCGGAGTTTCTGCGTCTGAAGCAGGGCGCCGAAGATGCCAAGCATCTCGAGACCAAGGCCAAGGAAAAGCCAACGACCGACGACAGCAAGAACGAAGCCAAGAAACCCGCCGATACGCCGCCGCCGCCTCCGCCGCCGCAGGAAGTGGCCAAAGTCGAGCCGCCACCTCCGCCAGAGCCGCCCAAGGCCGAGCCACCGCCACCACCGCCTGAACCGGTGAAGCCGCCGGAACCCGACCCGATCGCGAACAAGATCGAGGAGCCGCCACCTCCGCCGCCGCCCACTCCCGGTCCAACGCCCGAGGAGCAGAAGCTGCTTGAGCAAAAAATCGACGACCAGCGCAAGGCCGACGAAGCCAAGAAAGCGGCTGAAGACGAGGCCAAAAAGAAAGCCGAAGAGGAAGCCAAGAAAAAAGCTGCGGCCCAAGCCTTGAAGAAAAAGCTCGCCGACGAGCGAGCCAAGAAAAAGCTGGCCGAGGAGAAGAGGAAGGCAGACGAGGCCAAGAAAGCCCTTGACACCAACAAGCTCACGGCGCTGCTCAATAAGCTGCCGGACGATGCGCCACCGAAAGCCTTGCTCGACAAAGATCCGGCCAAGAAAGGTCAGCAGGCGGCCGGTTCCAGTCAGACCGCAAACGCGGTCGGCAAGGAAGCCGGTACAGTGACGGGGCACGACACCGTGCTGTCGGCGCGCGAGCAGGATTTGCTGAAGGGCATGATCAAGTCACAGCTCTACCGGTGCGCGAAAATGCCCGGCGGTGGCGGCGGGCTGGACACGCCGGTCGTGACGGTCGAATGGAAACTCAATCAAGATGGCTCGATTGAGGGCGAACCGGTCGTTCTGCAACCCCAGAATACGCCGTTGTTTCAGATCGCCGCATCGGCATCGGTCAATGCCATAAAGAACTGTTCGCCGCTGCAACTTCCGCCTGATAAATACGGGGCATGGAGTAAAATTACTTGGGATTTCGATTGGCCGCATATCCTTGGTCTTCGCTGAATTGCCATGTTTACGCGTTGAACAGATCGGACTCCGACTTCATCGAAAAGACACAAGCAAGGTACGAATGAGCGGAATGAAAATATCGATGAAAGATATCCCGGCCGAGCTGACTCGCGGCGTCCTCGCGGCGCTGATGTGGATGGCGCTCGCCGGTCACCCTGTTCTTGCGCAAGGGCGAGGTGACGACAGTTATAAGGGACCTGCGCCGAGCCCCGGTTTGGCCGGCCAAGCGCGCGCCCCGCAAGCACCGGCCGCGCCGTCTGGCGGCGCTACGCCGGCCGGCGCTGCGCCATCGGCGGGAGGCGGACTCCGCGGCACGCAAGATACCGGCGTTGTTGCCCCCATCCCGATCGCCATTCCACTTTTTCTTGGCGACGATCCAAAACTCGCGGCCGATATCGCCAACGTCGCGCAAGCCGATCTCGAGCGCTCCGGATTATTCCAACCGCTCGATCGCGCCTCGTTTTTGGAGCAGATCCGCGATGTCAACGCGGCCCCGCGCTTCCCCGATTGGCGGACGGTGCGGGCTGACGCTCTCGTTGTCGGCCGCATCAGCAAAGGCGGCGACGGCAAAGTCGGCGCGGAATTCCGTCTCTGGGATGTGACGTCGGGCAAGCAACTTGCTGGCCAGCGCTTTGCGACGACGCCGCAGAACTGGCGCCGCATCGGCCACCTCATCGCCGACCAAGTTTATGAGCGTTTGACAGGCGAAAAAGGCTATTTCGACACTCGTGTCGTCTACATCGACGAGACCGGTCCCAAGGACAAACGCATCAAGCGCCTCGCCATCATGGATCAGGACGGCGCCAACGTCCGGCTGCTCAGCCAAGGTCAGGACTTGGTATTGACGCCGCGCTTCTCGCCTACCAATCAAGAGATCACTTACATGTCCTACACGCGCGACCAGCCGCGCGTTTTCATCATGAACCTCGAGACCGGACAGCGCGAACTGGTCGGCGACTTTCCCGGCATGACCTTCGCGCCGCGATTTTCTCCCGACGGTCAGAAAGTGGTCATGAGTCTCGGCACGCCCGATGGCCAGAGCAGCATTTACGAGATGGATCTGCGCACCCGCCAGCCGCGCCGCCTGACGCAATCGAACGGCATCGATACGGGGCCGAGCTATTCGCCGGATGGCCGCCAGATCGTGTTTGAAAGCGACCGCGAGGGCTCTCAGCAACTTTACGTCATGAATTCGGACGGGTCGGGTGTCCGCCGTCTGTCGGGTGCGGATGGCCGCTACTCGACGCCGGTGTGGTCGCCGCGCGGGGATTACATCGCCTTTACAAAGCAAGCCAGCGGCCGCTTTCTGATCGGCGTGATGAAACCGGATGGCACGGGCGAGCGGGTTTTGACCGAGGGCTACCATAACGAGGGACCGACCTGGGCCCCCAACGGCCGCGTCCTGATGTTCTTCCGGGAATCGCAAGGCGGCAACGGCGGCCCGCGAATCCATTCCGTCGATCTCACCGGTTACAACGAGCGGCAGGTCGCCACTCCGGGCTTTGGATCCGATCCAGCGTGGTCGCCCTTGCTGAATTGATTTTTGGACTTTCGCGGCTGCGGACAAAACCTCGGGCCGGCTTCAACGCGTTAGTGTTTTGTTAAGATCTTTCAGCACCTTGCCGAGCACGCAGTTTTGCGACATGCAGACACATCCGGAGCTGGCCACATGAGTTGCATTTTCGCACCGCTGTCGGTGGAAAACTGTCCAAAACACACCTGCGTTCTTGATCGAAGCGCCATCCGTAGGTACCCCATTGAGCACGGCCTACGCCGGAATCGTATCAGGAGACATGACTATGCAGGGTGTTAAGGGGCTGATCGTTATTTCAGCGGTGATCGCGGTTGTGGCGCTTGGCGCTTGCCGTCGCGAAGTTGAACATACGCCAATGAAGCTTGGCGGTCCGGCTCCGACGGGTCAGGTCGCACGCTAATTACTGAGACGAAAAATCTAAACGGCGTAAGCCACGGACAACATAAGGAGACTACACTATGAAGGGCGCAATCATTATCGCCACGCTCGTCGCGGCAGTTGCTCTCGGCGCTTGCCGCCGTGAAGTAGAACATACCCCAATGAAGCTCGGCGCTCCGGCTCCGGCTGGCGAAGTCGCACGCTAAGCGACTTTGTGCCTCTGGTCTTTCGAGACCAGAGATTCAACAAGACCGAGTTGCTGGCGGTATGTATCGCCATCATCTCGGTCTTGAATCGTTTTTAAGTCCAAATATCTACGCGTTTAAGTCCATGCAATTTAACGGTGGGCTTTTTTCATGTCTTGGCAGCGCATTGCAGTTGCAGCCAGGAGGACGCCTCAAGGGCGGATTTAGCCGGCTTCAAAATTTGTCGCCAGCGACCTGAAACAAAGCCACTTGAGCCGCAATGGCCGAATCAGCGGTTTCGTGGTCTGATCCTGCGACAGCATATCTCGTGAGGCGTTGAATCGGCCACATTTTCGGCGGAAGGCCGGGTTAGACCGTCTCCAGCATATATAGAATTGCGGCCCTGCTGGCTTTGCGAACAGCGCATTCGGCCGAACTCGAGAAGGATATGAGGGATGCCGGCCTTAAATGCGGGAACGACATGGATGCGCTGGACGATGATAGCGGCATTGACGCTGTCGCTCGGTGCATGCGCCAACAAGGAGCTGACGCCGGAAGGCGCGCTTAACGGCAGCAACGGCAAGTTCGGCTCGGCGTCGCCCGGCACGCAGCGCGACTTCACCCAGAACGTCGGTGATATCGTTTACTTTTCAACCGATAGCGTTGACCTCACTCCGGAAGCCACCCAGACCCTCGCCAAGCAGGCGCAGTGGCTACAGCAATATCCGCAATACACCATCACCATCGAGGGTCACGCCGACGAGCGCGGCACACGCGAATATAACATCGCGCTCGGCGCCAAACGCGCCACGACGACACGCAACTACTTGGCGTCGAACGGTGTCAACGCTTCGCGCATTCGCACCATCTCTTACGGCAAAGAGCGTCCGGTCGCGGTCTGTAACGACATCTCGTGCTGGTCTCAAAACCGCCGCGCCCAGACGGTCTTGAATACGGGCGGTCAGGTTTCGCAGCGCTGAGCCGGCCACCTTTATCGAGACAAGACCTGGTGAAACGGCGGTGCTTTGGTTCCGCCGTTTTGGTTTTTCTGAGTTTTGGCGGGCCGCTAAGCCGGCGCCTTCAGGCATAGTTTAGCCCTATTGACGGCCCACAACACGGGTGTCCTCGGGCTTTAGCGGGATCGTCCGGCGGTAGGTAAAGATGTTGCGCATTGATGTAACGAGGCAGTGGTTGAGGCGGTGTGCCGGTCTGACGTTCGCCGTCGCCGTGTTGGCCTGTGTTGGGCCCTTCTCGCCCGTGCCGGCTTTGGCCGGCCAGAACGTACCGACTGAACCCGCAGCCCAACTGCTGCAAAACGGCTACGACGCCCTTTCCGACAAGCAGCCTGAAGAGGCCCGGCAGTTCTTTGAACGCGTCATGCGCAATTATCCGCGTTCGACAGCGGCACAGTCTGCCGAGCGGGCTTTGGAAAAATTGCGCAACAGCGATGATGCCGATACCGATGACGGAGATTCCGGTCCGTCTGCGCCCTCATCTGCGCCCCCATCTGCGCCCATTGAAGTGCGGACAAATGCGCCTGTGGAATCCCGGGTCGCCAATCCAACAATCCGCCGTACCGAGACAGACGAGCAGAACGCCAGGCTTCGGCGGGCTTTTCTGACAGCAACGGGTGACCGCGTGTTTTTTGCCGAGAATAGCGCATTGATCGGGGGCCGGGCGCGCGCCGCCCTCGAAACGCAAGCGCGCTGGTTGAAAGCGCGCTCGAACGTCAAGATCACGGTCATCAGCAGAGCCGACGACGGTGGCAGCAGCGATGATAACGCCGCGCTATCGCAAAAGCGGGCTGAAGCGGTGCGCGACAAACTCGTCGAGGCCGGGCTTCTTGGCGAGCAAATCGTACTCGACGCGCGCGGCGATCGCGATCCTGTCGCGACCTGCCGGACGCAGCAGTGTCAGGCCCAGAACAGGCATGTCGAAACCTTGGTAAGTTTCGCTCAAGGTCAAGGTTTGTCGGGGTTGGGCGGGCGCGGGCTTTCGGGCCGCAAAGATGCCGAGGTTTCACAGCCCGTCAGCGCCCGGCCGCTAACCCGTTAATAGTAGAACCCAAACCGGTGGCTTATCCTCTTTGCAACGTTTGCGTCGCCTTGCCAAAGTGGGATTTGTGTTGGCAAATATCACCGTATCGCGGTGCGCCGGTCAGCGGCCGCGCCCCTTGAAAGAAAACCCAGACGAAATGTATGGTCGTCTGGTTCTGATAGTCTGGAGAAATCACCTGTGATGCGCGCCTTGCGGTTCAATCGTCCATTTCAAGTCGCGGCGGCCAGCGCCGTCGGGATGGCGGTGCTGGGGCTGTTCGCGCTGTCAGCGACAGCTCAGGATGCAAAACCGGCCAAGCCACCAAAATCCGCTCCGGCCGCCGCCGCCGCTGCGGGCTCCGGAAACGAAGGTGGACTGAAAGCCCGCGTCGATACGCTCGAAGAGCAGCTTGTCGACATGCAAGTGGTGGTCGGCACGCTGGAAAGCTTAGCCAAGTCTGGAGCCTCGTCATCCTCGCCCGCTTACCGCGCCTCCGGGTCACCCGGCACCGACGGCGGACGCGTTGATGCGCTTGAAGGACAAGTTCGCAATCTCTCGACGCAGGTCCAGCAGTTGCAGGATCAGGTGAGAAGTATGGGCGGGGTACCGCGCCGCTCGGACGTCGCGCCGGCCGCACCGGCCGCGGTCGCAGCTCAATCGCCGCCATCCTTTGGCTCGACGACGGTGACGCCAAATCCAGATGCGATCGGCAGCATGATTTCATCCGATCCGTTGCCGCCGGTCGCGGGCGCACCGGGCGCCGGCGCACCGCCGGTCACGACGGCCGCCTTGCCACCGCCAGCAGGTGGCGACAATCCCAAGCAGCTCTACGAGACCGCTTACGGCTATTTGTTGCAAAAAGACTACGGCGCGGCCGAAGCCTCGTTTGATGATTTCCTCAAAAAATTTCCAGCGGACGCGCTTGCCGGCAATGCCCAATATTGGCTGGGTGAAAGCCATTTCGTGCGCGGTCAATACAAGGCCGCGGCCGGCGCGTTTCTGAAGGGCTATCAGTCCTATGCCCAAAGCGCCAAGGCGCCGGACAGTCTGTTGAAGCTGGCGATGTCGCTTGATCGCTTAGGCCAGAAGGACGCTGCTTGTTCTTCGTATTCCGAATTGTCGACGAAATTTCCCAACGCTCCGGCCAGCATCAAATCGCGCGCTCAGTCAGAGCGTCTGCGGGTCGGCTGCCCGTGACATGTCCGGCGACGGCAAGCATTCATTGAACCTCGAAGCCGTCGCCGCCGAGTTCGAAACGTCCTTCCTGCCGCATCGTCACGTCGTGCTGGCTGTTTCGGGCGGGCCCGATTCAGTCGCGCTGATGCATCTCGCCGCCGGCTGGAAAGTTTCGCGTGGCGGCGATGCGCCGTCGTTCTCGGTCGTAACGGTCGATCACGGTTTGCGTGCCCAATCTGCGGCTGAAGCCGCGACCGTGGCGTTAGCCGCGCAAGCGCTGGGATTTCCGCATGCGACGGTGCATTGGGCAGGTGGCAAGCCGAAAACTGGCTTGCAGGCCGCTGCGCGCGAGGCGCGCTACCGGTTGATCGCAGAGCATCTCAAGGGCAACCACTGGCAAGCTTTCGCGACCGGCCATACCCAAGACGACCAAGCTGAAACCTTGCTGATGCGGTTGGCGCGCGGCAGCGGCGTCGATGGCCTTGCGGCGATGCGCCGAGCCAGCCCTTTAGCCGGAGACCTTTGTTTGCTGAGACCGTTGCTCAAAACGTCAAAGCGCGATCTCATCGCTTTTTTGCGTGCGCGGCGCTTAAAGTGGATCGATGACCCCGGAAACGTAACGGTTGAATTCGAGCGCGGCCGGCTGCGTGCGGCGAGCAGCGCTCTCGATAGCATCGGGCTTGTCCAAAATCATATCGCGCTGAGCGCGGAGCGTCTCGGGCGTGCGCGAGATGCGCTTGATTGGACAACCGGCTATTTGGCACGCGCCGCCGGCGACGCCATGCGTATCGACGATCTTGGATTTGCCGAAATCGAATGGGACAAGCTCCTTGAGTTACCCCAAGAGATCCGCCTGCGAATTCTGGTGCGGCTGTTGGCGGCGATCGGTGGCGGTGGCAGTCAAGCCGTTTCGCTCGGACAGCTCGAAGCCATGACGATCGGGCGGGGCTGGCAATCGCCACTTGGTTTGACGCTAGCAGGCACGGTCTTTAGTGACGGCACCGCGGGACGGCTGATGATGACGCGCGAATACGGCCGCAGCCCTTTACCCACCGCCGAGGTACGTCCCGGTCAAACCATCAAATGGGATCATCGGTTTACCGTCACAAGCGGCTCGGCACATTCTGAAACATTAACGGTCAAAGCGTTGGGTCCAGAAGGGGTTTCGTATTTGAGCAAGACGGGTTGCTGCAACTTCAGCGGGCCCAAACGGGCGACCGTCAGCGTCCCTGGCTTATGGCGCGGCGATACGGTCGTTGCCGCGCCGCTTTTTGGGTACGTCGCGGACGGCCTAGCGGCAGAGGGCTTTGCTTGCTGTTTTGCCGCGCGCCCGTTTTCAGATCTCGGCAGTTGCGATTGAAAACAGAGGTTTTTCACGATTAAGACGGAATGTGCCGCGAACGATTTGATTTTACGGTCGAGTTGAGGTCCGAAACGGCTGTGGGCACGACCATTGCAACGTCCTTGCAAGGTGGTTGCTGGCATTTTGTGAGACAGAATCTCTTAGCCAACCCTGCTTGTGCAGGCGGCCGCTGGCACCTATGTTAACGGACCGCCGTGGGGTCTGCTCCGTCGTTTTTTGCGCTTTAAGTCAATTGTGGCCGGCGCTCTTAGGATTCGAAATGAACCCGAATTATCAGAAGCTTGCAATCTGGGCCGCTCTCATCGTCCTGCTGCTGGCGCTTTACAATTTGGTCAGCAATACCGGCCGGGCGCTACGGGCCAACGAGATCACCTATTCAGAGTTTCTCGACGCCGTCGAAAAGGGCACCGTCTCGGAAGCAGTGCTTCAAGGCAATCGGATTTCGGGTACGTTCCGTGACGCTGGCGTGGCAGGGGCCGGATTTTCCACGTTCGCGCCTGAGGATCCCAACCTCGTTTCGAAACTTCGCGAGAAGGGCGTGAAATTCAAGGCCCGGCCCGCTGAAGACGAGATGCAATCGATTGCCGGCATGTTGCTGAGCTGGTTCCCGATGTTGTTGCTCATCGGCGTTTGGATCTTTTTCATGCGCCAGATGCAGTCCGGGTCTGGCAGGGCCATGGGCTTTGGCAAGTCGCGTGCAAAACTTTTGACCGAGCGTCACGGCCGGGTGACCTTCGACGACGTGGCCGGGGTCGATGAAGCGAAATCAGATCTTGAGGAGATCGTCGAGTTTCTGCGCGATCCGCAGAAGTACCAGCGTCTCGGAGGCCGCATCCCGCGCGGGGCGTTGCTGATTGGTCCGCCAGGAACAGGCAAGACCTTGATTGCTCGTGCGGTTGCTGGCGAAGCCAACGTGCCGTTTTTCACAATATCGGGTTCCGACTTCGTCGAGATGTTCGTCGGCGTTGGCGCCTCGCGCGTCCGCGACATGTTCGAACAAGCCAAGAAGAATGCGCCTTGCATCATCTTTATCGACGAAATCGACGCTGTCGGTCGTCACCGTGGCGCCGGTCTTGGCGGCGGCAACGATGAACGTGAGCAAACCCTCAACCAGTTGCTGGTTGAAATGGACGGCTTTGAAGCCAACGAAGGCATCATCATCATCGCCGCCACGAACCGGCCTGACGTGCTCGATCCAGCCTTGCTGCGTCCCGGCCGTTTTGACCGCCAGATCACCGTGCCGAACCCCGATGTCGGGGGCCGCGAGAAAATTCTTAAAGTTCATATGAAGAAGGTGCCGTTGGCGCCCGATGTCGATGCCCGCATCATTGCGCGCGGCACGCCGGGCTTCTCGGGTGCTGACCTCGCCAACCTCGTCAACGAAGCGGCCTTGCTGGCAGCGCGCCGCAACAAGCGGCTCGTCACCATGGCAGAGCTCGAAGACGCCAAGGACAAGGTCATGATGGGTGCCGAGCGCAAGTCGATGGTCATGTCGGAAGAAGAGAAAACCTTGACCGCCTATCACGAAGCCGGCCACGCCGTGGTCGGTATGTCGGTGCCCAAGGGCTATCCGATCCACAAAGCGACCATCATTCCGAGAGGCCGCGCTTTAGGGTTGGTGATGTACCTGCCGGAGGGCGATCGCTATTCCAAGAAGTTCATCGAATTCACGTCCGGTTTGACATCGATGATGGGCGGGCGGGTTGCCGAAGAACTGGTGTTTGGCAAGGAGAACATAACGTCGGGCGCCAGCAGTGACATCCAGCAGGCGACGGCGACCGCACGCGCGATGGTGACCCGCTTTGGATATTCCGATGAGCTTGGCACGGTCTTGTACGCCGACAATCAGGAAGAAGTGTTCCTCGGCATGTCGATGGGCCGCCAGCAGACCGTCTCGGAGGCTACGGCGCAAAAAATCGACGCGGAAGTGCGCCGCATCGTCGGCCAGGCCAACGAAGAGGCGCGCAAGATCTTGACCGAGAAGCGTGAGTCGCTGGAAGCTGTGGCCCGGGCGCTGCTCGAGTTCGAAACCCTGACGGGCGAAGAAATCAAAGGCTTGATGGCCGGCAATCCCGTGACGCGTAAATTGGACGACGACAGTTCGCGCGGTCCTACAGGTTCGGCCGTCCCGGTTGCTGGCCGTCAGGCACGCCCGCGCGGCGAGCCCTCGGGCGGCATGGAGCCTCAGCCTCAGGGTTGAGATCGCCGGCGCAATAGGGTGTTGTGAACGAACGGCCGGACCTTTGGGTCCGGCCGTTTGCGTATGCACTTTCGTTCATAGATTTTTCATCCATTTTTTAACGAAATAGCGCTGACGGACCGTTTTGTGTCTGCTGTTAAAAGGCCGGTAAGAAACTCTAGCTACACTTCGGAAAGATCTCGTGAGTCAGCATCCGGCCCGAAACGGCCGGACTATTGAACGTGATCGCGCGCTCATCGTTGCGGCAGCGACTTCTGCCATGTGACCGATACCCGAGGAAAGAGCTGCCATGGCCATTAAAAAGATTCTGATCGGAACTGATGCTTCGAATTATATCATCGGGTCAGCGGCCGACGACACCATATACGGCCACGCCGGCAACGACGTCCTCGATGGCGGGTCTGGCGACGATATCTTCTACGGCGGGCTCGGCGATGATGTCGTGTACGGCGGCGATGGCGTCGACATCCTCTTTGGCGAAGACGGCAATGACCTGCTCTTTGGCGGCACCGGCAAGGACACGATCTACGGCGGCATCGGTAATGACAAAATCGACGGCGGTACCGGGGTCAATTATCTGAACGGCG
Organism: Hyphomicrobium sp.; assembly: GCA_031365865.1. Lineage (GTDB taxonomy): Bacteria > Pseudomonadota > Alphaproteobacteria > Rhizobiales > Hyphomicrobiaceae > Hyphomicrobium_B. The sequence continues at coordinate 93,021 of JANLYX010000089.1, read as the reverse complement.
CCGCTGGCATCGATACGCTGTCTTATGCGAGCATGGCCAGCAGCGCTTCGATCGACGGTGTCAGCGTTTATCTCTATGCAGGGCTCGGCGGTGCGACCGGTCAGGCCCCAGATACGATCTTGAATTTCGAGAACGTCATCGGCACCAAATTCTCAGACCTGATTATGGGCAGCTCCGGTAACAATGCCATTTACGGCGGCGACGAGCGCGACTTCCTGTATGGCCTCGGCGGCAACGACACGCTCTTTGGCGGCTCCAGCGGCGACTGGCTGTACGGCGGCGACGGCGACGACGTTTTGCATCCGGGCACCGGTGGCAGCAATTCTATTCTCGGAGGTACCGGCTACGATATCGCCGACTATTCCGAACTGAAAACCAGCATCACCATCGCGCTGGCTGCCGACACGACGCTCGGCGGCGCGGAGCGCGTGCAAGGCTCGGGCGTCGTGGTTGGCGACCGGTATTGGAGCATCGAGAAAATCGTCGGAACGGCTTTTGACGATAGCTTCGAGAACGTAGGCACCGACGTCGACGGGGGTGGAGGCGCCGATCACATCATTTGTAAGGGTATCGATCCGCTGACGGGCAAGGGCATATCCGCGGATGGTCTGAAAATCGATGGTGGCAAGGGCTCCGACACCATCGAAGCGGCAGGCAATGGTCAGCACATCATTGGCGGCGACGGTCTCGATTGGCTCATCGGCGGCACGTTCGAGTTGGGCGCCTCCACCGGCGTTCAGACCTTCCAACTGCAATACGCAAAGGGCTTCGACAATATCTGGTATTTCGGGGCGGAAGACCGCGTCGAAGTCTCGAAAGCGGAATTTGGGATCAAGCCAACCGACGTCGTCGATTTTGCTTATACGCAGTTCTCGAATGTGCAGGGTCCCGTAGCGACGCTGGCAACACCGACCTTTATGTACGTCGCCGACATCGGCATGCTGTTCTTTGATCGCGACGGCAGTGGCAAAGGATATGCACCTGTCGCCATCGCGCATCTGGACGACGCCTTCAACACGGCGAACTACGCGAGCTTCATCGATTTTATCGCTTAAGGCGCCCGGTCTAAAACCGCAATTACGGCATCGTCAGACCTTCGACTATCAGACCGTCCGGCGACCTTTGCGGCCGGGCGTGAGGCTCGTCGCCGACCGGCGCGCCTGTTATACATTTGCGGCCGGTTTCGCGCGATAACGGGTAACTGCTTCACCCAAATTACGAGAGTAGCCCTGACGTGAATGTGGTAGGCTGATTGTTCGGAATGACAACGATGGCAATGCTGTCATCTTGACGCCGGTAAATTGAGTGGAGCACTGGCCGTGGCAAAGATTAAGGGCACCGACCTTCGCGATATTTTGAACGGCACGGCTCTCTCGGATTTCATCGAAGGTTTGGCTGGCCGCGACGATCTCTTTGGCTTGGCCGGTGACGATACTCTGGTTGGCGGCAACGGCGCCGATAACCTGTACGGCGGCGATGGCAACGACCAATTGCATGGCGGCGTGGGCGCAGACCATCTCGATGGCGGCACCGGCAACGATTGGGCGCTTTATGCTTTCGATGCGACCGCGGGTGTCACCGTCTCGCTGGTCACCGGAGCCGTTGGGATCGGCGGTGCGGCGCAGGGCGACACGCTCGTCAACATCGAAAATATTCAAGGTACGGCCTTCGCCGATACCCTTACGGGCGACGGCGGCAATAACGTGCTCGACGGCGGCGCGGGCAAAGACCATCTCAATGGCGGGGCCGGCAACGACGTGCTGGTTGGTGGCGGCGGCGCAGATGTTCTCGACGGTGGCGCCGGTACCAGCGATTGGGTGTATTATGATAGTTCGACTGTCACAGGAGTGATCGTCAACTTGGCGCTTGGTACCGGCAGCGGCGGCCAGGCCAACGGCGACACGCTTGTCAACATCGAGAACATCAAGGGCACCAATTTCGCGGACATTTTGACGGGCGATGGCAACGCCAATTTTCTCGAAGGCGGATTGGGCAAAGATAAGCTTTTTGGCGGCGCCGGCAATGACATCCTCAAGGGCGGCGCTGGGGCCGATATTCTCGATGGTGGCGACGGCAGCGATTGGGCTTATTACGACAATTCGAAAACATTGGGCGTCAGTATCAATCTCGCTCTCCATACCGCTTCGGGTGGACCTGCAAATGGCGACACGCTTATCAGTATCGAAAATCTTGTCGGCACGGCGTTCGGCGACACGTTGACCGGAGATGCGGGCGCCAACCAGTTTGTAGGTCTTGCGGGTGACGACACCCTCAACGGTGGCGGCGGCACAGACTTCCTTTCAGGTGGTGACGGTAACGACACCCTCATTCACGGCGGCGCGGCAGGCGCGACGACCCAGGCCACGTTCCGTCCGGGTGCCGGCAACGATACTGTGATCGGCGATGGCATCGACCTCATGGATTATACCGATGCGGCGGCGGCCGTGACGGTCGATCTGTCCGCGTCGACAGCCTCCGCACGCGCCGGCGGCGCAGCGGCGGGCGATACGTTAACCGGTGTTCGCGACGTCTACGGGAGCGGTTTGGGCGATACGCTGACGTCCTCGGCAACGATCGGCCATGCCATTATTGCCGGCTTTGCGGGCATCGATCAGATCACTTTGCTTGGCGTTTTCGACCAAGGCTTCGGGGGCGATGGCAACGACACCATTACGCTCAACGGAGCGAACGAGTTCGCGGTCGGCGGGCTCGGCGACGATCATATCGTCGTCAATGGCGCGACCGGCAATGCGTCCGGCGGCGACGGCATCGATACCATTGAACTCAAGGGTGCAAACGGCATCGCGCGCGGCGAAGCTGGCAACGATATTCTTGACGGGTCTTTGGCGACCACAGCCTCCCGCCTTGATGGCGGCGCTGGTGACGATACGCTTTACGGCGGCACCGGCGGCGATACGCTGATTGGCGGCGATGGCAACGACACGCTGACCGACAAGAATCAGACGGCTGCGGCCCAGGCCGATGTCGATATTTTCGCGCCGGGAGCCGGAAACGATACTGTGACCGGTGATGGCAACGACGTCATCGATTATTCCGACACTTTGCTTGCTGCGGGCGGCGTGATCCTCGATCTCGGAACCCAGTCGGCGGGCGGCGCCGCAACAGGCGATACCTACAGCGGCATCCTGAGTGCGAATGGCAGCGCCCAAAGCGACACCATGACCACGAGTAATTTAGGTCACGCCTTCCTGCAGGGGCTTGGCGGCGCCGACACGCTGACGTTGCTGGGCGACGCTGATAGCGCGTACGGCGGCGACGGCGGCGACATCCTCAACCTCAATAGCATCAACGAGTTCGCGTACGGCGGCCTGGGTGACGATCATATCATTCTAAACGGCGCAACCGGCAATGGCTTCGGCGGCGATGGCAACGATACCATCGAGCTCAAGGGCGCAAACGGCACGGCTCACGGCGACGCCGGCAACGATATTCTCGACGCCTCCGCGGCAACGACGGGCGCGACGCTCTATGGCGGCGTGGGCGACGACACGCTCTATGGCGGCAGCGCGTCCGACGTTCTTAACGGCGGCGATGGCAACGACCACATCTTTTTAATCGGCGGCTCGGACGTGGCCCAGGGCGGCTTGGGCGACGATGTTCTCGACGCCACCGGCTCGACGGCGTTTGCAACGTTTTATGGCGGCGCCGGCAACGACACGTTGACGGGCAGCGTAGGACATACGGATTTCTTCGCGCTCGAGCAGCTCACTGGTTTCGACACGATCACAAATTTTGCGCAAGGTGCGAACGGCGACAAGTTGCTGGTGGTTCTGGCCAACTACGTGGCGATCAACACCACTCTGGACGCCAACGAAATCGCCAACGTCGCGGCCGGTCTCGATCCCATCCAAGGCACGGAAACCCACGCCCAGTTTGTCTATGACACCACCAACCAAGACGTTTACTATGACGCGGACGGCAGCGATGCCGGCGCGGCTGTGAAGGTCGCCCATCTCAATGGTGGGCCAGCAACGCTCACGCTAACGGATTTCTCGGCGCTGTAACGACGCCGCCCTCTTTACTATTTAATCGTGCGCATGACGTGCTGCTGGTCTAAGACAGTCCTCCTTGTTTGGATTGTCGCCATAGGACGCCATGAAACGTTCGATCTACCTGCAACCCACAGGCATTTTCTGGGATCGCACGCCCGCGCGGGCCATCGACGACGCCGATGTGCCGGCATGGCGCGGCCTGCCGCTGGCTGGCGGACCACTGTCGTTCGCGGCACTAGAGATCCTCAACCGCTCGACCGCTGGGACGCGCCGCAAAATGGTGGTGTTGGGCGATGCCTTCAGCGGCGATTGGGGCCGCGATGGCTTGGCCGCTTCCGATATCCTGACCGGGCTTTCCGAGCCGCGGCCACGCCTCGCGGGCTTGAGCCTCGAGCGGCCGCGCATCATGGGTATCGTCAATGTCACGCCCGATAGTTTTTCCGATGGCGGCCGCCACGCGACGACGCAATCGGCCATCGATCACGCTTTGCGTTTGGCGGACGAGGGCGCGGATATTCTCGACATCGGCGGCGAGAGTACGAGGCCCGGCTCGGATGCCGTCGCCTTGGACGATGAGCTGAAACGGGTCATGCCCGTGATCGAAGGCGTGCGCGCCAAGACCGATAAGCTGATCTCGGTCGACACCCGCAAGGCTGAAGTGATGCGGCGCGCCGCACGAGCTGGCGCGGATATTCTCAACGACGTTTCGGCACTCACGCATGATCCTATGGCCCTCGAGACCGCGGCCGAAACCGGGCTGCCCGTCATGCTCATGCACGCGCAGGGCGATCCCAAGACCATGAATGCAAACCCGCAATATTCCGACGTCGTGCTCGATGTTTTCGATTTCCTCGAAAGCCGGATCATTGCCTGTGAAGTGGCAGGAATTCCCAAGGCCAAGATTGTCGCCGATCCCGGCATCGGCTTTGGCAAACATTTACATCACAACGTTGCGGTCATGGCAGGCCTGCCGCTCTTTCACGGGCTCGGCGTGCCGATACTGTTAGGCGCGTCGCGCAAGAAGATGATCGGGCAATTGTGCAACGTCGATGACGCCAATGATCGCTTGCCGGGCTCGCTCGCCTGCGTGCTGGCCGGGGCGGCGGCGGGCGTGCAGATTTTCCGCGTTCACGATGTCAAGGAGACCAAACAGGCGCTCGAAGTCTGGCGCGCCAGCATGGCGGGGACTGAGAAGGGGTTGGGATGACCACAATGGAATTGCAATACCGGCTGACGCGGCAAGATCTCGCCAACTATCAATACGCGGTCCGTAACCGTGTCGTTGCTCGGACGCGACGCGAAAGTCCTTGGAAGGAGATTTTATTGGCGCTGGCATTTGGACTTGTGCTGCTGGCGGTCGTGACGAGCGCATTGCTGACTTTGCCGCATTTTACGAACCGCCGGTTTGCCGAGCCCGAAATGGCGGTTGGTTTCTTCATCGGCGTTATATTCATGTTGGCCTCGCTTTGGTTCAACTATTTTCGCCAGCGGCGCAAGGTCGTGAATGAAGGCGGGCCGACGCTCAGTCCGCATGTCCTCTCCGTCGAACCGCAAGGCTTGCGCATCACCGGCCCAAACTTCGAACACAGCTATCTTTGGCCAATCTTCAACGACATCACGCAACTCAAAACTCAGGTGGTGCTTTGGATGGAACCCGCCCAAGGCCTCATCATTCCGCGCTCAGCGTTTGGCGATGAGGTGAGCCTCAAGGCCTTTGTCGACGTGGTGCGCGGGCACATCAGCCAGAGCAAGTCTGGCACTGCCCTTAGGTAATTGATCGCTACCAGAGATCACGCAATCTCGACAGCTTGTGGCTTGTAAACGACGTAGATCAGCGCAGACCCCAGGACCATCGCACCAGCTAGGGCTGGCGCATACCAGTCGCTACTCGCGAGCCGCGTGATTAGCAAAATCGCGCAGACGGCCATTCCCAGCAACGGTAGAATTGCGGGCACTTCGAATTGTCCCGGAACCTCGCCGCTGCGGCGCTTGAGAACGAACAACGACCCGTTGACAACGATGAAGACCAGCAACAACAGCAGTACGGTCGCGGCGGCGAGGTCAGCGATGCTGCCGGCGAGGGCCAGCGGAACCAAAACGATGAGCAGCGCCGCTATAGCAAAGTGCGGCGTGCGGCGTTGTTCGTGCACACGTGCGAGCTTGTTGGGCAGAAGTCCTTGGTTCGACATGCCGTAGATCAGGCGGGATGCGGTGACGTAGTTGACCAGCGCAGTGTTGCTAACCGAGAACAAGGCGATGGCCGTCATTAGCCAGGGAGGAAAGCCCGGCGCGGCACGGCGCATGACCTCGGTCAACGGGCTCGGCGCTTGCGCGAGCTCAGACCACGGCACGACTGAAACAACCGTGATGGCGACGGCAACGTAGAGAATGGCTGCGATCGAAGTTGCGGCGATCAGCCCGATGGGAATGGTGCGGCTTGGGTCCTTGCATTCTTCCGCAACGTTGATGGCATCTTCAAAGCCGATGAAGGCGAAGAACGTCAGCACCGACGCTTGCACGACGACCAACGGCAAGCCGAGGCCTGCTTTCTCTGGTGGAATCTCGAGATAGCTCGTGCTGCCCCAATACGACAGTCCGGCCGCGATCACGATCAGGAGCCCTGCGGCTTCGATCAGCGTGCACAGGACATTGATCCACATGCTCTCTCGGATACCGCGAAACACGATGCCCGTCAGAAGCAGGACAAATCCGAGCGCAAGGACAGATGGCGGCATGGACTCGACGCCAAACAGCGCCGTGAGATTGATGGCAAAAATTTTGGCTTGCGTCGCGACCGAAGTCAGACCCGAACATACCAGCGCCAAGCCGACCACGAAACTCAGCATCGGCGAGCGGAAGGCGCGTTGCGTCGCATAGGCCGCGCCTCCAGCCTGCGGGTGACGCGAGCCCAAAGACGCATAGGACAAAGCAGTCAGGAGCGCGCCAACGAGCGCGACCAGAAACGACAACCAGACGGCGGACCCGGCTTGGCCCGCAGCCTTGCCGATGAGCCCGTAAATGCCCGATCCCAGCATGCTGCCGAGCGCGTACAGCGCGAGCTGGAACGGCCCGATTGATCGGATCAGCGCCGGCCCGCTAGTTCTGCCATCACTTGCCACGCTCACCTCGCATTCGTTGCTGACGGCCGCTGACTATAACCGGCCGGGCGGCGGCGCCCGATCAACTCGCAGCCGCTCTCCGGTCGGCGAGGCGTTGTTCAGTGGCGGCGGCGATGGCCTTGCGCAATTCTTCAGGCTTGGACAGCGCGCGGTCGATGCCGAGGTGCTGGGCTTCCGCGAAAGCTTTCAGATGTTCGGCGCCGCGGATCTCCGCCAGCCGTTTCATCAGGCCGTCCTTGCCGGTCTTGGCGAGAACCACCATGGCGCTGAACCGGTAAGGGTCGAAGGCGGGAGTCTCGGCACCGCCGGGGGCGGCCTTGCCAGCCCCGGATTTTGCGTCGGAGGATTTGACGGCAGGCTTGCCGTCGTGGGCTTTGCCCTTGCCCTTCGACGGCGGGGTTTTGGCCGGCGCCAAAGGCACCGGTTCCGGCATTTCCCAGACCAGCATCCGGTTGACGGCTTTGAGAAAGACGTCGGCGAGCTTCTCTGCTGCCTGGGCATCCAAGGCCGTCTCGCGCCGGATGTGGGCGAGGAAAAACGCCCGCATGCGATCGCCGGGCCAGAGCTGGGTGCCTTTGGTCATGTGTTAATGCGCTGGGACCTTGTCCTTTGAGCTGGCCTTGGCCTTGTCGATCATCTTCGTGATCTCGCCGTGCAATTCTTTGACGTCGCCGGAGGCATCACCATACTTGGATTCGATGCTGCGCGGTTCGCTTATCCAGTCGAAAGCGTTGGCAATGCCATCGCGCTGCGGCAAGAAAGTATCAAGCAGCGGATGCACGAGGGCGATTTCCTCGATCAGCATGTAGTCCTTGTTGTCGTCGCGGACATAGTTGGCGACGCAGGCGTAGCGCCGGTCCGCCAGCGGAATGGTCACGAGGTCGTCGAGATTGCGTTTGTCCTCGATCAAAAGCGCGATGCGGTCGACGGCGAGCTGCGAGACGTAATCGGGCCGGAACGGCACGATCACTTTGTCTGCCGCCTTCAAGGCCGCCAGCGCCGCGAACGATAGTCCCGGCGGGCAATCCAGGATGACGACGTCGAAATCGCCTTCAAAGCGCCGGATCAGACCCTCCATGCGACCGCGCACGCGGTTGGCGACAGTCTCCGGATTGCTGCTCTGATTAGCCTGTTTAAGATACAACTCGCCCTGGATGTCTTCGAGCAGCAGCGATCCGGGCACAAGAGACACCTGAGCCATCTTGCCACCCGCGCCAGTTACGCCGCCGACGTTGCGCACGACGTAGTCGCGGGCCTGGGCCGGAATGCCGTCGAACAGGTCGTAGAAATAATCCGAAATGGTACGCCCGGCCTTGCGGGCTTCGTTCCACCCTTGGCCGCCCATCAGGATCAGCGAGGCGTTGCATTGTGAATCGAGATCGAGGACCAGAACGCGCTTGCCGCCATAGACGCTGAGCGCGTGGGCCAACATGACCGCAACCGTCGATTTACCGACGCCGCCCTTACGATTGGCCACAGCCAGAAAGAATGCCATACAACCCTTACCCCTCTAAAGACGCCCAATTACGCGACGGCGCCGGATACCACTTCGATTGTCTCAGGCTCTATAAGGTCCCTATGGGCCGATTCCGTGGCCCGCTGCACGCCTTAACATGGCCATCCGTCCTGGGATATGATCGAGATGTGCCGATGCAACCGCCGCCTGAAATTGCTGTGAAAATCGACTAATCTCAACCCGCTATACGTAATCTTGTGCAAGTTGTCGTAATGTGTGGCGCGTTTGCCCTCAACAACGCGAGAACTTGGCATACCAGTTGCCTGTAGGGGCATAGACTGAGCAAGCTCGGCCGAGCAAAGCTTGGGGCGGGACGAGTGCGCCAGCCCGGGGTTGAGCCTTGGCCTTGAGACGTAAAGACTGACTTGAGAGGGATTTGCATGTCGCGCCGGTATTTTGGGACGGATGGTATTCGGGGCCTCGCCAATAGCCCGCCGATGACCTCTGAAATCGCCCTCAAAGTTGGGATGGCGGCCGGCAAGGTCTTTAAATCCGGCGCCCATCGTCATCGTGTTGTCATCGGCAAAGATACGCGCTTATCCGGCTATATGCTGGAAGCGGCTTTGATGTCGGGCTTTACGTCCGTCGGCATGGACGTGTTTTTGCTGGGTCCGATGCCAACGCCTGCCATCGCCATGCTGACGCGCTCATTGCGGGCCGACCTCGGCGTCATGATTTCAGCATCGCACAATGGTTTTGCGGACAATGGCATCAAGCTCTTCGATCCCGACGGCTACAAGCTCTCCGACGACATGGAGCGCCAGATCGAGGAATTGATCGACGCAGACTCGTCGTCTTTGTTGGCCCCCCCCGACAAGATCGGCCGGGCGACCCGGGTCGAGAGCGCGCAAGAACGCTACATCGAATTCGCCAAGCGGACGTTGCCCAAGAACTTGCGGCTCGACGGCCTGCGCATCGTCATCGATTGCGCCAATGGCGCGGGATATAAGGTCGCGCCAGAAGCGCTTTGGGAGCTTGGCGCTGAAGTCATCAAGATCGGCGTCGAGCCCAATGGCCGAAATATCAACGATAAATGCGGCTCAACCGCGCCCGAAGCCCTGATCGAAAAGGTCAAGGAAGTGCGCGCCGATATCGGCATTGCTCTCGATGGCGACGCTGACCGCGTCGTGATCATCAATGAAAAAGGCCAGATCGTCGACGGCGATCAGCTGATGGCGGTCATTGCCGAGAGCTGGCACCGGCGCGGCAAACTTTCAGCCGGCGGGGTCGTTGCGACCGTCATGTCGAACCTCGGGCTTGAGCGCTATTTGAAGGACATCGGCCTGTCGATGGTCCGCACGCCGGTTGGCGATCGCTACGTCACCGAATATATGCGCAAGCACGGCTACAATGTCGGCGGCGAACAATCCGGCCATATCGTACTTTCAGACTTTACCACCACCGGGGATGGTCTCGTCTCGGCGCTGCAGGTGCTGGCCTGCGTGGTCTCGACCGGTAAATCCGTTTCCGAGGTTTGCAATCGCTTCGAACCTTTGCCGCAGCTCTTAAAGAATGTCCGTTATGAATCCGGCAAGCCGCTTGAAGACACCCGCGTTATCAAGGCCATCGAAGGCGCAAAAGCCAGGCTCGGCGACAACGGACGCCTAGTCATTCGCCCGTCGGGGACCGAGCCGGTCATTCGCGTGATGGCGGAAGGCGACGATGCGAGCGTGGTCTCAAGCGTCGTCGGCGATATCGTCGATGCGGTCCGCGCGGCGGCGGCTTAGAACAGCCTCAAAGACGCTTTCCTCTTTGAAACCGCGCGATCCTAGCTCCCGTGTCATGGCCGTGCTCGACACGCTTGGCTCCGTCATGGCCGTGCTCCATGTCCACAAAAACTCAACCGGACAGCCGTGGATCAAGTCCGGCCATGACGTATTGTGATGGCCAGCGCCGCCTTCATCTTTCGTTAACTTGATCACCACGCAAAACGTCCCAAATTGTTGCGGCGATTAAGCCTCCCTTAAATTTTGTTCGCGATAGTCCGTAGGGAACACAAAGTTCACCTCGGCCGCCCGCAGCACATGCGAGTGGCGAATATCTGAAAGGGAATTCAAATGGCCATCACGCGCGCATCACTATTTCTCGGCGCGGCCCTCGTCCTCGGCAGTGCTCAGGGTGCGTTGGCTGCGGATCTCTACGGCGGCAGCATGAAAGACGGACCGATGATCGCGCCGATGGCGCAGTCGACGGCGTCTTGGTATCTGCGCGTCGACGGCATGCACGGCGCTTTCGACGATCCGGCGGTATCGGAAAGCGGCATCTACGATCTGACCGATACCTCGATTGAGAATACCTGGGGCGTCGGCGGCGGCGTCGGCGTCTATTTCGGCCGCGGCGTCCGTGGCGACATCACGGTTGAACACAACTTCAACAGCGACGTTTCGGCGACGCTTGGCGATGTCAACTCGGCGCTGCCGGGCACGCGCAAATTCTCGCTGTCGAGCACCTATGCGCTTGCCAACCTTTATTATGACTTCGACATGGGCAGCCGTTTCACGCCGTACATCGGCGTCGGCCTTGGTTTCACCAAGAACAAGACCGGATCCGGCACCGTCACCGATCTTTGCGGCTGCTTGAGCGGCGATATCGCGGGCGGCGAGGATACGCACGCTGCCGGCGCGCTGATGGCTGGCTTCTCGATGAAACTGCGCGATCGCCTGTCGCTCGATGCCGGCTACCGCTTTCTCTACCTTGGCGAAGTCGAAACGGGTGCGGTGACGGCCAAGTTTAGCGCCGCTCACAACGGAAACGCCGCCGGCGCTGTCATCGCTCAGGATCCGACGGTCGACGAAATTCACGAGCACCAGTTCCGCGTCGGTCTGCGCTGGGACATTCAATAAGATACAAGCGCGAGGGAAGGTCTCAAAAACTTTTCCTCGCGCTCACCGACAAAGCTGGGCCCGTAGTTTTTCGTTGGGTCCGGCTTTCTGAGACGACGCCGGAGACGCAGATTTATTTTTCTCGGGCTTTCGCGTGTCGACCCCTGTTGTTCCTGTTCGCGTACCGCGCCCAAGTCCGGCGCCCGGGATTGTCGTCCAGGAAGACCGCGCTCTTCTATTCCCTTCACTCCGAAGGGCCTTGTGAGTTGAGTGATGTCATGTGGCCGAGGCTGTGCAGCCCGGCCGGTTTTGAGGGATCGACGATATGAAAGTTCGCATTGCGCGCTTGCCGCTTGTTTTGGCCCCGATTGTCTTGGCCATGTCCGCGGCCACCTTGACTTCTGCCACGGCCGCCGACTGGAACAACGGCGCCGGCAGCATCAAGGATATGAGCGGCACGTCGGGCGTACCAGTGCCGGCGCCCGTTCCGATCCCCGTCTCGCTCGGCGGCTGGTATCTGCGGCTTGATGCCGGTGTTGGCCTCATCAACGAGCCAGATGTCTCGGAATCCGGCTGGGCCTACGGCACGGTTGATGGTCCTGGTTCAGGGACGGGACCTGGCGACGCGCGCTATATGAGCTCCTCATGGTTCAACACCGATTTTGCGACCTTTACGACCTGGGGCGGCGGCGTTGGTTATAATTTCGGCCACGGTTGGCGTTTGGATGTGACGGGCGAAAAGCGCTCGAAAGGCGACATACACATCAACGGTACGGACAGCTGGGATACCTGGGAATACGACGCGGCGTGTGGATGCAATCCATATCACGTCCTGGATAAAACCAGCCCCGATGGTACCGGCGGTGTCGCAGCCCCTGGTGATGGACTCCCCGACAAGAAGACAACGATCACTGTCAAGGAAACGGCTAAGATCGACGGTACGGTCTGGATGGCCAACCTATACTACGACTTAGCGCCGCGCGGCCGGTTTGTGCCCTACGTCGGCGCTGGCCTCGGCATCGCCTGGAACGTCTTCAGTCGCGGCCACACCGACACAGTGACGACTTGCGACGTGCAAACCATTCCATCTTGCCAGAGTCAAAAGCTGCAATCCTCGACGACTGCCGGTAGCTCTGTTGATCGCGCGACCTTGGCCGCCGCACTTATGGCTGGCGTCAGCTACGATATCACCGACATCACCACCCTCGATGTCGGCTATCGCTATCTGTTCGTCGGCGGCACAGATGTGCAGACCGACATCGGCGCTTATCACTCGAAGTTGTCCGTCGGCGACCAGAACATCCATCAATTGCGGGCCGGCGTGCGCTTCAACTTCAATTAAGCGCAGCTCTCTTCCGTCATTTATCAAGCGGGCGGGTCTCACACGAGGCTCGCCCGTTTGGCTTTTACTTGACGGCGCAGGGCGCGGGACCTAGACCGCGCATTGTTTTATCGTGCGCAGGACGGCGTTCTTTCATGACCAAGCCAGCCAAGCCTTCACGACGTCCAGCCAACCCCAGCTTCTCGTCGGGCCCGTGCGCCAAACGGCCAGGCTGGAGCGTTGATAAGCTCCACTCGGCTTTGCTTGGCCGCTCGCATCGTTCGCTCGAGGGCCGGGCACGCCTCAAGCTCGCCATCGATAAAACCAAAGACATCCTGAAGCTGCCAGCCGGCTACGAAGTCGCCATCGTGCCGGGATCCGACACCGGCGCCTTCGAAATGGCGATGTGGAATTTGCTTGGGGGGCGCGGCGTCGACGTTTTCGCGTGGGAAGTTTTCGGCCGGATCTGGCTCAAGGACGCGCTCGAAGACTTGCGTCTGAAAGACCTTCGAACGTTTGATGCCGATTGGGGCCACTTGCCGGATCTTGCCCAAGCCGATTTCGCGCGCGACGTGCTGTTCACCTGGAATGGCACGACCACCGGCGTCAAGGTTCCCGATGCAAACTGGATTGCCGCTGACCGGCAAGGCCTGACGTTTTGCGACGCGACCTCGGCGTTGCTCTCGCAGCCGATCGATTTTTCCAAAATCGACGTCCTGACATTTTCCTGGCAAAAGGCGCTCGGCAGCGAAGCCGCGCACGGCATGTTGATCTTGTCACCGCGCGCCCTGCATCGGCTCGAGACCTTCACGCCGTCCTGGCCGGTACCGAAGGTTTTCCGCCTCAAAGACAAATCGGGTGTGATGCGCGACATTTTTGAAGGGGTGACGATCAACACGCCCTCGATGCTGTGCGTCGAAGACTACCTCGATGCGCTGAGCTGGGTTGAGAGCATCGGCGGCATCGACGCCACCATCGCGCGCTCAAATCGTAACGCCGCCGTCATCTACGATTGGATGGCGAAGACGCCATGGGTCACGCCGCTGGCGGTGTCGCCTGCCACGTACTCCAACACCTCGGTCTGCGTTCGCTTCAAGGCCGGCAACGGTCCTGAGTTGGCAAAGTCAATGGCCGCATTGCTCGAGAGAGAGCATGCCGCTTATGACATCCTGGCCTATAGGGGGGTTCCGGCCGGCTTGCGGATCTGGACGGGGGCGACGATTGAAACCAGCGATCTCGAGATTCTGACGCAGTGGCTGGATTGGGCTCATGCCGAGCTTGTTGCTGTAAAAACGTCATGAAATCGCGGGCCCTGGTTAACGCGAAATCCATGTCAATGGCTTTCAACCCGCCACACTCTCGGTCATAATCCAAAGACTTTCCGCGGTCCCGCCGTCAAAGTTACAATCGCAACGCCGCGATGAAACCCGACATGCTCAACTCAGAAGGTTGCCACTCATGCGTCGCCTGCTCACCCTTTCGGGTCTGTTGTTCCTCAGCTCAAGCGCTCAGGCGGTCGAGATCGTTTCGCCGTCGAAGGTCGACTCGGTGACGGTGTTTCTCTCCGGTGCCGAGGTCACACGCACTGCAAAGGTCAAACTCGACAAGGGCGAGCATACGATCGTCTTCGCCGATGTCCCGGCGGGGGCGGTTCCCGGCTCCATTCGCGTTGAAGGCAAAGCAACGGGCAAACTCGAGATCGGATCGGTCGATACCAAGCGGACGTTTCTTAATCGCACTGAATCCCAGGCCAGCGACGCGGAACGCAAGAAGGTCGAAGACGAACTGGATTTCTTGAGAGATCAGAAAAGCGCGCTCGAATCGCAAGTTCAGGCCTCCGAGACCCAGAAAACCTTGATCGGGAATTTGGCACAGCTGCCGATGCGGCCCGCCCCCTCGGGGAACCAGTCCAGTCAGTCGGAAGACTGGCCGCGCATTCTAGCCTTGATTGCGCAGGCGACGACCGACGCGTCTCGCGGCGAAGTCGATGCCAAGATCAAGCTGCGCGAACTCGAACACAAGATCGAGGATGCCGAAAACAAGTTGACCAATCTGACGCCACCGAAAAAAGAACAGACCGAAGTCAAGGTTTACGTCGAGGCTCAGACGCCGCTCGAAGCCGATTTGATCGTGCGCTATCAAGTCGCGACCGCTGGATGGACGCCGCTGTATGACGCGCGGTTGCAGACCGGCAGCAAGACAACACCGCCGAAACTCGAACTCGCGCGGCGCGCAAGCATTACTCAGCGGACGACCGAAAACTGGGACAATGTCACGCTGCAACTCTCGACGGCGCGTCCCTCCGCCGGTGCGGCAGCGCCTGAGCTCACCACGCAAATTGTCGATTTTGAACCCGAGCTAAAGCCCGTTCCAATGGCCGCTCCGCAAGCCCGCATGCGTCAGATGGAAAAGTCGAAGGCCGAAAACAAAGAAGATCGAAGCGATAGCGACGCCTTGTCTGCCGGCGTTGCGGCAGCGCCGCCTGTGCCCGAGCCCGTGGCAATCGAGGAGGTTCCAGCGGCTGTCACGCAAGCGCCGTTCGAAGCCACATTTGCGGTCGCCGGCAAAGTATCGATTTCAGGCTCGGGGGAAGCCAAACGGGTTGTTCTTCTCACCGATCTGCTTGAGCCCCAACTAGCGGTGAGAACCGTTCCGAAGCTCGATGCCAAAGCCTACCTTTACGCTAAGCTGTTGCTGGCAAAAGGTACGCCGCTGCTGCCCGGACAAGTTTATCTGTTCCGCGACGGTACCTTTGTCGGCACTGGAAACGTGCCGCTTCTGAGCCCGGGGACAGAACACGATCTCGGCTTTGGCATCGACGATCAGGTCAAGGTCCGTCACGCGATCATGGAAGAAAAGCGCGGCGAAACCGGACTCATTTCATCCTCCCATACCGACAGTCATAACTTCCGTGTCACGATCAAAAATCTCCATGAACGCGCCGTTCCCGTGACTGTGCTGGATCAACTTCCGGTATCGCAGAACCAGGACATCAAAGTCGAGTACGTCGGCAAGGCCCAACCAACCAAGACAAACATCGAAGATAAGCGCGGCGTCATGAGCTTTGAGACGAAGCTCGAGCCCGATGAAGAGAAAGTTCTCGATTACGGCTATCGCATCACGTGGCCCGGGACCAAATCCATTATCTTTGGCAGCCGGTGATTAGCGCCGCGTGCGCGCGACGAGTGCGACTCCCGACAGGATCAATGCGAATCCAGCCACGTGATAGAGCTGCGGGCGTTCTCCCAGCAGTGCGATGGCGAGCGCGGCTGAAAAGAACGGCACCAAGTGCAAATATGCGCCGGCGCGGGCGGGACCGATCAACTCAACGCCGCGGTTGTAGAACAGGTAAGCCAGAAAGCTTGGGAAGATCGCGGTGTAGGCGATGGCCAGCGCGGTCGGTCGCGTCAGTTCGAAGTGGGCGCCGCCCGCAAGCTCAATCGCAGCGAGCGGGGCGTTGACGGCAGACGCGATCGCGAACGTGAAGGCTGCAAACGTCAGAGGATGCAAGAGAGGACGTCGCGTGAGGTAGGCCGTGTAGAACGCCCAAATGGCCACCGCGATCAGCATCACGATGTCGCCGAAGTTGAGGTCAAGCCCGGTAATGGCCTGCGGCGATCCGTGCGTAATGACGGTTGCGACCCCCAGCAACGAAGTCGCGATACCGGCGGCCTGAAGGCCAGAGATTTTTTCGTGGTTGAGAAAATAGCTCATCACCACGATCATGATTGGACCGGAAGAATAGATGATACCGGCGGTCGTCGCTGTTGTGTGAACCAGCGCCAGATATTGCAGCGTGTTGAACAACCCGCTGCCGGTCACCCCAAGCACAATCAGCGCCGGCAAATGCGCGCGCACGATTCGCCACTCGCGTTTTAAGTGCGGCCAGGCCACCGGCAACACGAGCAGTGTCGCCCCGGTCCAGCGCAAATAGGCCAGCGTCATGGGCGGCACTTTGCCGGCGATCCAGCGCCCGATGGTCATGTTGCCGGCCCACGACAGCGTGGTGAGCGTCAGCAACAACGCGGCATTGCCTTCGATGGTGCGGATCAGTCTTTGCTGCATGGAATTCCCTGGAATACCGTCAAACTTTCTAAACAAGAAAAGGGGAATAGAGGGCGCGATTCCTTAGCACACTCCGGCGTCAAAGCGGCGCGGCCTCACCTGACGGCGGCTTTCCGCTTGCGAGGGCTGATTCTAGGCTATAACCGGACTTGACCGGCAACCTGAGCCCTGGCAATGCCGGGGCTTCTTACTGCGCGAAGTCTCGAACGGAAAGACGTAATATGGCCAACGTGGTTGTGATCGGAGCGCAATGGGGCGACGAGGGCAAAGGCAAAATCGTCGATTGGCTGTCGGAGCGCGCCGACGTCGTGGTGCGTTTTCAAGGCGGCCATAATGCCGGCCACACGCTGGTCATCGGTCCCAATACTTACAAGCTATCGCTGCTGCCCTCAGGCGTGGTGCGGCCGGGTAAGCTTGGGGTTATCGGCAACGGCGTGGTGGTTGATCCGTGGGCGTTGATGGAAGAGATCGCGCGGCTCAAAAAGCAGGACGTCGTTATTAGCCGCGATAATTTGCGCGTCGCCGAAAACGCGACCTTGATTTTGCCCTTGCACCGCGAGCTCGATCAGTTACGTGAGGCGGCGGCGGGTGCGGGGAAGATCGGCACGACGGGCCGGGGCATTGGGCCGGCCTACGAAGACAAGGTCGGGCGGCGCGCCATCCGGGTGCAGGATCTGGCCAATCTCGAAACCTTGAGCGGGAAGGTCGATCGCATTCTGGTGCATCATAACGCGCTCCGCCGCGGCCTTGGTCAGCCTGAAATCGTCAAGGAAAAACTCATGGCCGATCTGACCGAGATCGCCCCCAAGCTGCTCGTCTACATGGACGTCACCTGGGATCTGCTCGACAAGGCGCGGCGCAAAGGCAAACGCATCTTGTTTGAAGGAGCACAGGGCGCGCTTCTCGATATCGACCACGGCACCTATCCGTTTGTGACCTCGTCCAATACCGTTGCGGCCCAGGCGGCGACGGGATCGGGCATGGGTCCGCGCGCCGTCGGTTATGTCCTTGGCATCGCCAAAGCTTACACCACGCGCGTTGGTTCCGGGCCGTTCCCAACCGAATTGCAGGATGCCATCGGCGAAAAAATCGGCGAGCGCGGCCACGAGTTTGGCACCGTCACAGGCCGCAAGCGCCGGTGCGGCTGGTTCGATGCCGTGCTGGTCCGGCAGGTTGCGAAAGTCTCCGGTATCGACGGCATCGCCCTGACCAAGCTCGACGTGCTCGACGGCTTTGAAACGATCCGCATTTGCGTTGGCTACATGCTTGACGGCGCGAGGCTGGACCGATTACCGGCGGGGTTTAACGCCCAAGAACGCTTAGTGCCGATCTACGAGGATTTCGAGGGCTGGTCGCAGTCAACGCGCGGCGCCCGCAGTTGGGCCAATTTGCCAGCTCAAGCCGTCAAGTACGTGCGGCGTGTCGAAGAGCTGATCGAGTGCCCGGTGACGCTGCTCTCGACGAGCCCCGAGCGCGACGACACCATTTTGATGAAAGACCCGTTCGCGGACTGAAGCCGCGCTGTCTTGGAACCGGTTTGCGCCCTAACCCCGCCGCAAAATCCTCACACCGCCAGCGCGATTGCGACACGCTCTTTGAGTAGGGTGACCGCTGAGAATTTTGTGTCAGCGGGGCAGCATCATGGGCCAATCCGGTCGCCGGGTCATCATCACTCTCGTGTTCGCCATGATTGCTACGGCCAGCGCTCATGGCGGCATTCCGCGTGGCTTGACGCTGATGGGCGACGAACAAACCGGCGACGAGACGACCGGGCTCACCATCGCCCGCGGGCGCGCTGAAGTGATCGTTGAGAAGCAGCCGATCCGCGGCACCGCCGACGTCATTGAACTGAGGCCCAAGAGCAATGAAATTCTACTCAAAGGCCGCGTCAATCTTGCGGTTGGAAAGGACCATTTTGTCGGCGACACGGTGACGTGCACGTTAGATTTTTCGCGCTGCGCGGCGGTCGACTATGATCAGCCGCTTCCGGATGCGCCGGGCGGTGTTACGCCTGCGATCACGCCGCGATAGCCGGCCAGGGCGCCGTCGCTCAGCTCGAGTGCCAGGATCCGCTGCGGATCGACTGGGCCCGGAAACACGATCTGGGCTAGCGGCACGGCCCGAAATCCGAACCGTCCATAATAGGGCGCGTCGCCGACGAGAACGACGAGCTTGATATCTGCGCGTTTCATGTCCGCCAACGACTCATTGATAAGCCGCGATCCGATGCCGAGACCGCGATAAACGGGATCGACGGCGAGGGGGCCCAATAACGCTGCTCCGCTCGCGCCTCCGATCGTCACGTCCGTCAGCCTAAGGGACGCAACGAGCTTGCCGGAGATTTCCGCTAGGCGGCAATACGGCGAGAACGCACCCTTGCCTTCGCGCACGCGGTAGGCGGAACGCGCAAATCTGCCCGGCCCAAAGACGTGGGCGTGGAGAGCGGCGAGCGCCGCGCCGTCCCGGCTTGTCACGGCGCGGGTGACGAGATTTTCTGACATGTCTGTTGATGATTTTTGTTGCATGGCGCCGGACTTCTATCACACCTTTTCGTGCCAGCCAGCCGAGATGATGTCGCCGATATGTGTCGCGGCCGTTACGTCCAGATCTTGCGGCAATTCATCGGGTGGAAAGAACGCAAGTTGGGACGCCGTTTTTGAGGCCGGTTGGGGTCCGGGTGCCACCCGCGCTACATAAAGCCCAACATGATCGCCGGGAAACTGTTTGTGGTTTGGGTAAATACGCAAAAGTTGCGCCCGCCCGGAGATTGCGAGCGCGTCGTCGTTGAGAACGCGCGATAGCGCGGCTTCCAAGGTCTCGCCGTTTTGAACCTGACCGGCCGGCAGCTCCCACGCCCCGTCCCCGTCCCCGTTACGCCGCCGCAACACAATACGATTATCGCGATCGAATAGGCAGACCGTCACGCCGATCGTCAGCCCGCGCGTGATCCGCCAATAGCGCTGAAAAGCCCGCGAAATGAGTTTCGTTAATGGCAGGACGGTAATCCCCGGTTTGTTCCAACGGGTTTTGAGCGCGTTCTTGGCCGTTGGCAAGACAGCCATGCTATAGGTTAGCCGTTGCGGGCCGCGCCAATCCCAGAAAATAATCCGACGCATGATGGAAAGCTTCACGATTGCCCACTTCTCCGACGTGCATTTGTCGCCGATTTCGGGGTTCAGGCCGCAATACTGGAACCTCAAACGGGCTCTTGGATATTTGAACTGGCAGCGCGGCCGCAAAGGCGTTCATCAACGCGAAATTGCAGATCAACTCATCGCCGACGCTTTGAAACTTAGGGCCGATCATATCGTCATTACCGGCGATCTCATAAATCTCGGTCTGCCGGCCGAGTATGAAGCCGCGCTGGCCTGGTTAAAGACGATTGGTCCGCCGGAACGTGTCACGGTCATTCCCGGCAACCACGATATCTATACAACGCTGAAAGGCCATCGCGGCGTCGCGCGCTGGGCCGCCTACATGGGGGCGGAAGAAGAAAGCTTGGCGTTTCCGTTTGTCCGCCGCTTTGGGCCGGTTGCACTGGTCGGTTTGAATTCCGCCGTTGAGACACCGCCGTTTGTCGCCTCGGGGCGGCTTGGCACGCATCAAATTGAAGTTGCGGGCGACTTGCTGGAAAAGCTCGCCGACGAGGGCTTGGCGCGGGTTGTCCTTATCCATCATCCGCCGCTGCCGTCTTTGGCCGGCCCGCGCCGGGGACTCGAAGACGCCGGGCACTTCATGCGCATGCTCGACCGCTGCGGAGCGGAACTCGTGCTCTATGGTCATAATCACCGCGCGGCCGTGACGTGGCACCCCGGCGAATATATGTCGATCCCGGTCGTTGGGGTTGCGGCCGCGTCCGCCGGCAAACTCCACAGACAAGAACCGCTCGCGCATTATAATCTCTTCACGATCTTCAAACGCGACGACGGCGTGCGCATCCGCCACGTCACGCGCGGGATTGCGGCGCCGAATGGCGCGGTTGTGAAACTGGCCGAGAATGTGCTCAACTCGACGCCCTGATTGAAAGCGTAAGTCAACGAGAAACACCAACGATGATCGCAAAATCGGCAACGCCGTGGTGGCTGGTGGTGCTGGCCGCAGCCGCAATGGCCGGCATCGGCATGGGCCTGCGCCAAGTCATGGGGCTCTATATGAAGCCCGTGACTATGGAGCTTGGCATCGGGCGCGAGCAGTTTTCGCTCGCCATCGCCATTGCCAACATCACGTGGGGGCTTGCCGCGCCTATTTTTGGCGCCGTCTCGGACCGCTATGGCGCGGGCCGCGTGGCGGTCACGGGTGCCCTTTCAACCGTAGCCGGGCTCTACCTTACGTATCTCGCAAAGACGGACATCGAGCTTTATCTTGCTGGAGGCTTTCTCGGGCTCGGCGTCGCCGGAGCGGGAATAGGCGCGATGGTTGGCGCGGTCGCGCGTGCCGTACCGCCAGAACTGCGGACCCAAGCCATCGCGGCGTTGGGGATGGGCAGTGGCGTAGGAATTCTGCTGGCGTTGCCTTACACGCACCTCTTGATTGAATATCTCGGTTGGCAAACCAGCTTATTGGCGCTGACGGCAACAGCCTTTCTAATGCTGCCGCTTGCAACGTTCGTCTCTGGGAAGCCCGCTCCCGCGAGGCCGGGCACCTACGCGCAATCTCTCGGTGAGGCGCTCCGCGAAGCCGCGCGCCAGCCGAGTTTCTGGCTCTTGAATGCCGGATTTTTCGTCTGCGGATTTCACGTCGTCTTCTACGGCACGCATTTACCGGCCTACGTTGCCGACAAGGGCTTGGATGCGCGCGTCGCGGTAACAGCGCTGACCGCCGTCGGTGTTGGCAATCTGATCGGCACCTATATTGCTGGCCAGTCGGCGCGCTATATCCCCAAGCGTTACGGCTTGAGCTTGATATATCTCGGCCGCGCTTTCGTGTTTCTCGGTTTCCTGTTTCTGCCGGTCACGGCCGCGACCGTCATTATTTTGAGTGCCTTGCTCGGGTTGTTGTGGCTCTCAACCGTGCCCTTGACGAGCGGTTTGGTTGCGACCTTCTTTGGCCCGCAATGGATGACGATGCTCTATGGCATCGTCTTTGTTTCCCATCAGGCCGGATCCTTTCTGGGCGTGTGGGCGGGCGGGCGCGTCTTCGATCTCACCAAGTCTTACGATTTAATGTGGTGGATTTCGGTGGCCCTTGGTATCTTTGGGGCGCTCATCCATTTGCCTATTAGAGAGCAGGCGGTTGAGAGATCACCCATGTTGCCTGCGCAGTGAACGCGAGACTTACATCGTGATTGAAAATGCCAACATACCTGCGTTATTGCCGCCGCGTGTGCGCCGGTTGGTCATCGCCGGCGTCTTGGCGCTGGTCGTCGTGGCGGTTGGGCTGATGGCTTGGCGCGGCCCAGCGATCCTGCTCGACCTCGCGGCCATGGCGAAGTTCATTTGTTTTTGAGGCCGTTCGGATACACCGGACCCGTTCCAATCCGGCCGCCCTTGACGGCGCTACCCCGATCTGGTCAGTTAGTGGCGTGACGGTTCCGGGGCGGGTCAAACTTCTCCGGTGAAAATGGGAATACGGTGCGGACGACACTATTTCACGGCACACGGTCTCAAACGACGGTGTGCTTGACGAAAATGTCCAAAACCGTGGCTGCCCCCGCAACTGTAAGCGGCAAGCTCTTTGCCTCAGACGCCACTGACCGGGCCACGTATGGCCTACGTCGGGAAGGCTGGAGAGAGCGTTCGAGCCGCGAGCCAGGAGACCTGCCGGCACATGTCGCCCATCCTTTGCGCGGGGCGCGCAGAAGAGCGGACACCCGTCGTGGCGACTGATGAACCGGTGGAGAGCCGCATCAGATTTGCCGTGGTGGGATGGCGTTGCAGCCTATCCTCGACTTTAGCGCATACGAGGGGAAAGCGTTCCTAAACTCGTATGTTTGCCAGATGTCATCACGGCACATTGGAGCTGCTGTCCGTCAATCGCCAGTGACGGGGGACAAAGTGAACCATATCAAAACGACATTATCGATTTCTATCGCAGCTCTGGCTGCCCTGACGGCGCTCGCCCGTGCCGAGCCGGCTGCCGACGTTCAGCTGCCGCCTGTCGTCGTCGAAGGTGCGACGATTGAAGCCAAGCCGATCGCCAAGCCAAAAACCAAAGTGCAAGAGGTGCCGGTCGCCAGCGAGCAGGCTGATGACACGCCCGCGCCCAAGAAGATCAAGAAAAAAGCCGCGTCGTCAGAGCCGGTCAAGAGCAAGCCGGTTGCGGCGGCGCCATCTGCCGAGGAGCCAAGCGAAGCTGAGATAAATAGCGCGGGCACTAGCGCCCAAGTTCAAGACTCGAACGGCATTGCCATCGATAAGGTCGGCACCTCCGTTTCCGTGGTGACGAGCGCCGATATCAAGAATCAGCAAATCCGCAACGCCGCCGACGCGCTGCGCAGTCTGCCCGGCGTATCGGTCAGTTCGCAAGGCACGCCCGGTACCCTGTCGGTGGTGCGGATCAGGGGCGCCGAAAGTCAACATACACTTGTGGTGATCGATGGCGTCGAGGTCAATGCGAGCAACGGCAACGGCTTTTTCGACCTTTCGAATTTAACTTCGGAAGAAATCGAAAGTATCGAAGTCTTGCGCGGTCCGCAAAGCGGACTCTACGGCTCTGGCGCTATCGGCGGCGTCGTCAACATCATCACCAAATCCGGCAAAGGGCCGTTTAAGATCACCGCTTTCGGCGAGGGCGGCAGTTTCGGCACAGGCTCGGGCGGCGCGCAGATATCCGGTGGAACGGACAGGGCGCACGGCGCATTGACCGTGCAGACCACTCACTCTAACGGCTTCAATATTTCACCGCTCGGCTCCGAGCGCGATGCCCACACGCTCAACAGCTTCGCGTTTCACGGCGGGGTCGTGGTGTTCGATAATTTCAAACTTGAAGGGGCATTGCGTTATTCGCATAAAGATGCGGCGCGCGATGGCTTCGACGGCACAGCCGCGATTGGCGGGCTGGCCGTTGCCAACGATGATGGGTCGACGCTGTCGCAGGATTTGTGGACCGGACGCCTCGCTGCAACGCTCGACACCTTCGATGGTCACTGGATTCACCAATGGCATGTGGCGCGCGCGGACAACGTTTTGAAAGACCGCGACGCGACGTTTCTCTCGTTCTCGAATGCCGAAGCCGCGATTAACAACTACGGCTATACCAGCACGCTGCGGATCGACGGCTACGGTGCGCCGATGCGGCACTTCCTGACCGGGCGGATCGAAGGTCAGGACGAATTTTTCCAGCAACCAACATTCGACTCAGTCGAGCGTAACCGTAGCCGCACAAGTGCGATTGGCGAAGCCCGCGGCGAGTACTTCGACGCTCTCTACGTAACGGGCACCGTCCGGCAGGACTGGAACCAGGTTTTTGACGACCAGACGACGTGGCACGCGGCGGCATCTTTGAAAGTTCCGGGCACGGTTCTGCGCTTGCACGCCAGCACCGGCACCGGTGTGAAGTATCCAAGTTTTTCCGAACAGTTCGGTTTCTTCTTCGGATTCATTCCCAATCCGGACTTGAAAGCGGAAACGTCGTTCGGCTGGGATAGCGGCGCGGAATTGACGCTGCTCGGCGGCAAAGCCGTCGTCGACGTCACGTACTTCGATCAAAATCTCGAGAATGAAATCGACACCAAGTTCCTGCCGGACTTTTCCTCGACCGCCGTCAACCGCGTGGGTGAGAGCACACGGCGCGGCATCGAAGTTTCGGCACGCTACGCCGTATTGCCCGGGCTGACGGTTAGCGGCGCTTACACGTATCTGAGAGCCCGCGACGATGCCCACCTTGAAGAGATCCGGCGGGCCCCGCACTCCGGCAAGGTCGACGTTAGTTATGCGTTCCTCGACAAACGTGCGAATGTGTCGTTGTCGGCGATCTACAATGGCGACATGAAGGATGTGGCGTTTGACGCCAATAGTTTCGATCTCCATCGCGTAACGCTTGATGACTATTGGCTGCTGCGTCTCGCGGGATCATATCAAGTGCAGCCGGGCGTCGAACTCTATGGTCGCGTCGAGAACCTCTTGGACGAAAAATATCAGGAGGTCTTCGGCTTTCAAACGGCTGGGCTTGCGGCTTACGCGGGCGTCAGGATCACTTATGAGGCGCCGGCGGTCCTTGTCGCGGCGGAACAGAGATAGCGGGATTTTCGTGCGTGGCGGAGCGGCAGTTCTAACCGGCCTTGTGCTTGCGGCATTCGCGAGCATGGCGCCAGTCCATGCCGATCCGCCGCGTCGCATCGTTTCCTTGAATTTGTGCACCGATCAATTGCTTGTCGACCTCGTTGCGCGCGACCGCATTGCGGCTGTGAGCTTTCTCGCCACCGATAAAACTTTGTCTGCAGCGGCCTCGAAACTCGCGGGTCTTAAACAACTGAGAGGCACGGCTGAAGAAGTCTTGGCGCTGGACCCCGATCTCATCATCGCCGGCGAATATACAACCGGCCCGACCGTCGAGCTGCTCAAACGTTTAAACAAGCGGGTTTTGACGGTTCCGCTCGCCAGCGATTTCGAAGGCTTGCGCAAAACTCTGAGGCTGCTCGCCAAGGAAGTGGGAGAAGAAGCTCGCGGCGAGGCGATCGTCAAAGAGTTCGACGAGCGGCTGGCGGGGGCGAGACCGGTCCTGCAATCGCGCCCAACCGCCATTGCTTATCAGGTCAACAGTCTGGCATCCGGCGCTGACAGTCTCCTCGATGCCGCACTCGACGCCGCAGGTTACAGGAACCTTGCTCGTGAGAAGCCGCTCGGACCTGGCGGCCGTCTTCCGCTCGAAGAACTTGTTGTCGAACCGCCCGATCTCGTCGTGCTGGCCAACGCGCCGGAAGATTTCAAGACCGTGCTCGCCGACAATCTGCGCCATCCGGCATTTCTCGATCTTTTGAAACGCCGCCCCCACGTGCATCTCGCCATGCCATACTGGATGTGCGCGACGCCGAAAATCGCCGAGGCAGTCGAGATTTTAGCCTCACTCAAGTCGTCGCGTTTTGCGGCCAACGTCAAGTCTCAGCCGGACAGATCGCCATGACGGGGCGTGCGGAACCAGCTTATCTCAGCGTTGTTGCTCTCACAGCAGGCTTGGCGCTCGCCGGTTTTTTACTGTCCTTATGGATCGGTCCGGAAGGCTTTGGTCTGCCCAGAGCCCCTGACGCCGCGCAACTCGTGCTCCGGGAAATTCGTCTGCCGCGCGCGCTGCTTGGGCTTCTCGTTGGCGCGGCGCTTGGAACCTGCGGCGCGGTCCTGCAAGGCTATTTGCGAAATCCGCTCGCCGAGCCGGGACTAGTGGGCATTTCCGGCGGCGCGTCGCTTGGGGCCGTTATCGCCATCCATTCGGGGCTCGCCGGCCGTATGGCCTTGGCATTGCCGATTGGCGGTTTGCTTGGCGCCGGCCTTGCGACAGTGATCATTGTCTTGTTAGCCGGGGTTAGTGGTTCGGTGACGACCTTGATTTTAGCCGGGGTCGCGGTCTCGAGCATCGCGGCGGCGCTGACCTCGCTGGCTTTGAACTTGTCGCCCAATCCATTTGCGTCCGTAGAAATTATGGTTTGGCTGATGGGCTCGCTAACGGATCGTAGTCTCATCCACGTTTATCTTGCGGCACCCTTGATCCTGGTTGGTGTTGCGATGCTGTTGACCACGGCACGAGATCTCGAAGCCCTGAGCCTCGGTGAAGACGCCGCGCAAAATCTCGGCGTCGATCCCGCGGGGCTGAGGTTCAAGGTCATTGCCGGCACCGCTCTGGCCGTCGGTGCCGCAACGGCTGTCGCCGGGGGCATAGGGTTTGTCGGTCTTATGGTGCCCCATTTGATGCGCCGTTTCGTCGGGGAAAGTCCGGGGCGGCTGTTGTGGCCAAGCTTGTTTGCCGGCGCGGCATTGGTATTATTTGCCGACGTGGCCTTAAGGTTGGCGGCGCCCCAGGGTGATCTTCGCCTAGGGGTGCTCACGGCCGTCATCGGCGCGCCGTTTTTTCTCTGGCTTGTCGTCAAGAAGCGCCAGGATCTCGCGCCATGACGCTGGCAATACACGGAGCCTCTATCATGCTGGGCGGCCGCCGCGTCCTCAAAGATATTTCGAGCGCCGTTAAGCCGGGCGAGTTTGTAGCGGTCGTCGGCCCAAACGGCGCGGGAAAATCGACGCTTCTGAAAGCGATGGCCGGGCTCATGCCCCTTGAAAGCGGCCACGGCACGCTCGATGGCGCCGCGCTAAAAAGTTTTTCACGCCGCCACCTCGCCAAGCAGATTGCTTATTTGCCGCAAGACCGCACCGTGCATTGGGCCCTCGCCGCAGCCCGGGTTGTTGGTCTTGGACGGCTTCCTCATCGCAGCTTTGCGGCGGGAGAGAGTGCTGCCGATCGTGCAAGCGTCGCTGCGGCCATGACACGCATGGACGTGATACAATTTTGTAACCGCCCAGTGACTACCCTTTCGGGTGGCGAGCTTGCCCGAGTCCTTCTTGCTCGAGCGCTCGCCCAAGAAGCCCGGTATTTAATCGCCGATGAGCCCGCGGCGGGACTCGATCCCGCGCACAGTCTTGCGCTGTTTCAGGAGTTTGTGCGGCTTGCTGAAGATGGCCACGCAGTTATCGCAGCGATGCACGATCTGTCGTTCGCAATGCGTTTTGCGACGCGCGTGATATTATTAAAAGACGGTGCGTGCCTGTCGGATGGGCTACCCGCCAAAGTTCTGAGCAGAGACAATCTCGCAACAGCATTCGCCATTGACGCGATTGTGACGATGGTCGACGGCGTTCCGGTCGTTTTGCCTCGCACACCGCTCAAACGCCTCACCCCCCTGACATAAACCAGCCGCTCGCAGTATCGTATAAGGCGAATGTGCTTGATCGAGGCTCACAAGGAATCGAGCGCGCGGAGACCATTGCTTGTCAAAAAAAATATCACTCAACCTCGCCCTGCAAGGTGGCGGCGCGCACGGCGCTTATACCTGGGGCGTTCTCGATCGCTTGCTCGAGGACGAAGCTTTAGAGATCGGCTGGGTCAGCGCGACCAGCGCCGGCGCGGTCAACGCCGTTGCTTTGGCGGCCGGTCTTGCAGCGGGCTCTCGCCAAAAAGCCCGCGAAAAACTTTATAAGATTTGGGAAGCCGTTCACAAAGCCGGCGTTCCCGATCTCACGCGTCTGAACCCATTTCTTTATGGGTTGTCGCACTCCAACTCGATGGCGCAAGCCGCGAGTCTGTGGTCGCCGTACGAATTCAACCCTCTCGGGTTTGATCCGCTGCGCCGGATTCTCAACGAACACATCGACTTCGATATATTGCGCGCCAAAGCGCCCGTGGAACTCTTGATCGCGGCAACCCATGTTCCGACGGGCCGGGCCCGCCTGTTTCGCCACGATGAATTGACCGTCGACGTGGTCTTGGCATCGGCCTGTCTGCCGACGGTCCACCATGCCGTCGAAATCGCGGGTGAGGCCTATTGGGATGGCGGGTTTTCAGCAAATCCCGATCTCGTTACTCTCGCCGTCGAGAGCCCGGTTAGCGATACGCTGCTCGTCATGCTCACGCCGCTGGTGCAAAACGAGTTACCAACAACGGTTCGCGATATTTCAAATCATGCCAATCGCCTGACCTTCAATGCCCCGCTGTTGCGAGACATCGAAGTCATTGCGGCTGTGCGTGAGACTGCGGGAAGCATCTTGCCAAAGGGCAGGCTCGCGCCGCTCGCAAAACACCGCTTTCATCTTATCGATGCCGGCCCGCTGACTGGCGCGATGAGCCCGGAGACAGCCATGAAACCCGATTGGGGCATGATGACGTATCTGCACGGCGCGGGGAGGTCCGACACTGAAAAATGGCTGGCCGCGTCGCGCGCCGACATTGGCAAACGCGAAACTGTCGAGCTTGAGAAATATTTTCTGCCGGTACTTGGTTCCAATGTTCGAGATCTGGCGGTTGCCGATGTTTCCGAGTTTCCCGTTAAACGGACGGCGGGGCAGAGACGCAACAAGTGATTGCGTCAGAGCACAGCAAAAACGGGCGGAGACAATCCCCGCCCGTCTGTTTGCTTTATCACGTCATAACGCGTGAATTCGCTATTTCCAAGTCAACTGGGCACCGACGCGGCCGCCGACATTGCCGTTTTCGGTGGCGCCGATAGAGCCCGCCAGTCCGAATGTTTCTCCGTTGCCGAAGACATTTTTGGCAAGGATGCCCGCGGCGGATACACCCCAAGCTGTGTGACCCTCAAAGATTCCGATATTGCCTCTGATGCCGAACGTGGCGTCGCCGGACAATATCGGATCGGCAAGCGCCATGGCGAGAGCAACGCCCTCTATGGCGATCCTGGAATTCTCTTCCGCGTTTGAAATCCGCTCATCGAACGAATTGACCTTGCTCAAAGCTTCCGAGCTTTGCTGTTCGGCGTTGCCGATCCGGCCATCAATGCCCGAAACCGTCGATTCGAGGCTCGTGATCCTCTGACCATGATTGTTCAAAGTGGTCGAGTGATTGTCGATCGTCGTCGTGTGATTATTGGTGACGTTGGTCAGGTTGGTGATTTTACTGGAATTACCGGTTGTGCGGTTTTTAAGATCGTTGATGTCGGTGGTGTTGGTCGTAATGTTGGTAGTGTTGGTTTTGGTTTGACCTTCAACCGTTGTCACCCGGTTGTCGATGTTGGTGATGTTCGTCGTATTGGTTTTTGTCTGACCTTCGACGGTTGTCACCCGGTTGTCGATATTGGTGACGGTGTTGGTCAGGTTCGAAATATTTGCCGTGTTGGTTTTTGTCTGGCCTTCAACCGTCGTCACGCGGGTGTCGATGTTTGTGACGGTGTTGGTCAGGTTCGAAATATTAGTCGTGTTGGCTTTGGTCTGACCTTCGACGGTTGTGAGACGCGTCTCGTGACCATCGACGGTGGCCTGGAGTTTGCCGCCATCACCGGCAAGATTGCCGTTGGCATCGGTGGTGACGAGCTGCAGTTTGCCGGATTGCGCGGCGATGCTGGCCGCGGTCGGGATGCCTGCCGCTCGCACCGTGTTGGTGCCCGTTCCAATCGCAACTTCATTGTCGCGGCTGGTGGTAGCGCCGGTCCCGATGGCCGTCGCGTTATTGTGCGACGCCGTCGAATTGCTACCGAGTGCGCAGCTCCCTGTACCCGTCGCGCTGGCGCCGCTGCCGAATGCGCAACTATTGTCGCCATTAGCGGTTGCGCCGGCACCGACAGCCGTGCTGTTAGCGCCGCCGGCACCCGAGCCAGTGCCGATCGCAATGCTCTTAGAGCCGGCCGAGAGAAACAGCTCGTTG
The DNA here is from genome assembly GCA_031365865.1 of Hyphomicrobium sp. Taxonomy (GTDB): domain Bacteria; phylum Pseudomonadota; class Alphaproteobacteria; order Rhizobiales; family Hyphomicrobiaceae; genus Hyphomicrobium_B. The sequence continues at coordinate 62,872 of JANLYX010000089.1, read as the reverse complement.
GGATCGCGGGCGGCGACGTTGCCGGCAGCGTCCGAGGTGACGACCAGTTTGCCGCCAACCGCTTGCGCGGCTTTGCTGGCGGCGGAGGCAATGCCGCCAAGCGAGTAGGTGTTGGTTGCCGTGCCAAAGACCTGCTGGTTGTCGCGGGCCGTCGTGGCTCCCTGGCCAAAGGCAGCGGCGTTGGTGTGAGCGGCACTGGCGCCCTCACCAACAGCAGTTGCCCCGGTTCCGGTGGCTGAGCTGAACTCGCCGATGGCGGTCGAATTGTCGCCCGTGGCGGCTGAGTTTTTGCCGTAAGCGGCCGAGTTCAAGCCCGTTGCGGCTGAATTTGCGCCGACGGCAGTTGACCCCGACGCCTTGGCGTTGGCGCCAATCGCCACGCTGTCGATCGACGAGGCTTTGGCGGCCAAACCGACGGCAACAGCATTCTTCGCGGTTGCTTCCGCCCCTTGTCCGAGCGCGGTCGCGCCGATGCCGGTGGCTTTAGAGCTGTTACCAAAGGCGCTGGCTTTATCGGCGCTGGCAACTGAGGCGCTACCGGCAGCGGTTGAAACCGTTCCCGATGCGTTAGCGCCTTGACCCGCCGCCGTGGCCTGTGCTTGTGACGCCACTGCGCCGCGCCCGTAAGCCGAGGCATTATCGCCACTTGCTATAGCTCCGGCGCCTGATGCCGTTGCGTTCACTCCCGAGGCCTGGGAATCCGTGCCGATTGCGGTCGAGAAGTTGCCGGTCGCCCTGGCGAGAGCGCCCGATGCCGTTGCGCTTTGCGCATCCGAAATGGCGCTGCGGCCGATCGCGGTCGAATTATCGCCGCGCGATTGTGCGGAGTTACCGACCGCCGTCGAGTTGACGCCGGTGGCCGTCGCCGATGCGCCAATTGCGGTGGTGTCGGTTTGAAGCGCTTTGGCGCCATATCCGATCGCGGCGGAATTACTGCCCTTCGATTCCGTCGCGCCGCCGATACTCGTCGAGTTGGAACCTGCAGCAGTTGCGACGCTACCGATTGCAGTGGCATTCTCGCCGCCGGCATTCGAATAAGACCCAATGGCGTTTGAGTTATTTGCAAACGACTTGGCTAGGAAGCCGACGGATGAGCTGTAATTTCCGGTTGCGAGCGCTTGGTTGCCAAAAGCCATGGCGCCAGTTCCGGCCGCGTTCGAGTCTGCACCGCAAGCCACTGCCAATGGACCCGCAGCCGAGTTACCGAAGCTGCCGCCATATTGTTGGCAGATAAATTGGGCGGACGCTTCTTCGCTGCCCGCGGTCATGAACAGAGCCATCGCTGCAGCACTGGCCGCGGCGCGAAGCCCGCTTGATTGATTGAGACCAACTCTCGCGCCGGCCGCTGTGGCCGGTAAAAGAGCAAAGGTTGAGGGAAGATTGGGAACGACGATAGAGGCTGAAAGAGAGCGCAAGCTCTCGTTAGCCGTCCGCCCGGCAGGCGGCTGGATCAGGGTACGCACTACAAGTACTCCTGAGGTGCAACCTGGCCGGGACGGACGTAGAGTAATTTCGGCCTGCAAACGGTTGCGGGGTTGACGTCCGCTTGCCCAAATTACACGCTAAAATAGTTATTAAAGTTTTAATACAATTACAAGTTGTTTTGGTGTAACACCAACCATGAATCGTTCAAGGCGGCAGTAGCCGGGCGTAGCCCTGCTCGACGTTATCCCGCAACGATTGCTTGTAGGCAGCGTAATGCGGGTTCTTCGGCCCGATTTCACCGAGGCAGCCCTCGGGAAAGACCTCGCGCTGGGCGTAGACGATGGGTGTCGACACCGGAACGAACGTGGCGCGCTGCTTGTTGAGAGTGGTGATCAGCCCCCGCATTTCTCCGGCGCGATCGAGCTGCGAGACGACGATCATGCGCATCGCGCCCTTGGTCAGCGACACCAGGTGAATGAACATCGAGGAGGCTGGAATATACAGCCGGCCGCGATGCGAATAGGGCGCGTCGGGCCGGTCGCGTTCTTGGAACAGCAGGCTTGGCCACTCAGGGTCCCACACAATATCGGTGCGGTAGGCGATGATGCCGTCAGGCGTCGAAAAGGCCGGCCTGAGCGTCAGATAACTGCCGATATACTGATCGACGGCGGCGCGGCTGTAAGCGCCCATGTAAACCGGGGCGGCGTTGCCGCCTTCGCCCTTGAGGTCCATCGGACCTTGATGTTTGGCCGCTGCGTCGCCATGCCAGGCGTCCCGGAGATCCGGAAATTCTAATCCTAGCACCATGCAGACATCGAAGATGGTTTGGTCGCGCACCGAGCGGCCACTGAGAAGATTTTGAATGGTCTTCTCGTGACAGTCGGCGGCGTCAGCCAATTCGGCCTGGGTGATTTTTTTCTGGACCATAGCGGTCTTGATGTGATCGAGCGCGTCGTCGCGGCACGTCAAAACGGCGATCTTTTCAGGTGTCGGTTTTGCCATGGTGCTCTCGGATCCGGGCCCGTCGCCCGTTTTCCGGAAATTACCGGTTTTTATCGCCTGCTCGCAATCGGAATTCTGCGGTAGCACGGCCGTTGGTGCCGTTGCGCCACGTTGCCGGGCCTTGGGGTGCTCTTTCCGGACGGCTGACGGCAGATTTGGCCTTGCCCGGTAACCTATGAGCCGGGTGCCAAGCACCGCCCGGAGAATGGCCACATGCCAATCACCCATCCTGCTGCCGTCGCCAACATTGCCCGGCATCTGGCCGCTGTCGCCTTGGTCTCCGCAGCCATGGCCGTCATGTCATAGCTCGACGAGCCATGAGCCGGCTATATGGAACGTACTCGACGTGACGTCGCGCGAAGGGAAGCGCAGTGGGCTCGAAACTCCTCCCCCCTTGTGGGGAAGGCTGGGAGGGGGGGACTCCGTGGTATTTGAACCTTTTAATGGGCGTCAAATCCCAAATCTTCGGGCTTCCCCCCACCCCAACCCTCCCCAGGGGGAGGGGGTTCAGCAGCGGCGCTAATCGGGTTTAATTCCGCCAACGGTGCATTTTAGTTCTGCAAACATTGCAAGAGTTGTGTCTTGGCAAAATTTGACCCGGACAGCCATGTGTCGCGTGCGCACGCCATGACGTAGGGAGAAGCATTTGCGTCTATTCGCCGTTCAATAATCCATCATCATCGCCACAACCTCGCTGCCGGCATCTTGCGCGGGCGCATTGGCGGGGATGATGATCAGGCATTGGGCGTCGGAGAAGGCTTTGATGAGGGAGGAATCCTGCGATGGCTGCGGAGAGACGCGCGGTATTGTCGTATCAATCGTCGCGCGCATGTAATGATCGCGCGGTCCGTTGGCGGCTAGCGGAGTTGCGAGCACCGCCTTGAATGTTTTGATTTCGTCCGTTCGGCCAAGCATTTTCGCAATCAGGGGACTAAGAAAAATACGCGCGCCGAGCATCGCGGAAAGCGGATTACCGGGTAAGCCCAACACCCGCATGGCTCCAAGCGTACCAAAGAACGTCGGCTTGCCGGGACGCATGGCGATTTTCCAGAAATCGAGTTTGGCGCCGGCGGTTTCAAGCGCCGGGCGGACGAGATCGTGATCGCCAACCGACGCGCCGCCTGTCGTCACCAGAATATCGGCGCCAGCGGCTTCCGCGATCTTTTGCGCCAAGGACTCCGGCGTATCCTGGGCGATGCCGAGCAGACGCGGTTCTCCGCCCGCAGCCTCGACGAGCGCAGCCAATCCATACGAGTTCGAAGCCACGATCTGCGCGGCCATCGGCCGGTCGCTCGGCTCGACCAATTCGTCGCCCGTCGCCAATATTGCTACCACAGGTTTTCGCGTGACGGCGAGCAGCCCATGACCGGAGGCTGCCGCCAGCATGATATCGCGCGGGCTCAACCGGCAACCGTCGTCGAGCACGATGTCGCCATCGTGGAAGTCCTGTCCGCGCAATCGGATGTTGGCGCCTTTGAGCGTTGCTTCGAGGACCGTAACGCGGTTCCCATCAGCGCGGGTCTCTTCCTGAATGACAACCGTGTCGGCGCCATCGGGAACGGGTGCTCCGGTAAAAATCCGCACCGCTTGTCCATGTCCAACCGTTCCGGCGAATGGCCAACCGGCGGCAGACTCGCCGATCAGATTTAAGCTCGCAGGCAGCTTGGAAATGTCGGCGGCGCGCAACCCGTAGCCGTCCATAGAGGACGCATCGAACGGCGGGTTGGTCAGCGCTGACACGAGCGGTCCATTGAGCGTGCGGCCGGCCGCCTCTTGAATGATCACGCTCTCCGCACCTAGCCGTTGCACACGGCCAAGAATGTGCGTCAACGCCTCCGCGACTGGCATCAACGCCATGTTAGCGGCCTTTCTCCGTTTGGGCTTTGTAGGCACCCGACCGCCCGCCGGTTTTTTCCATCAGGCGAATGTCCGAGATGATCATAGCCTTGTCGGCGGCTTTCAGCATGTCGTAAATCGTCAGGCACGCCACCGAAACGGCGGTCAGCGCTTCCATCTCGACGCCGGTTTGGCCGGAGACTTTCACCTCTGCCGCGACGCGAATTCCGCAAGGCCCGTGCGACGGCGTGAAATCGATGCTGGCCTTGGTGATCATCAGAGGATGACAGAGCGGAATGAGGTCGCTGGTTTTTTTCGCGGCCATGATACCGGCAATGCGGGCGGTGGCCAGCACGTCGCCTTTTTTGGCCTCGCCCTTTTCTATGAGAGCGAGCGTTTCCAGCTGCATCGTAACAAAGCCCTCGGCGCGGGCCGTACGTTCGGTGACGGCTTTGTCCGAGACATCGACCATGCGGGCCTGGCCCTTGTCGTCGAGATGGGAGAGTTTGGTGGGTTTGGTGATCATGTTGGCCGCTTTAGTTTTCGCTAGCACCGCTGACTGCGGCCGGGGTCCCCTTCCCCTCGACATCGCCGAACGGAGCTTCGCACCGACGGGGGGTTAGGTGTGGGGTGAAGAGAGGCAGTAGAAATGTTACTCCCTGGTGGCTGGTGCAGCTCGATCTCGTCATAACACCCACTGCTGTTTCTTGGCGACCCCCCTCCAATTGTTTGCATCGAGGACAGGGGAGATTTGCTATCACTTGTTAAAGGCCGCCAGTTTACCAAGTCGCGCCTGGGTTCGAAGAAATTACGCAGGCGCGCAATCACATCTCAACTAATCGCAAACTCATTTTGATGGCCCATTGACCAGACTACGGCTAAGCAGTACCTTGCATGCAAGATGACAGCTTCGAATGGGACGACAAGAAGGCCGCAGCCAACGCCCGCAAGCATGCTGTGTCGTTCGACATGGCTCGCGACGTTTTCAAAGATCCTTTCGCCATCGACGAGCTTGATGAGCGCAGCGAGTACGGAGAAGTACGATACGTTATCACCGGCATGGTCGAGGGTCGCTTGCTGTTTGTCGCTTACACGATGCGCGGCGAACGCATCCGAGTTATTTCTGCCCGAGGAGCCGAACCCCATGAGCAACGCCGCTATTCGGAAGAAAACTCCTAAGTCGTCAAAACACGATTGGGCACGCTTCGATGCGTTGACACCGGCTCAGCGCAAATCGGCTGCGGCCGGCGATGCTGAAGCGCAACCGGTCACTGAACAAAATCAGTCGCGCTTGAAACGCACGCCTCAGGTCAAGGTGATCCGCCGGGCACTTGGTTTATCCCAGGAAGAATTTTCGACGCGTTTCCGGATCCCACTTGGAACTCTTCGAGACTGGGAACAGGGACGAAAAGAACCGGATGCGGCGGCTAAAGCTTATCTTGTGGTCATCGCACGCGATCCGGTCGCCGTCAGTGCTGCACTGAAACCGGCTCAAATTTGATCAGGCGGGTCCGGACAACAGCGCCCTCGTCGCGGCTTTGACGTCGTCTTGGCGCATGAGAGATTCGCCGACGAGAAAAGTTGCGACCTTGACCTTGGCGAGGCGTGCGATGTCGGCGGGGGTGAAGATGCCGCTCTCGCCGACAACGATGCGATCAATCGGAACTCTCGGCGCCAGCTTCTCTGTGGTCTCGAGCGAGACCTCGAAAGTTTTCAGATTGCGATTGTTGATGCCGATCATCCGGCAATCGAGTTTCAAGGCCCGGTCGAGCTCTTGACCATCGTGAACTTCAGCGATGGCATCCATGCCCCAATCCTTGGCGGCAGCGGCAAGCTCTGCGGCCAGGCCGTCATCGACCTCGGCAAGGATGATCAAAATGCAATCGGCGCCCCAGGCGCGGGCTTCCGCAACCTGATAGGTGTCGATCATGAAATCCTTGCGCAGAACCGGCAGCGAGCAGGCGGCGCGGGCTGAGATCAAGAACTGCGGCGCGCCTTGGAACGATGGCGTGTCGGTCAAGATCGACAGACATGTTGCGCCGCCGGCCTCGTAAGCTTGGGCCAAGCCTGGCGGATCGAAATCGGCGCGGATCAAGCCCTTGGAGGGCGAGGCCTTTTTGATCTCGGCGATGAGCGCGGGCTTCTTGGCTTTGAGCGTCTTTTCTATGGCCCCGGCAAACGGCCGGATGCGCGGTCCCGAGCGCGCATATTCCGCGAGCACGTGCAAGGGTTTGGCCGCCTTGGCGCGAGCCACCTCGTCACGTTTGTAGGCGGTGATTTTCTCCAGGATATCAGCCATGTGCCCAATCTTAGTCGCAAGCGCTCCAGGGTGCTAGTGCGCCGGGATGACTTGGTCAAGATGGTGCGGAACCACGGCGCTCGCGGATGAACTGCAGCTAAACCGCCCATTCAGAACCGGTTCAATGGCGAGGCTCTACAAGTCGGATTATCGAATTTACTGTAGCACCCAACCGGCTCAGCCGCTTCACCGAGGGCACACATGAAAACGACCATGCTTTTCGCCTCAGCCATTCTCGCCGCCACCAGCGCCGGCGCTTTGGCCTACACCCCGCGCCACGCTGAAATCGAATCTCGCTTGCAGCATCAGCTCGCCGAAATCGAACGCGGCCGCCAAAACGGCACCATCACCTGGACCGAAGGCATCAAGTTGCGGGCCGAACAAAAGCGCATTGCCGCGTATGAGGAGTCGCTTGAAGCTGACGGCAAGCTGACGGTTTCAGAACGCCGCGAATTAACGGCGCTGCAAAACGGCGCCCACCAAGATATCGAAGCCAAGAAAAACAATGGCTGGTCGCGCGTCTGGTGGCTGCCGCGCTTCGGCTACTAACCTCAACCCATTTCTCTCACGCACATCCCCCCGTGCGTGTTGCCGCACAGACTTCCTCCCTAGCATCTGTGCGTGACTTAAGAGCCGCCCAAGAAAGGCGGCTCTTTTTTTGTGGCGGGCCAGCCACAGGCAAGCTTCTGGCGTGTGGCGAGCCAGTCTCCATTAAGTCCCGATTAAGCATAGCAACCTAAAGTCGCGGACATCTGAGACATGCTTGTGACGCGGGGAATACGATGAGTGGGCTGCGGTCGCTTCCAGTTGACGAACTCTTGGCTCGCGGTTGCATACGCGATGCCGACGTCCTCAAATTCCGCCGCGTGTTTTATGAAGATGGCATCGTCGCCCATGACGAGGCTGAAATTCTGTTTCGATTGAACGACGCCTGCAGCGCAAACGACGCGAGCTGGTCCGACTTCTTCATCGAAGCCTTGACGGATTTCGTGGTTTTTCAAACGCAACCGCAGGGCTACGTCACCGCCGACAACGCCGCCTGGTTGATCGATCGCATTTCCAAAGACGGCAAAGTCGACAGCAAGACCGAGCTTGAGCTCGCGGTCAATATTTTGGACAAGGCGCGCTGGGCTCCCATCAGTCTCGTCAAGTTCACACTCGAACAAGTCAAGCACGCCGTCATTTCCGGCACCGGCCCCTTGCGCTACGGCAAGTCGCTCGATCCCGGTTGCATCACGGACGGCGAAGTCGACCTACTTCGCCGTATGCTCTACGCATTTGGCGGCGACGGCCACGTTGCCATCACCCGCGACGAAGCCGACATTCTTTTCGATATCGACGAAGCGGTTGAGGGCTCGGCCCCCAACCCGGCCTGGACCGATTTATTCGTCAAGGCTGTCGCCAACGTCATTATGGCGTCATCGGGTTATTCCGTGCCGTCGCGCGAAGAAGCCTTACGCCAGGAGTCCTCGCTCGATCATCCTGAGCAGAAGACGTCGATTCTGGCATTTCTTTTGTCGATGGTGACGTCGAACCTGGACTCGGTCAAAGACGCCTATCATGACCAGTCGCCCGAGGAACGTGCCTTGTCGCGGCTTGAGCATCAGCGCATTGAAATCATCACCAACGAAGTCATTACCGAAGCAGAAGCCAGCTGGCTGGCAGGCCGGATCGGCCGCGATGGGCGCTTAAGTCCCAGCGAGCACGCGCTCATTGCGTATCTGAAGCAAGAGAGCCCAAAAATTCATCCCGCGTTGCTCGAAGCCGTCGACCGCTTAGCCGCCGCCGCCTGACTGACGGCGCGACCGCCGCGCATGGAAAAGGCTTAACGGCTCTAACTCCAATCAACGGCTGCAATTTTCATGTCTAATGGACGCTCCCCGCCCTAATGCGGCAGGGAAGCGCGGGACGAGGGCGTTTTCTATCCGCATCCCGGGTTTACGGGGTCGCCGAGAGTCATTAGAACCGGCGGACGCTTCCTGATCGCTTGCGCGGTCATCCCCTCAAAGTTGACGAATATTCCCAGAAGGACAAAGGCCGGACGATGTTCAAGAAGATCCTGATCGCCAACCGTGGTGAGATTGCCTGCCGCGTCATCAAGAGCGCGCGGAAAATGGGGATCAAGACCGTCGCCGTCTATTCCGACGCCGACCGCGAAGCCCTGCACGTCGAAATGGCGGATGAGGCCATCCATATTGGCCCGCCGGCCGCCGCCCAGTCCTATTTGATGATGGATAAGATCATCGCCGCTTGCAAAAAATCCGGCGCCGAGGCCGTTCATCCCGGTTACGGCTTTCTGTCCGAGCGCGAAGCCTTCCCCGTCGAATTGCAAAAAAACGGTATCGTCTTCATCGGCCCCAATTCGCGCGCCATCGCCGCCATGGGCGACAAGATCGAAAGCAAGAAGGCTGCCGCCGCCGCCAAAGTCTCGACCGTTCCCGGCTACATGGGCGTGATCAAGGACGGCAAACACGCCGTCGAAATCTCCAATCAGATTGGCTATCCGGTCATGATCAAAGCCTCCGCTGGTGGCGGTGGCAAAGGCATGCGTATCGCCTACAACGCCAAGGAGGCCGAAGAGGGCTTTGAACTCGCCAGCTCGGAAGCCAAGTCGTCGTTTGGCGATGATCGCTGCTTTGTCGAAAAGTTTATTCTCAACCCGCGCCACATCGAAATTCAGGTTTTGGGCGATAAGCACGGCAACGTCGTGTACCTCGGCGAGCGCGAATGCTCGATCCAGCGCCGCAACCAAAAAGTTCTCGAAGAAGCGCCCTCGCCCTTGCTGGACGAAAAGACCCGCAAGGCCATGGGCGAGCAGGCCGTCGCGCTCTCGAAAGCGGTCGGTTACGATAGCGCCGGTACGGTCGAGTTCGTGGCGGGCCAGGACCGCTCGTTCTTCTTTCTTGAAATGAATACCCGCCTGCAGGTCGAGCATCCGGTGACCGAACTGATAACCGGTATCGATCTCGTCGAGCAGATGATCCGCGTTGCGGCGGGTGAGAAGCTGCCCTTCAAGCAGGCCGACATCAAGCTCAACGGCTGGGCGGTGGAGAGCCGCGTCTATGCCGAGGATCCCTACCGCAATTTCTTGCCCTCGATCGGCCGCCTGGTGAAATACCGCCCGCCCGCTGAAGGCGTCAAAGGCGGCATCACCACCCGCAACGACACCGGCGTGTTCGAGGGCGGCGAGATTTCGATGTACTACGATCCGATGATCGCCAAGCTCGTCACCCACGCGCCCACCCGCCTTGAAGCCATCGACGCTCAGGCCGAAGCCCTCGACGCCTTCTATATCGACGGCATTCAGCACAACATTCCGTTCCTGACGGCGGTCATGCAAAACCCGCGTTGGCGCTCCGGCCAGCTCTCGACCGGCTTCATCAAGGAAGAATATCCCAACGGCTTCCAGGGCCGTACTGCCGAGGGTCAGGACCTCAAGGTTCTGGCGGCCATTGGCGCCGTCATCGATCATGCCGGTAACGACCGCCGCCGCGCCATCAGCCACCAGATGACCGGCCAGCCGGTGGTGTTTGCCAAACAGCGCGTCGTCAAAGTCGGCGGCACGGCGTTGAAGCTGGAAGTGGCGGGCGCGACACCCGGGCCGTATACGGTTTCGTACTTGGATAAGGCAGGCAACACGACCGCCGACACCTTGGTGCTCAATGCGCCGTGGGCGCCGGGCGATCCGGTGTGGCACGGCACCGTCGGCAAAGCGAGTGTGGCTGTGCAAGTGCGCCCGCTGCCCAACGGCGTTCGTCTCGATTATCGCGGCATCCAAGCGCCGGTCTATGTCTATACGCAGCGCGAATTCGAACTTGCGGGATTAATGCTGGAAAAGGCCGCGGCAGACATGTCGAAGTATTTGCTGTGCCCGATGCCGGGGCTCGTCAAATCGATTGCGGTTGCCGAAGGCGCGGACGTCAAAGCCGGCGATACCTTGGCCGTCGTCGAAGCCATGAAAATGGAGAACGTGCTCCGCGCCGAGCGCGACGGCAAGGTCAAGAAGATCAACGCCAAGCCGGGTGACAGCCTCGCGGTCGATGCCGTCATACTCGAATTCGCGTGATTTATCTTTTCCACCGCTCTCGTCTCGCGGCGGGCGGCCACCTCCTCCTCTCGGGGCCGGGCACGTCTCCCTCTCCCTGTCTTGGCGAAGCCAAGCTTCGCTTGGGCTGGAGAGGGTCATGCTGAAAGCATGTCTCCGGCATGAGGTGGGGGGGCTGTCACGATGGTTCATCTCTCAATCACAGCCCCCTCATCCGGCCTTCATCGCGGAGCGATGCTCCGCATCGATGGCCACCTTTTCCCCGTCTTGGCGGAGCCATGCTTCGCATGGACGGGAGAGTCGACCGCTTGGCTCAAAGTCGAAGAGCTTCATTGTCAGTCTTAGAAAATCATCACGCCAAGCGCGGCTTCAATTCACCCGGATTTAACGAAAATTTGCTAACGGAAGATAACAGCGCGCGACGAGGCCACGATGAAGCTGAAACCGCACTTTCAAGCCGTGATCGATAAGCATGCGCGTCTCTCCGGCGGCGATAAGTCCTGCGTTCTAGCGATGCTACAGTCGCAAGCCTCACAGCAATTGACCTCGCGTGGAAGTCCGCACGATCAATTCTATTTGGCCCTCGAAGAATTAGGCTGGGCGCATCGGGCGAAACTCGACGACAAATTAGAGCAACTCGGCGTCGTCGCGGCTTGGACAATGACGCCCGAAGGACGAGCGAATATTCCCGCTCTTCTGGTCGCGTCGCAGATCAGTCAGCACGCCGATGAGCATGAAAATCACCTGCTCGCGAAATTTTCGCACATGGCGGCAAAATTTGCCCTCGCCTATGGTCTGTTTTATGCCTTGAGCATACTCGCGGTTTATAGCTTGACCCGCGCGGGCGTGAAACTTGCTCCGGTTCAGGACTTGTTGTTTGTCGGGCTTTTAGCGGGGTCATGCTGGGTGGGCGTGTTCGCAGCTGTAACGCCGTGGACGCTGCGTCAGGACGAGACCGGTCCGCTGAACGCCATCGGGTTGCTGGATGCCACGGCCTCGAACAAATGGCACCTTTTGGCGTGCTTCGCACCGTTTCTTTTGATTTTCCACCTTGCGCTTGATCTGTTGATTCTGCGGTTCGACACCGCGCAGGCTGCACGATTGGTCGGCACAACCTTCACGCGCTCTGTCGTAATGACCGCGCTCGTCTGCGCGCTGTGCTCGACGCTCCTGCCCACGATCCTTGACGCACGAAAAAAACGGCTTCTAAAAAGTTGAGCCGTCGCCGCACTCAATCAGCCTGCTTTACCCCGCCAGCGCTGCAGCAAGTGGTCGAGCGAAATTGGGCCTGGTCCGGCAATTGCCAGCCAGCCGAACAGCGCCATGTAGGCGACCTCTTCGAAGCCGAGCAGTGTTTCGAGGCTGTCGACTTGCGCCCACTTGGCGCTGGCGATCGCCACAGCCATGACAATGACAAGCGGCACCGCGGCAACGCGCGTGAACAGCCCGAGCAGCAACAAGACGCCGCCAAAAAATTCAACGCCAGAAACGAAGGGTGTGAGAATTTCAGGCTGCGGAATACCCCATTCCTTGAAGTTCTCGATCATCTTCGGCAAGTTGTGCAGCTTGGTCCAGCCGCTCCACATGAACACCCAGCCGGCGACCAGCCGGGCAAACAGGGGGCCGAGCCACGCGAAGTAAGCCGCCAAGCGCGCGGGCCATTCGATCAGCCAGTCAACCAAAAATTTCATGTCGCGCCTCGTTGCTGTTTGAAAGGGTGAGCTAGTGAAGGCTTACGCGATGGCGGCGTGAAATGTTACGATCAGGCGCAAATCGGAGGTCGTTAACCGATGTCCGAAAGCTGAAAAAAAACGCGTGATTTTATCAATTCTGTGAACCGATCCTTGACGATAATTCCAAATCTTTTCGCGTCTATCGCTTGGTTGACGGGTTTTGATGTGTATTTATGCAAGTATCGAGTTGTTAGTGGAGGTCGTCATGGCCCATCATGGATCGCCGGAGTTTGAATCTTACGCCCGCAATTTGCGGCGCTTGATCTCGAGTGACGTGATCGATTCGCAAATGCAGGCGTCGAGGCCATCCCGGTTCCGGGCATCTTTGGTACAGTCGCCTCTTGACGATGACGCCGGCAACCTCGCGCAAGCGTTTGAGTATCACCGCCACCGGACCGATTGGCCGGGCGGCGAGTGACGTGTCATGGACTGAGGTCGACGCCGGGCGCAAACAATCCGAGTGTGACAAGCAATAGTCCGGCCAGTAACAGCAGAAATCCGACGACCCCGATGAATCGCGAAACGTCCTGGCGCGACGAGATGTTAAGGCGTTCTCGCGCCTGTTGACGGCTTTCTACGCTGCCGCCCTTGGTCAAGGCCTCAAGCGTTGCCCGGGCGTTCGCATCCGCGAGTTTGCGGGCATAATTGTGCCGGCTCGACCACCGCCACATCAATATGCCGGCGACCGTCAGGAGCAGCCCTACCAGCACAAACGACGGGTTGGCGATGTCCATGTGAAATCCTCCGAGTCGTAATAGTCGAGCCCGGCCCGCAACTTGCGCCCGCCAATGGTTTTGCGCAAGTGTGCCGCGCCGGGCCTCTGGATGGTGCTCATCTTCGGACACAGGTGAGAAGCGAAAAGCTGGTGATCCCTTCATCCGCGCCGATGCGCGAAAAAATTGCGCTATGCTTGTCAAGTTGCGTAATGCGTGGAGAGGTCAATGGCGGACGGCGAGGGAGGCAAGACCACGGCTGTTCAACGCCGGATCGGCTTGGTCGTCGTGCATGGCGTCGGCGACACCGAGCCCGGCTATTGCGTCAATACTCTGCTTGAAACTTTGTCGGCGACGGTCGGCGGTTATCAAGTCTCGCCGTATTACCAGATGCAGAATTTGACCGACACGGCCGCAACAAACGGGACAACGCAATATCCAGCCGTGATGCGTCAGGCCAACCGGGATGGCATCGAACTGACGGGCATCGAATTGCATTGGGCGGATTTGTCCAACCACCAGCCCGGCCGCCTCAATACCTTGCTCGGATTGTTTCGCATCATTTTTGAATCGCATCACCTGGTCGATGCCATGTTGCGCCGGGGCGGCGAATGGGGCGCCCAGATATTGCGTGTGATCCTGCTCGTCGCGGGCTGGATGCTGCGCGGCCCGCTCGCGGCATTGACGCTGGCGACAACCGCTATATTCGCCGTCCTCCTCTATGGCCCGGCGACAGGCTGGTTCGAACACATTTCAGTGCAAGAAAAATTTCTGATGGTGCAGGAGGGGTTACTGATCGGCGCCATCGTCACCCTGGTTCTGATCGTGCGCAGCCGGGATATCTCGTGGTTCGACAGTGTCTTTTGGCTGGTGATCGTGACCCTTGGCCTCGCGGTTCTGGAAAATCAGGGCGTGCTCAAGGGCATCCTCGAGAAGGTTCCAGATCTTGCCTACCAGCGCTATCAGAAGGTCGACTGCGGTCACGCGGAGACTCTTGGCGCCTGTTACATCGAAGGGCTTTACCGGATCATCATATGGGGCTGGCGCGCCTGGGCCTTGCTGCTGCTGATTGCGGTCGCGATGTATCTGATGATGGCGTTGGTGCGCCGGACGCACGAGAAGCGCGCCGGCTTGGCGTCGGTTTCGACAGCCATCAGTATTGTCATCCTGCAATTCATGTTCTGGACCATTACCGTGGTCAGCGGGCTATTCCCGCTGTTGGCACGGGCGGAAAGCGGCGCGCAGTTCCATAAAATCATGAAGGCCTTGCGCGATCTTTGGACGCAAGTGCATGTTCCCGAAGACGGCCACATCGCCAAGCTGCTGCAGGCGCCCAATATCGATCTTGATTGGATCGATCGCTTCAAGTTCGTTTACGCAACGACAGCATTCACGTTTTTTCTGTTTATCGCCATGACAGGTTTTTTAATGATCGCACGGCGGGTGATCGCCGGCCGCAGTCACGGCACATTGGACGAGACGGCGCGCCGCCTGCCGCGGTTGTTGTTCAACCGCAGCCTCGTCAGTTTGCTGATTGTGTCTTGCGTCATTGTCATCGCCCTGATCTTGGTTTTGCCGTTGTTCGATAAGAAAGAAATTTTTCACATCTTGAAAGAGTGGCTGCTGCCGTTCGCAGCGCTTGTCGCGGTCGCGACGCCATTTCTGCTCGGACACCGGCTCTCCAACATCGTGCACATCGCGCGCGACCTGATCGATCATCATTACTGCCCGCGTATCGAAACAGCCGCGTACTTCTTTCCTTCGATTTTTCGGACCCGAAAAGCCAGGCCGCGCCGGTCGCAAATTCAGGACCGGTTGGTGACGCTGCTCGACACCATGGTCAAAAACAAGGGATTCGACGAGGTGATCTTCGTGGCTCACAGCCAAGGCGCGGTGGTGGCCTACGATTATTTGCGCATGAATGGCCCGGCTTACCCCGAGCTGTCGGGCGCCAGGCCCTACATGCTGTCGTTCGGATCGCCGCTTGGGCACATTTATCAAAAGTATTTCTACGAATACGGCACTGCGGGTCCAGCCGCCCTGTCGAGCCTAGCCGGCCGGCTGGCGCGCTGGGTCAACCTCTACCGGGTCGACGACTACATCGGCAGCCGTGTCGACGGTTCCGCGAGCGTCGCGATCGAGAACCGGGCGCTGCTGTCGGGTGGGCACACCGACTATTGGCGGGAAGGCGCGTTGGCGCGCGCACTCGACGATTTGATTCAAGGCCGCCCGGATGTGGCCGCTTCGCCAGAGGCCGATGCGTGGACCCGTGCTATGCGAAGAGGATGAGCACGCAAGCGATTCGCATCCTTGGCATCGATCCAGGCCTCCGGCGCACCGGCTGGGGCGTCATCGACAGCGATGGCGTGCGGCTGATCTATGTTGCCTCTGGCGTCGTCACCTCGGATGCCGGCGAAGACCTCGCCTACCGCCTGCGCGCGCTCTACGACGGTGTTTGCGGAGTCATCGCGACATACAACCCGCGCGAAGCCGCCGTCGAAGAAACTTTCGTCAATGAAAACCCGCGCTCGACCTTGAAGCTCGGCCAGGCCCGTGGCGTCGCCATGCTGGCGCCGGCCATGCGCGGCCTCAAGGTCGCCGAGTACACGCCGAACCTCATCAAGAAAACCGTTGTTGGTGCGGGCCACGCCGAGAAGGCCCAGATCCAGGCCATGATCGGGTTTCTCTTGCCCAAGGCCAAGTTTGAAAGCGCCGACGAGGCCGATGCCTTGGCCATCGCCATATGCCACGCCAATCACCGGTCTAGTCCGCAAGCCAAGGCCGAGCGTCTGTTGAAGGTGGCGCGGGTATGATCGGAAAATTGCGCGGCAAGGTCGACGCCATCGGCGAGAGTTTTCTTGTCATCGACGTCAATGGCGTTGGTTACGAAGTCCAGGTCTCGATCAAAGCCTTGCGCAACATCAAGGTCGGCGACGACATCGTGCTCACCATCGACACCCACGTCCGCGAAGACTCGATCCGCCTGTTTGGATTTCAAAGCGAACTGGAGCGGAGCTGGTTTCGTACCCTTCAAAGCATCCAGGGCGTTGGCTCGAAAGTGGCGCTGGCCGTACTTGGGGTCTTGGCACCGCAAGATTTGGCGAACGCCATAGCGCTTGGAAATGCCGCCGCGGTCGAGGAGACCCCGGGGGTGGGCAAGAAACTAGCTCAGCGCATTGTCGCCGAATTGAAGGACAAGGCTCCGGCACTGTCTATTGCAGGGCTGAACGTTCCCGCGAGCGCGAGCGGTGCGCCGCGGCTGACGCCGCATGGCGCCGCCGCCGAAGCCATTTCCGCATTGACCAATCTTGGCTATGTCCCGAGCCAAGCCTCGGCCGCCGTGGCGGTCGCGATGAAGGAATTGGGTGACGGCGCGGACACGGCCAAACTCATCAGGCGGGGCCTCAAAGAATTGGCGCGGTAAGTCAGGCGCCTTAAATAGGCTTGGAGCCGGGCTGGCGTTTCAATCTCTCTATCATTCGCCTATGGTCGCGGCTCTAATCGCGCAAGAGAGCAAATATCATGACCAAAACGAACGGTTTCCGGCTCGGAATCTACATGTGCAAGGATCTCGAGATCGTCGATTTTGCCGCGCCCTACGGCGTCATCTCGGTGGCGCGCCGCTTCGATCCGGAACTCGACGCCTTCTTTATCAGCGAAGCGATGCGCCCCGTTCAAGCGCAAGCCGGTTTCACAATCATTCCCAACTACGCTTTTGCCGATCAACCCGACATGGATGCTTTCCTCATTCCCGGCGGTTTCGGCACGCGCCAGGAAATCAACAACGAACGCTTGCACGCTTTTATCCGGGCCCTGCCGGAAAAAACGCTGCTGGTGTCGGTGTGCACAGGCTCGTGGATTTATGGCCGCATGGGACTGTTGGACGGCAAAGCCGCAACCAATCGCAAGGAGCCGGATCGCCTCGAGAAATCCAACATGGGCAAGGTGCCGATCGACCGCTTGGCGGAGATCGCGCCCAAGTGCCGGATTTCGCGGGCCCGCGTCGTCGATAGCGGTCGCATCATTTCGGGTGGCGGCATAGCGTCGGGCATGGAAGTTGGCTTCCACCTATTGCGGCGCGCGGGTTATGACGAAGCTTTCATCACCGACGTCGCGCGCGTCATGGAGTACGCCAAAGCCTATGACGGCTACCGCGACGATATCGAATACGATGCGTAGCCGAGCAAGGTTGGACCGCTCGTCACGAGCCGTCGCCGAAGATATTGGTTTTCTTGCCAAGGCCGCGAAACAGCGATTTCAGGACGCCTTCATCCTTGGAGCCCGGCGCGGGCGTTGTCCGGCTGATGAAGTCGAATACCTTGCCGTCTTTCAAACCGTAGTTTGAAACGCTCTGCACGATGCCGCCTTCGTTGAAATAGACGGCGACGACTTGCCGGTCTTTCTCAGTCTCCATCAGCAACGAGTTCTGCGACATGATGCTGGAGATATAATAGAAAGCGTTGCCCCCACCAACGACCGCCGTGGTCGCCGGCGTGCCAAGAGTCGTGCGCACTTGCTCCTGGCTCATGCCTGGCTGAACCGCTTGCAGATCGGTCTCACGGAACTGATGGCCGTGTTTGACGATATCTTCCCCGCAACCGGCGATTGCCAAGGCCGTCGCCAAGCCAAGCGCTGAACCTAGCACCAGGCCCCGAAAGCCCGGGCGGATTGTGTCATCTCGGCGCAGTTTGAGGCTCATGGGCTGGGAATCACTTCGTTATGGCTTAGGACCGGATTAGACTTAAGCGGCCCGGCAAGCAATCTACCGGCAGGACCGTATCCACCGCCAATCCCCAGAGTTGTCGAGGAGATGGCGATTAAGCAAACATGGACTAAGCCGCGCAACCGGCGTCCGAGATGAGGTCAAGCCGCCGATGCTCAGTGTCTTCAACGGTCTCTCCAGGGACCGGCGTAAAGCAGGGGAGCTTTATGGCAGGGTCGTGGCTGCGGCCCGTCAACCCGAGCTTTATCTGTCCATGGGTGTCCCCGACACCGCAGAAGGCCGCTTTGAAATGGTCGCGCTCATGCTTTTTCTTGGCCTCGACAGGCTTCACAATGCCGGCGAGGGTGCCGAAAAGCTCCAGCAACTCGCGATTGAGCAATTTGTAACCGACATGGACGATTGTTTCCGCGAAATGGGTGTCGGTGATCTGACAGTGCCCAAGAAAGTGCGCCGCGCGGCTGCCGCATTTTATGAGCGCGCCGGCGCTTACCGCACGGCTTTGAATGGGCAGTCCGCGGACCCGGGGCTCGAACAGGCGTTGATGCGTTATGTTTATGAAAAGCACCCCGCAGAAAAGCTCGCGGGGCCGCTTGCGGCGTATGTAAGGTGGGCGCGCGCAAGCCTGCGGGAACTCAGCGATGTTGCAGCGCTGACGGGAGATTTGGTATTTCCGGCGCCAACGTCTGCACCAAGGACGCCGTCATGATCGCTCTTGAGGACTGGACACATGCGATTGCTGACGTTCCGGTAGCCGGACTTCACCGCGAGCGCACGGCTTCGCAAGCTGAACGCGATGCGCTGTCCCGAGCTCTCAAAATTCCAGCCCTCGAGGCTTTGATGGCGAAGTATCACATCCGGGCCCTGCCGGGCGGCGGATACCGCCTTTCCGGCCATCTCAATGGCCGCGTCGTGCAATCGTGCATCGTGACGTTGGAACCGGTTGCAGCGGACATCGACGATGAGTTCGTCAGCGAGTTTTGGCCAGACCCGGCCCACCTTGACGCCGAGGGCGAAAAAGCTGTGCTCGACATGGCCGACATCGAACCCCTGAAAAACGGCATCATCGATGCGGGACGAATTATATTCGAGGCGCTCTCCGCTGGGCTCGATCCCTATCCGCGCAAATCCGGTGTGGAATTCGATTGGCAGGATCCCGCCGCCAAAAATCCCGAAAAGACCAGCCCATTTGCGGTTCTTGGCAAGTTAAAGAGCAAAGAGTGAGCACATCGGCTTTTGGGCTTTTGTTCAAAGGGTGCACGAGCGGCAATTTCGAGTTGTTTAGCGACCTAAACCGGGTATGGTCCAGCCGATTTTGTGGGCATGTTGGGCGGAGACGCTCAACAGGCGTTCTGCCGTTTAAAGAAGACTACGAACAAGGAAGGCGAGCACGCCGATGGCGGCCCCCAAAACAATTTCACTGGACGCTATGGGCGGGGATCACGGACCGGAAATCGTGGTTCCGGGCGCGGCGCTGTCGCTCGAGCGCCATCCCGAGCTCACGTTCATCTTTTGCGGCGATAGCGTTCGCATTAATGCAGCCCTTCTGTCGCATCCGGCATTGGCCGCGCGCTCGCGCGTCGTGCATACCGATCACGTCATCGGCATGGACGAAAAACCAAGCCAAGCGCTGCGGCGGGGCAAAGGCTCCAGCATGTGGTTGACGCTTGAGGCCGTTAAGAACGGCGACGCTCACGCTGCGGTATCAGCCGGCAACACCGGCGGGCTGATGGCGATGGCGAAAGTCATCTTGCGGCCGATGGCGGGTATCGAACGCCCGGCTCTGGCGGCGCTCTGGCCAACGATCCATGCGGAATGCATCGTGCTTGATGTGGGCGCCAACATCGGCGCGACGGCGCGCAAGTTATCGGAATTCGCGCTGATGGGGGCCGCCATGGCGCGGGCAATTTTTCATGTCGAGCGGCCAACCGTCGGACTTTTGAACGTCGGCGTCGAAGACATCAAAGGCGTTGAAGAAGTCCGCGAAGCGCATGCATGGCTCAAATCCGCCGAAGACTTGCCGCTGACCTACAAAGGTTTCGTCGAAGGCGATCAGATCGGCCAGGGCGCCGTCGATGTCGTGGTGGTCGAAGGCTTCGCCGGCAATATCGCCCTGAAGACGGCGGAAGGCACGGCCCGCCAAATTGGCACCTATCTCAAGGGTGCGATGTCGAGCACGCTCATCACCAAGCTTGGCGCGGCCTTGGCGCAGGGCGGCTTTCGCGTGCTGAAGGAAAAAATGGATCCGCGCCGCGTCAATGGCGGCACGTTTCTCGGTCTCAAAGGCATCGCGGTCAAAAGTCACGGCGGAACCGATGCCTACGGATTTGCGAGCGCCGTCGATCTCGCCTATGAGATGGCGCAATCGGGGCTGATCGAACGGCTGTCCGCCGATCTCGACAAATTCCACCACAAGCTCGCGTCCTCGGCTGCCCCAGAGATTGCGCCCGTCAACGTGCGACTGCAGGCATAGGAGGGGCAATAGCGTGGCAGTCAATCGATCGGTCATTCGCGGCGTTGGCGCGTGTCTACCCAAGCGCATCCTCACCAACGATGAACTCGCCAAGATGCTCGATACCTCGGACGAGTGGATCCGCGAGCGCTCCGGTATCCGCCAGCGCCACATCGCCGGCGACAATGAGCTCACCTCCGATCTCGGCATCGGCGCCTCCAAGCAAGCGTTGATCCGGGCCGGTATCGACCCCATCGACATCGACCTCGTGATTTGCGCCACTGCCACACCAGACCGGACCTTTCCCGCAACGGCAGTGCGCATCCAAAATGCGCTGGGCGTGACCAAGGGCGCGGCTTTCGACGTTCAGGCGGTGTGTTCCGGCTTCGTCTACGCCATGACCATCGCCGACAATTTCATCAAAACCGGGCAATCGAAACGCGCCCTCGTTGTCGGAGCCGAAACCTTCTCGCGCATCCTCGATTGGACAGACCGCTCGACCTGCGTTTTGTTCGGTGACGGCGCGGGCGCGGTTGTTCTTGAATCGCAACCGCAACACGGCGGCATGTCCGACCGCGGCATTCTCTCGACCCGCATCCGTTCCGACGGCCGCTACGAAGATCTGCTCTACGTCGATGGCGGGCCGGGCTCGACCAAGACCGTCGGTCATTTGCGCATGAACGGCCGCGAAGTTTTTAGGCACGCCGTGCAAAAAATCTCCGGCGTGATCGAGGAAACCCTGGTCATGACGGGTCTCGCGGCCGACGAGATCGATTTGTTCGTTCCCCACCAAGCCAATCGGCGCATTCTCGACGGCATCGCCAAAAAACTTGGAGTCGATCCCGAAAAAATCGTCATGACGCTTGATAAGCACGGCAATACCTCGGCCGCTTCGATTCCGCTCGCATTGAACCAAGCCTTTGAAGATCACCGGCTCAAAGAGGGCAGTTTGGTGCTGATGGAGGCGATGGGAGGCGGATTTACCTGGGGGGCGGTGCTGGCACGCTGGTGAGTCGGAACTTGATTTGTGCACCGCAACAAAGAAAAAACATGGAATTTCAGAAGGTTGTTGGGGTCCTTCAGTTGACCGAATTGAATTCGCCCAGTAGCATCTAATGCCAAAACGCAGTCGTCGTGATGAGGCGCAATTGGGAGAGTACGCATGGGCGGGAAAACGTTAACCCGGGCCGACCTCGCGGAGGCGGTCGTCGAAAAAGTCGGACTGCCGCGCAACGAAAGCCAGGATTTGGTGGAACGCGTGCTCGATGAAATTTCGGGCAGCTTGGCAACCGGAGATACCGTCAAACTATCGTCGTTCGGGTCGTTTGGGATTCGCCAGAAAGGCGAACGCATTGGCCGTAATCCAAAGACCGGCAAGGAAGTTCCCATCACGCCGCGCCGCGTTCTGGTGTTCAGACCGTCGAACATCATGAAAGACAAGATCAACAAGGGCCACGGCAAGCGGCGAGGGGGAGGGGACTAGCCCGCTTCGAAACGTAGTGAGTACGGCGGGCCTCAAGAAGAGGGTATGAGGTCAAGCAATGAACAAGTCGGCAGAAGCTTTCCGCACCATCGGTGAGGTCGCGGACGAACTGGACGTTCCAAAACACGTGTTGCGGTTCTGGGAGGGCAAGTTCCCGCAGATCCGTCCCATGAAGCGCGGCGGCGGCCGCAGGTATTACCGGCCGGAAGATATGGAACTTCTGCGCGGTATCCGCCATCTCCTGCACGCCGAAGGCTACACCATCAAGGGCGTGCAGAAGATCTTGCGAGAGCAGGGCGTCGACCAGGTCAAGACCATCATGCGCGCTTCGCTTGAGGCCACCACCTCCCATGGCAAACGCAAGATCGGCAAGTCCGGTACCGGTGAGGGTGTTGCCAAATCG
The DNA here is from genome assembly GCA_031365865.1 of Hyphomicrobium sp. Lineage (GTDB taxonomy): Bacteria > Pseudomonadota > Alphaproteobacteria > Rhizobiales > Hyphomicrobiaceae > Hyphomicrobium_B. The sequence goes on along the minus strand of JANLYX010000089.1, from coordinate 40,761 downwards.
GCGGCGGCGCCCGTTACGCCCACGAGCAAGCCGGCGCTTCAAACGCCAACCGCCTCCGCGCAGCGCCAGACCAAGGACATTATCGCCGCCGCGATCAAGGAGCTGCAGATTTGCCGGGCTTTGCTGAGCTCGGCTCCCCTTGTGACGAAGGCGGGCGACGAGCCTAAGCGGGCGCGCGCCGGCCGCGCTTAACGGCTGCGTTGCCTCCCTCTCAGCCGGCTGACCATGATGCGCGACTTTGAAGTTTGGTATGTCGATTTAGCGCAAGCGTCGGGTGCGCTCGAAGCTCATGAACGCCGTTGGCCGTGTCTGGGCGAAGAGGAGAACACGCGCGCTGCAGGATTGGCGGCGCTTCCCGACGATCAACGTCATTGGCGAGCGGCCCACATCGCGCTGAGGCTGTTGATTTGGCGTTGGGGCGGCAAGGATGTTGGCTCGGCGCCTTATTGTTTTTCTTCGTTAGGCCGGCCGGAAATCGCGGGCGCGCCATTTTCATTCTCGCTCTCCCACAGCGGATCCGCGGCACTCATTGCCTTGGCGGCGCACGGCCCGGTTGGCGTCGACCTCGAGTTCCCACGGCACGTCAAAATCGCCGGCGAGCGCCGCGCTCGGATCGAAGCTTATGGGCAGAGCTTGTCGCCGGCGGTGGCGCTGCCAACGCATTCCGATGGCCGCTTCTTACAAGCCTGGGTGCGGATCGAAGCGGCCGCCAAGGCCGAGGGCACCGGCGTTGGCCGTCAGTTGACGGCGGCGGGGGTTTTGGGCGGCGATTATGATCGCCAGCCACAGATTGGAGCGCGCATCCATGACGTTCGCGATCTCAATATGGGGCTCGAGACGTTTGCCGCGGTCGCGGCTCCAAAATTACCGGCCGTGCTAGCCATTTCGCAATTTCCCACAGCCGAAACCGAATTGATTAAGCTCGTTAAAACAGCGTGAGACTTTGCAGTTCGTTGATCGGCGTTGACCTTCTGGTCCCATACGGGCAAAAGGGGCGCTTCGGAGCGTAGCGCAGCCTGGTAGCGCACTTGCCTGGGGGGCAAGGGGTCGCAGGTTCAAATCCTGTCGCTCCGACCACTTCTAAAAACCACAGCCCAGTAAGGGATTAGCCTGTCCAGGCCGTGGTCGAAGGGTCTGGTTATGCGGCAAGGACCTTTACTAGACCCAAGCCAACAAGCTCTTTGAGGATATCCATCGCGTTTGTAGCGATTTCGCCGTCCTTAAAAGTGATGTGGCCGAGGTCGCTAAAGTCTGAGGGAAAGTTCACACCATCTTCCCGGACGATGATGATCTTTCGGTCCCAGCGGATGCTAGCTGCGCCAAGCTCATAAACGACGTTTTCACTGGGTCGCCAGACTTCGTCAAACTCGCCCTGCTTGTTCTTTTTGTAGAACTGCTCGTCCTTCGTGAAGATGAAAATTCCGGCGCTGCAATCCTCCATGAGTTCCGCACCTTTGCTCGAGATTGGGCGGCCCTTGTTGGGCTCGTCAACTGCTACCTTGTAAGGGATTTTGAACTGATCGAGGATCTTCTTGAGGTCTTCGAGAGGCTTTCGGTTTTTGCCATGAGCAACGAATAATTGCTTGGGCGTACTGTTTTGAACAGGCGACTTCAAACTTAAGACGGTTGCAGTTTCGGTAGCATTTTCGGGTAGTGCTGACCCGTCGTCCTCGTTGTCGTCTGTATCGATTGGTGGCGTGGGCCCGCGTACCGGCACCGGGCTGTCGATTGCTACAAACAAGCCTGTCCTCGTATCGCGCAGAACGCCGGTATGGAGGCCATTCTCTTTTAGGATTGCAAACGACCGCTCCGCACGGTCTTTCGGCAAACCAAGAGACACCAGCACGTTTTGGCCAATTTCGTCTCTTGGAAATTTTGCTTTGTTGTATTTTTCATAGAACTCCCGCTCAAGGCGAGGTTGCATCATCGCTTCAACGCGAGCCCGCGTCTCGTCCCCCTCCTCGGTCGGGGCAACGATGCGCTTGCCCAAGGCTGTTAACGAAATCTGATCAGCCGCGTAGCCGCCTTCAGTCAAGCCGTAGGCAATCGCTGAACCGCACAAGTTGCGCCAGCCACCGCTCGTCGGGCTCAGTTCCAGAGACATTGCAACGTCGTGAGGTGCAGCTCCGCGCCCGGCGAAGTTTTCCCAAAGTGCCTGCGCGATCTTTTCTGCTTGCTGCAGCGCGTTGCCAGGGAACTCAGTTTGACTGACTTTGCTGCGTTTCAGAGCGTCTTGTTTGCTATTTGCTTGATTGGCCATCGGCGCACTCCTCAATAGAGCTGGTATCGCCAACCGAAATGGGAGCATTTTAGACGAGTTCAAGAGTATGGTTAAAACATTTTAATACGCAAACATTGCATCCTGAAATAGTAGATGCAACTTCATCAGTTGCCGCACCATCACATGCGCGGCACGAGACATTACTTTTGAATTGCAGCAAATCGAAAGAAGCGCTGCACCAACACGTTACCTCGAAGATGCAATACGATGACTGATTGGCTGGACCCGGCCGTCGTCTGGGTTCACGTCTGATTGTCCTATCCCGAAGACGCGTCAACGTTGTAAAGCAAGCCCGTTCAAACGCGGCCGCTGAGCCGGGACCGTCCGAGGAGTAGGCTGTGAGCGACAAGACCATTGTGATCCCGGCCGAATGGGCGCCGCAAAAGGCCATCTGGACGGCGTGGCCCGCTGACGCGGACGAATGGAAGGGCGATCTGGCGAGCCCGCGCCGCGACGTGGCCGCGATGGTGCATGCGCTCGCCGGCGGAAATGGCGCATTGAACAAAGTCCGCGTGCTCGCCAAAGGCGAGGTAGCACTGGCGTCGGCGCGGCGCGATTTGGGCGAAACGGCGGACATCGTTGCCGCCAACTACGGCGACATCTGGCTGCGCGATACCGGGCCGATTTTTGCGCGCGCCAGCGGCAGCAAAGTGGCGCTGCGGTTTTCAACCAACAGCTGGGGTGGAAAATACGATTTGCCCGACGACGCGACGGTCGGCGACGATATCGCGCGGCTCGCCGGTACGCCGGTTCGCAAATTCGAGTTTGTGCTTGAAGGTGGCGCCGTCGATCACGATGGCTTCGGAACGATTTTGACAACGCGTCAGACGCTGCTCAATCCTAACCGCAACGGCTGGACGAAAGCGGATGCGGAGTCAGCGCTTCATCAGGCGTTTGGCACAACCAAGATCATCTGGATCGACGAGGGTTTGCGTAACGATCATACCGACGGTCACATTGACAACATCGCGCGCTTCGTTGGGCCAGGCCGGGTTGTCTGCCAAGCTCCCGCCGGGAGGGATGATCCCAACGCCGAAACGCTGAACCATATTGCCCGCATTCTCGAGCAAGCGAGCGACGCGCGCGGCGAAAAACTAGAGGTGATCCGCATTCCCGGCGTTGGCTTGTACCGTAACGCTCTTGGCGAGATCTCGCCCGCGTCCCATATGAACTTCATCATCGCCAACGGCGTCGTCGTCGTGCCGGTTTATGGGACTGTAACCGAGCAAGCCGCACTCGAAGCCTTGCAGAAGGTCTTTGCCGGTCGCAAGGTCGTTGGGGTGCCGTCGCGCGGGCTGCTTGGTTGCGGTACGGCGGGAGGTGGATCGTTCCACTGCATAACTCAACAGGAACCCCTTTGATGAGCAAGCGAACGATCACGGTCGCGGCGATCCAGACGGCCTATGGCCATGACATGCAGGCCAACATCGCCAAGACCGAAGGATTTGTGCGCGAGGCCGCAAAGCGCGGCGCGCAAGTCATCCTGCCGTCGGAATTGTTCCAGGGCATCTACTTCTGTTCCAAGCAAGACCCGAAGTGGTTTGAAACGGCTTATGGCGTCAAAGATCACCCGTGCGTAAAGGCCCTGCAGGCGCTGGCGAAAACCCTGAAGGTCGTGCTCCCGATTTCGTTTTTCGAGAAAGATGGCCCGCGCTATTACAACAGCGTCGCGGTCGCGGATGCGGACGGCGAAATCCTAGGCGTCTACCGCAAGAGCCACATCCCGGATGGTCCGGGGTACCAAGAGAAATATTACTTTCGCCCGGGAGACACCGGCTTCAAGGCCTGGACCACCAAGCACGGCAAAATCGGCGTCGGCATCTGCTGGGACCAATGGTACCCGGAATGCGCGCGCGCCATGGTTCTCGCCGGCGCCGAAGTTCTATTTTATCCAACCGCCATTGGCTCCGAGCCATATGATGCAAGCCTTGACACGCATCAACAGTGGCAGCGTGCCATGCAGGGTCACGCCGTGTCGAATGCGGTTCCCGTCGTCGCCGCCAATCGCATCGGTCTCGAAGACAACGATGGCGCCAAGCAGAAATTCTACGGCCATTCGTTTATTGCTAACCCCAGTGGCGAGCTAGTGCAGAGTTTCGGCGACAAAGACGAGGGCGTTCTCGTCCACGCCTTCGATTTGGCAGAAATAGAAAAGTACCGCGCCGACTGGGGCTTTTTCCGCGACCGCCGCACCGACCTTTATGCCAAGCTTTAGAGTATTTTCCCATCTTATCGGGTCGTCGTTTGCTTCCTTCTCCTTTGAGAGAAGGGGGCCGAAGGCCGGATGATGGGGCTTGGTTTTCCTAAGCACATCGCGCCCAGTCGAAGCCCCTCACCTTGCCACGTCATGGCTCAGCCATGCTTCTCATGGACATCGCGAAGCGATGCTTCGCAACGACGGGCATCCTCTCCTAAGGGAGGAGAAGATCGGAATCTGCTTCGACTCCTTCACCACATCATATGAATCCGTTCTTCAGGCCGCTTTGCCGAGGGAAAGGAATTCTATGGCTTCGGCGCGCCAGCGCCATAGGGAGCGGCGCGAACTTTCGAGTCGAGCGAGCCATCGGCATAGAAGTCGTAACGGTAGCCGACTGTAAAGAACAAGTCGGTCGAGGTTTCGCGGACGCTGTTTTCGGTGGTTTGGGTCCAGCGGGCGCCCGCCTCGAACTCCAAGCTCAAATCCTTGGTGAAATAATAGTCGAGCAGCACCGACGGCAGCACGGAATACTCCACCAAGTCGCTGGTCGCCCCCGTGCGATAGGACGCCATCAGACGGGGATTGATTTTCAAATTGTCCATCAGCGGAAACCGGTAGCTCAGATCCGCCACGTAGTAGTTCGAGGTCTGCAAATCCGCGAAACGCATGCCCGCGATGAAGAGATCGTCCGCCGTGAAGACCTTGTTGCCGATTAACTGAGCCGAATAGAAATACTCGTTACCCGTGCCGCCGGTTGCCGGGATGCCGGGCGAAGCATCGGTGCCGCTGAAATTGGTTGCGGTCGCGTCGAAGCTGACTTGAAACGTATCATTGATCGGGCGCGCAAACCCCGCCGACAGCGACGTGAACGATGCCGTTCTGTCGAGGGCAAGTTGTTCGATTTCAGCAAGCGTTTTGTGGCGCAGCAGTTCGTACAGTGTCGGATAGCCTTGCGATTGCAGCGCCGTCCACGTCGAGAGATACGGCGACTTGCGATAATCGGCGGCAGCGTGCAGCGTGGTTTTGTCGGCAAGCGTCCACGAACCGTTGAGAACGGCGGCGTTTAGCTCTTCAAAGTGAACGTCATAGTCGATCATCGCGAAAGCGGACTTATCGGCGTCGAAATACCGAACTTCGGCCCCGATCGCCTGGCGGTCGAGAACGGAGCGGTCGCGCTGCTCGATTGCGAACACCGACAAATCAAAGCCGTTGAACGGCCCGACATCGAGGCTGGCGCCGTAGAAATATTTGTCGTCCTCAAACGGCGTATCGCGGCGGCGTGCGACCGGAGAGCCTGCAACGGCATTCAACCGATAACCCTGAGCGGCATCGAAACTGAACACCGCCCCGTCGAAGCGGCCGAGTACGCCGCCGCTGTTGCGAGTTTGGCGGCCAAGCTTTGCTTCCGTGCCCCAATCCTTGACCGCAACGTCCATAAACAGTGCGGCGACCCCGACGATCTCACCGTCGTCCCGGTCGAACTTGTGTTCTTCGGTTCCTGAAAACCGCACCTTGCCCTTGACGCCGTTGCCGCTCCAGGTTGCGATCGCGTCCAGGCTCGACAACAGTTCGTTCTGGTGGGTCTGGTGGCTGTCGAGGTCTTCGTTGACGTTTTGCGGTAGGCTCGGATCGCGGACCGTGCGGAAGCTGTCATCGCGGATGTAAAATTGCGAGGCGCTGCCCGACAGCGTCCACGTTTGTACACCGTCGTCGCGCTTGCCGGGCGAACCGCCCGGCGATTTGAAATCAGGTTGGCCGCTTCTGTCGCCGGAGGCCGTGACGATGCCGTCGAGGCGCTGGCGGACGCGTTCGGCACCTTCGCCGGAGGGATAGTGCGCCAGATAATCTTCGTAGTTGGCGCGGGCCTCGCCAGTCTTCTTGAGTTTTTGCAGAGCGATGCCGAGCATTTCCTGAGCTTCGGCGCTGTAGTCCGTTTCAGGCAGCTTCAAGACCTGCTTGAACTTGGCAGCAGCGCCTTCGAACTCATGCTTGTTGAGGGTGGTGCGCGCTTCACCCATCAGGCTCGCCGCTTGCTTCTTCTGCGCGCCGGAAGCGGTGCCCTTGCCGCGTTGTGCTGGTGTGCCGGACGCTGCACTTGCACCAGCTGCCTCACTTGGGTTGACGGAGGTCGTCCAGTTTCCGATGCCGGCTTGCGATTGAAAATCGGCCCGGCATCCGGCTGAACCGGAGTTACCGAAAATCTTGACAATCAGACTTTGGAAGTCGCCGCCTTGCGAAACTTCAAAGTGCACCGCTTCTTGAAATTGAAGGACGAGGGTTGGTCCGGCGCTTTGGCCCGCTTCGAAGTCGATAGCGCGGATGTGACCGAATTTTGTGTCGGGCGCGCGAAGCGATTCCCTCCGTGTCAGAATTTCACGCGCCGCCTGCGCCCCGTCGATCGGGCGCAGCTGAATGCGCAGTTCTTGGCCCTGGCTGGACGGGAAATGGCTCAGATACCGGATGCGCAAATTGAAGGCGATGTTTAGCGCCGTGCACGACTTCTGATTGGAAACCTGCACGCTGGCCAGCACCCGGTCGAGCGCGGGTTCGGCGTGCGCGGGCGCGGTCATCTCAAGGCCGAACAGCAGACCTAGAACAATTCCCAATTTTGTTCGCGATTTCGGTGGCTGCATCACTTGGAGAAACTCCTCGTCGTGTGGCAGCCGGAACCGTTGCAGTCCTTGCCGTTGGTCGATGGATGGCCGTTCTTTTTGGGCATCACGCCCGCGAACTGACCGCCGTGACAGCTGTCGCAGCGCAGGCCGGCGACGACGGTGTGGTTCATTGTTCCGGCCGATACGCCGGTAAACGATGTTGTGTTGCGGTGACAGGCCGAGCAATCGGCACCCGCTGTCGGGATGTGCAATTGCGATGTCAATGTGTGGGTGACGCCGAGCAGGCCACCAAGGTGACAGGTCTTGCAGACCGTCGTGACGACGCTGTGGTTCATAACGGCGCTCGTGTAGACGCCCGCGACCTTGTGACAGGCCGTACAAGCCGTGGCGGCGACCGGAATATGGTTGGCTGGCACCGTCCCGCCCGGCGCGCCGAGGAACGACGTGAAGGTCTTGTGGCACGAGGCGCAATCGAGCGAAGCCGTATGCGGCGGGCCGGGTTCTTGCATCGGACCGGTGTAGGGTTTGCCCGCATGGCAGGTGGCGCACGAAAGTGTTGTGGCGGTATTCTTGTGGAAGAACGCGCCGATGAACGTGGCCGTCCCCTTATGACAAGTTTCACAGGGCAGCGTCGTCGGGAAATGCGTGGTCGCCGGTTTGCCGTTTGCGCCTGCGCTGACGAATGAGCCGTTATGACAGGTGGTGCAGCCGGTTGCGATAGGCACGTTCTTGTGCACGACAGCACCGAGGAAACTCGACGTGCTCTTGTGGCAGGTCTCGCATGGCAGCGTGTTTGAAACGTGCGTGGTTGCGGATTTTCCAAGCGCCGTGCTGCCGTTGTGGCACGACGCGCAACCGGTGGTGACGGCCGGGTGGACGAACTTCGCACCGAGGAACGATGTCGTCGATTTATGGCAGGACGCGCAGTCGGTGGATGTCGTGTGTCCTGGCGGTGGCGGCTCCTGCACGACGCCCGCAAATTTACCGCCTGCATGGCAAGTTGCGCAGGTTGTCGCCGTCACGACGCTGTGGTTCATGACCGCGCCGACGAATACGCCCGGCGTTTTGTGGCAGGCCGAGCAGGCGGCGTTGTTGGTTGGAATGTGTCCTGCGGGAATGGAGCCGCCGGTGGCGCCGAGGAACGACGCGGTGGTGTGGCAGTTCTTGCAATCCTTACCGGCCAGGTTGGCGGGCGTGTGCTGGGCGTCGGCCGGCTTTTGCACGACACTCGCAAAGTTACCTGCGTGGCACGTCGTGCACGTCAGAGACGCAACCGCGGTGTGATCCATCGTTGCGGCCGTCACGCCGGTAAAGGTTGTTTTGGTTCTATGGCAAGCCGAGCAGGCTGCGTTGTTGGTCGGGATATGGCCAGTGGCCGGAATTGCCGTCACGCCTTTGAAAGACGAAGTTCCGTGGCAGGTGGCGCAGGGAATCGCGGCGACGACGGTGTGGTCCATCGTGGCCGCCGAAACGCCGGTGAAAGACGTCTTGGTCTTGTGGCACGCAGAACAGACAGCGTTACCGATCGGGATGTGACCCGTCGTTGGTATTTGCGTCACACCCGCGAACTTGCTGCCCGTATGGCAGGTTGCGCACGGCGTCGCCGTGACGACCGTGTGGTCCATGACAGCACCGGCGTACACGCCCGGCGTTTTATGGCAGGACGCGCAGGCCGCGCCGTTGGTCGGGATATGGCCGGTTGGCGTGGATGACGAGGTCGCAAACGACGATGTCGTGTGGCAGGCCTTGCAATCGCGCCCGGCGAGGTTCGCAGCGGTGTGCTGCGCATCGGCCGGAACTTGCTTCACGGTCGCGAACTTGCCGCCGGCGTGGCACGTCGCGCAGGTGAGCGACGCGACGACCGTGTGATTCATGACGGGCGACGTGTAAACGCCGGGCGTCGCGTGGCATGACGTGCAGGCCGCACCGTTGGTCGGGATATGGCCCAATGGCATCCCGACCGCCCCGGCAAACGACGTGGTGCTGGCGTGGCAAGTCTCGCAGGCCGCCGTCGTCGCAATGTGTGTCGTCGATTTGCCGTTGGCACCGGCAGCCGCGTACGAACCGGAATGGCAGCTGGCGCAGCCGGTCGTAAACGTTACGTTCTTATGAACGACCGCGCCGGTGAATGCCGCACCTGCAGTATGGCATGTGTCGCAGGTCCGAGTGGTCGGGATGTGCTTGGAAGTTTTGCCCTTTACGCCGAGCAACTGACCGTTGTGGCACGTCGCACATTGCCCGGCGTTGGCAGCTGTATGCGTGAATTTCGCGCCGGCAAATGTCGTGAATCCAGAATGGCAGGCATCGCACGATTGGTTCGGCGCGATCGGAATGTGGTTCGACGGTTTTGGCGCGACGATGCCGAGGAAAGTCTTGGCATGGCAGGTCGCGCAGGTGCCGGCGATGTTGCCGGTGTGAGGGAAGTTTCCGCCAGCAAATGTCGTGGTTCCGGCGTGGCACGCGTCGCACGATTGATTGGCGGGCGTGGTTGGAATGTGGTTCGCGGGCTTGCCTGTCGCCGAGACGCCATGACATGACGCGCATTTGCCAGCGACATCCTTGGGATGCGTGAAAGTGGCACCCGTGAACGTCGTTGTGCTCTTGTGGCATGTCTCGCACGGCGCGCTCGTCGTAACGTGCTTCGCGTTTTTGCCCGTCGCCGTGGTGCCGTTGTGGCAGGATGCGCAGCCGCTTGTAATACCCTTGTGGTCGAACCGTGCGCCCTTAAACCCGACTGTATTTTTGTGGCAGGTTTCGCACGGCGCGGTCGTCGCCACATGCCCTGGCGGTTTGCCTTGGGCGTGCGAGCCGTTGTGGCAGCCGATGCAAGGACCCGGCGCTTGTTTATGATCGTAACGCGTTTGATCCCAGCCTTGCGCCGTATGACAGGCTTCGCAAGCGTTGGTGGTTGGCGGATGCGTTAGAGATTTGCCGGAGGCTTGCGAGCCGTTGTGACACGCCGCGCACGCCCGTGGCGTACCTTTGAAGCGGCCGCCGCTATGACAAGCGTCGCACGATGCTCCCGCGTGCCCGCCGATGAGAGGAAAGCCTGTCGAGGCGTGATCGAAACCGCCGGGGGTCTGCTGGGCACGAGCCGGCACGGCTGCGCAAATGATCATGCACAGCAACGCGGCGAGATACGAGATTTTAGGTCTCGTGGCGTGCATCCATCCCCCGATGTTGCGATTACGCTCTCCCGCCAGAGCGTCCCTCAGTGCCAGCGCGTCGCGCTTCAAATTTTCCTTGGCGGCGGTTGATCCGTTTGGCTCAAAAGATCAACAAGCCGATGACAAAAATGTAATGCTCACGGTGAAATATCTCAGTATTTTCATGGTCTTAGCGACAACGAAAATGGGGGCGGTTTATTCCTCCGGCCACGCGCGGTCAGCGCTTGTTGAGGCCATCGCGGAAGGATGTCGTGACGTGGCACTTGTCACAGGTCCGGCCAAAGGCTCCGCGGTGCGCGTCGTCCTTGCTGTGACATCCAAAACAGGTCGCCGGCGCCGTGACTTTATTTTCGGTCTTCGTCGTGTGACAGGCTTCGCACTTGGTTTGGCGATGAGCACCGGTCAGCGGATATTTGGTGTCCTTGTCGTGATTGAAACGCCAGAGCGTCCAGCCGTTCGGGTTGTGGCAATGCTGACATGCCGGCCCAAGCTTGCCCTCATGCTGAGTATCCTTGTGGCACTGGGAACAGAGTTTTGGCGCATCGCGGAAGGCTTGCGTGCGATGACAGGCTTCGCATGGCACCGTCGCGTGCAGGCCAATCAGTGGAAATCGTGTGAGGTCGTGATCGAACGCGACTTTCTGCCGCCAACTGATTTCGTTGTGACAGGTTTCGCAGTGCGTGCCGAGCTGACCCTTATGGGGGTCGTTGGCCTTGTGGCAGGTGACGCAGGTTGTGGCGATCTTATCGCGATAGAGGTCGCCCTTGTGACAGGTATCGCATTTGACTTTTTCGTGTGCGCCCCGCAGCGGAAATTTTGTTGATTTGGTGTGATCGAATGTGACGGTCTTCCACTTCTCGAGGCCGTGACAGGTCTGACATTTCGGGCCGTAGCGGCCGTTATGGACATCCTGTATTTTATGGCAATCGACGCAAGCGTGCGGCAAGTCTTTGTAGCGCTCGCCGACGTGACAGACGGCGCATTGAACCTTGGAATGTGCGCCGTCGAGCGGAAATTTGGTCTTGCCGTGATCGAAGGGTTTGGGTTTCGCCCATGCCGTTTCATTGTGACATGTCGCGCATTCCTGGCCGAGCCCGCCTTTATGGGCATCGTCTTTTTTATGACAATCGAAACACCGCGACGGGGCTTTGCGATACATTTGCCCCTTGGCGTGGCAACTTTGGCATGGCGCTGTCGCGTGTGCGCCTTTGAGTTCGAAGTTGGTTGGTGCGTGGTTGAACGTTTCCTTGTCGAACTGCACGATATCGGCGCCGCGGCCCTTGTGGTCGGTGTGGCATGACTTGCATTCGGCCGTTGCGATGTCGCGGCGTTTGCCGTGCAAGCCGTGCTTTGAACCGATGTCGCTGGCAATGTCCTTATGGCATTCAAGGCAAAGCCGCCGTTGCAGTTTTTTGTCGAACGGCTCGTGGCAGCTTTCGCAGGTCTTTTCGAATTTGGCGTGACCCTCGATCACGTCGCCGGGCTTGACGAGTTTTTCGAACAAGGTCTCGGCGTGGGCGCCAAACAGGGCCATGAGCAGCGCGATAGCTGCCGCGAAAAATCCAATGACGGCACGATTCATGGCGGCACGATTCATGGCGGCAGAAATCATGGCGGCAGAAATCATGGGCGGCAGAAACATGGGCGGCAGAACCGTTCAATAGCGGTGGACCGCGAAAATGTGCAAGACCACCGTCAATGTCAGCAACACGAACAACGGCACGTGCAAGTGATGCCAAAGTCCGAATACGCGCTCGAAAAATGCCAGCCGCTCGGCCTTCTTGACGGCCGCGAAATAGATTTTGAGCTGTTTGTCGATCTCCTTCATGTGACGGCCGCGCTGACGCCGGCTCAAGTCCTTCAAATGCGCAGCCGTGTCGAAGTGGCGGCGCGCGATTGCAATGATCCGGCGCCGGGATGCGCGTGTTCTGGCCCCGCTGAAGAGCGCGGATTTGATCCCGCCGATCAGACTTGGCGGCGCGCTTCCTTCCGGCAAGTACCGCTCAAGTTCTTTTGCGACGCTTTCGAGCCCTGCGAAATCGACGCCAAGGCTGTTTTTCAGCGCCGACACGTCCGCGATGACGTCACGCATTTCAGCATGGCGTCCGTAAAGGCCCTTGTGAACATTGGAATAGAGATAGCGCCCGATGATGCCGCTCGCGACCACGATCAACATTGTGAACAGCGCTAACCGGCTATTGAGCGAGCCGAGCTTGAAATTGCTATGCAGGACGATCAGCGCCGGCCCGGCGATGCCGAGGATCATGTGCAGACGAAACCAGTTGGCGACCCGTCCGACTCCGTGGAGAAACTTATAACGCTTGCGGAGCGGATAAAGAATGAGCGTCAGCATGATGACGGCGCCGGCAATGCCAAGCCAATAGCCAACACCGCTTTCAGCGGCGAGATAGCCCTCGTTGCGCTCGAGCCAAGCAAATACGATGATCGCGACCACAGCGCCACCAAATGCGACCGGGCCCAATCTCAGCAGCGAGCGTTGCAGATAATGGCCGAATCCATCGGCCGCCGGGTTGGCGCGAGACGCTCTGCCCGGAGTTCCGGCGGGCCGTCGGCGGGCATCGTTTGGCGTGCGCGGCAATGTCGCGAGATTTGAAACTGTGGGCACGGCTTTTCCTCAGCATGCATGAAACCACGCAAGCCCGCCATCACTCGGCTGGGCGAAACGCGAAGCAATGGGGTATGCATCGAGCCCAGCACCGTCACGTTAGCGCCAATCGTGGCCGTCATAAGTCAAGCAGCCAATTGTCGAATAATATCAGATGACAGAGTTGTTATTTTGAAGACCGCTTTGCGAAGTGGAAGGTTTATGCGAATTGGAATAATTGCCGAGTTGGCGCCGTTGTCTCTTCGGGTATGCATCGGGCCGGTTCCGGTTATCGGAGAGGGACGATGATGAACGTGGAAGTTTTTTGTGCCGGGCTAGCTGGGGCGATCGCCGCTTTGGCGCTGGCGCTCGTGGCGTATCGCTTCGGCGGACGCGCTGGACAACGGGCGATCTCAGGCCTGATCGACACTTGGCGCCGCACCAGCGTTACCCAGGCTGGCGCATCATTGACGCTGCTTGTTGCGGTTGCCGGACTGGCATTGGCCTATCGTTCCGGTGCGAATGGCTCTGCGCGCAGCTCATTGCCGGTTGTGTCGCACGCGAAGCTCGAGGCGTCCGCGCTCGCGGCATTCGCGGACGCGCCTGGAAATAATACCGATCGCGCGGCCGATTCCGAGGGGCGCGAGAAAGCCCTAAATTCCTTGCGTCAGTTTGCCGATAAGGTGCGCGACAAGCGCCAGAGTATCGCGGCCATCGGAGATGACCAGGCCAATGCTGGCGATGAGGCCGATACCAAGGCGGCGCTGCCCGACGTCGACACCATGATCGTGCGGCTCGAGAAACGGCTCGAAAGCGAGCCCGGGAACGTCTCAGGCTGGCAGATGCTCGGATGGTCCTACGCCAACACCGGCAAGTATAAGGAGGCTATCTCGGCCTATCGGCATGCTTTGGAACTGGCCCCCGGAAATGCTGCTGTGATCGCCGCCCTCGAAGACACAAAAAAGCGGGCGGCGGATCCAGCCCAGCCCATGGCCACGCCAGATAACCAAATGCCGCCGGATCATCCGCAAAAATCAGCGCCATAGACGCTGAACTTTGCCGGCGATGCGGCCCGGACATTCGCAAACAAAATAAGGTTTTTTTTGACTGATGAGTATCAGCCCCGTTCTTGCTTTTTATGCAGCACCCTTGATCGCGATCTGGAGCGCCTACGCCATTTCGCGCCATAAGGCCGAAGCACGCGCAGTTGCGCAGCGCGACGAAGCGATCGACGCGGGTCTTGGCGAGCCGACGTCGTTGCATCCGATTATCGATCCGGTTTTGTGCATTGGCTGCAAGGCATGCTTGAAGGCCTGCCCCGAGGGCGACATTCTCGGCCTCATCAACAACAAGGCCCAACTTATTGAGCCGTCAAACTGCATCGGCCACGGCGCCTGCAAAACCTCGTGCCCGCGTGGCGCTATCTCGCTGGTGTTCGGAACGGCGACGCGCGGCGTCGATTTGCCGGTGACGGGTCCGAATTTCGAAACCAATGTTCCGGGACTTTTTATCGCCGGCGAACTCGGCGGCATGGGTCTCATTCGCAACGCCATCGAACAGGGCCGTCAAGCGACCGATGCGATCGTTGCAAAAACCAAAGCATCGTCACGCCCGGATGTTTTGGATGTTGTCATCATCGGCGGCGGGCCGGCCGGGATTTCAGCCAGCCTCGGCGCCATGGAAAAAGGCTTGCGGTTCACAACCGTCGAGCAAGATACGCTCGGCGGCTCGGTCGCGCATTTCCCGCGCGGCAAAGTCGTCATGACGGCGCCCGCGACGCTGCCGATCGTCGGCGACACAAACTTCAAAGAGGTCAGCAAAGAAAAGCTGCTGGCATTCTGGCAAGACGTGGTCCGTAAAACCGGATTGCGGATCAATTTTCAAGAACGCGTGCTCGCGGTTGAAGCAACTAGCGGCGGCTTTTCCGTCAAGACAACGCGAACGTCGTACGTGAGCCGCACCGTTCTCCTGGCCATCGGACGGCGAGGAACGCCGCGCCGCCTTGGTGTGCCGGGAGAAGACAGCGCGAAAGTCATGTACCGGATGATCGATCCAGAGCAGTTTCGGGGCAAGCACGTGCTCGTCGTCGGCGGTGGCGACAGCGCGCTCGAAGCGGCAGCGAGCTTGGCGGAGCAGCCTGGCACGCGTGTCACGATATCGTATAGAAGCGGAGCCTTTGCGCGCGCCAAGACCAAAAATCGCCAACGCGTGGAAGAGGCCCGCGCCGCAAAGCGCCTGGAGGTATTGTTGAATTCGACGGTCGCGTGTATCGGGACGGACACGGTTGATCTTTTGCATTTGGACCTCCCCATTCAAAGGCGCAACGACACCGTCATCGTCTGCGCGGGTGGAATTTTGCCGACGGATTTCCTCAAAAGCATGGGCATCGCCATCGAGACAAAATATGGGACGGCGTGAAGCGGAGTTGCTTGAGGTCTTGAAGATCGCCGTCTTTACCGGCGTGCTCGTTTGCGCTCAGCCACTTGCTCGGGCTGGCGATCGCAGTGACGGGTTTAAGATCGATCCGGCGGTTTCCGCAGCTGTCCGATCCGGCGATTACGGCTCTGCTGCCAAGACGCTGGAGCAGCGCGCAACGGCCGGCGACGCGGAGGCGCAATATCAATTGGCAGCTTTATACCGAGGCGGGCGCGGCGTTGAGCAAAGCGAGCCGAAGGCGTTCAAATGGATGAGTGCGGCGGCCGAGCATGGCCACGCCCGCGCTCAATACAACCTCGGGCAAATGTATCTTGCCGGGCGCGGCGTCGCCAGCAATCGCGACACGGCGCTTCTCTGGTTGAAGCGCGCCGCCGCGCAAGGGCACGAGGACGCCGTAAAACTTCTGAACGAGACGGGCTCCGTAAAAATGGCGGCGCCCGCAACGCTTGCAAAAAAAGCTCAACCGCCCGAGGCGTCACAGGCCGCAGCCAAAGCGGAAAGTGCGGCGGCGAGGACAGCCACTGGTGCGGCGACCCCGGGCCCTTCGGAAGCCCAAGCCCTCGTCGAAGCGGCTTGGCGCGGCGAACTCAGAATCGTATCGGCGCTGCTGGCGCGAGGAGCCAAGGTCGATGGCCGCGATAGGGACGGCAATTCCGCACTGATGCAAGCGGCGAGCGCTGGTCATCTGGCCGTTGTCGAGGCTCTGCTTGCCGCGCGTGCCGCGCCCGATCTGGTCAATGCGGATGGCGATAGCGCTCTCAATCTTGCCGCCGCGAAATCGCGATCGACGGTGATCGCACGTCTGTTGGCCGGTGGTGCATCGGCAAAAATTTCCAACAAGAAGCAGGCCACAGCGCTCGCGATCGCGGTCGAGAAATGTTCGGCCGAGTCCGTTCAGATACTTGCCGCGACAGCGGGTGGCGATTTGGCGGCCGCCGCGTCTAACGGAGAAACCCTTCTGATGCACGCCGCGACGGCCTGCGACGACAGGGTCGTAACACTTCTCGCGACGTCGCCGGCCTCGATCAACGCCCGGGACGGCGAACTGCGCACTGCACTCTGGCACGCGGCAGACCGCGGAAACGCCAAAGCCGTGCAAGCGCTGTTAAAGAAAAGTGCTGACGCCAATCTCACCGACAAAAGCGGTGAGACGCCCCTGATGCGAGGTGCCGAGCGCGGCACGGCGGAATTGGTCAAGATGATTTTGGCGGCCGATGGCAATGTCGACCGTGAAAGTGCCGTTGGTAACACGGCACTCATCCTGGCAGCCAAAGCTGGCAACGACGATGTGGTGGCATTGCTTGTCAGCGCGCACGCGAAATTCGATCATCGCAATGCGCTTGGATATTCGGCCTTGATGATTGCAGCCCGCGAGGGCCATGAGCGCGCCGTCCAATCGCTCATCGCTGCGGGTGCCAGCCGGAGTTTGCGAAACAAAAACCGCCAGACGGCTTACGACATCGCGCTCGCCAGCGGAAACCGCGAACTGGCCGAAGCCGTCAAGTAGCCGGATACACATTAACCAGGCTGGCACGGTTCGTGCTTCTTTGAACGGACATTCGTCAAAGAGGCCAAATATGAGAAGCAAGAATTTTCAAGCCTACCTCGATAATATCAATCGTGTCGGAATGGCGCAATTGATCGACGATCATGGGCTGCGGCTCCGGACCGAAAAATTCAGGGCGTCTCTGATCGCCAACCCTCTCTCAGGACGTCCTTACGAGTCGTACCAGGGTGCCGGCGCGCAAACACAGATAATGGTTTTTAACTGATACGCTTGAACGCGAAGACTCGAACCTGACGGCCCGCAAGTATCGTCGCTTGCGGGCCGTTTCTTTTACCGGTCGCGCGGCCGGATGCGAATTTCGCGTTGCGGCGGTAAAGCCTTCGGCCGCGCCACGATGGTTGGCGCGCGTGAAGGCTTGCGATGCGGGGCGGGACCGACAATGCGCGCATCCCGGCGCGGGTCTTGCGGCAACTGGCTATGTGGCTGGTAGTGTGGCTGGTACATTCCGACGATGCGGGCTTTTCGGATCTGGCGGCCATCGCCCGCCATCAAGCCCCAGACGACGCCCATCAGAAGATAGAAGTGGCGCCAGTGATCGCTGTCGATCAAAACGCCTTCCAGAATGTTCGCAGCCAGCGCGGCATAGACGATCAGGAAGAGCGGCCGCGTTGCCGTGTTTCTCAAGGCATGGCCAAATCCGAACACCAGAGTTGCAAGGCAGATGATGAGATAAATCAGACCGCCCGGCCAGCCGGCGTTGAGCATCATGCTGAGGTAGACGTTGTGGGCCTCTTCGTGATGATAGAAGGGCGAGAACTGATGGCCGCCGATGCCAAGCGGGTTCTCGAGAACGAGGTTGATGGCTTTTTCCTGACCGCCAAAACGGCCCTCGGGACCAACGTCATAGGATTGGGTGAGCGCTGCGCGTTCTTCTAACAGCCGCGCGACCGCTTCCGATTGTTGGGCCGCCGCGACAACCAGCCCTAAAGCTGCAGAACCGAAAATGACCAAGGCCGCGAGTTTGATGCGGCTGAGGTTCAACTCTGCCGTCAGCATGTAGAAGTAGCTGTAAATAGCGATCGCAATCGCGGCCGCAGCCCAGGCGCCGCGCGAGAAGCTGAATAAAATTCCAATCGTCAGAACGGCTGCAAGACCAAGAGGCACAAGTCCGCGCTGCAAAGGCCGGGTCAACCACAGATGTAATGCGGTGACGAGACCGGTAATCAGAAACGGCGCATAGACATTGGGATCTTTGAAGGCGCCGCTGGCGCGGCTATAGCGCGTGAAGAGTTCGCTGCTGCCGGGAACGAGATCGAGGTAGCCGGCGATACCAAGCACAGCGGCGCAGACCCCAGCGGCGAGCATGGCGTTGAGAATGAGAGCCGTGTGCGGCCCGGGCCGCTTCGCAACAAACAACGCAAAGATGAAGCAAGAGCCGTAAAGATAGAACGATACCGAATTATGGACCGTGGCTTCCGTCAACGACTGAGCTTGGAGAGCACTTAAATATCCAAACGCCGCGGTCGCGATCCAGAGTGAAAAGCCGGCGGTCAGCGCGGGCTTCCACGCGACCAGCCCGATGATAGGCAACAATACGAACAACGAGATCGTCAAGATATCGACGGGGGCCGGCTCGGAGAAGACGATGCAGCTTGAGGCAACCGTCAGCCAAACCAGCACAAGCGCCAATTTATGGATGCCACTCTTGGTGGCCATACGAACGGTTTTGCGCCGCAGCCGCGAAATCGGGATTGAAAGTGCCTGGGCCATGGTTGCCTTAAGCGGCGGCGTAGCCGGAGCGGCGGCGCGGCTCGGCGAGCGCAAACACGGCGCGCGTTGATCCAAGCGGCGCCATGCCCCAAACCAGAGCCATCAACAGATAGAAGTGGCGCCAATGATCGGTGTCGATGATGACGCCTTCAAAGGCGTTGGCCGCGAAGGCCGCGACCGCAATCAGCAGCACGGGCTGCGTGGCGGAGCGTTGAAAACAGCCGGCGAGACCGGCCAAAAGCGTCAAAGCGACGGCAACAGCGTAGAAGCCGGCGCCGAGCCAGCCGGCATTCAGCGGCATGCTGAGGTAAACATTGTGCGGCTCTTCGTGGTGGTAGACGAGCGCGAACTGTCCAGCGCCAATGCCAAGCGGATTTTCGAGAATAAGGCCGTAAGCTTTTTCCTGACCGCCAAAGCGGCCTTCCGGTCCGACGTCATAGCTTTGCGCGACGCTGGCCCGCTCCGATACCAGGCTTGAGACTTTATCGCTTTGAAGTGCACCGCCGACGACGCCGCAAACCAGCAGCGCGCCGCTGGCGGCAAGGGCTGCTATTTTTTGGCGCCGCCCGTTTGTGGCTGCGGTCAAGAATGCCAGAACCGCATAGATCGCGAGACCGGCGAGCAAATTCATCCACGCGCCGCGCGAGAAGCTCAAGAAGATGCCAAGCGCTAGGAACCCGGCCAGTGCCAGCGGCGGCACGGCCTTCGTCAAGGGCCGCTCAAGCGCGGTATGGATTGCATACAGAAAGGCCGGAACAAGGAATGGCCCAAACACATTGGGATCCTTGAATGTACCGGAAGCCCGGCCGAATTTCGTGAAAATGTCTGCGCCGGGCACAAGGTCGAAATAGCCGATTAAGCCGGCCGCGCCCGCGATCGTTGCGGCCACGGTCAAGCCATTGAAGATCAACCGGCTGTGCGCGTCGGGCTTGAGCGCGACGAAACCGGCAAGCACAAACGTTGCGCCGTAGAGATACAGCGAAACCAGCGTGTGACTGACGGCCTTGCTCATTTCGAAGGCCGCCGTCGCGGAAATCAATCCGAACGCGGCAGACCCGGCGAGGACCATCATCAGCAAGGCCGCCGGAGCCGAGAACCGGACAAGGCCGATGGCCGGCAATAGAACAATCAGCGCCATCGTCAGGGCGTCGGTCGGGCAGGGTTCCGTAAAGACGAAGCCGCTGCTCGCCATCGTCAGCCAAACCAGGGCTAAAGCGATGTTGTGCACGCCGCTGCGCTGTGACATGCGGCTCATCATGCTTTCGATGGCGTTTACCAATTGTCCTGACATGAAACGATCCCGGTGTGGCGTTCGGCGTTGACGCCAGCCGATGCAAGGATCGGACCTGGATACGCGGCGGGATTTAGTATGCGTTCTCGGATTTGAGCAGCGAAGCCGGTGTCTTCAAGAGAATGTACAAATCGAAAAACACGCTCCAGTTCTCGATGTAGTAGAGATCGTGCTCGACGCGCTTTTGGATTTTCTCTTCCGTGTCGGTTTCGCCGCGCCAGCCGTTAATCTGTGCCCAGCCGGTGATGCCGGGCTTAACTTTGTGACGCGCGAAATATCCATCCACGACCTCGTCGTAGAGTTGGGTTCCAGCTTTGGCCTGGACGGCGTGAGGGCGCGGTCCCACGAGCGAAAGATTGCCTTTGAGGACGTTGAAGAGTTGCGGCAACTCGTCGAGGCTGGTCTTGCGAATGATGCGGCCAACGCGGGTGACGCGCGCGTCACCCTTGGTCACGAGCTTGCTGGCGGCGGCATCGCAGCGGTCGGTGTACATCGAACGGAATTTGTAAACTTCAATCAATTCGTTGTTGAAGCCGTAGCGTTTCTGACGAAACAGCACGGGGCCGCGGCTATCCAATTTGACGGCGAGCGACACCAGCGCCATGACTGGGGCGAGGAAGATCAGCGCCGCAACGCCGGCGATCTTGTCGAACAGCCACTTGGAGACCGTACCCCAATCGGCAATCGGCTTCTCGTATAGGTCGATCATCGCGACCGAGCCGACGTGCGAATACGTCCGGGGCGAAAAACGCAGACCCGTTGCGCGTGCCGGCAATTTGATATCCGCCGGCAACACCGACAGCCGCTTGACGACGCTGGTGACGCGATCTTCAGCGGCGAGCGGCAGGGCTACAACGACGAGATCGAGACGCGTCGAACGGCTGAGCGCAATCAAGTCTTCGATGCCGCCAAGACGCGGGTATCCCGCAATGAGACGGGGCGAACGATCGTCGTCGCGATCGTCGAAAACCCCGGCAATGCGGACCATCCCGTCGTGATCGCTCTCGAGCTGCGCGATCAGCTCCTCGGTGACGGCACCGGTTCCGTAGATGACGGCGCGCAAGTACAGACGGCCGTTCTTGGCCAGCCTGCGCATCGTCCAAGCCACGATCAGACGCTCGCCAACGAGCGCCGCTGCGCCCGCGACAAACCAAGCCGACAGCCAGCCGCGCGAAACATCGGCGCCAATCTTGAGCAGGAAGATGCCGACGATGAGCGTCGTGAATGCCAAGCTCCAGCCGAGCACGACACTTGGCATCTTCTTCACGAACGACGAAAACACGCGCTGGCTGTACAGACCAAGAAGTTCGAAACTGACGATCGTCGCGAGGCTCGTCGCGATGATGGCTGCCAAGTAACGGGGATTTTGTGCGACGCCGGTTTCGTTGATGTAGAGAACGGCGATGATCGAACCGACAATCGCGGCGACGGCAAAATCCGCAAGCCGCACGAGGCCGCGTACCACGACAGGCGAGATGCTGCTTGAGCTGGCGGCGGTATTCGCATCGGCGAGACGCGCGGTTTTGACAGAAATCGCAACATTGGATCGCGCATCGCCCGGGATGTCCAAGCGCGCTGTATTAGCGATCGTGGCTTTGAGTGGTGACGACATTGACCCGCAAACTCGCGAACTGAACATTTCTAGCGAAGTTGACGGCAGGCAAGCATCGAGCGTGCCAGAAGCGGTTAACATTTGGGACCGATGAGTGGTGTTCGGCCGTTAAGGTTAGCGGCGCGCGCTTGCGTAGAAATCTAAAATTTCAGATGTCATTCCGGCGACCGTGAATTTGGATTCGACGTTGGCCCTGAGGCGCTGTGCTTTGGCCACGGCGGCGTCGAAGCGGTCGAGCGCTACCCCCATGGCCGCCGCGAGCGCATCGGCGTCAGCGGGCTCTATAAGGGCTGTATCCGTGCCTTCGACAATTTCGGGAATTCCGCCGGCATTCGTTGAAATTAATGGTAACTGCGCGGCCGCCGCTTCCAGCACGACATAGGGGAAACTTTCAGCGAGCGAAGGCACAACCATGATGCGTCCCAAACCAAAGGCTTGGCGGGCCGGCAGGGCCCCGGTAAATTTGGTGACGTCCGTTAGGCCAAGCTTGGCGGCTTGCATTGCAAGTCGGTTGGCGTCGGGCCCAGAGCCGACAATCGTCGCGGTCACACGGCGGTCGCGATTGAGTTGCGCGAGCGCGTCGAGAAAGACGTCAACACCTTTGATGACGCGCAACTCGCCGATGAAAAGAAAATCGGACGCGTCGGGGGTCAATTCGCGCAGCTCGAAATCTTGCGGCTGCAAGCCGTTCGGGATTATCCGTTTTGGCGTTGGGCCTTTGCCAACCCGCTCCGCGTAGACCCGGGCTGCGTAGGCACTTTCAAATATCAAACCATCGGTCAATCTCTCAAGCGCGCGTTCGGCTTTGAGAAAAATAAAAGATTGCAGCGAGCCTGGCTTGTAATTCAGGCTGCCGCCGTGGGGCGTGTAGAAGGCTTTGACCGGCTGGCCTTGTTTGCGCAGCTTACGAGCCGCTAAGCGGGCATAGGCGCCGCCTTTAGAGCCGTGGCCATGCAACACGTCGAGTGACAGGGTTCGCGCGTGGGCAAATACCAACCGGCCGGCATTGAAATCGCCAAGGCCCGGCTGCCGGCTCATGGGCAAGCGAATGACGCCGAGCTTCAGCGCCGGCGCGAGTGCCGCAAACTTCGGGCCGGTCAGGCGGTCTTCGGCGTTGCTGTCAGCCAAGATGCCGACGTCGTGGCCGCGCTTGGCCTGTTCGGCCGCGAGGTCGAGAACGTGGCGGAACAGTCCGCCAACCGGCGCTCGCAAGACGTGAAGGATGCGCATGCAATGGGCCCCGGCCGTTGAAAAGCTCAGAGCCTCATTGCGTCTCAGAAGAACCTTTCGAACACGTAAACCGTGTCGCCCGGTTTCACGACGTAATCGCCCGGCGCCTCGATTTGTTCGACAAAGCCGTTAATGCGGCGTTTGATGCGGTATTTGCGGTCGCTGGCGCGCTCGGTAAACCCGCCGGCAATTGCGATCGCGGTTTCAACCGTCATGCCCGAAACGTAAGGATATTGCCCGCCGAGACGGACTTCGCCGTAGATGAAGAACGGGCGGTTTTGCTGAATGTCGACGGTCACTTGCGGGTCTTTGACGAACTCGGAGCCAAGCCGCGAGCGGATGACGCGTTGCAACTCGGTCGTCGTTTTACCCCGCGCGCCGATTTCACCAATCAGAGGCACGGCGATCTTGCCGTCGTGATCGACGACATAGAGCCTGGAAAGATTGGGCTGCCCGTAGACGAAGATCCGCATACGGTCGCCGGTATCGAGAAGATAGGGACCGTCCGTGTCCGCGACGGCTTGCGGCCCAACGACTTCCATGGGCGGAGACTTCGGCTCGCCGAAGGCCGTGTGAACCACGCTGGCGCCGTCTGAATTGGGGAATGCCGAGTCGCGAATAACCGGCGGGGCCTGAGGCACGGGGTATCCATCGACGATCGGAGCAGCGGCTTCGCCGACCGAAGCACCGCCTCCGTCTTTGACGGAGCCTTGGGCTTCCTCTGCAACTTGCGCATCGGCGACGGTCATTTCGTCGCTCAAATGGGCACAGCCCGAGAGCGCGATGACGGACACGGCAGCAAGCAACTTTAAGCGCACGGACATGGCGACACTCATCCCAACTTAAGAAACCGAACTGAGGTCATCCTAGAGGGGGAGAGTTAAAAAACTCTGAGCACGCGCATTTTTTTGGCACGCTTAAGGACTTGCTAACCGGTGCAGCCTTTAATTCCGAATCAAGAATTAAACCTTCTTCCGAGTAGAGCCATGCCCGCAAAGCCCGCCGCTTCGCCTGACGATATCGAAATGTCTTCGGTGCTCGGAGCGCTCAAAAAGAGCCTGCCGAAGATCGTGGTCTTAAGCGGCATCCTTGGCGCCTTGACTTATGGCGCGCTAACGATGCTGGCGCCAAAGTATCAAAGTCAGGCGGAACTCTCGATCGTGTCCAAGTCACCCGGCGGCGTCTTCGCGGATCCGAAAGCCTCGAGCGGGGGCCCCGATACGACGAAAACCGATCAGTCCGCCATTAACACCCACGTGCGGGCTTTGCAGTCACCCGATCTGCTCGCCAAGGTCGCGGATGATCTGAAACTCAAGGATAAGGCCGAATTCAACAGCGCCCTCGGGCCCGTCGATTTGGCCGATACCATCCTCCGCCTCGTCGGAATGGGCGGGCCACGCTCCGGCGAAAGCGAAAGCGACCGGGTTCTCAATGCCCTGAAAAGCCAGCTCGAAGTTTATGCGGCGAAAGAAAGCCGCTTCATCGCCATCCGGTCGACCGCGACGGACCCGGCGCTGTCAGCCGATATTTCCAATCATCTCTTTGATCTTTACCGCGAGAAACTCGCCGCTGAAACCGTCAAGGAGACGGACGACCAGCAGAAGGTCATGGAAACCAAGATCGAGAAACTCAAGCCTGAAGTTGCCGCAGCCGAGACCGAAGCCGAGCGCTATCGCGGCGAAATCAATTCTTTCAAAGGCGGCACTCAGAACACCGGTTTGAACGAGCAGCAACTGTCGGAACTGACAGCCGAACTGACGCGGACCAAAGCCACGCGCGGGGAAGCTGAAGCACGTGCCAAATCGGCTCGCGAGATGATGAAGGCGGGTAGCGGCGATGCGCTTCCCGATGTTCAAAAGTCGCCTCTTATCCAAAACCTGGTGCAGCAACGCGTGCGCTTGGAGCGTCAGATTTCCGAATTGTCGGCGAGCCTGTTGCCGGGCCATCCCCGCATGCGCCAGCTGCAAGGCGATCTTGCCGGATTGAAAGGCCAGCTGACGGGTGAAATTGCAAAACTCGTCGATAGCTTGGACAAGGAAGCAAAAGTCGCGCTTGGCCGCGAGGAGTCGATCAAGAAAAGCCTCGACGAGCTGAAATCCAAAGTCGTCAGCAATGCGCCGGAAGAAGCCAAGCTTCGCCAGCTCGAAGCCAACGCCAAGGCTAAAAGAACGGAACTCGAAATTCTGCAGTCCCAACTTGAATCCAATCGCAAGAAGCTGGACACCCGCGCCCAGCCCGTTGAAGCGCAGCTGATTTCCAAGGCTCAGCAGGCCAGCGTTCCCGTCTCTCCGAAGAAGGCGCCAAACGCGGCTCTGGTGACGTTCGCATCTCTGCTGCTGGGAACGTTCTGGTCTATCACCAAGGCCCTGTTCAACGGCGCGCGCGGCGGCGGCAGCGTTCCGGCGACGCGCAAGTTTGAAAAACAGGCCGCTCACGGGCGCGCCGAACCGGAATTGGCAATGTCGGCGAAAGACCGCGAAATCGTGGTCAAATCGGAAACCGTCGCGGCGGCAGCCTCGGAAGTGATCGGCACGATTGCCGGTCTCTCTGAAAGATTGAGTGCAAAGGTTACCGCCCAAGGCGGCCACCGCACGCTCGTCACCGGCGAAACAACGGCCGTTTCCGCGGCACCGGAAGCCATCGATCTCGCCAAGGCTTTGGCCGTCAATGGCGCGCAAGTCATTCTCATTGACTGGAGCCCGTCGGGCAAAGGTCTTTCGAGCACCGTTGGAACGGGCGGCGGCAAGGGTCTGACCGAAATCCTGCTTGGCGAGGTTAGTTTCGAAGATGCCGTCAAACGCGTGCCCGCTACCGACGTCCACTTTATCAGCTGCGGCGCGGCCCTTGATGACGTCGATGGCGACGTCGACCCCGATCAGCTCAATCTCGTCCTCGATGCGCTTGACGAAGCCTACGACCACATCATTGTCGCTGGCGCGCATGACGACTGCCGCCACTTGTTCGAGGCCATCCAAGGCCGGTTCGATACCGGCGTCCTGGTGGGCGACGACAGCAAGCGGGTCAAGATGCGCCCAGACGCGCCCGGCACGTTTCTCGGATTCGAAGTGGCCGACATCGACGTCATCCATTTCGAGCGCTCAGGGGCGCCCGTAACGCCCACGCCCCGTGTTCAGCGGGCGACGGGAAAGACCGGCTCGCAATTTCAGACCGCTTAACGTATCTGGCGCCGGTGCCGGCCGCGCCGACCGGCGCCGGGAAGGTGCCGTTAACGATATCGACTGGGTGCCGGGCTCACCCGCACAGATTTTGCATTGGGCATTGCTGAAGGCGGCTGCCGCCATATAGCCTCGTCAAAATAGCACATTGGACGAATTTTTCTGCATGGGCAGACATTCGACGAAACTCTTAAAGGCGGTATTAGCCGGGCTCCACTACACGGGCGCCGACCGGATCATGGCGCCGTTTACCGGCGGCAATGGCGTGATTTTCATGCTCCACCACGTCACGCCCGAAGCGCCCCGCGATTTTGAGCCCAACGGTATCCTCAAGGTCACGCCGGATTTCCTCGAAACCGTTTTGATACACGTGCGCGACGCCGGCTTTGAATTCATCGCCATGGACGATGTCCCGGACCGGCTCACAAATCCGCGCGGACGCAGGCCGTTTGCGGCCTTTACGCTGGACGACGGCTATAAAGACAACCGCGACCACGCTTTTCCGCTCTTCAAGCGTTACGGGGTGCCGTTGACCATTTATGTGCCCTCCGATTTTGGCGACGGTAAAGGCGATCTGTGGTGGCTGGTGCTGGAAGAAGCGATCCGGCGCGCGGCGTCGTTCGAAATCGACATGGACGGCGATGTCCGCAAGTTTAGCCTTGTGACGGCGGCGGAGAAAACGTCGGCCTTCAACGACATTTATTGGTGGCTCCGGCGTTTGCCTGAAGACCGGGCGCGGGCCATCACACAACGGCTGGCGCGCGAGAGCGGTTTTAATGCCGTCAATCTTTGCCGCGATCTCATCATGAATTGGGATGAGCTTCGGGCTTTTGCCAAGGATCCCCTGGTTACGATCGGCGCGCACACCAATGCGCATTTTGCGCTTGCGAAACTTCCGGCCGCCAAGGCCAGACGCGAGATCGTTGACAGCATCGCGCGTATCGAGGCCGAGTTTGGTAAGCCTTGCCGTCACTTCAGCTATCCCTATGGCGATGAAACGACGGCCGGCGAACGCGAGTTTGAGACGGTCGCAGAGCTTGGTCTTGCGACCGCGGTCACAACGCGCAAAGGTTTGCTGCACGCAGCCGATCGCAACCGCCTGTCGGCGTTGCCGCGCTTGTCGTTGAACGGCGACTTCCAAGACCTGCGTTATCTCAAAGTCTTATTGTCGGGCGCGCCTTTTGCGTTCTGGAATGTGCTGCAAAATTGGCAGACACAGCAACATTTTGCCAGAGCCGGCTAACGCAACGAGAATTTTCAGGGCACCGGCTTTTGCATCCATTGGATCAAAAGGCCGGCAGGTAGAACCCATAAAAGTCCGGCGGCGATGTAATAAATAAGCTCGACCCATTTACTGGCGTTGTTGACCTGTAGCACCATGGCAGCAACGACGGCGAGAGCGGCGTAAATGGCAACAAACACGAATAGCGCGACTGTGCCGGCGAGCTTGCGGGTGCTTTGCTTCATGCTCCATCTATAGCGAGCTGCCCCCCGGCACCGCAATATTGCGCCGCCGCGCCCGATAGGCGCATTGCGGCCTGGCGCCCCGGCCGCGTACACCAGCCAAGCTGGAGCGCTTTGGGCGAGGACATCATGCAAACGCGCATCACACCGACCGCCGCGTTACGCCGGCAGCGATCCGCCGCGTTGGGCGATCGCACCGTTGAGGCGTGGCTGTGGCTGATCGCGGGCCTCGTATTTGCGATGATCGTCGTCGGCGGCGCAACACGTCTCACCGACAGCGGCTTGTCGATCACCGAATGGCAGCCGCTGCTCGGCGCCATTCCGCCGCTCAACGACGCCGGCTGGCAATCAGCGTTCGAGAAATACCAACAGATCCCCCAATACGCGCTTGTCAACAAGGGCATGGCGCTGGCCGATTTCAAGGTCATCTATTGGTGGGAATGGAGCCACCGGCTGCTTGGCCGCTTGATCGGCGTGGTCTTCGCGGTGCCATTCGTGTTTTTCTGGGCTACGGGCCGGCTGCGCCGCGGGCTCGCGATCCGGCTCGCAGGAGTCCTGGCGCTCGGAGCACTGCAAGGCGCCATCGGCTGGTACATGGTGAAATCGGGCCTCGCCGACCGGGTGTCCGTCAGCCAGTACCGCCTAGCGCTGCATCTGGCGGCGGCGTTCGCAATTTTGGGGCTGCTGGTGTGGCTGGCGCGCGACGAAGGCAAGGAGCGTGGAGCCATTTCAGGCGATGCGGCGACGGCGCCAATCAAACGGCGGGCCGCTTGGCTGGTGGCTTTGATAGGCTTGCAAGTCGTGCTCGGTGCGTTCGTCGCGGGTTTGCGCGCGGGCCTCGTTTACAACACCTGGCCGACGATGAACGGAGCGTGGATTCCCGAGGGCATGTGGAAAATCCAGCCGCTCATTCTCAATCTCTTCGAGACCATCGAGACGGTGCAATTCAATCACCGTTTGATGGCTTATGCTATCGGGCTCTTTGCACTCTACCATGTTTACGCGATCACACACACGGCCGTGGATTTGAGGATCCGCCGGTCCGCGTATACCCTTATGGCTGCGATCGCCGCGCAAATCGTGCTCGGCATCGCGACGCTCCTCGCCCAAGTTCCGTTGAGCTTGGGTCTCATGCATCAAGCGGGCGCCGCGCTGGTTTTGATGGCCGCCGTCTGGCACCTGCACGCAACCCGGCGCGCGGGTTTGAGTGCGTACCGCTAAATCTGTCCCTCTCCCGGTATCATTCGATCACGAGTCGAAAGCGCTTTTACCCAACGGCAACCTCAATTTGGGTCACGTAGACTTCGCCGCGCAGCCGCTTTTTGACTTCGGTCGACGACGCTGTTTCCAGAAAAAGTTCGACGGCCTCCGTCAGATTTGCTCGCGCCATAGCGACAGTCTCGCCCTGGCTTGCAATATCGAGTTCCGGGCAATGAGCTACGTAAGCGTTGCCCTCGCGCTCGATAATAGCAGTAAAATTGCGGGTCATGCCGGTTGGTCCAATCCGTAAGGTTGCGAGGATAATGCCACAGAATGAGGTCAAAACCCAGCCGGAATACTTTCGTATTCTAGGCCAGTCCCAGCATCAGCTTGATGTTCTGGACCGCAGCACCGGCGGCGCCTTTGCCAAGGTTATCGAGGCGCGCGACCAGCACAGCGTGGCCGAGTGCGGCTTTGCCGAAGACATAGAGTTCGAGTTTGTCGCTGCCATTCAGCGCCAGGGCGTCGAGACGGCTGAGCTTGGCGGCATCCGCAACCACCGTGACGTTGGCTGAATCGTGATAATGCGCGGCAAGTATACGCTCGAGATCTTTGGGCTCGGGCTGGCCCGGCAATGTTTCAAGATGAAGCGGCACCGACACAAGCATGCCCTGCCGGAAATTGCCGACGCTCGGCACAAATATGGGCCGGCGCTCCAGCCGCGCATAAGCCATCAGCTCGGGGACGTGTTTATGCTCGAGGCCAAGTCCATACAATTCGAACGCAGCAGCCGTTCCGCCTTCATACAATTCGATCATGCTTTTGCCGCCGCCGGAATACCCTGATACGGCGTTGACCGTGATCGGGTAATCGGCGGGGATCAAACCGGCATCGACGAGAGGCCGGATTAAGGCAATCGCGCCGGTTGGATAGCAGCCCGGATTGGCGACGCGCTTGGCCTTGGCGATTGCGCCGGATTGCTCAGCGTCGAGTTCGGCAAAGCCGTAAACCCAGCCCGGGGCGACGCGGTGTGCGGTCGAGGCGTCGACAATCTTTGGCGCGTCAGCACCAAGCTCGCCAGCGAGCGCGACGGCCTCTTTGGCGGCGTCATCGGGCAGGCACAAGACAACCAGATCGACGGCCGCCATCATGGCCTTGCGGGCGCCAGAATCTTTCCTGAGTTTCGGATCGATGCTCTTGACGGCAAGCCCCTTGATGGCGGCCAGCCGCTCGCGGATTTCAAGGCCCGTGGTGCCGGCCTCGCCGTCGATGAAGACGCAGCGGGTCTTGGTCTCGCTCGGGCCCCCGACGGACGCTGCTTTGTTTTTCGCCTCCATGTCAGTGACCTATGCTGAGCCGCATCTTGATGGCATCGAGAATCGTTTCCGAGCAGCCGACGCCGTAGGCCGCACAAACGACATGGTGGCTGCCGCGATAGATCATGTCGAAGGCGACGTAGAGAATAATCGCCAGACCAAGCCACGCTATCCAAGGATAGCTTTCCAGCAATTTCGCGATGTAGTTAGATGCGACCGCCATGAGGATTATCGCGATGGCGAGACCGATGATGAGAACCAGCGTCGATTCACCCGCCGCGCCCGCGACCGCCAGCACGTTGTCGAGCGACATCGATAGATCGGCAATGATGATCGTCCAGAGTGCTGCCCAAAACGTCTGCTCGTTGCCGGAGATCCTGTTTGACGCGAGATCGGAATTGATGTGATCGATTTGCGGCTGATCGGCATCGACCAGCTGGCGGTACATTTTCCAGCACACGAACAGCAACAGCAATCCGCCGGCCAGCGTCAAGCCGATGACCTTCAACATCTGTTGCGCAACGCTCGAGAACAGGATCCGCAGCACCACGGCGCCAGCGATGCCCCAGAAGATGACCTTCGAGCGGATCTCGGGCCGCACCTTGGATGCCGCCATGCCGACGACGATGGCGTTGTCTCCGGCCAGCGTCAGATCGATCATCAGGATGTTGAACAGCGGTACGGCATGCGTGCGCCACCAATCGGGCGACAGCAAATGGCCAATCTCGAGGCTCAACGTGGATAGCAATGCGCCGAACTGGTCGAGGATCCAAGCCATGCGAATACTCCGAAGGGTGTCTATCGGCTATGTGGCATTGCTTTAGGCCCGGGGCAACCCTCGTCGCCCAAGAAACAGGTGGCCCCAAGAAACAGAACAGCCCGCCGGAGAGGGGCGGGCTGTTTGAATGTTCGAAACGATCGCGCGCAACTAGCGCTTCGAGAACTGGAACGAGCGGCGGGCTTTCATGCGGCCGTACTTCTTGCGTTCGACGACGCGGCTATCGCGGGTCAGGAAGCCTTGCTTTTTCAGGACCCCGCGCAGATCCGGCTCGTAATAGGTCAAGGCCTTCGAAATGCCGTGACGGACAGCGCCGGCTTGACCCGAGAGACCACCGCCCAGCACGGTGACGCGGATGTCGTACTGCGTCGCCCGGTTGGCGAGGTTCAACGGCTGCTGCAACATCATCTGCAGAACGGGACGGGCGAAGTACGCCTTGAAGTCCTTCTTGTTGACCGAGATCATGCCCTTGCCCGGCTTCAGCCAGACGCGAGCAATGGCGTTTTTGCGCTTGCCCGTGGCGTAAGCGCGTCCGAGCTTGTCGAGCTTTTGCGCGCGCACCGGAGCGGCTTCGGGAGCAGCCGGCTTGACGCCCGTAACGCCGGCGAGATCGGCGAGGGTCTTTGTTTCGGTTGCCATCTCTTAGACCCTCACGTTCTTGCGGTTCAACTTGGCGACATCGAGTTTGACGGGCGCCTGGGCCTCGTGCGGGTGCTCAGTGCCCTTATAGATGCGCAAATTACGCATCAGCTGGCGCTGCAGCGGCCCGCGGGCCAGCATGCGCTCGACGGCCTTTTCAACGATGCGCTCGGGATGTTTGCTATTGAGGATCTGCTTGGGCGAACGTTCTTTGAGGCCGCCTGGATAGCCGGTGTGGCGGTAGTAGACCTTGTCTTCGTGCTTGGCGCCGGTGAAGACGATCTTCTCCGCATTGATGACGACGATGTTGTCGCCGCAATCGACGTGCGGTGTGTAGGTGGCCTTATGCTTGCCCTTGAGGCGGGTCGCGATAATGGTGGCGAGGCGGCCGACAATCAGCCCTTGGGCGTCGATCAGGATCCACTTCTTATCCACCGTTGCCGGTTTGGCGACATATGTTGATTGTGCTGTTGACATACGACTTCGAGGCTCCTGCCCGTTTGTCCGATTGCCGGTTCGACAGATTGGTGCGTTTAAGCGGCGCGAACTGAGCAACGCGGCTTAGCTGGCGCGGTGCATACGTGGCGCGCGCGGCGGCGTCAAATGGAAAACAAGGATATGTGTTTTATATATATTTATCAGTGTGTTATCAAAATAGGTAAAATGATACCACATGGCGGTATTATGTTACCTCCTGAGGTTTGGCGATTATCGGCTTGACAAACCCAAGCAATTTTACAACCTCAGGTCGTGCGAAGTCGACGCTACGAGCGGTGTCAACGCTTTTTGGTGGGGGCTTTCTTCGCCTTCGCAGGTGTCGCAGTGGCAATCACCTTCAGCGCCCGCTCAAAGGCTTCTTTGCTGTTGTCGGTTTTAAGTTCGCGCGCCTTGTCGATGAACTTCTGGCCCTGCGTTCTCTGGTCAGTCTCCGACTTTATCTTGCTCGCCATGTCTCACTTCTCTATCGTGCTTAGGCTGCTTGGACCTGAAGCTGTCGTTCCACTTTACTGATGACTTCTTTGCTGCCGCCATCCCACGTGGCTAATTCAAGATCGCTATTTAACGCGCGAGACTTCGTTCTCTTGGAAATGTTGCTGGTTTCGAAGTCTTCATACACCATGAAGGGAACTATGTTTGACGCTTCACGCAACTCCATTTCTTTGGAGAAAAGGATTGCCTCAAGCGCTTTCTGCTCCCGGTTGACAGGGAAAATGGCGGCCACTTTCCCGCTTTGATGACGAACCACAATATCAGCGGGGTAGTCCGACAAATCTACTACAGGCGCTTCGTTGCGGACGACCTCGGCTTTTCCGACAAAGTGCGCCTTCAACGCATTGTACAGGTCATCAGCAAAGGTGCTCGCTACTCGGTCATAAGTCCAAAAGAGTAAATCCTGCAAACGGTTCATAAACGAAAGGAAGCGCGCCGTTTCCACTCCGACCGAATTATCTGAAACCCACCTAGTATGGAATAAGAATTCAGATTGATCGAATTCGACTTCGTGCTCTTTGAGCAGTGCCGCTAGCACGTCCAATCTCGTGTCCGATGAGAAATCTACACCCATAGCCTGCAGTTCGCCATAGGTGGCACCGTCGTCTTCGAGCCTTAGCTGTCCGTTCTGCATTCTTACGTAAAAGACTAAGTTGTCGCCGGAGTACCATTTGAAAGGCGATTTAACCGCAAAGCCAATTGGTACGGGGCTTACGATGAAGTCATCGCAGAGCGCATGGCATATCTGATCGCGCAGGCTCATATTAATTCGCCTTGAGCTTTGAATCGAAAACGCGCTGCCGCCAAGGACAACGCGCTTTGTTCAGTCACAGTAAACTCGATTGTACAGTCATCAATGGTAAACGATGGCCATGATATCATGTTTTCTTTATCCCGCAAAACGCCCGTGTAGGTTTTTGAAATGTCGCCGGGGACAAAATGACAGTGCCAATTCTTGTGCGATACGTGCAGTTCATGGCAGCAGAACACGGCCAAATCCGCATCCCGCTCAATTGCCAACGTCGCTGAATATTTTGACTTGTCAACGTTGAGTTGAATTAACAGTCGGAATTTATGTCCGAGCGCGGAGAAGCGCACTGTGCGCCATCGCCAGCTTTTCCCAAGTTGGATCGCGCCCCTAGCCTTGGAAAGGGGAAACTTAGCTTTAGGTACCTTGCCGCTGAACCAATCCGAGATCTCGATTTCGGTTTTTTCAGCGCGAATAACGTCAGCGACTTCCATGAGGGAGTCTACTCCTAACTAGTTTTATGCGTTCGCGGCATGGTCAGGCCGTCGATAAGTTAGCCTTTTGCCCTTGATTCCCTTCATCGCCGTCTCGGCACGTTTCGCGTCGTTAACGCCTAGCTTGATGCGATTGCTGTACCTGAAATCGAACTCTGCCAAATAGCGGTGCAGGTGCTTCTCAGAGCAATGCTGATAGACGCCCTTCATGCCGCGCTTGAAGATTGAGTAGAAGCCTTCAATCGTGTTCGTGTGAATGTCACCCCGACCGTACTGGCCAGCTGAGTGATTGACGAAGGCGTGCAGGTATTCCTTGTCCATGTTTCTGTAGTACCCGGCGTCGTCGGTCACGACCTTGGCTTCGGCAGCGAGGTTGGCTCGAACAATGGGCATGATGTTGTCAGTGTTGGCGCGGTCGATGTGGAAGCTACGAGCCTCGCCGTCACGGCTAACCAGCGTTAGAACGGCGTGCTTGTGGTGAATGCCGCCGCCCTTGACCTTGGTCTTCTGGCCAATGAATGTTTCGTCGATTTCTACAACGGTACCGCCGCCACCCATCGGGCCGAGACCGCCCGAACGCATGGCCTCGCGGATGCGATGCGACATGAACCAAGCCGCCTCGTAGTTGATTTCCAAGGTGCGGTGGAGCTGATGGCTGCTGATGCCCTTCTTTGACGAGCACATCAAATGCACAGCCTGAAACCACTTATGCAGCGGGATATGGCTGGACTCGAAAACCGTACCGACGCGAATGGTGAATTGTTTACGGCAGTGGCCGCACTTCTTGAGGCCCGGACGCTCAACGCCTTCCGGATTTTTAGCGCTTGCCTTGGTGCGAACGCCCTGCAACTTATAGATGCGATCCTTGCCGTCACAGTGGGGGCAAACCGGACCATGAGGCCAAATTAGCCTCTCCAATTCAACGAAAGCTGCTGTTTCGTCATGGAAATGTGGAGCGCTGAGTGCCGACATGACTTAATCCCTTCCAATTCTAAGAAGAGATATACGGCCTTGGCTATGGGTTTGTCAAGCCGATAATCGCCTGAGGTTTGGGGTTTATCTCGCGCAGAGACGCGTTGATGTTCTTCTTCCAACTTGGTCCGCGGGCGATTGCGCCTTCAAGCGCTTCTTCAAACGCAGTGCTATCGGTCTCGTGGAAAACATCGATTAAGTCCCTTGCCTGGCTCAAATCCTTGGCTCGTTTGGGCGACTGAGACCGGCGTTCCTGGGCGATCAAGAGTTTGTGGATGGCATATCGGATCGGCGGCGGCACGCTGACGAGCACGCCGGTCCCGTAGAGCGCAATCGCCTCTGTGCTTTCCTCACACAGGTATTCCATGAACTTCAAGGCTTCGGCGGAGCATGCGAGATCGTCGATAAGAATTGGCGATTTTCGGCCGCGACCGTACTTCGTCAGAACATCGACCTGGAAATTGTTGTCGGCCTTGAAAACTTTTGGCAGCTTATCTTCGCGGCTCATGTGGGCCTTGAACGTCGGGTCTGCTCTCTGCAGTATTTTTTCGAGATCTTGCGGCTCATTTTTGGCGGCGAACGACGACACAAGCAGATCCGCGTCATTGGTCATGAGCGCGCCGGAGGGCAAGTAAGCCCCGACGAGGCACGGGTATGTCTGGTAAGCTGCGGTGCCGACCAGCACGACGCCCTGCTTGAACAAGCCCGCGTTTGCAATGGCCTCCAGCACTTTGCCGAGCGGCAGCGACGGTCCGGGGATATAGGCCTTTTTCAGAACGGAAACAGTCGTTCGCCGCACTCTGGCATGATTGGCGGCGCGACGAATTTCTGCGGCTCTCGCTTGGGTTTTAGGAGCGCTCGCGGGGCCGAGCGAACGCTGCTGGCGGGTCGAGCCGCTTTTTGTGGTGACGTAGACATAGTCTTTGCCCTTGATTTTTCGGATCGAGACCGATCCATGCTCAGTTTCGGTCAGCCCGATGCTCTGGAGAAGGTCGGCATATATAGTTTGGAAATTCAGGGGTATCGGCCGTATCGCCATTGTTAGATACAATCCTTGTTTTTTGTGTCTAACTGTTCGTCTGTCTTGCTAGATACAAATTTTATTTTTTGTATCTAACAATGGCGATTGACATAAGTCAACTATTGGCGTGCCCGCGGTCGAAAATTGCCAGCTATTTTATGTTAACCACTGAATTTGTTATGCTTTTAGGCGCGAAAGTTCGGCATGACTCGCAGAACAGAACTCCAATGGTCCAGCCGGATTCATCCTTCAGAACGCAGCTTGCCCGACCGGCGCACCCAGCCGAAGTGGGGCCGTGCAAGATGTGGCAAATCGTGGTGTTGTCGCCCTGAACCGCACAAGGTGGTGCTGAACCGCGCCGGGGCGGCCCGAGTTTCTTAATATCGACGCACTCGCGTTGTGAGGATAATCGAAACGGTAAGGCTCACCGCGCCAGCGCCAAGATCGCGCCCATACTTCTTGAGGAGGACTGCCCATGACGTCAATTCTGAATCGGTTGCTGCGCCTGATGCTGTCGATGACCGTAAGCCTCGGTATCGCAGCCGGGACAGCGGCGGCTCAGGACGTAAAGCAGATGCAGTTGTCGGACGCGCAGGTTAAAAGTTTTATAACCGCGCAGGCCGACCTCGCGGCGATTGCGTCCAAGATCCAGGCGGCCGGCGAAAAGCCTGATCCCGCCTTACAGGCCGAACTTGAAACCATTGCCAAGAAACACGGCTTCAAGGATTTCTCCGAACTCGACGAAGTCGCCGCCAACATCTCTATCGTCATGGCCGGACTCGACAGTACGAGCGGCAATTTCGTCGATCCCGTCGATGCGCTCCAGAAAGAGCTCGAAGACGTGAAGAAGGACGAGAGCATTCCGGAAGCGGACAAAAAGCAGCTCGTCGATGAGTTGAGCGAAGCCATCAAGACCACCCCGCCATTGCAGCACAAAGAGAATATCGACATCGTCAAGACGCACCGCGCGGAAATCGAGAAGGCGTTGCAGTAGTCAAAAACGTGGATTTGAGCCGCGCGGGGTTCGCGCTGGGGAGCACTCATGCAAGAACGCGTGCGAACGGACGTCGCGGCGGATGGTGGTCTGGTGCTCGAAACGCGCGTCGATGGCGCCATCGCGGTCTTGACGCTTAATCGTCCACAAGCCCGCAATGCCATGTCGCTGGCAGTGCTGGGCGAGCTTCACACTGCCGTCGAGCGCTTGGGCCGGGACGGCAAAATCGCCGCCATCGTGCTGGCTGGCAATGGACCGGCGTTTTGCTCGGGCCACGATCTCAAGGAAATGACCGCGCACCGCGCCGACGCTGATGGCGGGCGGGCATTTTTTGAAAAGACCATGCGAGCCTGCTCGGCCATGATGCAGGCCATCGTTGCTTGTCCCAAGCCTGTCATCGCGGCCGTCCACGGCATTGCAACGGCGGCTGGATGCCAACTGGTGGCATCGTGTGATTTGGCCGTCGCCGCCGAAACGGCAACGTTCGCGACGCCCGGCGTCAACATCGGATTGTTCTGTTCAACCCCGATGGTCGCCTTGTCGCGCAATATTTCCCGCAAACAATCCATGGAAATGCTGCTGCTCGGCGAGATGATTTCAGCGCCAGAGGCTTGGCGCTGGGGCTTGGTCAACCGGGTCGTTGCCCGCGAGGCCGTTGTCGAGGAAGCTCTTGGGTTGGCGCGCACGATTGCCGCCAAATCCAAATCCGTCGTCGCGCTCGGCAAACCAGCTTTCTACGCGCAACTCGAAATGCCGCTCGATAAGGCCTACGATTACACGGCTCGTATTATGGTCGAGAACATGATGCAGCATGACGCCGAAGAAGGTATTTGCGCATTCCTCGAAAAGCGCCAGCCAGAGTGGAAGGACGGCTAAGACATGAGGGCCGGGCTCAGCATTTGTTCGCCTCAGCTCAACACATGAACCACGACGCTTACAGCGACGCATATATTGGCGGCATTCTCGCCAGCACCCGCTCCTTTGCAGTCATCGGCGCCAGCGCCAACCCGGTGCGGCCGAGCTTCATCGTCATCAAGTATCTTCTCGGCAAAGGCTACAGCGTTGATCCGGTCAACCCGGGCCTTGCCGGACAAGAGCTGCTTGGACGCAAAGTTTATAAGTGTCTTGCGGACGTGCCCGGCCCGATCGATTGCGTTGATGTTTTCCGCAATTCCAACGCGGCGCTCGATATCGTGCGGGACGCGATTGCCTTGAAAGACCGTCTCGCGATCAAAGTCATCTGGATGCAGCTTAGCGTGCGCAACGATGAGGCGGCCGAAGAAGCCGAAGCCGCCGGACTTCAGGTTATCATGAACCGTTGTCCGAAGATCGAGTTCGGCCGCCTATCCGGAGAGATCGGCTGGGCGGGCGTGAACTCTGGCGTGATTTCGAGCAAGCGGCCGGTGCTGTCGGAGAAAGGCGTGCAAAGTCATGTCTTGGGACGCAAATCTTGAGATGGCCGCACCCGGCTGAAAACGATCAACAGCGGCGTCAATATCGCAACCACATTGGCTAACGCAAACCACGGCTCGCCTTGGGACGATGTTATGGCCCACAACACCAGCAGCACGTCGGCGAGGGCGATCAGCCGGACCACGGCGAGATGGGAACCAAGCGCCGCCGCCGCGCGCTGATAAAAATGCGTCTTGTGCGCGACCCAGGCCTTCTCGCCCCGCGCCAAGCGAAACAAAAGTGTGATCGTCGCGTCGGCCAAAAAATACGCCGGTAAAATGATTGCGGCAGCCCATTGGCCTTTGACCGCGAGATCGATCATCAGCGCGCCCATCAGAAAGCCAAGCGGAACGCTGCCGGCATCGCCCAGGAACACCAGTGGTTTGGTGCGCAGGTTCCAAATCAAGAACCCGGCGCTTGCTCCCAGAAGAGCGGCGGCGAGCGGCTCATAACCGTGGGGTGCGGTGACGAGCCCAAGCATAAGATAACCGCACGTGATGGCGATAGTTTCGACACCGGCGATGCCGTTGATGCCGTCCATGAAATTATAAAGGTTCATCATCCAACCGAGCGCGATGATGGTGATGATGCGGTCGGCGACCAGCGGCAGCCAGCCTTGAAACACGAGGGCTCCGGTTGGCAAATTCAGCACAAACAGCGCGGCCACCCCCAAATGAACGGGTAGCCGTATGGTGACCGGCAGAGGCCTTACATCGTCGAACCACGATAACAGGGCAAGGATTGCCGCTCCCGCTAGCAGGATGGGGTCAAGATGAAACCGGGGACCACATAGCGCGGCAGCCGCGACGGCTGCAATCAGCAACGCCAGACCACCGCCTTTTGGCACTTGCCCTTGATGCATGGTGCGCTCGTTCTCGTTCGCCAATACCCCTTGACCCTTCAGCCATGGGATCATGGCTCGCGTCAGCAGAGCAGAGAGCACAAAGGCTGCGAGCGCGGTCTTCGCGAGGATCAACTTGCATTCCCGGGGGCAAATTTAGCTCGCCAAGCGATAGCAGAAGCCAGCGTCCAAGGCCAAGCGCCACCGGCGAATGTGGTGCGCGGCCCAAAATCCGCCGCCCGCCTCAACCTTGGAGGCTCGTGTCAGGTCCGCGCAAAGTGCCCCATTGAATGACGGCCTTGCCCAACCCACTTGACCGGCGCGCGGTCTAAGTGGTCATACCGGCGACCTATTTGGCCCGGTAGTGTGATCCATATGAGGCCTAAACCATTATCTACAACAGGGCTACTAACGCTAATCTCGTCGGTAAGTCGTTAGCTGCTATTCAGTCTGGTCAGGTGACGGTGCTTGTGCCAAGTAAAAGAACGGAACCACTATGAAGACTGGCGCAATGAAGTCTGGTGCACTCAAATCCCTCAAACTTGCCAAGGACTGGTCGGTGCAAACGACGTTGCCCATCGAACTGAATGGCCGCGAGCTGATGCTTGAAGCCCATGCCTACCAGGGCGACACTTCGGAAGAGCAAGCGCTGGTTCTCGTTCACAGAAGCGATAAGGTCGAGGCCGGTGTTACTCCGATCGTGCGTGTTCATTCGGGTTGCGTGACGGGCGACATCTTTCATTCTCTGCGCTGCGACTGCTATCAGCAACTCCAATCCGCGCTTGAGACCATTACCGAAGCGCCGC
Source organism: Hyphomicrobium sp. (assembly GCA_031365865.1). Taxonomy (GTDB): domain Bacteria; phylum Pseudomonadota; class Alphaproteobacteria; order Rhizobiales; family Hyphomicrobiaceae; genus Hyphomicrobium_B. The sequence goes on along the minus strand of JANLYX010000089.1, from coordinate 1,159 downwards.
TCGGCGTCATCATATATGTGCCCTACCACGAGGGTCGCGGCATCGGCCTGTTCAAGAAGATCCAGGCCTACGCTTTGCAGGACCAAGGGCTCGACACGGTTGAAGCCAATATCGAAGTTGGTGCTCCGATCGACGGCCGCGATTACGAGCTTGCCGCCCGCATCCTCGTCGACCTTGGCATGTCCGACATCAAGCTTCTGTCGAACAACCCGGCCAAGGAGCAGGCGCTGAAGGCGCTCGGCATTCGGGTCACCGAGCGCGTCGGCATCGTCGTCAAGCCGAATGCTCACAACAAGCGCTATCTCGAGACCAAGCGCGCCCGCATGGCTCACAAGATCTGATCCTTAACGACGACGGTAACGGCAAAATGGCTCAAGGGATTTTCTCCCCCTTGACCAAACCGGCCCCCTTTGCGCAAAACACGGCCTTCAAAGCCGTCGTCGCGGCGCGCCCGTTTCCGAAACTCCCCGTTTTCGAACGTCCCCGTTTTCGAACGTCAATGTGAGACCACCATGGCCGGCCATTCACAATACAAGAACATCATGCATCGCAAGGGCAAACAGGATGCCATGCGGGCGAAAATGTTTGCCAAGTTTGCGCGCGAAATCACCGTTTCCGCCAAGGCGGGTGCGCCAGACCCCGATATGAACCCGCGCTTGCGCCTCGCCATTCAGGCGGCGCGGGCGGAGAATATGCCCAAGGACAATATCGAGCGGGCGATCAAGAAGGCCGCTGGTAACGACACCGCCAATTACGAAGCCGTTCGCTATGAGGGTTACGCGCCGGGCGGCGTCGCCATTATCGCCGAGGCCCTGACCGACAACCGCAATCGCACCGGCGGCGTCGTCCGCTCCGTCTTCACCAAGTACAACGGCAACCTGGGTTCGACCGGCTCTGTCAGCCACATGTTCAGCCATGTCGGCGAAATTACCTACAAGGCCGCCAAGGGCTCGCCCGATGCCATGTTTGAAGCGGCCATCGAAGCCGGTGCGGACGACGTCGTCTCGGATGAAACCTCTTATACGATCGTCTGTCCGTTCGAGAACCTTGGATCGGTGACGGCGGCGCTCGAGAAAAAGCTCGGCGATGCCCAGAGCGTCAAGGCCATCTGGAAGCCGAACTTGTCGACCCAGGTCAACGAGGACAACGCCCAATCGAT
>JANLYX010000029.1:0-1667 GCA_031365865.1 Hyphomicrobium sp. | reverse complement strand
GGATTTCTCGCGAATGCCGGCGTCATAAGCTTGGCCACCGCCTATCGCGCCGTCGAAGATGGTCGGGTTCGAGGTCAGCCCGGTAATCGAAAAATCGTCTACGTAACGACGCAGAGTACCGTTATCGAGCAATTCGCGGGTGATGTTGTCCAACCACAAGCTCTGACCGAGATCATGTAATTGTCGGGTCGGTTTCATGGAAACTCCGGGGAGGCCATTTTGAGCCTCGGTTCGCGATCTGTATCCTTAGTTTGGGGGATTATCGTGAGATCAAAAAACGACGCCGTGACATCGCATAGATCGCCGATACGTTCGACGACTACGTCGGGCGCAGGGTCGATCGCGACGCGTTCCGATTCGGCGGCGTAATGACCCTGACGCACAAAGACGGTGGTCAATCGGCCGGCCAGCACGCGCTTCATTGCCGCGAGCAGTTGCGGCTTGTCGTCAAGCATCACGTAATGCTTTGCCGGAAAATCCCTCTGCATTGCGTCGAGCATGCGTTCTTTGTGTAAGTAGACGAGTACCCGGCCCTCGACAGCATCCCACAAGCCGGAGCGCTGGATCTTGCGCGGCTGAAATACGATGTCACCATCCGACAAAATGACAGTCGTGCCCATGTCGTTCAGGTGTTGGATAGCTTCGCGCGCGCGTGGATACAGACGCTCGTCAAAAGGATAGTCGAGCAGGAACTGAGACATCTGCAGCAGAGCCGGCTCGTTGTCGCTGCCAACCCTGAAGTTCTGCAACGTGCCGAGATAATCGGCATAGCTGAGTTTCTCGCGCTGTTGCCGGTAGATCGTCCAATAACGCTCACGCTCCGCTTTCCCGAAGTCTTGATCGAGCCGCGCGGTGAGGTCGGCAGCAAATCGATCGTTGTCGAGCAGTGTGTTGTCGACATCGATCAGAAATACTATTGGACTGGACGTCAGCACGGCGGTGTCTTCTCTGGCTTTGGGTCGTGCCAGCCTTCGCCATTGGCGACGAGTGCGGCAGCGGCGGTTGGCCCCCAACTCCCTGGTTCGTACTCAAGCACTGGATCAGTATGGTCCAGTGCCGGATCGACGACAGCCCACGCCGCTTCAACGCCTTCATCGGTCGTGAACAATGCTGCGTCGCCGCGGATTGCGTTGCCGAGCAGTCGTTCATACGGCAACACGTCGTGCTGGTGCTGATGGCGCGCCACCAGTTCAACGGCTTCGCCCCGCATCGCCCCGCCCGGCTCTTTGACTAGTGCACCGGCCGATATCACCACTTCGGGGCTAAGCCGAAAGCGAAAATAGTTTGAACGCGAAGGCGTGCATTCGTCGAACACCCTCAGGGGCGGACATTTCAAATCGACCATGACCTCGGTCGTCGCAACCGGGAGACACTTTCCAGTACGGATGTAAAAAGGCACGCCCGCCCAACGCCAGGTATCGATATGGAGGCGCAGAGCGGCGAACGTCTCGACTTGAGAATCCGGCGCCACGCCTTTTTCATCGCGATAACCGCGAAACTGCCCGCGCACCACTTGCTTGGGATCGAGCGGCCGCATCGCCCGTAAAAGCCGCAGCTTCTCGGCTTGAATCGATACAGTGTCTTGGCCGATCGGCGCGTCCATCGCCAGAAGCGCCGTCACTTGGAGCAGATGGTTTTGCACGACGTCGCGGATCGCGCCCGCTTCT
>JANLYX010000074.1:0-1993 GCA_031365865.1 Hyphomicrobium sp. | reverse complement strand
CGGCACCGCGCAAAAGTTGCATCGCTCAGCCGTCATAACGGCGGAATACCAAAGTGGCATTCGTGCCGCCAAAACCAAAGCTGTTCGACATCACACAGTTAAGCTCAGCATTATCAATACGCTTGCGCGCAATCGGAACGTCCGCAAACGCCGGGTCGATCTCTTCGATGTTGGCGCTTTCGCAGATGAAACCGCTGTTCATCATAAGCAGGCAGAAAATCGCCTCTTGAACGCCGATGGCGCCGAGCGAATGGCCCGTTAACGACTTGGTCGCAGCGATTGGGGGAATGTTTTTACCAAACACTTTCCGGATGGCGTCGATCTCGCGCGCGTCGCCGACGGGCGTGCCGGTGCCGTGGGGGTTGATATAGTCGATCTTATCCACCGGCTTACCGTCGAAGCCCTGGAGCGCTAATTGCATGCAGCGTGCCGCGCCCTCGCCGGATGGGGCGACCATGTCGAAGCCGTCAGACGTTGCACCGTAGCCGGCGATCTCGCCGTAAATCTTGGCGCCGCGCGCCTTGGCTCGCGATAGTTCTTCCAGAACGACCACGCCCGCGCCACCAGCGATGACAAAACCGTCGCGGTTTTTGTCGTAGGCCCGACTAGCCTTTTGCGGTGTCGCGTTGAAGTCGGAGGTCATGGCGCCCATGGCATCGAACAAGTTCGACAGCGTCCAGTCGAGCTCTTCGCACCCGCCAGCAAACATCACATCCTGTTTGCCCCACTGGATGAGTTCAGCGGCGTTGCCGATGCAGTGGGCGCTCGTCGCGCATGCCGACGAGATGGAATAGTTGGTGCCTTTGATTTGAAACGCCGTGGCGAGTGCCGCCGATGGGCCAGAGCACATTGCCTTGGGCACTTCGAAGGGGCCGATTTTTTTCGGGCCGCCGGATTTTAGTGTGGTTTCGGCCGCCTCGACGATCGCGCGCGTTGAAGGACCGCCAGAGCCCATGATGATACCAGAGCGCTCGTTGACGACGTCTGATGGTTGCAATCCGCTGTCACGGATGGCTTGATCCATCGCGATCCAATTCCAGCCCACGCCCGGATTCATAAAGCGCCGCGGTTTGCGCGGAACCATTGCTTCCCAATCGATACGCGGCTCGCCGTGGACCTGACATCTAAAGCCGAGCTCAGCATATTTTTCGGCGCGCGTTATCCCTGACTTGGCTTCCCGCAGCGAGGCCAAGACTTCCTGAGAACTATTTCCTATCGAGGAAACAATTCCCATGCCGGTGACGACGACGCGTCTCATAGACTATCCTTCCCTGGCCTTCTGCAGCCTTACCTCAGCGCCTCGAATTTGCGCGGCGCATAGTTTCGGGCACAATCGATCTAGATATTGGTTCAGCTGCCATTGCTAGATGTGGAATGTGCCCGAGTTCGTTTATCTGATATCGTGAACTAGGCTCAAGCGCCAATTGGCGCTGGCGCTTCGCCAGCCACAAACAATCCCACTCTGAGATCGGTTGCGTGGTAGATCGTCTCGCCGTCGGCCTTGACGGTGCCATCGGCAATACCGAGTTTCAATTTGCGCAGGATCACCCGCTTCAGATCGATGACATATTCGACCTTTTTCGTTGTCGGCAGAACCATGTTTGTAAACTTGACTTCGCCGACGCCGAGGGCGCGGCCGCGGCCTGTGGCGCCAAGCCAGCCCAGATAGAACCCACAGAGTTGCCACAGAGCGTCCAGCCCTAAGCATCCGGGCATGACCGGATCGCCTTTGAAGTGGCAATCGAAAAACCAGTCTAGGCGCGTATTTCCCTCAACCTGGAGTTCGGCGACGATCAAACCTTTGCCATGCGCACCCCCCGTCTCGGAGATTTGCGAAATGCGGTCGAACATCAGCATCGGCGGCAGTGGCAGTTGAGCGTTGCCGGGACCAAACAACTCGCCGCGGGCGCACGCCAAAAGGTCGTCAAATTCGAAGCTGGAACGGCGTTCCGCCATGATTGTCCTCGTTGATAGGTGCCAATCCCGCTTCTCG
>JANLYX010000018.1:0-77291 GCA_031365865.1 Hyphomicrobium sp. | reverse complement strand
CGGGCCCGGGGGGGGGGCGTGCGTCACACAACCGCGGTATCCGGGCGGTTGGTGGGCTGGGCCAATCATTTTGGGGGGGTGCCACCCCCCCCCCCCCGGGGGGGGGTGCGGGGGTGGGGGGGAACCCCGATTGTTGGAAACTGGGATTCCCCCCACCCCTAGCCCCTCCCCACGAGGGGGAGGGGAAACGGCAAATTCTTCGACGTGAAAACTCTCAGCCGTCAGCACGCCGCCTTGCGCCGAGGCGCGATGGCCTGCGGCTTCGAGCGCCGCGCGCAACGCCCCAACCAGCAAGCTCCGGACCCGGCCGGGATCGCGAAACCTAACCTCCGCCTTGGTCGGGTGGACGTTGACATCGAGATCGGTTGGCGTGACCTCGAGAAACAGCGCCAGCAGCGGCGAGCGGGCCTTGGGAATGAGATCGCCGTAAGCCGCCTTGACCGCGCCGATCAGCAGCCGGTCTTTGACCGGCCGGCCATTGACGAACAGATATTGCTGGCTGGCGTCCGGGCGATGCAGCGTCGGCAGGCCGGCGAAACCATAGACCCGCATTGGTCCCGTCGCCCCGCTCCCCTCCCCGTTGATCTCGAGCGCGTCGGCCATGAACTCGCGGCCCATGATGCGGCCGAGCCGGTCGAGAAGACCCTCAGCGGTCGGCGCGCAGGCTGGAAAATGTAAGGGCGATTTTTCGCCCGTCTGCAGCGTGAAACCGATCGATGGATGCGCCATCGCAAGCCGGCGCACGATTTCGCCGATGGCCATGTTCTCGGCCCGCTCGGATTTCATGAATTTGAGACGCGCTGGCGTCGCCGAAAACAAATCCCGGACCTCGACGACCGTGCCGCCATTGAGAGAGGCGGGTTTGAGCGAACCCTTCTGTCCGCGCTCGATGGCGAGGCCGTGACCGGCGCCTCCGTTATGCAGTTTCGATTTGATTTCGAGCCGCGCGATGGATCCGATCGAGGGCAAAGCTTCGCCGCGAAAGCCCAAGCTCTGGATGTCGAACAAATCTTCTTCGCGCAATTTCGAGGTGGCGTGACGCTCGACCGACAGCGCCAAATCCTCATGACCCATCCCCGAGCCATTGTCGGTGACGCGAATGAGCGACAGGCCACCGGCGACGGTGACGATTTCAATATCGGTCGCGGCCGCGTCGATGGCGTTTTCGACGAGCTCCTTGACCACGCTCGCCGGCCGCTCGATGACCTCGCCCGCGGCGATACGGTTGACGGTTTCCGGTGATAGCTGGCGAACGGCCACGAAGTTGTCTCCACCTGAGCCCTTCTCCCTTGGGAGAAGGTGGTCCGAAGGACCGGATGAGGGGGCTGTCATGATTGAGGAGATAGTGATGACCACCCCTCATCCGCCCGCCATCGCGAAGCGATGCTTCACATCGACGGGGCACCTTCTCCCCGAGGAGAGAAGGAGGTTCCTAAAGAGCCTCTCCCAAACGCTCCTTGGTCAAAATCTTCGCGAGTTCCACAGCCGGCTGATCGAAAGGATCGACGCCAAGCAGGCGGCCGCTAAGAATCGTCTCGATCATAAAGTGCATCAGCAGGCTCCCAAGCGTTTTTTCGTCCAGCTTGGCGATATCAACGGTGCGAACCGGACGCCCCGCCCGTGCCAAGGCCTCGGGAACCGCATGAGCCTGCGCCGCGACGACATCGCCGATGGTGCGCCCGCCCATGAATTCAGCGCCGGCGATCTTGGCCATGGCCGCGTCGATGCGCGGTCCACTGCCAGCGCCCGCGACGCGCAGCACGGTCAGATAGTGCTCGTGCGGACCATCCATGTAGAGCTGCAATTGGCTGTGCTGATCGAGAGGACCCAGCGCGGCGATCGGGCTGGTGCCCTCGCCATTTTTGCCGAGGCTCTCGCCCCACAACTGTACGAACCAGGCGGCAAGGCGGCTGAGGCGGTCATTGTAGGGCATCATCACAACAGTACGAATGCCGCGCTCCTTCGACAGCGCCACGGCGGTCGCCGCGCCGACAGCTGGCGCAAAATCAGCCGGCGATTTCGCAGCCAGCATTTGATCGATGACCGAGCGGGCGCCACGGCGAATGGCGGCGCCATCGAGCCCACGCGCAAGTGCCGGCATCATGCCGACATTCGTCAAACATGAAAAGCGCCCGCCGATGCCAGTGTGGTGATCGAGCATCGGAATATTCAGGCTTGCGAACAGCGCACGGAGTCCGTTCGTTTTGCCAGGCTTGTCGGGCTCTGTGATGCCAAGGAACATCTCCGGGATCTTGGCTTCGAGACCCGCGGACTTGACGGCGGTCAGTGCGACAATGGCCTGGGCCAGGGTCTCGGCTGTGCCGCCCGATTTGGAGGTGACGACGAAACGGGAGGTTTCGAGGTCGAGGCTATTGAGAGCCCCGTCCAAGGTCACGGCATCGAGATTGTCATAGAAGCGCGTGCGCGGACGTTTGCGTTGTGCTTCATCGGCGCCACCTGGAATATTCCAACCCGCCAGTTGCGCGAGTGTCTGGCCACCAAGCCCCGATCCGCCGGTGCCGAAGAAGACGATGGTGCGGGCGCCGGCTGAAAGTTTTTTGAGCGCGACGGCGGCGTCAACCAGATCGGCGGTTTCTTCGGCGATCCGCAGCAACGGCAGACGGCTGTTTTTATAATCGGCCCGCAAGCCATCAAGGTAGGGGCCGCAGCGCGCTAACCACGCTGCCGCTTCTTTGGGCGAGAGCCCATGCACACCAATTTCCGCCGCCGATGTGCCGGCGACGGATTGGGTGTAACCCGGCTTTTCGATCGCGTCCGTCATCACGTCCATGCCCATCAACGCCTTGACGGCCTAACCGGTTTCGTTGGGGCCGCCAAGACCCGGGCAAAGATATACTTACCCGCCGGTCGCCCCGTTTGGCGATCAGCCGCGGCTTGGCACCCCGGCGGCGGCCGGCTTCATTTTGGCGGGCTTGCCGACGATGGTGACGATCAAGCCGTCGCTATCCAGAAGCCGCTTGGAAACGCGTTTGACGTCGTCCAAAGTCACGGCATCGACCAGCTTATTGCGATTGTCGACGTAGTCGGTGCCAAAGCCTTCCTGCATCAGACCCAGCAACTGCGCTGCAATCTTGGCGTTGGTGTCGAAACGCAACGCGTACGAGCCGGTCAGGTACTTCTTGGCGGAATCGAGATCTTCCGCCGTTGGGCCATTGCCGGCCATCTTTTTCAGTTCCGCCCGGATGATGTCCAGGCTTTCGGCCATCGACTCGTTTTTCGTCGCGACGCTACCCGACAAAATCGAGGCATGCTGGAACGGCTGAATGTAGCTGTAGACGGAATAGGCAAGGCCGCGCTTCTCGCGCACTTCTTCCATTAGCTTGGCCGAAAAGCCGCCGCCGCCGAGAATATGATTGATCACGAAAGCGGTCATGAAGTCGGGGTCTTTGCGCGCCATGGCGCCAAGCCCAAACACCGCCACCGACTGCGGCACGTTCATCTCGATGATCTGCTGCTTACCGGCATTGACCGGCTCGGTCTTGGCGACGGGCACAAGATCGGCCTTGTCCGGCAGCCCGCCAAACACGTCATCCAGCAACTTGCCAAGCGTGGTGGCATCGATGTCGCCAACCGCCACGACCTTCAGATTGCTCTTGGCAAAATTGCGCTTGTGATAGTTGGCCAGATCATCGTGCGAGATCGTGGCCACTGTTTCCTTGGTGCCGTTCGCCGGACGGCCATAGGGGTGGCCTTGGAACGCGGTCGCAAACCATTCTTTGGCCGCCACCTTGTCGGGATCCTTATCGGAATAAATCAGGTTTGCGAGCAATTGCTGGCGGATCCGGTCCACTGCATCGCCGTCGAAGCGCGGCTTGGTAATCGCCAGCTTCAACAGCTCGATGGCTTTCGCCCGGTTGATCGTCAAAGTTTCGAAGCTGCCGTAGAGCGTATCTTTGCTGTCCTCAAAACTCATCCGCATGGCGAGTTCTTCGACTTTTTCCTGGAACTCGGCGGAATGGAGATCGCCGGCGCCTTCGTCCATCATGGCGGTCAGAAAGTTTGCGACCCCCTCTTTACCGGCCGCGTCCTGGCTGTTGCCGCCTTCGAAAGCAAAGCGCAACGCCATCAAGGGCACGGAGTGTTCCTCGACCAGCCACGCTTCGATGCCGCCAGGGGACTTGATCGTTTGAATGTTCATGGCCGCTGCCGGAGAGGTGATGAAGATGGAAAGAAACGCTGCGGCGGCGAGGGAAGAACTTGCCGTTTTCAGGCGGGCCCAGCCGCGCACAAGGCGGCCGAATGTCTTGTACGCTGTCATGGTGTTACCTCACCACGCTTTGAGACGGCGCCGCGGCCGGCGGCTCCGCACGTTGCGCCACGCCGGCTTTGTCGGGCAACAAGTAGCCCGTGACGGTGTGATGCATATCGAGATATTCGGCCGCCACTTTCTTGATATCGTCGAGCGTGACCTTGGAGATAGCGGCTGGCCAGCTCTCGATCTGCTCGACCGTCCGTCCAACAGCCATGCCCCAGCCGTAGCGCCGTGCGAGCGATTGTTGATTGTCGCTTTCGTAAACATAATCGGCGAGGAATGACGTCTTTGCACGCTCGAGTTCGCCCGCCGTGACGCCGTCTTTAGCGACATCGGCAAGCACAGCGTCGGCTGCTGCTTCGACCTTGGATAGATCGACGCCGTCGGACGCCACGCCGTACAGAGAAATTGTCCCATAATCGAGGCCATAACCCTGATAGTCGGCGGAAATCTGCGAGGCGACTTTCTGTTCCACGACCAGCTTCTTGTAAAGTTTGCTGGTCGACCCTGCGCCAACGATCTTCATCAACAAGTCGAGCGCTTCCGCTTCGCCGGGTTTGGCGGTGACGTAACTCGGCGCCAGATAATAGCGATGCACGGACGCATTGCCGGCGCGTGGATCTTTGTACTCGATACGGCGGGCTGCGATTTGCGGGGGCTCGGTCGGGCGCTCGCGTTTCGTCACCACGGCCGGGTTCGACGGGATCTTGCCGTAGGTCGTTTCAGCGAGCTTCGCGACTTCTTCTTTAGAGACGTCGCCGGAGACGACGAGGATGGCGTTATTGGGCGCGTAATAGTGTTTGTAGAACGTCATCGCGTCGGAGCGGCTGAGCTTGGCCATCTCGTGATACCAGCCGATCACCGGCACGCCGTAGGGATGGTTCATGTACAAAGCGGCGTTCAACTGCTCATCGAACAGCGCCGCCGGATTGTTCTCGATTCTAGAGCGGCGCTCTTCGAGAATGACGTCGCGCTCGGTCAGCACTTCTTTTTCATCGAGCCGCAGATTGACCATGCGGTCGGCCTCCATCGCCATGACGGTTGGCAGGCGATCTTTGGAGACGCGCTGGAAGTAGCTGGTCGCATCATGACCGGTGAAGGCGTTGTCCTGCCCGCCAAGGCGCGCCACGATTTTTGAAAACTCGCCGACCGGGATTTTCTCCGTCGACTTGAACATCAGATGCTCGAGGAAGTGGGCGATGCCAGAGGTGCCGCGCACTTCATCCGCCGCACCAACCCGGTACCAGACCATGTGGGTGACAACAGGCGCGCGATGATCCGGGATCACCACCACCTTCATGCCGTTGGCGAGATCGAACGCGCTGGCGCGCGGCGTTTGGTCAGCGGCAAAAGCGTGCGGGGAGAGTGCGAGCATGGGGAGCGCCAGGAAAGAGGTTGCGACGAGGGTGGCGGAGACAGCGAACCGTTTGAGACGGTGCATCATGAGTTGTCCTTGCACCGGCTTACCGGCATGACATTGAGCGTTCCAGACACCGCCGAAGCCGATCGAGACGCGCTATGAAAAGCCGCTCGAACCGCCTCAGCGGCACTATTCGTGAGACCGCAGATGTCGAGGTTTGGCAGACCAAAGTCAAATGACAAGGCGTTCATCTGCGGCCACGTGTGCAGCCCGAAGCGCTTAATAAATAAGGCGATTTATCAGTGACTTAGATCGGTGTCGCCGCCGGCAAAATCGGCTACTGCCCGGCTATTGGCCGTCGCCGGAATTGATATTCTGGATCGCCGTGAACGCGGAGTGTTGGCAGGGCCCAAGCGGACCGGTGGCCAGCACCGCATCCTGGTCGCCGTGGATCTTGGCGTCCTCATAGTGGACTTTGCAATATGCCGCTTGCTGGCGCTCGAGGTCGGCTTCGGTTGTCTGACGCTTGGTGTCGTGGTCTTCAACGCCATCGATCGCTGCGGCGTTGGTTCCGCTGCTGCCGGGAGCGGGCAATTTTTCAAGGCCCGGCGGCACCACCAAAGGCGAGCGCTCGGCCAGTTTCGGGGTTTTCTTGGGGGCTGAGCCGGTCATGCCGACGGCGTCGAAAAGCTTGCCGTTAAGCTGCACGTCGTCGGCCCCGCAGCCTCCAAGGCTTAAGGCGGCGACGGCGCTGGCGGCTAGCATCTTGAAATTCTTGTGGAATTTCAATAACATTCAATATCCCCCGGCGGATTCCGCCACTACCCTCGGCGTTGCCTAACCATGGCCCCTACAGCGGCTTTGCGGCGTCATTGCGACTCGACTTCCAAGAGTCATACAAGAGCCCAAGCACACCAGCAACGATGGCAACGTCCGCAATGTTAAAAACGTACCAGTAAAAGCCATAGGCGTGCAGCGAGAAGAAGTCCGCAACGCCGCCAATTCGGATCCGGTCCACAGCATTTCCCAAAGCGCCGCCGATGATCAAACCGAGGCTGGCCGCCATCAATCGGCCCGACGCGAGCCGCGCCAGCCACACCCACATGAACACGCTAGCCGCCACCGCAAAGGCTGAGAGCACTATTTGCCATTTGAACGACGCCATATCGAGTAGCGAGTAGCTGATGCCGGTATTTTTCTTGAACACCAGATCGAGGAACGGCGTGATTGTCACTTGGCCCTTGGCGACGATGTCGTAGGGCCCGAGCATCCACCACTTGTGGGCCTGATCCGCCGCCAGCGTCAGCAAAGCCACGAGCGCGCCCGTGCCCGAGTACCGCCCCCAAAGCCAAACAGTTTGAGATGTCATTGTCATAACGCTTGGATATGGTGCCAGCCGTCTTCAGACAAGATCTAATACCCGCTTGTCCCTTGGTGCGACCAACGTCATCCCGTGGCCGCTCGCCCAAAGCGAGCGGATCCGGCGCACGGGATCTAGACAAGCGTCCGCACTGCACAGCACGAGGGCTTGGCGCGGTGGCGCTGCATCTGGTGCTTGCTCGGACCCAGAGCCGAGACCAGCTTGAAGCCGCTTTCGAAGCGACCAGCACAACTTCGCGAGTCGAAGTCCGCAGGTCGGGACAAAGCCCGCGAGTACACCAATCATTGCGGCGCGACCGGCCTTTTCTGGGTGCCCGTATCTCAGCTGCAGATAAATGATCCAGAGCATCCACGCAATCGATGGTAGGCCGGTAATAACAAGGATCGGAGTCGAGAAGCGTGGCATCGTGCACTCCGGCCGTACAAGGCCCTGGCATCCGAGCGTGCTTCAAATGCAGCGACACCGCGGCTAGCCTACGATCCATGCATGCGGAAGCCTGCGTGGATCCCCGCCGCCGGATCCGCTTGCCTCTGGCAAGCGGCGCGGGGATGACGTCGCTCACACCATCCCTCCGTTATCGATTTCGCGCATGGCGGCGGCGTCGCGGGCGGACAAGTCGGGATAGGCCGGATCGCTGCCGACATCCTTGGTGATGCGCCACGACCGTGCGCATTTTGTGCCCTCGGCCAAATTGACGACGACGCCAACGCCGGCTGTCTGCGCTTGCGTGAACGCGCCCGCTGGCGCGGGCTTGGCGCTTATGTTGATCGCGGACGTGATGCAAACTTCCGCCATGTCGACGCCGGCGAGGCCGCTCATCAAATCGGCGTCGCTGACGTAAACTTCAGGCTCGGCCTCGAGCGACGAACCAATTTTTTTATTCGCCCGCTCGACTTCCAATGCTCCGGTGACGACGCTGCGGACGGCCCGCACGCGGTCCCACTTGCCAGCGAGATTATCGTCGCGCCACTTGTGGGGGATTTCAGGAAACGGCAGCAAATGCACGCTCTCGCTGTCGTTGGGTTTGTACAGCATCCACGCTTCCTCAGCCGTGAATGACAAAATCGGCGCTAGCCATTTGATCAAGGCGTCGCACAGCCTATCAATGACGGTCAGCGCGGCCTTGCGCTTCACGCTCGACGGCGCATCGCAATACAGCGTGTCCTTGCGGATGTCGAAATAGAACGCCGACAATTCGGTGTTCATGAACTGCGACAACAGCCCAACAACCTTGCGATAATCATAGGTTTTGTACGCCTCGCGGATTTCGGGATCGAGTTCGGCGAGACGATGCAACATCAGCCGTTCTAGCTCCGGCATCTTGGCCACTGCGATTTCATCGCCGGGCTTGAAATGCGCCAGCGCGCCGAGCATCCAGCGCAAGGTGTTGCGCAGTTTGCGATAGGTCTCGCTGAACGTTTTCAAAACCGTCGGACCAATCTGCAGGTCATCCGAATAATCCGATGACGCCACCCACAAGCGCAAAATGTCGGCACCCGATTCCTTGATGACCGCCTGCGGCGCGACGACGTTGCCGTCCGATTTCGCCATCTTGCGACCCTTCTCGTCGAGCACGAAGCCGTGGGTCAGCACGACATCGTAGGGCGGATGGCCGCGGGTGCCACAAGCTTCGATCAAGGAGGAATGAAACCAGCCGCGATGCTGGTCCGAGCCTTCCAAATACATGACCTTGTCTTGGCCGCCATCGATGCGGCGCGTCAAGCCCTTGAGACCGGGAAAGGCCACCGGGTCTTCGAGCGTGAAGGCGTGCGTCGACCCTGAATCGAACCAGACGTCGAGAACGTCCTTGATCTGCTGCCACTGCGCCATTTCCGCATCTGGAATGAGGCCTTTCAGAAACCGCTCTTTGGCGTCCGCCTCGAACCAGACGTCGGCGCCTTTTTCCGCGAAGGCCTTTTCGATGCGCGCCATCAGCTCGGCATTTTTTTCATCTGTCCACGCGCCGTCATTCGATGAACCGTGCGCGGGCCCCGGGATCACCTGCTCGGTCTCGGAATTGCGAAACACCGTGATCGGCACGCCCCAGGCGCGCTGCCGCGACACCACCCAATCGGGTTTCGATTCGATCATACCCGTGATGCGGTTCTGTCCCGACTTCGGCACCCACTCCGTGCGCGTAATCTCCTCGAGCACCAGCTGCCGCAACGTTGGCGCGTTCAATCCCCCTCCCCCTTGTGGGGAGGGGTTAGGGGTGGGGGGAATCCCGGAGCGCGCAATTGAGGAGTCCCCAACGGCAGCCTTCACGGAGTTCCCCCCTCCCTTGCCCTCCCCCACAAGGGGGGCGGGTAAGTGCAGCACCTTATCCATGGCGATGAACCACTGCGGCGTGTTGCGGAAGATCACCGGCTTTTTCGAGCGCCACGAGTGCGGATACTGATGCTTCAAACGTCCGCGCGCGATGATGTTGCCGGCCTCTTGCAAAGCCTTGATCACCGCATCGTTGGCGTCACCTTTGTCGCCGTTTTCCTTGAGCACGCGCTTGCCGGTGAAGCCGGGCGCGGCCTCCGTCATGACGCCGTCGGCGTCGACGGTGAACGGCACCGTCGTGTCGATACCGCGTTTCCGCAGCGCTTTCTGGTTCTTGGTCCAGATGATGTAATCGTCGGCGCCATGCCCCGGCGCGGTGTGGACAAAACCGGTGCCCGTGTCGTCGGTGACGTGATCGCCATCGAGGAGCGGGACGGGGAAGGTGTAAGGCGGCTGAACGCCAAAGTTTGACGTGTGCCAACCGCTGCCATCCTCATGGCCCACAATCTTACTCGATAGAACATTTCGGAAGAGGCCGCCAAATGCATTGATCCATTCGTCTGAGCCGCCCCCGAAACCTGCGCCGGACTCTAGGATCACCGGAGACAACGGATTTAGCGGATGAGCGCAGACGATTTGTGCAAGTTCCGGGCTGACAGTCCCGAGCCTGTGCCATTTTATGGCCTTGGCTTGTTTGAAAACCTGATCGGCAAGCTCGTGGGCTAGGACAAGCTTGTCGCCTGTCTTCAGCCAATTATCCGGCGGTGCCTCGTCAACAACAAATAGTCCATAGCTGATCTTTTTTGAAAATGAGATTGCCCTATTGCCAGGTATCGTCCAGGGCGTGGTCGTCCAAATGACAACTGATGCACCTAGCGCGGTCTCGACGTTGGAGTCTTTTTCTTTCAAGTAAGAGACCGAACCAACAACAGGAAACTTTACCCAGATCATATCGGACTGATAATCCTGATACTCGATCTCGGCCTCCGCCAGCGCGGTCTTCTCGACCACGCTCCACATCACCGGCTTGGAGCCGCGATAGAGTTGCCCTGTGCTCGCAAATTTCATCAGCTCGCGGGCGATGATGCTCTCGGCGCGGAAATCCATCGTCGAATACGGATGATCCCAATCGCCGACGACGCCCAAGCGCTTGAACTCCTCGCGCTGCACGCTCAACCAATGTTTCGCGAACTCGCGGCACTCGGCGCGAAACGCATTCATCGCCACCGGGTCTGAAAAATTCGGCTTCTCTTTTCCTTTAGCGCGATAGGCTTCCTCGATCTTCCATTCGATCGGCAGGCCGTGGCAATCCCAGCCCGGCACGTAATTGGAATCGTGGCCAAGCATCTGCTGCGACTTGACGACCAGGTCCTTCAAAATCTTATTCAGGGCATGGCCGATGTGGATGTTGCCGTTGGCATACGGCGGGCCATCGTGCAGCGTGAACTTGACCCGGCCCATCGATTGGGCGCGCAGCTTTTTGTAAAGCCCGATCTCGTCCCAGCGCTTGAGCAACTTCGGCTCAAGCTCCGGCAAGCCGGCGCGCATCGGAAACTCGGTCTGCGGCAGGAACAGCGTCTTGCTCCAGTCGCGCCCTTCTGGCTTGCCGGTGGATGTTTCGGGGGCTTTGGCTTTATCGGACATCGTTCATGCGTCTTTCGGGTTTTGGCGGCATTCGCGCTTCTAACAATCTCGGGCCCGTTAAGCAAAGTCTCGGTTAATGCGAGCCTTATGGGCCAGTCTGTCAGAATACCACCGCCCGAGCAGACGGGGATAACTTTCCAGAACTCCTTCTCCCTCGGGAGAAGGTGCCCGCTCATGCGGAGCATCGCTCCGCAATGACGGGCGGATGAGGGGGTGGTGGCTGGCCGATCAAGTTCACAGCCCCCTCACCCCACCCTCTCCCAAGGGAGAGGGTGCTACGATGCAGCCAGCACGCTTCTCACCTGCGCCGTGTCCTCGTCCATCTGCCGGACCAGCTCTTCAGGCAATTGGAACTTGCGGTCGCCGCGGATGAACTCGATGAATTCGACGTCCATCTCGTGACCGTAAATGTCGCCCTTGAAATCGATCAGATAAACTTCCAGCACCGGCAAGCCGTCATCGAAGGTCGGGCGCGTGCCGAGATAAGCGGCGGCGTTATGGGTGACGCCATCGACGTGGGCCTTGACCGCGTAAATGCCGTGCCCGAGCGCCGTGCCCTTGGGCATGGGAATGTTGGCGGTTGGATATCCGAGATTGGCGCCACGATGCGCCCCGCCGACGATTTTGCCGGCGACATGCCAGTGCTGCCCAAGAATGCGGGCCGCGCCTTTGACGTCGCCTTGCGCCAGATGCAAGCGCACCGACGACGAGGAAAAAACTTCGCCACTCTCCGCCACCGGCGGCAGAATCGTGACGCCAAACCCCATTTCGGCTCCGAGCTTACTCATCAACTCGGGATTACCGCCGCGCTTGTTGCCGAAATAAAAATCATAACCGATGATGACGTGCGCGACGCCCAAGCCCGCCACTAGCACCCGCTCGATGAATTCGGTCGCGGTCAGGGCCGCGAAATGCGCGTCAAACGGCTCGACGAAGGCGACCTTGATTCCCAGCGCTTCGATAAGTTTCAATTTGCGGTTCAACGGCGTCAGCCGGAACAGCACTTCGTTGGGCTGGAAAAATTCGCGCGGATGGGGTTCAAACATCATCACGCCGGAGGCGCGCTCCAGGATTTTGGCTTTGGTCACGGCTTCCCGCAGCAAGGCCCGGTGCCCACGGTGCACGCCGTCGAAATTGCCGATGGCGATGACCGCGCCGCGGACATTGACAGGCACGTGGGTGTGACCGTGGACGACTTGCATCTGGATTACCGGTTACTTCGGACGGGCTGGCACCATCAGCACCGCTTCACCGGTCAGAACCGGTTTGCCCGAAACCATACACACGCAATCGAATTTGGCGCGGCGCTTTTCCGGCACCAGCTCAACGAGCTTGACGGATGTGACAACGTGGTCATCGATTTTGACAGGGCCTTTGAACGTCAAGGTCTGTGAAATGTAGATGGCGCCCGGTCCCGGCAATTGCATGCCGAAGATCGCCGAGATGTAACCGGCCGACAAAATGCCGTGGGCGATCCGCTCCTTGAAGATCGTTCCCGCCGCGTACGCCGCATCGATATGCACCGGGTTGTAGTCACCCGATAACGCCGCGTAAGCAATGATGTCGGCTTCCGTCACGGTCCGCGACATGGTCGCTTCCTGGCCGACGCTCAGATCTTCGAAGAATTTAGCCTGGCCGACGGTCGCCAACATACGGATGGTCCTCCAAAATCAGCCGCTTTCGTACCCAAAGAGTGACGCAGCGGGCGGACACTAGCGGCGCTTGACCCAGCCTGCAACGGCCGAGAGCGCGGGAAACTGCGGCGTCTTTGCTGGCGATGAGTGAGCCGGCCTCAATATCCGAGGTTGCGCGACCGCGCGAAGGGGCGCTATAAGACATTAATCCCAGCTTTCTTAGATTTAATTGGTTTTCGCGCTTGCCCTCGGCGGCTGCGAAAGACCGGAGAAGACACCATGAGCGACCGCAGACCTCTGATGCCCAAAGCCACCGCCGTCTGGCTCGTGGAAAATACCGGTTTGGCCTTCGACCAGATTGCCGAATTCTGCGGCTTGCATCCCCTCGAAGTCAAAGGCATTGCCGACGGTGACGTCGCCCAGGGCATCAAAGGCCAGGACCCCGTCACGTCCGGTCAGCTGTCGCGCGATGAAATCGCCAAGGCCGAAAAAGACCACAGCCACAAGCTGCGCTTGGCCGAAAGCAAAGTTGAAATTCCCCAGCAGGTCCAGAACGCCCGCAAAGGCCCGCGCTATACGCCGGTGTCGCGCCGCCACGACCGCCCCAACGCAGTTCTATGGCTGCTACGCAATCACGCCGAACTCAAAGACAGTCAGCTGATGCGCCTTGTCGGCACCACCAAGCCGACGATCGCTCAGATCCGCGATCGCACCCATTGGAACTCGGCGCAGTTGACGCCGCAAGATCCGGTGACGCTGGGCTTATGCTCGCAGATCGACCTCGACGCAGAAGTCAGAAAGGCCGCCAAGCGCATCGAACGCGAGCGCAAGGAATCCGGCAAGGGCACCGACAAGGCCGGCACCCTGATCGCAACCGAAGAAACGACGGCCGCGCCCGAACCCCATGACGGAACGACAGCCTCGATCGTCGCGCCGAGACCGGTGGCGGAGAAGCGCGAGGAGACGCCCGAGGAAGAACAGGCCCGCATTTTGGCCAAGCTCAAGGGCATGACCCCGAAGCCCGAAGACGAACAAGATGGCTGAGGAGGGCCGCTCGTTGTTGGCCAATTAGACATCCGAGAGTTGCTGAGAGGCTGAGCTTTCGCTAGCGTTCCGCCAACCTCTCGCAACCAGCCGATGGCGCACCCATGACCTTCATACCTGACAAGTCCGTCAACCATTACGAAACCAACCTCGACAAAAACGCCGCCAATTACCAGCCGCTGACGCCGTTAATCTTCCTTGAGCGCTCGGCAGCCGTCTATCCGCGTCATACCGCCGTCATCCACGGCAAGACCCGCTTGACCTACGCCGAGCTTTACAATCGCGCCCGGCGCTTGGGTTCGGCGCTGGCGATGCGCTACATCGGTCCCGGCGACACCGTCTCCGTCATGCTCGCCAATACCCCGCCGATGCTAGATGCCCACTACGGCGTGCCGATGACAGGCGCTGTTCTACACGCGATCAATACCCGCCTCGATCCCGCGATCATTGCCTTCCAGCTCGATCACGCCGGGGCCAAAGTCGTCATCGTCGACCGAGAATTTGCCCCGGCCATGAAAGCCGCGCTCGAGATCGCCAAGGTCAAGCCGCTGATCATCGATTACAACGATCTCGAATTTCCGCAAGCAAACGACGCGCTCTCGCATGAAGACTACGAGAGCTTCATCGCGCGCGGCGATTCGAATTTCAAATGGCGGATGCCGCCCGACGAGTGGGACGCGATCTCGCTCAACTATACGTCCGGCACCACCGGAAATCCCAAAGGCGTCGTCTACCATCATCGCGGCGCGGCGCTGATGTGTTACGCCAACACCATTGCCACCGGCATGGGTCAGCATCCGGTGTATCTGTGGACGCTGCCGATGTTCCACTGCAACGGCTGGTGCTTCCCGTGGTCGGTGTGCGCGGCCGTCGGCACCCACGTCTGCCTTCGTTGGGTGCGCGCTAAATTGATGTACGACGCCATCGCCGATCACCTCGTTACGCATCTCTCCGGCGCGCCGATCGTGATGTCGACGCTGCTCAACGCCAAGCCAGAAGAAAAGCGTACCTTCGATCACGTCGTGTCGTTCAACCACGCCGCCGCACCGCCGCCGGAAGCCGTGCTGTCGGCCATGATGGATGCGGGCTTCAAGCTGACCCACCTCTACGGCCTGACCGAAACCTACGGCCCCGCCACCATCAACGAGTGGAACGTCGAGTGGGATAAACTCCCCAAGGCCGAGATGACCTCGAAGCGCGCCCGCCAGGGTGTGCGCTACATCGCGCTTGAGGGCCTGACCGTTATGGATCCTGAGACCATGCAGGTCGTGCCAGCCGACGGCGAGACGATGGGCGAGGTTATGTTCCGCGGCAACATCGTCATGAAGGGCTATCTCAAGAACGCCAAGGCGACGGAGGACGCGTTTCGCGGCGGCTGGTTCCACTCCGGCGATCTCGGCGTGCTGCACCCCGACAAGTACATCCAATTGAAGGACCGCTCCAAGGACATCATCATTTCGGGCGGCGAGAATATTTCGTCGATCGAAGTCGAGGATGTCCTCTACAAACATCCAGCCGTTGCCTTCTGCGCGGTCGTGGCCAAGCCGGATGAAAAATGGGGCGAAACGCCGTGCGCGTTCGTGGAACTACGCCCCGGCGCTTCCGCGACGTCGGACGAAATATTGGAATGGTGTCGTCAAGGCCTCGCCCGCTACAAAGTCCCGCGCCACATCGTCTTCTCGGAAGTGCCGAAGACCTCGACCGGCAAGATCCAAAAATTCAAACTAAGAGAAATGGCGAAGGATGCTTGATGGGGCGTGTCCCCCCTCTCCGTCCTTTACGGGGAGGGGGATCCAACGCTGAACAATCGAACGCCTCGAAAGTAAGACCAAAATGAAATTCACACTGGCCTGGCTGAAGGATCATCTCGAGACCGCGAAGAGCGTCGAGGAGATCGCGGCGACATTGAATGCCATCGGGCTCGAGGTCGAGGGCATCGAAGACCCGGGCGCAAAGCTCGGCGCCTTCACGATTGCAAAAATCGTCGAAGCCAAGAAGCATCCCAACGCCGATAAGCTGCAAGTCGTGCAGGTCGAAGTCGCTAAAGGCGCCCCGCTGATGGAAGTGGTGTGCGGGGCGCCGAACGCGCGCGCAGGCATGCTCTCGGTATTTGCCCCACTCGGCACTTTCATTCCGGGCTCGAAAATGACGCTCGAGAAAAAGCCGGTGCGCGGCGTCGTCTCCAACGGCATGATGTGCTCGGCGGCGGAGCTTGAATTGTCGGGTGAGAGCGACGGCATTCTCGATTTGCCGGCAGACTGGGCCACGAAAGTTGGGACGCGCTACATCGATGCGGCCGGGCTCAACGATCCCGTCTTTGAGGTGAAATTGACACCAAACCGCCCCGACTGCACGGGCGTGCGCGGTATCGCCCGCGATCTCGCCGCCGCCGGCATGGGCACGCTGAAAGCCGAACCAAAGCTTGGGCCGGTCGAAGGCAAAACCGATTGCCCGATCGATATCGAACTCGAGTTCACGCCCGAGACCGCCAGCGCTTGTCCGGTGTTCGCCGGCCGCGTCGTTAAAGGCGTCAAGAATGGTCCCTCGCCGGCGTGGCTGCAAAATCGCCTGAAGGCCGTTGGCCTGCGCCCGATCAACGCGCTCGTCGATGTCACGAACTACATCTCGCTCGATCGCGGCCGCCCGCTGCACGTCTATGATGCCGACAAACTCAAAGGGCCGATCCGCGCGCGCCTTGGCCAAAGGATCGAAAAGTTTGTCGGCCTCGATGGCAAAGACCACACCATCGATCAAACGATGTGCGTGATCGCTGACGATAGCGGTCCGCTGGGCCTTGGCGGCATCATGGGCGGCGAACCTACGGGCTCGACGGAGGCGACAAGAAACGTTTTCGTCGAGAGCGCCTACTTCGATCCCGTCCGCACCGCCGCAACGGGGCGCAAGGTTGGGCTGCAAACGGACGCTCGTTATCGCTTCGAGCGCGGCATTGATCCGGCATCTGTCCGCCCCGGCCTCGATCTCGCGACCGATATGATCTTGAAGATGTGCGGCGGGGAACCGTCGAAAGCCAAGACCGCCGGCAAGGAGCCGATCGAAAACCGCGTCATTGCCTTCGATTTCGCGCGCGTTGAAAAGTTGTCGGGGGTCAAGCTCTCGCAAGCCGAGATCAAGACAACGCTGGAAGCGCTTGGATGCAAGGTCGAGGGCAGCTCGACGGCGGCAAAAGTCGCGGTTCCATCGTGGCGGCCTGATATTCATGGGGGAGCCGATCTTGTCGAAGAGGTTGTGCGCATCGCCGGACTCGAGCGCATTCCATCGACGCCGTTACCGCGCCAATTCGGCGTGACGCGCGCGGTTCTGACGGACAAACAGAAGCGCGCACGCCGGACACGGCGGCTGCTGGCTGCGCGCGGTTTCGTCGAAGCGGTGACGTGGAGTTTCATCCCCAAAGATCAGGCAGCGCTGTTCGGCGGCGGCCAACCGGCCCTCGACCTCGCCAATCCGATTTCGAGCGAATTGTCGGCGATGCGCCCCGGCTTATTGGCCGGCTTGCTGACGGCTGTAACGCGCAATCGCAATCGCGGCGCTCATGACGTGGCGCTGTTCGAGCTTGGCCAGAGCTATCGCGGCGAAAAACCGGACGATCAATATAACAGCGCCGCTGGTGTGCGCGCCGGTACGGCCACGCTCGGCGGCTCAGGCCGGCATTGGGATGGCAAAGCGGACGCGGCTGACGTCTTCGACGTCAAGGCCGACGTGTTCGCGGCGCTCGCCGCGCTCGGGTTCGATGCATCGAAAGCTCAGATCACCCGTGATGCGCCGGCATGGTATCATCCCGGCCGATCGGCGACGTTGCGGTTGGGACCTAAAGTTATCTTAGCGCACTTCGGCGACGTTCATCCGGCCACGCTCAAGGCTCTCGATGCCGAGGCGCCCGTGGCGGCGTTTGAAATTTTCCTCGATGCCTTACCGCCGGAAAAGAAAAAGTCTCGCGCCAAGGCGCAATTGGCGGCCTCCGATCTGTTGCCGGTCACGCGCGATTTCGCCTTCATCGTCGCTAAAGATGTGGCCGCCGGCGACATCGTCAAGGCTGCGGCCAATGCCGACAAAGCGCTCATCCAGGCCATTACCATTTTCGACGTCTTTGAGGGCGGGCAGCTGGCGAGCGAAGGCAAAAAGTCGGTCGCTATCGAAGTCACCCTTCAGCCTGCGACCGAAACCCTCACCGATCTGGCACTCGAATTGATCGCCAACAAAATCATCGCCGATGTTAAAAAGGCGACGGGCGCAGAGATTCGCAGTTAAAACCCCCTCTCCCCATTCCTGCCCTCAATGGGGAGAGGAATAACATCCAGGTACCGACATGACCGAACTTCCTTCGCCTCCAGGTTTTGCGCCCGTTACGCCGTCGCTGGTTTTGGAACGGCAATCCGGCCTCCATCACATTGTGGTGGTTGGCGGTGGTGCCGGTGGACTTGAGTTGGCAACGCAGCTTGGCAACAAGCTTGGCCGCAAGGACAAGGCTGATATCACGCTCGTCGATCGCGCGCGTACCCACATCTGGAAGCCGCTGCTCCACGAGATTGCGGCCGGCAGCATGGACGTCGATCGTCACGAACTGGAGTACCAAGCGCAGGGCTACTGGCACGGTTTTAAGTTCCGCTACGGCGAAATGATCGGCCTCGACCGCGCTCAAAAGCGCGTCCATCTGGCGGCGACCGCTGACGAAGACGGGCGCCAGATCACGCCCGACCGCTGGTTGCCTTACGATACTCTTGTCGTCGCAGTCGGCAGCATATCGAATGCGTTCGGAACGCCCGGTGTTTATCAGAACGCCATCATGCTCGACACGCCGGAGCAGGCCGAGCGCTTCAACCGCCGCCTCTTG
The DNA here is from genome assembly GCA_031365865.1 of Hyphomicrobium sp. Taxonomy (GTDB): domain Bacteria; phylum Pseudomonadota; class Alphaproteobacteria; order Rhizobiales; family Hyphomicrobiaceae; genus Hyphomicrobium_B. The sequence continues at coordinate 58,838 of JANLYX010000018.1, read as the reverse complement.
AACGCCTGTGTCAGGGCCAATGCCCAAGCCGGTCCCGTGCAGCCGGGGCAGCTTCACGTCGCAATCGTTGGCGCGGGCGCCACGGGCACCGAACTTTCGGCCGAGCTGCACAGCACCGTGCGCGGACTGATCGCCTTTGGGCTCGATAAAATCCAGCCTGAAAAAGACATCAAGATTACCTTGATCGAAGCCACGGGCCGTATTCTCGGAGCGCTGCCTGAGCGCATGTCGAATTCCGTCACGCAAGTGCTGCGCGGCATAAAAGTCGATGTGCGGACCAACGCGCGCGTCACCGAAGTCACGGCGGAGGGCGTGCGGCTGGCAAGTGGAGAACTCATCCCATCCGAACTCGTCGTTTGGGCTGCCGGCGTCAAAGGCCCCGAAGTTCTCACCAAGCTCGACGGTCTCGAGACCAGCCGCAACAACATGCTGGTGGTCAAACCAACGCTGCAGACCACCAACGACGACAATATTTTTGCGATCGGCGACTGCGCCTATCTCGTTCCGCCCGGCGAAAAAATGCCGCTGCCGCCGCGCGCGCAGACGGCGCATCAGCAGTCATCGCATCTTCTCAAGCAGCTGCGAAAGCGCATCAGCGGTCATCAAGATCTGGCGCCTTTCAAATATCGCGACTTCGGATCGCTGGTATCACTTGGGCATTATTCAACGGTCGGCAGCTTGATGGGGTTCGTCTCGGGAAAATCGATGCGCATCGAGGGCTGGTTCGCCAAACTGATGTACCGCTCGCTCTATAAAATGCACGAGATGGCTCTGCATGGTCCCATTAAGGTCGCGCTCGATACTGTGTCACGCATGCTGACGCGGCGCACCGAGCCGCAGGTCAAGTTGCATTGAATAGGTGAACCCTCGCGACCGCCCCGAATAAAACCGCCTAGAAAAGACTCTTGCTTTCAATGCGAAGCTCAAGGCGCAAAGCATCAAGCGCGGCATCTGCCAGCCGATGTGTGAGTGGTGCATGGAGCGCCGCAGCTTCTTGGGAAATGTAAGTTAGCATCCGTGCTAATGCGATGGCGTCATCTCTTGCATTCTTTCGCGCGCGGGCCGTAATTGTTTTGGCGAATTCTTTTGAACTTACGGTGGTCATGACATGCCCCGATGTCCCGCAACGCACAACAGCGCCTGACATTTCGACCCGGTCTCCGGAAATTCGGACGGGTAAATTATGCGAACACAATTTTATTCCACGCGTCTAATGCCTGCTGCGTTGAAGGTGCTTCTTCCCAAACGACGTTATCGAAAAATAACCTTCGGTCACAACAGATTATCTTTTGACGGTGATCCCTCACGAGATGGTACTTTCGGCCAAGTCTCTTTGAAATTCGAAAATCGTCCCGCCAGGCGATGCCACTCATTTTAAATACGTCAGTGCTTAAATAAGTCAGTGCGGACGGCCACCGGCGAGCATTTCGGCAAGCTCAATTAAGCGGTCACGCGACTCGACGTCACCAATCCCGTCGAAGGCTTTCACCAACCGCCTGATCTCGACCGGCGTTGCGTACCCTGTCGACGGTTCTGCAAAACCAGATAATTCGCGCCGCTCACTGTGCTCGCGATCGACGAAAAGCTCCGACATTTTAATTGCGAGGGCGTGAGCAATGGCCATGAGAGTGGCAGCGTTCACCCGTTTCCCGCCGTCTTCAAATGCGTTAAGTACCGGCACCGTGACGCCAATCTTTGCTGCGAATTGTTGTGGACTAAGTCCAGCATTCTCGCGGCACTGACGAATGCGCGCGCCGATGCTCTTATCCATTTTGCTCGGCACCGATGACGCTCCTAATTACTTGCGGACCGAAAGACCGCTCACTTGGCACACAAGGGCCCAAGAGCCCGATCAGCTAGCGGACGATCAAGATTAGACCGAGTATTTTCGTCTGTCGTCCCAACTTGGTACAAACAAGACGACAGTCTAAGTCTGGTCAACACTTCCGCTATCAAAGATAGCACTTGCCGTGCCATAACAATTTATAGTTGCTATCTCAAATGCTTGTCAGGTAACGTCGTTTATCGCCGGGAAATTGTTGCCAAGAGCTTGACGGACGGCGAATACTGACGGCTTGGCGTCTCATGGGGAAAATAAATGGCACTGCGTCTGACAACGGCTGACGGCGATAGATCGGTGCGAAACTGGGGCTATCAACTGCAGGGCGATGAGGAAGACGGCACGCCGCAGCCGCTTGATGCCAAGGCGCTGGCCAAAGTCCCGCACGATCTCATCGTCATCGATTTCTCGAAAGACGGCTCCGGCAAGGGCGCCTTCAAACCCAAACAGATCGAGGCTCTGAAAAAACGCAAAGGCGCGCAGTCCGTCATCGTCTCGTACATCTCCATCGGCGAAGCCTCGGACTACCGCGATTTCTGGGATGACGATTGGACCAAGTGGACCGACGAAGATCAAAAAGCGGCCGGCGAGCCAACCGGCAAAGCGCCAGCCTGGCTCGGTGCCTGGAATGAGAACTGGCCGAACTCCCGTAAGGTCCGCTATTGGGATCCGGCTTGGCAAAAAATCATTTTCAACGACGCGGGCACCGGCTGGCTCGACAGAATCGTCGCAGCCGGTTTCGACGGCGCTTATCTCGACATCGTTGACGGCTATTACCACTGGGGCTGCGAGGTCGATAAGTCGCAGTGCCTGGCTGGAGATCCGCGCACCGAACGCGAGGCCGCGGGCATGATGATCGATTTCGTCGTGGCGTTGGCCAAACATGCGCGCGAGAGCAATCCGGAATTTCTTGTCATCCCACAAAACGGGGCGCTCATTCTCGATGCGCTGGAAGACGAAGATCCGAAGCGCAAGAAAGCTTATCTCAGCGCCATCAATGCGATTGCCTGCGAAGATCTATTTTTTCGCGGGAGCGAACCGGAGAACAACGATCTCGATCCCGATAAGGACACGATCGACATTCTGATCCGCGATTTCATCAAGAACAAAACGCCGGTTTTGTCGGTTGATTATCTGAACGAGGACAAGAAAATCGCACAGTTTTATAAGGTCGCGACAGCCAAGGGTTTCCTGCCCTACGCCGCACCCTCACGCGGCCTCGACGGCATGGGCGGCGCTTACAATGGCTCGGAAGACAAGGTGGCTTGAGCGGCTGTCTGGTCCTTCGCCTCACCAAGACGGGAGGAGGATCCGAGCGAGCCTAAGATCTACGAAACGTGTTGGGCGCGGCACCGCGCACTCTGCTGTCCGCACTCACCCCTGTCCGCTGGTGCCGCCGGCGGGATCGAGGAGACTGTCGAAATCGATCTTCTGGGCTTCGATGACGGCCTGGGTCCGGGACGCGACATTGAGTTTGCGCAGAATTTCCGAGACGTGTGCTTTCACGGTCGTCTCCTCGATTTGCAGTTCGTGCGCGATCTGCTTGTTCAACAGCCCTTGCCGCAGCATCTTCAAAACGCACAATTGTTTTGGCGTCAGGGACTGCAGCCGGTGCGCCAGGTCGGCTTTGTGATTACCGGGGGCTGGCGGCTGCGGCGGGCGGTAGCCCTTGGGCAATGTCACCGATCCATCCATGACACTCTTCAATGCCGTTGCCAGTTCTTCGCGCGCCACCGACTTAGCGATGAAGCCGGCGGCGCCATAGCTCATGACTTCTTGAATGATGCGCGGATCTTCGAGCGCCGAAACCACGACAATCGGAATTTTTGGATAGAGCCCGCGCAATTCGAGCAGGCCATCGAAACCGCGGGTGCCCGGCATCGACAGATCCAACAGCACGATGTCAAAGCGAGTCCGGCCCTGAAGCTCGGTTTTCGCCGCTTCTATGGTCATCGCTTCGACGGTCTGAGCATCCGGCAACACGCTCTTGATGGCGCGCTGCAAGGCCTCGAGAAACAGTGGGTGATCGTCGACGATCAAAAAATTGGCCGGCCCTGCCACGTTATGCTCCCGAGCGAATTTTGGAGACTTAGACTTGGGGCTTGACTAGCACACTAGAACGTTTTGTGACCCCCCGCCGCTTAAAACTCCGCCAAAACCGATTTGAGATAGCGGCCATAGTCGTTTTTGGCATAACGTTCCCCGATCAACCGTTCGAGATCGTTGACCGTGATAAAGCCCTGCCGGACCGCGATTTCTTCCGGACTCGCCACTTTCAAACCCTGGCGCTTCTCGATTGTCGCCACGTAGTTTGCGGCCTCCAACAGGCTGTCGGGCGTGCCCGTATCGAACCACGCAAAGCCCCGCCCCATCTTGCGGACCGCAAGATCGCCACGCGCCAGATAGGCGGCGTTGAGGCTGGTGATTTCGAGCTCGCCCCGGCTTGAGGGGCGCAAGCTCTTGGCAATCTGCACGACGTCGTTGTCGTAGGCATAAAGCCCGATCACCGCCCAGTTCGACTTTGGCTTCGCCGGTTTTTCCTCAATCGAGGTGGCCCGGCCGCGCTCATCGAAGGCGACCACGCCATAACGTTCGGGATCCGAGACTTGATGGGCAAAAACGGTGGCGCCGCGGCGCGGCTCGAACGCCTCCCTGACCATGTCGGACAGTCCGTGACCGTAGAAAATATTGTCGCCCAGAACCATGGCGCACGGATCTTTGCCGATGAACCGCTCTCCGATAATGAAAGCCTGCGCCAGGCCGTCCGGGCGGGCCTGCTCGGCGTAACTGAGATTGAGGCCCCATTGCCGGCCGTCACCAAGTAGCGCGGCAAAGCCCGGCAAATCGCGCGGCGTCGAGATGACCAGAATATCGCGCACGCCACCGAGCATCAGTACCGACAGCGGATAATAGATCAGCGGCTTGTCGTAGACCGGCAAGATCTGTTTCGAGACCGTCAGTGTCATCGGATACAGCCGCGTGCCGCTACCGCCGGCCAGGATGATGGCTTTCATGTCTTCCCCAATTCCGGGCGCCCGAACTTCGCGCCCAACTCAATGCGCCGGTCTTCAGTGAGGCGGTTTTCAGTGAGCCAGTCTTCAGTGAGGCAGTCTTCAGTGAGCCAGTCGCCTAACACAATTTGCAACGCCGTCTTGCCAAGCGGGCAGCTCAAGGCCGAAGGTATTGCGCAGTTTAGAGCAATCGAGAACCGAATACTTCGGCCGGGTCGCGGCTGTTGGATATTCGCTGCTCGAAATGGCATGCAAACGCGGCACCTTGCGCCCGGCAAGAGCGGCCTGCCTAAAGATTTCGCCCGCATAATCGTGCCAAGACGTTTCGCCCGCAGCCGTCAAATGATAGGTGCCCCACAAGCCATCACGGTTGCCATCTGCCAGTAGACGCGGGGCAACATCGAGAAGGCTGGTGGCAATCAGATCGGCTGGTGTCGGCGTGCCGAATTGATCGGCAACAACCCGAACCTCGTCGCGCTCGGCGCCAAGCCGCAGCATCGTCTTCAAGAAATTCTGGCCATCGGGCCCATACACCCAGGCCGTCCGGAAGATGGCGTGACGCGCAAGTGCGGTGCGAATGGCGTCTTCGCCCGCTGATTTCGTGACGCCGTAAACGCTTTGGGGGCGGCGCTTATCGTCTTCGGCGTAGGGTATGCGCGAATCGCCGTCAAAAACATAATCCGTTGAAATGTGCATGAGGGCCGCGCCCGTCGCCTGGCACAGCACGGCGAGGCGGGCCGGGCCTTCTTCGTTGATGGCACGGGCGGCCGCGATCTCCACTTCCGCTTTGTCGACGGCTGTGTAAGCGCTGGCGTTGATGACGAGGTCAGGCCGGCAATCGGCAAATAGGCGGCTCAAGCTCGCAAGATCGGTTATATCGGCTTGCGGCCGCCCAGCAACGATCAAATCCAGTGCGCGAACCAATGCCGCGCGCACCAAGGCTTGCGCAACCTGCCCCGATGCGCCGATGACGGCAATGCGCTGTTGGGTCATGGCGTGGCCATTGGCTAGGCTGCCGCCGTTTTGGCTTTTTCGATCAGCCCCAGGCGCTCACCGGAATAACTCTTGAGACGCAGCGGCAGCCACCACATCTCATTGGCGAGATACCAGGCAACGGTCTTTTGCAAGCCGCTGTCAAAACTTTCAGCGGCGCGCCAGCCAAGCTCGCGCTCGATCTTGGTTGCGTCGATGGCATAGCGGAAATCGTGGCCCGGCCGGTCTTCGACGAAGTTGATGGCGGCAGTGTGGGAGCAGCCATCTTCTCGTGGCGCCGCCTCATCGAGCAATTCGCAGATTTTATGCACGACTTCGAGATTGCTTTTTTCGTTGCGCCCGCCAACCGCATAGCGCTCGCCGGGCGTGCCTTTGGTCAGCACCGCGAACAACGCCTTGGCATGATCCTCGACATACAGCCAATCGCGTACGTTGGTGCCCATACCGTAAATCGACAAGTCGCGGCCAAGCAGCGCGTTAGTGATCATCAGCGGCACCAGCTTCTCGGGAAAGTGATAGGGGCCATAGTTGTTGGAGCAATTGGACAGCACCACAGGCAGCCCGTAGGTGCGATGCCAGGCCATGACCAGATGATCGGACGCGGCTTTGCTGGCGGAATAAGGAGAACTTGGGTCGTAGGCCGTTGTCTCGGTGAAAAATCCTTCATCACCCAGGCTGCCGAAAACTTCATCCGTCGAGATATGCAAGAAGCGGAAGGCGTCTTTGCGCCGCTTCGGCAGCTCCGACCAGTAACCGCGTGCGGCTTCGAGCATGGCGTAGGTGCCGATAATATTGGTTTCGATGAAGGCGTTCGAGCCGGTAATCGAACGATCGACGTGGCTCTCGGCGGCCAGATGCATGATCGCGTCAGGCTGCTCGAGGCGTAACAGGTCAGCCATCGCCGCCCGGTCGCAAACATTGAGCTGATAAAAGCTATAGCGGGAATTTTTGACAATCGGTTCCAGCGAGCCGAGGTTGGCCGCATAAGTCAGGCTATCGATATTGACGACCTCGTGGCCCCACTCGCCAACCAGCAACCGGCACACGGCCGACCCGATAAACCCAGCACCACCCGTTACAACAATTTTCATGAGACGCTACGACACGCGGCGGCCGGATTGACCCAAAACTTGCCGGCAACGCGTTGGACCCGCCCGTCTGACGCGCCATTTGCCGGCAAGTTCTGAAGGTCTCAGGAATGTCTTGACATGTTGTTAACCGTAACGCGGCCAGTCACTGTCCGTCATGTCAGCGCGCCTCTCGCCAGTGTCCTGCCCTGATAGCAATAGCTCATGTAATCGAGGTGGCAGAGCGCGGTCGCCGTGGTGCCCGCACTTGTTGCAACAAATGCGACACCGGTTTCGCGCCCGGCGGCGATTGGAATATTGGTGGTATTTTGAACGGTTCCGAGTTGCGTTCCGCTATCGTCGAAGATCGTGTAATCGACCGCCGTCGCGTTGGCGTTGACCCTGACGCGGGCGTGGTACCAGGTGCTTACCGCCAAAGTTGCAATCGTCGCGCTGGTCGTGCGCACCGAGTTGCTGGACGTTTTTCCCGTGACCACGCCTGCCGTCGAGACTTCGAAATATGCGCCATCGACGGCGTCGGCGCTAGTGGCGGTGTCGTGAAATCCGAATCGCATCGTGATGTTGGTGAAGGCCGCACCGGTTTTGAAAACAACATCGAATTGTTCGCCGCCACCGAGAAGGAACTGCGCAGCGTTGGTGCTTCCGGTTCCCATGACTTCGCCGCTATTCGCCGATGTCGACGAGTTGATCGTGATGCAGCCAGGGTGATTGGCCGTTACAACACCTGTCCCCGAAAAACTGAGTGTCCCCGTTGAGATCGCCGTATTCGCGAACGGGCCCCACGGCGCGGCGACGTTCAAGAAATCGGTTTCGACGCGCGGGCTGAGCCGGTAGCCGCGCTCCATCGGTCCGCCGGGGAGAATGTTCGAGACCTGGTCAACCGTCGCGTCGGTGGCGTTGGCGGTCGCCGCCGAGACGTTGGCTTTGATGGTCTTGGCCGCCATCTGCGCGGCTTTGGCGTTGCTCACGGCATTGGTCGCAAGGGTCAGTGCGCCGGTTCCGGTGTTGACGGTGGCGTCGCCGCCAAGCGTGAAGCCGCCGAAGACACCCGCACTGTTGAACTGTACATCGCCAGACGCGCCGCCGGGTGTGCCACCGCCACCGCCACCCGGCGGCGTGAACCAGGTCATGTCTTCGCGCAGGAAGCGCGTTGTGCCCGCCGTCGTGCCGGGATCTGGCACTAGGCCCTTCTTGGCACTGGCACCCGAGGCGACCGCCGTGTCGAGCATGGCTGTGACTTGGGTCGCCGTCAGGTCTGCCGCGTTGGCGGCTGCGCCGGTATTGTTGCCCTTAAGGGTCGAGGCCGCCATCTGCGCGGCCTTGGCATTGGTCACCGCGTTGGTGGCAATTGTCAGCGCCAGCGAACCGGCGGCGTTGGTGACATCGCCGGTGTGCGCAGGTTCTTGCGCCGCCTGCAGCGTGCCGGTCGCTTGCGTCGAGAGATTGACCGACGACAGCGTCGCCAGCGCGCCGAGACCGGACACGTCCGTGCTCGCGATCGCCAGCAAAGCTTTGACTTGCGCCGCCGTCAGATCGGCGGCATTGGCGGCGGCACCCGTGTTGTTGCCTTTGATCGTACTCGCCGCCATCTGCGCGATCTTGGCGTTGGTCACGGCATTGGCCGCAATGGTCAGCGCCAGCGATCCGGCGGCATTGGTGACATCGCCGGTATGGGCAGGTTCTTGCGCCGCCTGCAGCGTGCCGGTCGCTTGCGTGGAGAGATTGACCGTCGACAGCGTCGCCAGCGCGCCGAGACCGGAGACGTCCGTGCTCGCGATCGCCAGCATCGTCTTGACCTGCGCCGCCGTCAGATCGGCCGCGTTGGCGGCAGCGCCGGTGTTGTTGCCTTTGAGCGTCGACGCCGCCATCTGCGCCGCCTTGGCGTTACTCACGGCATTCGCCGCAATCGTCAGCGCCGTGCTGCCGGCTGTGCTCGTGACATCGCCGGTATGCGCCGGCATTTGCGCCGCTGGCACCGTGCCCGCCACCAAGTTCGAAGCTGAACCTGATGTTGCAATGGCCGCCAGACCAGAAACATCCACCGCCGCGATCGCCAGCATGGTTTTGACTTGCGCCGCCGTCAGATCGCCCGGCGCCGCCGCCGCACCGGTGTTATTGCCCTTCAAAGTGTTGGCCGCCATGTTGGCGAGGCTGATGGTGCCGGTTCCCGTCACCGGCCCGCCCGTCAGGCCTGTGCCAGTTGCAACCTGCGTGACCGTACCGCTGCCAACCGCGGTATTTGGAAACGTGCAGGCCCCGCTGGTACGGTTGATCACCAGGGCATCGTTCCAGGCCGTGCCATTGGCGCTGACCTTGAAATGAAAATCATCGTCGCCCGTGGTGCCAAGCTCGGCGCGCCCGGAGAACCCGGTTTGAAACAAGAAGCTTGCCGTGTCCGCAGCCAACGCCTTGTTGATCTTGATCTGGTGCCCGCCGGAACCTGTATGATTGAACAGCGAAGCCGAACTCGCCACCGCCAATTTGTTGGTCGCATCCGCTGTCGCGTTGATGCCAAGCGTTGCGGGGTTGACCGGCGTATAACGGGCGTCGCCGCGCGCATTGGTTAGATACTGCGTATGATCGTCATTGAGCAGACCGGTCAGCGCGCCATGAGCCGAGACGCCGCCGCTCAGCGTCACCCACGCCGCGCCATCGTAAGCCAGCGCGATGTTTTCATCCGCGATCCAAGTTATCCAGCCCTCGATCGGCACGTAGAACAGCCACGCCCCATCGACGAAAGCGGCGATGTGGTTGGCGTGACCCGCCCAGGTTCCGGTCGGACCGGCCGCGACGAGATAGCGGTGACCTTCAGCGGGCGTTGGCGGCGGCGTCGCCAGATTGCGGTCGAGCACGGTCAGCTGGACGACATTGTCGAGCGCCCTCAGGGCCTCGTTGTGAGTGACGTGCTTTTGGCTTTGGGCAGCCAGAATGTAGGGGAGCTGCAGGTTGGGCGTTTGATCCATTCGACGTTAATCCTGTGTCGTCTTGCGTCCTCCAAGCTGATAATAACCCGGCCACAACCGACGGGGATAACTTCCCCGCAGCGAGCGCGCGCATTGACCGTTAAGTGCCGGCCCTGTAGTCGAAAGCCCAACGTTTTCTGCCGTTAATAACGACGCGCGCGGCGCCGATGCCGTCTAGGTCCAGGATCGCCGTGTTGAAAATTCATGATGAAGACCACCTCGCCCGCGAACTTTTGCCCGCCGTCATCGCTGCCGGCCGGGTCACCATGCGGCACTTCAAGGCTGGCGGTGCCGTCGCAAGTAAAAGCGACGGTTCGCCCGTCACAATTGCCGATCAGCTCTCGGAAGATATTCTGCTTGCAGCGCTTAGCCGTATTGCACCCGGCATTCCCGTCGTCGCCGAGGAAGCTCACGCCGGCGGCGCGGCATCCACAACCGCCTCGCAGTTTTTCCTCGTCGATCCGCTCGACGGCACGCGCGAGTTCACCAACGGCATCGGCGAATTCACAATCAACGTTGGCTTGATCGACAACGGCGTTCCCGTCTTTGGCGTTATTTATGCGCCGGCTTTGTCGAAGCTCTACATCACGCTCGGCCGCACCCACGCAGTGACCGCGAACATCGCGCCTGATCACCCCGCACCCGATCTCGATCACCTGATGTTGACGCGCTTGGCGGTTCGCAGTCACGATCCGCGTGCACCCCAAACAATCGTCGCGAGCCGGTCGCACGGATCACCGGAACTCGAACACTGGCTTTCCAATATCACGATCGGAGAGCGGCGCAACGTCGGCTCGTCGTTGAAATTCTGTCTCGTCGCCGAAGGCTTGGCCGATCTCTATCCGCGCCTTGGGCCAACCAAGGAATGGGATACCGCCGCCGGCCACGCCATCGTCACGGCCGCAGGCGGCACCGTCACGATATTGGACGGCGGCGCGTTGCTCTACGGCAAGCATGACACCAACTTCCTCAATCCGCCGTTTATCGTCCGCGCCGCCGCCCATCTTGGATAAGCCTTGAGCGTCTCCCCCGGTCGATAGACCGCAGGGGAAATCAACCCCGCTGGCACAAGCAAATGGCCCGCGCAGTTGACCCCGAAAGCTTAGGCATGTACCGCTACCCGCGAGGGATTTTACGATCCTGCCGAAGCCATATTGGGGAGCATCGCAAGACCGTGTCGACCGACAAAATCGCCGTCATCGGATTGGGTTACGTCGGCCTGCCGCTCGCCGTCGAATTCGGCAAGAAATTTGAAACCTATGGGCTTGATCTCTCCGCTGAGAAGGTCGCCGCATACAAGGCGTTCGTCGATCCCACTGGCGAAATGTCGAGCGAGGAGCTGAAAGCCTCGAAGCATCTGCACTGCTCGACCGATCCCGCTTCCATCGCCAACGCGAATTTTATCGTCGTCGCCGTGCCAACGCCGGTAGACCATGTCAACAATCCAGATTTCACGCCGCTCGTGAAAAGCTCTGAAACCGTCGGCCGCCACATCAAGCCCGGCACCATCGTCGTCTTCGAATCGACCGTCTATCCCGGCGCCACCGAAGAAATCTGCATTCCCATCATCGAACGGCTGTCGGGCCTGAAATGGAAAAAGGATTTCTTCGTCGGCTATTCGCCAGAGCGCATCAACCCGGGCGACAAAGAGCGCACGCTGACCAAAATCGTCAAGGTCGTCTCCGGCGACACGCCCGAGACCTTGAAAAAAGTTGCCGAGATCTACGGCGCCATCATCACGGCCGGCGTCTATCCGGCAAGCTCCATCAAGGTCGCGGAAGCCGCCAAGGTCATCGAGAACACCCAGCGCGATCTCAACATCGCGCTCATGAACGAGCTGGCGGTGATTTTCCAAAAAGTCGGCATCGATACCATCGAAGTGTTGAAGGCTGCCGGCACGAAGTGGAATTTCCTGCCGTTTCGTCCCGGTCTCGTCGGCGGCCATTGCATCGGCGTCGATCCCTATTATCTCACTCACAAGGCCGCTCAGCTTGGCTATCACCCCGAAGTCATTCTGGCCGGACGGCGCATCAACGACGGCATGGGCAAGTTCGTCGCCGAGCAAACCGTCAAACACATGATCGCGCAGAATTTTGCCATCAAGGGCGCCAACGTCATCGTGCTTGGCATGACGTTCAAAGAAAACTGCCGCGACATCCGCAACAGCAAAGTCATCGACGTTGTGCGCGAACTGCAAAGCTTCGGCTGCACCGTTCACGCTCATGATCCCATCGCCGACAGCGGCGAGTGCGAACACGAGTATGGCATCGCCCTGACGCCTTGGGATAAGTTGCCGAAATCGGAAGCCATTGTCGCCGCCGTCTCGCATCAGGATTATCTCGGCATGGGCATCGAGAAATTGACCGGGAAACTCAAAACTGGCGGCGTCTTCGCCGACGTCAAATGCGCTTACGATCAAGCCGCCGTTGCGGCCACGGGCGCGCGGCTGTGGCGTCTCTGATCGAGGCTGCGACGATCCGATGACGGAACCCGCGAGAAACGAGGCCGATCCGGCATGTGTGGATTTGTAGGGTTCATCGGTAAGCCAGCGCCCAGCGCGACGCACGAAGCGACGGTCCGCCGTATGGCCGATGCTATCGTTCACCGCGGCCCCGACGACAGCGGCACCTGGACAGATCCAGATGCCGGCCTCGCACTTGGCCACCGCCGCCTGTCCATTGTCGATCTCTCGCCCGCCGGCCACCAGCCGATGGTGTCGGCAAGCGGACGCTTCGTCATCGCTTTCAACGGCGAAATCTACAATCACCGCGACATCCGCCGAAAACTTGAAGATGCCGGGCACTCTCCAGCCTGGCGCGGCCATTCCGACACCGAAGTTTTTCTCGAGGCTATCGAAAAGCGTGGTATTGCGGCGGCGCTCGAAATGTCGGTTGGCATGTTTGCGTTCGCCGTCTGGGATCGCGATAAGCGGCGGCTGACGCTCGCCCGCGATAGGATCGGTGAAAAGCCGCTCTACTTCGGATCGAACAACGGCGTCTTCCTGTTTGGCTCGGAACTGGCGGCGCTGTGGCGGCACCCACTCTGGCAGTGCGAGATTGACCGCGACGCCCTCGCCCTGATGCTGCGCTACAATCATGTGCCCGCGCCGCATTCGATTTTCTCCGGCATCCGCAAACTTGAACCCGGCTGCTATCTCGAGGCCGACGATGCCGGCGAGACTATTGCCATCACCCGTTACTGGAGCGCGCCGGAAGTAGCCTCTCGCGGCGCGAAGTCTCCGTTCTCCGGCTCTCCGGATGAAGCTGTCAACGAAGTTGAAAGACTGCTGAAGCAATCCATCGCCGGTCAAATGCTCGCCGACGTGCCGCTCGGCGCTTTTCTATCTGGCGGCATTGATAGCTCGACCGTCGTCGCCTTGATGCAAAGTCTCGGCACCCGCCCGGTCAAAACCTTCTCGATCGGCTTCAACACACCCGGCTATAACGAGGCCGAGCATGCCAAAACGGTCGCGCGTCACCTTGGCACCGATCACACCGAACTTTACGTCAGCGATGCCGATGCCCTTGCAACCGTGCCGCGTCTGGCTGGCATCTATTCCGAACCGTTCGCCGATAGCTCGCAAATTCCGACTTTGCTCGTGTCGGACTTGGCGCGCCGGCACGTGACTGTGGCGCTCTCGGGCGATGGCGGCGACGAATTATTTTCAGGCTATAACCGCTACGCAATGGCGGGTGCGGCCTGGAAGCGCATCAACGCCATGCCGGCTGTCGTTCGGCGCGCTGCCGTTGCCGCTATGACCGCACTGCCGCCTGAAACATGGGATCGCCTCGCCACGCCGGCGCTCAAACTTCTTCCCCGCCGTAAACAAATGCAGCGCCCCGGCTATCATATTCATAAGCTAGCGAGCGTGATGCGATGCGACTCGCTCGACGATATTTACCGGCGCTTTCTCTCGCATTGGCCCGACCCTTCAGAAATCCTCGTAACCGGCCGTGAGCCCGCGCTTGCCATCGAAAGCGACGTCCAGATTGCAGCGCTGCCGCCGATGCGGCGCATGATGACCCGCGATCTCACCGGTTATCTGCCGGGCGATATTCTCGCCAAGGTCGACCGCGCCGCCATGGCCGTCAGCTTGGAAGCGCGCGTGCCAATGCTCGATCACCGCTTAATCGAATTTTCAGCTAGCCTGCCCGAGGCGTTTCTGCGCCGTGACGGCCTCTCGAAATGGCCGTTGCGCCACGTCCTACAACGCTATGTGCCACGTGCGCTGATCGAGCGGCCAAAGATGGGCTTTGGCGTGCCTCTCGACAGTTGGTTGCGCGGGCCTTTGCGCGACTGGGCGGAAGCCCTGCTCGACGAGCGGCGCTTGCGCGAAGACGGGTTCTTCAAGCCAGCTCCCGTTCGCCAAGCTTGGCTGGATCATCTCTCCGGCGTGCGCGGTATGCACTACCCGCTCTGGGTGGTTCTGATGTTCCAGGCCTGGCTCGAAACCGTGCCCGGAGGGCGGCGATGACGCGTCCAAAACTTCTCTACCTGGTGACCGAGGATTGGTATTTCGTGTCGCATCGCTTAGCGCTGGCCAAAGCGGCTGAGGCCGAAGGCTATGAGGTTAGCGTCGTGACGCGCGTCGACAAACACGGTGATGAAATCCGCGACGCCGGGCTCAATCTTATTCCGATTTCATTCCATCGTTCGGGGCTCAATCCGATCGGCGAAACACGTTTCCTCGCTCAGCTCATTGCGATCTATCGTAAAGTCCGGCCCGACATCGTCCATCACGTCGCCATGAAACCGGTGCTCTATGGTTCGCTTGCCGCCCGCGTGACCAAAGTCAAATGCGTCGTCAATGCCATCATGGGTCTGGGCTTTGTGTTTTCGTCCGAAAGCCCCAAGGCACGCGTGTTGCGTCCGCTGGTACGCCGGGCCTTGGCGTCCGCGCTCGGCCACTCAAACAGCCGCGTCATCGTGCAAAACGAGGACGACCGGGGCCTTTTGATCTCCGGCCGGCTCGCGCCGGCGAATCAGATCGAGTTGATCCGGGGTTCGGGTGTTGATCTTGAGGCTTACCCGCTGCAACCACTTGCCTCCGGACGGCCCAAGGTCGTGTTGCCCGCGCGCATGCTCAAGGACAAAGGCGTGCTCGAATTCGTCGAAGCGGCGCGGCTGCTCAAACGCGACGGTGTCGACGCAGAGTTCGTCTTAGCGGGCGCGCCGGACCTGCTCAATCCGTCGTCGATCAGCGACGCTGACATCGAGGGCTGGGTCCGCGAAGGTTTGGTCACATACCTTGGCTGGCG
This sequence comes from Hyphomicrobium sp., assembly GCA_031365865.1. Lineage (GTDB taxonomy): Bacteria > Pseudomonadota > Alphaproteobacteria > Rhizobiales > Hyphomicrobiaceae > Hyphomicrobium_B. Next base: position 43,685 of record JANLYX010000018.1, on the reverse strand, counting down.
CGACGACATGGCGGCCGTACTGGCCTCGGCAACGATCGTCTGCCTACCGTCGTACCGCGAAGGTCTGCCCAAAGCCCTGCTTGAAGCCGCAGCCATCGGCCGTCCCATCGTCACCACCAATGTTCCCGGCTGCCGCGAGGTTGTCCGCGACGGCGTCAACGGCTGGCTGGTCCCGTCCCGCGACGCACCCGCCCTGGCAATGGCGTTGCGACAGGCCCTCGCAGACCGCGCCCGCTGCCAGCAATTTGGCATTGCCGGCCGCAATCTCGTCGAAACCTCGCTGTCGTTGCGGCACGTCATCAATCAGACTTTGGCCGTCTACCGGGATTTCCGATAGAACCTTGCTCATTTGCCGATTTGAGAGGCTTTTGCGGCGTCGTCTGCTGGCGCGGATTTCCGGCAATAAACACTCATGAAATCGGTGCAAGATCAAAGGCTAGCCGACGTTCCTCACCGCCAACCCAGGCGTGTGCGGCGTTGCGGTGTGGGACATCCTGAGCCCAAACCGCTTCTGGGGCTGACAAGGGCATTATCACCTGCTATTCCGCGACCAGGGTACAGGCCTTTTGACAGCGGCAGAAAGTGTGACCTGCCGTAAGTTGGGGTATTTCTAAATGTGCGGAATAGCCGGCGTTGTATCGCTCAATCGCCAGCCCGTTCAGGGCCTAGAACAACGCCTCAGCGTTATGAATCGTTTGATCGCTCATCGTGGCCCGGACGGCTCCGGCATCTGGGCCTGCGAGCATCGGGCATGCGGGCTCGCGCACCGGCGCCTCGCCATCATCGATCTATCGCCATCTGGTCACCAGCCGATGACCGCTCCAAACAATACCGTGATCACGTATAACGGCGAAATCTACAATTACCTCGAACTCAAGGACGAGTTGAAATCTGGCTGGTCTTTCCGCTCGTCGTCCGACACCGAGACAATTCTCGCCGCTTACGGCAAGTGGGGCGCAGACTGCGTTTCAAAGTTGCGCGGCATGTTTGCTTTTGCAATCTGGGACGGCAACCGCTTGTTTGCCGCGCGCGACCGCTTCGGAATCAAGCCGTTCTATTATGCGGTCGTCGATGGCGTTTTTTACTTCGCCTCCGAGATCAAAGCGCTGCTGCCAGTGCTGCCGGAAATTGCCACCGATCCCGACGCACTCGCTGAATATCTGACGTTCCAGTACACCATCGGCGAACGCAGCCTGTTCAAACATGTCCACGTTTTGTTGCCAGGTCATGCACTCGTCGTCGAAAACGGCACCGTCAAGGTTCACCGCTACTGGGACGTCCATTACGAAATCGATTGGGACCACACGCCTGCGTGGTTTGGCAATCGCATGGAAGAGTTGCTGGCCGATTCCATCAATGTCCACATGCGCTCGGACGTCCCCGTTGGCGCCTATATTTCGGGCGGCATCGATTCCAGTCTCATCGGCATCTTGGCTGCCGGCAAAGAGAGTTCGGGCCGCGTCGGCTTTCACGGAAAATTCACGCAGTTTCCCGGCTACGACGAAAGCGGATACGCGGAAGCTGCGTGCCGCAAAGGCGGCATCGAATTGCACCAGACGGACATGACCGCCTCTGACTTCCGCAACAATATCGAGAAGGTCGTGTATCACCTCGATCACCCGGTCGCAGGGCCCGGCTCTTTCCCGCAATACATGGTCTCGGAGCTTGCCGCCAAAAGCGTCAAGGTGGTTCTTGGCGGACAGGGCGGAGACGAAATCTTCGGCGGCTATGCCCGATACTTGATCGCTTATCTCGAACAATCCATCAAAGCGGCGATCGACGGCACCTATAAGAACGGCAACTTTGTCGTGACGCCCGAATCGATTTTGCCGCACCTGACGATGCTGCAGGAATATAAGCCGCTCATTCGCCAGTTGTTCTCGAAAGGCCTATTTGGTCCGCTCGACGAACGGTACTTCCGCCTCATCGACCGCTCGGCCGACATGGTCGATGAAGTCGATTGGCGGCAGCTTGACCGGGCCGGCGTTGTCGACCGCTTCGGGGCGATCTTCAATTCCGAGCGCAACGTCAAGAAGGAAGCTTACTTCGACTCCATGACTCATTTCGACTTCAAGTGCCTGTTGCCGGCTCTCCTGCAGGTCGAAGACAGAATGTCGATGGCCCATGGCCTTGAAAGCCGCGTGCCACTGCTCGATCACCCCGTCATCGAATTTGCGGCGACCATTCCCGCCGACATCAAGTTCAAAGGCGGGCAGATGAAGCATTTCATCAAGTCGACGTTTGGCGAGCATTTGCCGGCCGAACTTCTGCAGCGGCGCGACAAGATGGGCTTCCCGGTGCCGCTTCAGGAGTGGTTTAGCGGCGAATTGAAGGATATGGTCGGCGATATCTTCTTCTCCGAAAAGAGCCGCCATCGCGAGTATTTCAACTCCGAAGCTATCCTGGCGAACTTTAACAAGAGCGAGCGCTTCTCGCGCAAAGGCTGGGGACTATTGAACCTGGAGCTTTGGCAACAGCTGTTCCATGATCGCGCCGCCAGCTACCGCCGCATGCTTGCCGACGAGCCGCCGGTGGCTGCGGCCGCGCAATAAATCGAAATTCACGATTCAACTCAGAGGATAGACGAAGCCATGAAGGTATTTATTACGGGCGGCAACGGCCAAGTTGGATCGACCGTCGCGGATATGCTGTTAGCACGCGGCGACACCGTCGTGTCGATCGATAACTTTGCGACCGGGCGGCGCGACAATCTTCACGCGCAGGCAAATCTGACGCAAATCGAAGATACCATCACCAACGGTCCGCTCGTCGAAAAGCTGTTTTCGGAATTCAAACCCGACGTGGTGGTTCACACCGCCGCGTCTTACAAAGACCCTGAGGATTGGGGAACGGACGCGCTCGTCAACGCGGCCGGCACCGCCAACATCGCGCGATCGTCCAAAAACCACGCCGTCAAACGCCTGGTCTATTTCCAGACCGCCCTTTGCTACGGCACTAAGCCCATTCAACAGCCTATCACGCTCGATCACCCGATTAATCCGGTCAACTCGAGCTACGCCATTTCGAAGACCGCGGGCGAGAACTATGTGCAGTTTTCCGGCGTCGATTTCGTGACCTTCCGCCTGGCAAACGTTATCGGCGAGCGCAACGTATCGGGTCCGCTGCCGATCTTTTACGGCCGTCTCGCCAAGGGCCAGAAGTGCTTCGTCACCACCGCGCGCCGTGACTTTTGTTATGCGGGCGATCTCGCCAAGGTGGTCGTCAAAGCCGCTGATGGCAAGGGCCAAGGCACCTACCACTTCTCGTCAGGCAAGGACGTCGCCATCAAGGAATTGTACGACGCTGTCGTCAAGGCCATGAAGCTCAACGATTACCCGGAACCTGAAGTCAAGCCGCTTGGTCCCGACGATGCGCAGTCAATTCTGCTCGATCCATCACGCACCTTCGCCGACTTCGGCGACCTCAAATTCACGGCTCTCGACGACATTGCACAGGTGTCGGTTGATCGTTGGGCTCGCGAAGGCGTCGTCGGCGGCTATACCCATCTCAAAGAAGCGCGTGCGGACGTGCGCACGTAAACGCGGAACCACAACATGCGCATTCTTTTGACCGGCGGCGCGGGCTGCCTGGGCTCAAACCTGACAGAGCGTTATCTCGAAAAGGGAACGGACGTTTTCATCATCGACAACTTTACAACGGGCCTGCGCGGCTCGCTGCCAAGTTCGCATCCGAAAATGACCGTTGTCGAAGGCTCGATTACCAATCGCGCTCTTGTTGACAAAGCCTTCGCGGATTTCCGGCCGACCCACGTCATTCATTCGGCCGCCGCCTACAAAGACCCCGGCGACTGGCTCGAGGATGCGCGCACCAATGTCGAGGGCACCATCCACGTTGCACAAGCCGCCAAGGCCGCAAACGTCGCGCGCTTCATCAACTTTCACACCGCCCTTGGTTATGGCCGTCCTGAGTCGATCCCAATTCCAGCCGACGCTCCGGCGCGGCCTTTCACGAGTTACGGAATATCCAAGCAGGCGGGAGAAAACTATCTGGCCATGTCGGGCCTGCCGTTCGTGTCGATGCGGCTCGCCAATGTGACCGGGCCGCGCTTGGCGATTGGACCCATTCCGACGTTCTATACCCGCCTTAAGGCCGGAAAGGCGTGCTTCTGCTCCAAGACCATTCGCGACTTTCTCGATATGGATGACTTTTTCTCGATTCTAGATTTGGCCATGAAAGAGGGGGCGCCAACGGGCGTTTTCAACGTTTCGACAGGGACAGGGCATTCAATAAAGGAGATCTTCGATATCGTCGTCGATCATCTGAACATTGAATTGAAGGAGCCGGTGCCTGAGGTCGAACCAGGCGCCGACGATGTCCCCGCGGTCGTTCTCGATCCCTCAAAGACCATGTCGGCATTTGGCTGGCGTCCGCAATATTCATTCGCTGAGACCATCCGCCGGATGCTGTCGTGGTACGATCGGCACGGCGTGACGGCCATTTACAGTCATTTGAAACCGCCGTCCTAAAGAGCAGGGACCGATCATTCAAGCGGCGCCAAAACTCCGTTTAACCTTCCGTTAACCGGCTCAGCTCAGCGTTCCTCCATGTGCAAGCGAGCACTAGGAGGCGCTGACTTAGACCATGTTTGGACTGACCAAGACCCTGGTCGCCGGGTTGGGGATTTTCAGCGCTTTTGTAACAATGATGTCGCTGCAGCTGACCGCGCAGCATGCTGCGCCCCCGCTAGCGGCCACGCCCCGGATTGTCGAGACCGACTTAAAGGGCAGCGATCCGCGCCGCTTCACCGATTGCGAATTGCGTGCGACCAAGATCAAACAATTAGCATGCAGCGCCGGCGCTGCGGCCGAAGCCGCCGCGTTCGACAGCCCTGCCTATTATTTCCAAGCCCTAGCAGCGGTGGAAGCAGCAAACCTAGTCCAAGCCACCCTCAGTTCGGCACGCTACGCGTACATGGTCAGTATCTCCCAACACCGGCCGCCCGCGAGCGCAGAGAAACTGGCAATCGAGGGCGCGGGAATTTGCGGCAACCATGTCGAGGCCTTTCTCGCGATCATGAGCGAACTTGGGATTAAAGCCCGCCCGATACAATTCTATTACACCGATCAAGCCGGCGTCCGGCAGTCCCACATCGCGGCCGAAGTTTCTTATGCCGGCCGCTGGAATTATTTCGACGTCACTTGGAATGCGGTGTTTCCGGCCGCTGAGCCTGCTGAGCCGCTGCAGTTTCGATCCTATACCGAAGTCCTGGCATCCAAAGACCCGGTTCCGCTGACCGACAATGTCAATGCATGGACCATGTCCGTGCGACTGCAGGGACTTGATCCATTCGAGTATCTCAAGGCGCGCCCACTCTCAGTCACAGCCGGTGGCGTTGGCACCGTCAATGTTCCGGCGCCAACGTACGGCACCTACATCGAAGATCTGCACGATCTGCCGAATTATGTCGGCGACAATCTTGAAGACGGGCAGCACCAGGGAATCGATTATTGGGTCAACCTGAAGGGCACATGGCGCGTCACGGTCCATATCGCGGCGACGGCCGGATGCGCCGATGCTGACGGCGACCGGCTGGTAATCGGCGGCCGCAAACTACCCATGGATAATCACCAAGCTTCGGCCGACATCGATGGCCCAATTCAAATTTCCATCGAAACCAAGAAGGACCTGTGCTACGCAGTGCTCGAAAATCTGGAATTCAGGAGCCTGAATTCTAATGTGCCGGGCGACGCAATCGTGACAGGTTCGATCAAGTAAAAATGACAGAAAACTTCAAAGATAAAAACGTTCTCGTTGTGGGCGGCGCTGGATTTGTGGGTTCAAATCTCGTCAAATTCATTCTTCGCGACGGGCCGCGAAAACTAACCATTGTCGATAATTTCCTGTCAGCGGATCAAGCAAACGTCCCCGATCACCCAGCCGTTAATCTGGTCTCTGGCACCATCACGAACGATCGAATTTTGCGCGGTCTCGATGACGATCTCGATTATGCATTTCACCTTGCTTGCTATCACGGCAATCAATCGTCGATCCACGACCCTCTCGCCGATCATGACAACAATACGCTGACGTCGCTGAAAGTCTTTGAGCGTTTGAAGGACATTAGAACTCTCAAAAAAGTCGTGTATTCTGCGGCCGGCTGTGCGGTCGCCGCCAAGACATTTGACGGTGCCAGTGCAACAACCGAAGACGCCGTCGTTTCGCTGTTTCACGATAGCCCGTATTCAATCTCGAAACTGATCGGCGAGATGTACGGAAATTATTACTTCACCCGCTACAAGATGCCGTTCGTCAAAGCGCGCTTTCAGAACGTCTATGGGCCAGGCGAAATTCTCGGTGCCGGCCGTTGGCGCGGGACGCCCGCGACGGTCTGGCGCAACGTCACACCAACGTTTGTCTGGAAGTCTCTGCACGGCGAAGCGCTACCCGTCGAGAATGGGGGCATTGCCAGCCGCGATTTCATCTTCGTGGAAGACATGGCTCGCGGCCTGATGGCTTGCGCGCTGCGGGGCGAACCCGGCGAAATCTATAATCTCGGCTCCGGCGTTGAAACCACGGTCCGCGAACTCGCGGAGCGTATCAATGCGGCGACCGGTAACAAGACGCCGATAGCTTTAACTCCGGCACGCGACTGGGATCGATCGGGCCAGCGATTTGCCGCGACAGCGAAAGCTAAGGAAAAACTCGGCTTTGTCGCCGAGGTCAGCCATGAAGATGGCATCCGCCGGACCGTTTCGTGGACCAACGACCATAAGCCGGTGATTTTGCGCTGTATGATGCAGCACGTCCATTACGTGCCCGGCGTTAAAGCTTATACAGTCGGCGATGCCACCACGTCCAAGGCCTGAGCTTGGCACCTGGCGCTGAGCGGCCATTCCCGAATTAAGTTCCGCAACTGGCAACGATATAGTCGACGAGTTGGGTCACGCATGCCTCAACGCTATACGCCTGCGTGTCGATAACCAAATCGGGCGCAACAGGCGGTTCGTAGGGCGCGGAAATGCCGGTAAAGTCCTTGATGCTTCCAGCTCTTGCTAAGCGGTAGAGGCCTTTGGGATCACGTTCTTCGCAAGTGGCCAACGACGCTTTGACGTAGATTTCGTGAAAAGACGCTGAGGCAGCCTTGCGCGCCCTGTCGCGGTCGTTCTGATACGGCGAGATGAAAGCGCAGATGACGATCAAACCGGCATCGGCGATCAGGGCGCTGACTTCACCCGCCCGGCGAATATTTTCGGTCCGGTCGTGCGGAGAAAACGCTAGATCCGAGTTCAAGCCATGACGCAAATTATCGCCGTCCAACATGTAGGTTTGATAGCTGCGATCAAACAACTGCCGCTCGGTTTCGCTGGCCAGCGTCGACTTGCCCGCCCCGGATAGGCCCGTCAGCCAAATCACCGAGCCCTTATGTCCGTTGCGGCGCTCCCGCCGTGACCTATCGACGAGCTGGATGGCCCGTTTCACATTCGACGATTGAATTTGATTTGAAGCGGCAGTGTCGCCCGTTGTCATGTGCTCGTGCCCCAAGTATTGGCCCCAGGTATTGGCGTTTCTCTGCCTCTTTTCAATTGCCATGGCAAGCGCTCCGCTACGGTCTGTCAAGGCTCCGGGTCCTTGGGAATGAACGATCGCGCCCAACGCAATATCTGCCATCTCCGCAGCAATCGTCCCGTGCCAGCCAATGACCGCCGGTATAGACCTGACAGTGCCGTCAAGACATGGGTCGCGTAGAAATCCATAGATAATGTTTTATTGGCAAGAATGTCCGCATAGGCGCGGTCGACGAGTGCTTGCAAAAACGGCGCATCCCTAATACGACGCACAACGTCCTCGGCATTTGAGCCGTCACGTTCTAACGCGATGTAATGACGCCCGGCTTCTAAAAGCCCGCGATAGCGGCCCGGATACAATATCAGGGCCGTCTTGGCGCAGATGGCCTCCAGCAACTTCGGTGTGATGGTGCGGTGGACGACGTTGCCTTCGTAAGGCGAGAGGACGGCACTCCAGACGTCTTCAAATTTTGCCTGCGGGTTATTGCCCACGAACGCATCGATCGCCGGCTCGATGTTGTCATCAAAATCGAAAATGCTGGCGCCGCCCTCGACCCCGAGTGTCGCGCGGCCCGACATTAAAAACTGCGACCACGACTGACCGTAGATTCGGCTGTCTTCCGTCGAATCGATATCGGTCTTCAATCCATATATTTGTGAAATCGCCTGCATCTTCTCGCCGATGGCACGTTTTTCTTGCCCCATCCGCCCCAATTTGAAAGGCAGATCCCGGCCGCGGTAGACGATATCGAGCGGCCGTTCCGCGATCGGAGGCGGCGACCAGGTTTTAAAATCCGCAGCCACATAGCCCGGCAGACATGAGTAGAAAGTCACGCCGGAAACGTCGGGACCATCGTAAACTTTTTTCAGATTGCCGACTTCCAACGATGAAAATACCGCCTTTATGCCAAGATCCGCCATGCGCTGCCGCATTCTCCGGATGTGGCGATGCTCATCCTGAATAATTTGCGCCTTCGGACCCGGAAACGTCCGGACAAATTCACGCCAATGCGGCGGCAGAAAATACTCGCCCAGAATGAAAATTGAATAATGAATAAGGATGAGATCGATCTTCCTCGAGAACGACCAGTCCGGTAGGCCCGCATGAATGGGATTGACCACGAAGATTTGTTGTTCCCGGCCCCAGCTCAGCGCGGCGATGTGATCCTGCACGACGTTTGCGGGATGGCGATCATCCGCCAAAAACAATATCTTCAACTTGGCGGGTTTACGCACCGGCACCGCCGTCGATAAGTCCCGAAACCACGTATCAATTTCAGGATTGGCGGCACTTGTCATACGTCGAACTCAATTTTTCTCAGAAAATTCTTGTATCGCGCGTTTGAGCGACGGCCCCATCGTTTCGTAATATATTTCGTGACCCAGCGAGCTGAGATGCAAGCCATCCTTCAGAAGCAAGGTGCCCAAGTCAATTCCATTCTCAATCCGCTTGTTGAAAATTGTTTCGATGTCGTGGAATACGACATCCGGACCGGCATTTTCAACCAGATCCCGGACGATGCGATTATATTCGGCGTTGCTCTGTTCATATGTGATCGACGTCGCCGGCAATACATCTTTGGTGCGCGTCGTCGGATGATTAGTATTAAGAAAAATCTTTTTGGCGCCGAACCGCCGGCCGCGCTCCATGATCTCAGTCATGTTGGCCGCAAAAGCCGCGCCACTGACACGCGGCACGCCTTTGTCGGACGCCCAATAGTTGCAGTCGTTAAGACCGAATTGCACGATCAGCAGATCGACGCCCGCGGATTGGACGCTGTAGGGCATGTCTTCTAACGCTTGCCGCGTTGTCCGCCCGTTGACCGAAGCGTTCGTGACGAGCGCATCCCTGCCGATCTTGTGAGAGAGCTCGTCAAGGTCACGTGCGATCCGCGTCACCCACCCGCGGTAAATCGAAACACCTTGTCCGACGCAAATCGAATCCCCGAAAAACGTGATCCTGATTGGGTCGCTCATTGATGATCGAGTCATGCGCGGATGCCCCTAGCCCTATCTGAATTCACGGCTGCACTGGACAATTGTCCCCGGAAGGACGCGATACAAACTTGCCGGCCGTTTGGATAGACCGAAGTCGCAGGGCTCACCAGCAAATCCAGCCGCGGATGATTAAGGCTCTCGCCGAACTTCTCGAGTGTATGCCGCGTCTGTTCGCCGTTCCAAGCGAGCATACAGAAAATTTCCTCGGCGCCGATCCTTTTGGTTAAGTAGAAACGCGGTTCTGGATAATACGTCAGCGACAATCGCAGCTCCTTGCAACGTGGCAAATACCTTTCCAGGAACAGCGACAGCCGTTGATCGACATTGGGGAAAAGGTCATTGGCGATAATGATGTCGTAGGTGCCGGTGTCTTCCCAACTATACCAATCCGTCTTGCGCAGAAACCCAGGCTTAAGAGATCTCGCAACAAAGTCTGCAGCGGCCGCGTCATCGTGTGCGAGGAGATCGAGAAGCGTATAGTCGTGACGGGCGGCCAATGAGCGGGTGAGGCTCGTTAAGCCACCACCGACATCAAGAACTTTTCTTACTGGCCCCGGACCAAGAAGGTCGCCATAAAGCCGGGCATAGACCATTCTCTTCGCCGTTGAATCGCGCAACCATCTCTGACACGTCAACGCGTCATCATTGCCGATGCGCGATGCGTCCATGTATTTCGCCGTCCGATCGTCCAACGCGTAGGCCGCGAGCGCCTCTGCGGTTACGAGTTCCATCCCGTTATCCTCTCGTTTGATATCGCGAGGTCGCGAGACGGGCACTATTGACGGCGAGATATTTGCGCAGCGCTTGCAGCTCGTCTGCGGAGACACGATCCAAATTGCCAGGCTGCCCAATCATATCCGGTCGCACATCGTTCATCGTTTTGCCAAGAAGCAGAGCGATTGCGCTCAGGATGCTGCGGGGATCGCGCACGAAGTCTTCATACCAAATGACGGAATGCTTTCCATCCCCAACTCTGGCCAAGCTTCTCTGAAGCGCACTGTTGTATTCGAATTGGTTCTCAATAACCTGCTCCACGGGCGGGCGGCGCAAAAGGTCTTGGTGATTTGCCGGAGTCGCAGAGTTCCAGGCACTGGGATCTGATTTTGTTACGTATCTAGCGTTCAGGTCAGAGAGGGCCGCGTCTTCTATATCTCGTCTGATCCAAATAAATTTGGCACGCGGCAACGCGGAAGCTAGATACTCCGCTCTAAAACAATTCCAGGCATTCTTTGTCAACAGCGGCCGGCGGTACAAGGCTTCCACGGCTCTCAAGGTTGAAAGAAAGTGACTCTCCCGGCCGGGGAGAATTCGTGCGCTCGTTACTTGCGATGGATGGCCACCGCCGAACCAAGCGGTCATCACCGCGGAGCCTTCCGACGGTTCGAACGGCGCGGCGGTCTTGCCGAATGAACTCGAAAAGCTGATCTCGGGCGACATAGCCGTTTGTATAGCAAGCCCGAGAATCGGGTGCGCTGGAAAATGCGCATTCGTGAAATTGGAAATAAACGGCAGTGCAAAGGCCGAAGCCATCGCTTGATACAGCAACGTGCTGCCGGTGCGCGGCGCTCCGAGAATAAAAATAGCTTCCGGTTCCGAATCTGTATCGCCAAGATCGAATAGCTGCTGTTCTGCCGCCTGCATCGAGCCATTCGGCGGCGTGCTCGCAGGCATATTTCCATTCCCGGTGTTGGCCAACTCGGACGCCATATTCAACCTTTGGACTTTCTCAGAACATAGACGGCCCCAAGACCAGCGGGCTTGCCTTGATAATAGGGCAGCCCACTCTCATGGGGCTCGAGCGCTTCGATGAACTCTCTCTGATGACCCGTCACGCGATCGTCCTTGAGCGCGCGCACGCGCTTCTCGGCCCACCCTTCAGCTTCGCCCGGCACAAAGAACCCTCCGAGGTACTCGACATCGAAATCAACACCCTGCAACCATTGGTGAACGTCCGCAGGCCGCACACAATGCGCAATTGGCGCGCCAAGGTCGGCGGTCTTGGAAAAAGCTTGCTCGGGACTTTTGTCCGCCATCTGGTGATTGACGAGCCTCCAGATGTAGCCAACCTCAAGCTGGACGTGAACGCAATCCGCATTGTACAGCATGATGCGCGCTTCACTGCCCGGCTTAAGCAAACGATGGAATTCCCGAAAGATCGCATTAGGGTCGGACGCATGATGGATCACGCCAAGCGACTGGATATAATCGATGCTGCCGTCGCCAAGCGGCAGCCGTACATTTTCGTCCGCGACCCTGTAGAACGCCAACTTGCCGGGTTCTTGCGCATGCCAACTGACACGAGACCGCGCCAGCTGCAGCGCTTTTGCCGAAATATCGACGCCGATGATTTTATCGGCGCCGGAAAACTCGGCAAAACCCGCCAGGTCGTTACCCGGACCGCAACCATAATCCAAAATCACTTGACCCTTGTGGGGCCCATGAAGTTTAAGCAGGTCGCGCTTCAGCGGCCGGCCGTCGGTCAATTCCCTGATATAATCGAGTGAAGCCTGACGCGACAGAAATGTCTTTCCCCGGACGGTGTGCCGGCGCCAATAACTGTCGGTTTGCGACGGGGTAACCCCACGCGAGGTCTCGACGACTTGCGGGATTTTAATGCGCGCCGGAAAGGTCAGTAATTTTTCAGCGGGACCGCTGATGAGCTCGTCGATTTTTCGCTCGGCTTTCGACGTTGCAATCGACACCCAAACGGCATCTTTGCCAAGGGCCCGCGCATACGTGTTAATGGCGTTGAGAAGCAAACGTCCCATCACGGAAACTCCATTCGGAAAACCCCGCTAATCCGTTATCGGCTGCGAGCGCCAACATCGATTTACGCCAAGTTACTGGCGCAAGGTGTAGCCCCATCGCAGCAGGATTCGTTCGAAGCGCTCTTCGATATCCTTGATTATTTCATCCGGCAACACGTCGGCATAAGTTCCGACGCCACCGGCCCGGAAATGTTCCGAACTTATCGGCTTTTCGAGCTGTTTACCTTCGGAGCGAAGCTTGTCGATATCGTTTTCCGCCAGCGCCGCTGCAATTCGCTTCTGATCCGGGGCAAATCCCCACCGCAGAAGGAGGCGCTCCAATTCGCGGGCGCCGTTCTTCCGCAACTCTTCGTAGCGCAAGATGGGCACGCCGAGGCGCGCATACTCCTCGGAATGCGTCAAAAATTTATGAGCGCCGACGCTACGCGATAGAAACCAATCATAATAGAACGATCGCACGTCGTCATAGTGGAACTCGGGGCGTGCGCTGCGAAACCGGTGCGTTTGCGTATACTTGTAGAACGACGACACCAGATCGCGCGGGTCTCTGATGATACAGACGCCGTGCAGGAAATCCTCGCGCATACCGATGTGCCGGTCGAACGGCCGGTGCGTGATACCAGCGCCCGGCTTGGCGACATCCAAGATCGGTTCTACCGGCGCGATCTGAAAGTAATCGACAATAAGAGACTTCACCCAAACGTTGCCGGACTTCGGCAGGCCGAACACCACGATCTTTCCGGCCGGATGCGAGTTTAGCGCAAGACCATAGGAATCGTTCCAGAAACTACGCGGAGGATTGAAGATCGGGCTCTTCCAATGTCTTGGATAGTGGGTCGCATAGTCGCCCGCATCGCTGGTCGTGCCGCTCATAACGATCGCCTCGGTCTGTGCATTATTTTAAGACCCCGTCTTATCGTCTAGCGCCAGCGCCGTCCATTCGGCTGGGTGGGTGAACACGCAGCGCTCGCGATAATCGAGGGTGCGGGTTATCTCAAAGTCGCCAAACCGCGACACGAGATCATAGCGGCGCGTCGGCACCCCCGCCAGCATCGCCGTGTCCGTCAAGATGGCAAAGTTAACGTAGTATTCGCCTGCTTGAAGGAGACACGGCTTGAGTTGCAACGTCGCAATACGGGTCTCCGGTGCGCCGGAAAAGCGGTCGACGGGACTGAGCAGCCGCGTGATGCGCCGATTATCGAGCCCCAGAATTGTGACCTGATACCGGCATGCAACTGCGCCGCCCGAGTCGTTACAGACCTTGACCCGAAATGACAGATCTGAGCCTTCAGGGAACCTCGCCGTGAGTTCGCCGCTTGAGATGTCGAGCGCCCGGAGTTTCGGGCCTTTTTCAGCCGGCCAACGAAAGACCTTCTCACCGCTTTCCAGGACATCGACGTAACGTTCCGGTGGCGCTGCGGCGTTCGTCGGCGCACCGCTTTCGTTCGATGCGTCCGGCGTTGGTCCGCCTAAATCTTCGCCGGCGATATCATTTCGTCCCAGCCGGAACGACCTGTTGGACGCTCCCTGGCTATCCGCCGCGGAACTTTGCCCAAGCGCCTTAGCCGACATGTTTTCCATGTAGACTTCGTACTCGCCGACGACTTTGCGGACACCGCCGTCGCTGCGGACACGGCCCGCGTCGATCCATATGCAGCGCTCGCAGAACTGCAGGACCTGCGCCATCGAATGGGAAACCAACAGCAAGGTGCAGCCGGACTTCGTCAGCCGCTCCATGCGCATTGATGACTTGACGCTGAAATAAGCGTCGCCGGCGCCGAGTATTTCATCCACGATCAGAATTTCGGGCTTGATCGCCGTCGCACATGCAAATTGCAACCGCGACTGCATACCCAAAGAATAGGTCTTGATGGGCTGATTGAGATATTCGCCGAGTTCCACGAACTCGATGATCTCTTGTTCCGCGGCGGCCCTCTCGGGCGTCGACAGGCCGGAGTACATCAGCGAGCCTTTGATATTTTCCAGCCCTGTGAATTCTGGATGAAAGCCGACTCCAACCTGCATCAAGGCCTGGACCGATCCTTGAATGCCGACATCGCCGCTGGTGGGCTGGGCCGATCCTGAAATCAGCTTCAGCAGCGTTGTTTTTCCCGCACCGTTCCGGCCGATGACACCAACGCGTTCGCCCCTCCGGATCGAAAAGCAAACGTCGCTCAAGGCGTGATGAAGAGGCGGCGCAGCGCGTTTCCACCGCATCAGCCGGTCGAGGCCCATGACATCGGCGAATTGCGCAGACATGCTCGGATACAGCTTATACGCCTTCGACACCTTATTTAGGCGGATGGCGACATTACCGGTGGCACCGGGCTCTTGATGTGCCTGATCAGATGTGGTCAGCAATGATCGCTTTTCCTAGCTTGAAGACCTTGTACATGCCGTGGAAGGAAATAAAGGCAAAGGCAATACAGCCCATCAAAATGACCGGGCTCGGCCATTTGCCCAGCACGAGGATCGTCTGGAAAGCACTGACATAATAGGCAAATGGGTTGAGATAGAGCAAGACGCGGAGATTGGGCGGCACCATATCGGGCGTGTAGGCAATGGGGCTCGCGACCAGGATGAGCATGACAACGTAGCCGACGATTTGCTGGACATCCTTGAGAACCAGATTTGCCAGCGAAAGACCCCACACTGCCCCGCACGTCGCCATCGCCATCAAGATAACAATCACCGGGATCAGAACCCAGGACCACGTTACCCCGCCGGTCAGCACTTTGTAGGCAATGGTCAGACCACCGCCCACCACCATGAACATTCCAGCAGCGATGACTTCTCGCGCCGGAATGAGTTCGGCCGGAAACATCCGGTTTAGCAGCAACGCATTGTTCGCGCTAAGCGCCGAACTTCCCGATGCGAGAGCTTGGCTGAACGAAATGAACGGAATGAGCCCGCAAAAAATATAAAGAATGTAATCGATGATGGAGAGATTGACAGGGCGAACCCGGAAAATGAGGGTATAGAGAATGGCATACAGTGAGAGCAGGATCAGCGGGCCAAGCACGAGCCACGCCGAGCCTAAAATGGACCCCGCATGCCGCGCCTTCAACGTTTGTTTGACCGCATCCCACAAGAGATGCCTGTGATCGTAGAACAGCCGGTAGGGCTCCAATATCGCCGACATAAATCTCCCAACCGGCTCCCGCTTGCAACCAACATCGGCCCGATACAACGGCCGCAATTCAAAACCTGGAATTTCACAGGGCCCTAATGGCTTGCACAATCACGGATGCGGCGTTGCCCGTGCCATAATCTTCGATTTCACGGCGCGGAGCCACATGATCAGGCGACGTCCACAATCTGTTCCAACCCGCGTCGACCGTTTCCACCCACTCCGTTTCATCACGTAAGGTGACACACGGGACACGGTGGAAATAGGCTTCTTTTTGCAGCCCGCCGGAATCCGTGAACACAGCCACGCAGTTATGCACAAGAAGCGCCATATCCAGGTAACCGAGTGGCTCGATGAGCCTGACGCCCTTTGGAGCGATACCCTTGCTCTCCATCAATTTGCGGGTCCGCGGATGGACCGGCATGATGACGGGAGCGTCAGCGGCAGCTTTCTCGAGCCATGCGACAACACGCAGGAAGCGCCCCGGGTCGTCGGTGTTTTCGGCACGATGGATGGTCGCGACCGAATACCCGGCTTTTTTCAAGCCTAATGTCTCGAGAATTTTGGATCGTTCTTTCGCGCGTTTTACTGCGGAGATCGTCGTATCGAACATGACGTCGCCAACTGCATAAACGCCTTTGGTTATGCCTTCATTGGCCAGATTTTTGACAGCCGTCGCTGTCGGGCAAAACAGCATTGCGCTCAGATGGTCGGCGACAACGCGATTGATTTCCTCGGGCATGCGCCGGTTGAAAGATCTTAGGCCCGCTTCGACATGGGCGACCGGAATGTGCAATTTTGAAGCCGCGAGAGCCCCCGCAACCGTAGAGTTGGTATCGCCGTAGATGAGAACGAGGTCTGGCTTTTCGTCGAGCAAGGTCTGTTCGATCCGCTCAAGCATGCGGCCGGTCATTGCGCCGTGCCCCAGACTGTTGACCTCGAGGTTGTGCGCGGGCTTTGGAATGTCCAACTCGTCGAAGAACACGTCAGACATCAGGGCGTCGAAATGCTGTCCGGTGTGGACAAGAACTTCGGCAATCCCGGCCGACGCGAGCGCATGACTGACGGGGGCTGCTTTGATAAACTGTGGGCGTGCTCCGACGATCGTCAGCACGTTAGAAATTCGTGACACTTTGTCGATATCCCCGCGACTACTTTGTTGTTGGAGATATTTGCCGGTTTAGCGAACAAATCCTCCACCCGCAAATACCTCACGCTTACTTTTGCAAGTCACAGTAGATGTCGAGTCCAACGAATGGCCCCGCGACCGAACAGGCTTTCTTGCGGTCCCAATTCCGGAACACCGATTCTTGTCCGATGTTTTCACGGCTAACCTTGCAACTTGTCCAACGCTTGGTCAGCCGCTTCATGTCTGACGCCGACGTGAAAGCGGTCTCCGGCGCGCCGGCTCCATCCTTCGTCGAGGCATCGTAGTGAGCGCGTTCTCTTTCGGAGGCAGCCCTGTAGGCAGTTCTTGAAAACACCTTGTCGTCGATGAATTGCCGGAACGTCTCTTTTGGCACCGCACCCCAACGCCTGTACGAGTAGGCGTAATACACCATCACCATGGCTCGGCCACCGGGCTTCAGCACGCGCCAAGCTTCATCGAGTGCCCGTTGCAAGTTCCCAGTATGATGGAAGCAGCCAATCGCTACGACCCAGTCAAACTCGCTATCCGGAAACGGACATTCGAGCACGCTGCCTTGAACGGCTTTCCCGCCAAGATGGCTTTGCGCCAAGCGTTGGTTGACCATGGCCACGGGACCGGCCGCAATATCGAGACCGGAATAGAGCGCACCAGATTGGGCGAGCTTCTGCGAGACCGTGCCATATCCCAAACCGACTTCCAGGACGCGTTTCCCGCGCATATCTTGAAACGGAATGTGCTTGTCGAGGTAGGGATAAAAATCGAAATACCAGTTGTCGAATTTTGCCAAGGATTCGGGACTGGAATCCGTCACGCCGAGCTGTTTGGCCAGCTGAGTACCGCACAACTCATTCCAAAAATTCCGATTGCGCTCGTCGATTTCCGCTTGAGGCCGAACCGGAGTTTCAGCACTTGGCACGCTGGTCATTTAAACTTCCCTTTTGAGGCGCGTCCCCGGAAGGACAGTTTCGAAAAAATCCCCGGCGACGCTTAGCACTTGTTATTCGCGGCCAACGCTGCGAGGTGACAAAGCGATCTGCAGACGCAGCTTTTACGCTGTTGACTTGCAATTTTGCCCGGCTATTGCGAGGCGGCACACCGTTCAGAGTATTTACCGCAGCATTTTCTCATTTACGCGCGCCCTCGGCAATGGCCCAAGAGACGCATGATCACAAACTGTTTGGAACATCGCCAGCCCTTCCAAAGGGATCGCTATGTTGCTAGAAAATCACGCAGGAGTTGCGCAGGCGAGGCTATAGACCCTAGACAAGCAAGCGAACTTCACTGTTTCCATTCGTGATTGGATGACCTTGTGCCGCCGCGTAAGCTCCTCGTCGCCTATTCAATGGCCAGCACGCATGTGCAAACCACGCTCGATTACGTCTGCGCCTTTAAGCAATTCCTCGATTACGACGTCACTTACCTGCACGTCACCCACGATGCGCACGTTACCACCGATTTTGACGCCAGCGGCTACGATGTCATCTTTCATAACTACTGCTCGAGGTTTTGCTTCGATGGCTACGTGTCATCGACCTACCGTGAGGCATTAAAGCGCTTTACGGGTCTGAAAATTCTCGCGGTCCAGGATGAGTACGATCATACCGACAAGCTTAAGGCGGCAATTACCGGCCATGGATTTGATATCGTCCTGACCTGCGTGCCGCAGACATCGCTTGGCTACGTCTACCCGCCCGCCGAATTTCCTGGTGTTGAATTCATCACGGTATTTACCGGCTACGTGCCCGACGATTTCGCCAGCACGCTCGCGCCCCCCATGCCATTGCGCGAAAGATCCATCACCGTTGCTTACCGGGGTCGAAACATAGGTCCGCGCTACGGCCGCTTGGGATACGAAAAGTTCGAGATCGGCCGTCGCATGAAGGAGATCTGCGACGCCAAAGGTGTGGTCAATGATATCGCCATGACGGAAGAAAGCCGCATTTACGGCAAGGCTTGGTTCGACTTCATCGGCAACAGCCGCTCTATGCTGGGCTCGGAATCCGGCTCCAACGTTTTTGATTTTGATGGCTCAATCAATGCCGCTTACCAGCGTCTGAAAAGCAAGCTCGGCCGGATGCCCAGTTACGACGAATTTGCTCCCGTGATTGCCAAGCGTGACAGCGAAATCAGCATGGGCCAGATTTCGCCGCGTGTCTTTGAGTGCGCGGTGATGCGGACCCCCATGATCTTGTTCCGGGGATACTACTCCGACGCAATCGAGCCCGATACACATTACATCCCCCTTGAGCTTGATTTCTCAAATACTGAAGACGTCTTACGGCGCTTGGAAGACATCCCCGCCCTTGAGACAATGGCCGGCCGTGCCTATGACGACCTCGTCGGCTCTGGCGCCTTTGGCTACCGCACATTCGTTTCAATGTTGAAAGAGCACATTGAAGTTCGCCTAACCGAGCCCCGATTTCGCGGGCGGCCCGAGCGGAATCGCGGCGAAGGGACGGTTCCTGTTCTACCCGCCGATCGCCGCTTGGCGGCGCTCGCAGAATGGCCGACAGCACAGCCCAAAGGCCTCGACGACTTCAAGAAGACCCAAATCCGGTTAAGCGGCGCGCATCTGCCGCGCGAAGCCAATAGACTCGACGGTTATTACTGGCGCGTTGTGCAAACCTTGCAGCGAAACGTCGAAGAGTTCGACAGACTCGGTAATTGGCTCGTCTCAAAGTCGAGCTGTACTCAAGACCGTCGCGGTGCTGGCGCGGTCCCCGAGGCGAAACGCGACTTTGAGGTCTGCGTGGAAGTATTGGCAGAACGCCGTAAAGACTATAAGGGCAACCTTGAATTGCTCGAGCAGGCCCTCGCCGAGACCACGAGGAAAGGGCATGTCGAAGCGGAACGTCGGGCCCTGGATGCAATTCTCGAACACAATCAAAATTGGCTTCTTGAATATACAAAACTCTACGCGGACGTTAACAGCCAGTACATCGCCTGCCGCCACATCATGAAAACAGAAGCGGCTGAATTGTTCGCGAAGGCGTCCAATATCGACAAGTTCGGCTATCAAGCACACCGCACCCGAATATTACTGAAGGGGCCGAAGTCGGACTTGATCAAAGCGTGCATCAACAAAATTCCGGGCGCGCGACGTGTTGCGATCGCCGTGCTTAACAGAATTCCGCGACGCACTTGAAGGCTTGCGCCCGTCAATCCAAGCGGCCCAGAAGCATTCGCTTAATCAGCGGCTTGGCGCGGGCCTTTGCAGCATTGCCTGCCCCTATCAGCCACTTTGCAACAGGTGGCGGCAAGCTCTTTGCCATATTCGACTGCAGCCCGCTCGAAAGCCTTTGCAGCGCAAGCGCGGCCCGCATTGCCTTCTTACGCTTTTCGGAAAGCCGTGCCGAGGCCTGCTCAAGCGCGGCAAACATTTCATCGTAATTTTTATTGGCCCGCCCTGAACCCTGGGTAGTTGCCGCCGCCTTGCCGGAACGCTTCGTAAATTCTTCAAGCACAACGTCGTCAAAGCGTCTGACATGATGCTTGAAGGTCAATTGCGGGGACTTCGCAACTTCCTCGTAGGCCGCCTCGATGATCTTGTTGGCTCGGGCGCCGTCCTTCAGAACGGCCACAACCTCGTCCATGTTGGAATGATCTCGCGCCAATTCTACAAAGTGGCGGCCGGCCTGTAAAAGTCCCGAATAGGATCCAGGATAGAGGATCATCAAGGTCCTGAGTGCCGCAGCCTCGAAGCAGCGCGGTGATATGACATGGATGACATGGCGCCCGTCACCGGGAAGAAACCGGCTTTGAATGTCCTTGAACGTAGCCGACGGATTGGCGGCTTCGAAAGCCTCAACCTTTTGCTGAGCGTCTCCAGAATAGTCGATAAAGCTGGCCCCGCTTTCGGTTCCCAGGACCGCCTTGGAGTTGGCGACAAAATTTATCCAGGCATCTCCATAGATGCGCGTTTCCTCGGACATCTCGATATCGCTATTGAGCCCACAACGAACGGCGTCGCGCTTGAACCGTTCACCAATGATCCACTTTTCCTGCCCAAACTCGCCAAGCCAGCTTGGCACCTTGCGGGCCCGGTAGGACACATCTATGCGCCGCTCGGCAAATTTGGGTACCGCGCGAGCAAGGAGCGCCTCCGGCACAAATCCCGTGAGCGTTTGCTCGAAACGGATGCGGTCAAACCAATCGTCCCTGTAGATTTCGCGAATCACGACATCATTGACGACGGTGAAAATCACCGAAATATCAAGATCGCGGACTGCGGCCGAGGTGCGATCGACCCAGCGGTATTCGTCTTGGATGAAGAGCACTTTGACTCCCGAAGATTCCGAAAGCCTGGCGAAAAATCCCGGCGGCAGAAACGTTGCCATCGAGATCACGATCGAATAATGGAACACGATCACATCGAACAACGTGAGATCGACATCGAGACTGGCGGCGGCGCGCGAGTCCATAACGGCGACCCGATTGAGGCTGTGCGTTTGGAATGATCGAATATGTTGATCGACGGTACCGGTGTGGCGCGCCGCTTCGTCGCAGAGAATAAGGATGTTGAGCGACTTCATCGGCTTACCTTCAGTTGTCCCGGCAATTCATTTCCTGCGGCAATGCAGCGGTAATTTGCACGAAAGCGCCCGTCTGCCGTCGCGAGTTCAATGTTCGTTTCGGCTCCTGCTGCTACGTGAGGCGATAACCAGTGTCTACACTGGATAGGTCATGAATTACCAGTTTCAAACGTCGGACGTGATCTATACAGGGCTATTCAGGAATCAACCTCGCGCGCATCGACGGATGGATTTTTAATGCCTGCGGCAACTCACCTTCGTCCGAGCGCTATACGCACCCTCGTCCTAGTGCTCGCATACCCCCATACCGCCTCGTACTACGACGATTGGCGCGATGCTTTTCTCAATAATCCGCTGTTTGACACAACCGTTGAAAACATTCTCGGTCTGAAGCCGGCACACCTTCAATTGAAACTCAAGAACTTCGATGCCGTCATCATTTTGCACAGCTGCAATGGCGACACCCTAGAGTTCGTCCAACCCTTGGCAAGCGCTCTCGCCGCGCGCAATCGCGGCAAGCTGATGGTGTTCAACGGCAACGAATTTAATTCGCCCTATGTCTCGATGGAGAAGCGCATCGCCTTTTTGCGCGATGCTAAAGCCGACATTGTCGCGACCCAATTGTTGCTCGAAGCGGGCGCGTATCTTTACGCCTCGACGAATTGCCGGGTCGTTGCGGTTCCCCACGCCCTCAACCCCCAGGCTTTTAAACCTGGCGGAAATCCCGAAAGCCGTCCGCTCAATCTCGGGGTCAAAGGCTACCGCTATCCGGCTTACCTTGGCGACGACGACCGTAACCGAATGATTACCCGGCTCACGGACTGTGCTCTGGCCATGAGCCTCAAGCTCGATATCAGCGAGGATCGCCGCCTCTCGCGCGACGACTGGTCTGCATTCCTAGGCTCGTGCCGCGGTACAGTGTCGACAGAAGCGGGGAGTTGGTACATCAGCCCAGATGATGACTTGATGAAGAAAATTCACGACTACCTCAGAACCAAAGACCGCGGGTTCATCCTGAAGAACGAAAGCGTGCTGAGGCGCGCAGCCCGCGTTTTGCCGACGCCGATCAAAGCCGCATTGTGGACGCTTCTCAAAAAAGGCCCTGTTAAGTTCGAGGTTCTTGAGGATTACAAAACCAGCTTTGAAGAACTCGCAAACGTTTTCTTCGCCGGACGGCCGCGCCCCGCCGTTTATGGAAAAGCTATTTCTTCAAGACATTTCGATGCGATCGGCAAAAAGACCTGCCAGATTCTGCTCGAAGGCCGTTACAACGACATTCTCACAGCCGGCCAGCATTACATTCCTATTAAATCCGACCTGAGCAACGTCCGTGAGGCCCTGGCGCAATTTGAAGATCCACGATTGTGCAACAAGATTGTCGATAACGCTTACGATCACATCATTGCGTCTCACACCTACGCGCACCGCGCAGAGGCCATCTACAATCTTCTAACGGAGAGCGCCCCTCAAGCCGTTTGAAGGACACCGAGAACGCCGCCAATGACGCGGTCTTGTTCCGCCTCACTGAGATAGGGATGCATGGGAAGGCTCAGCACATCCTTGGGCAATCTTTCGGCGACCGCCACGCCACCAAGCGCCACGGGGCAGTGCTTGTAGGCAGTCTGTTCATGCAGGGCGCGCGGATAATAGATTTGCGTCGGAATACCAATTGCTGAAAGCCTGCGGGCGACTTCATCGCGGCGGCCGTCAGAAATGACGAGCGTGTACTGCGCCCAAACCGACGTCATGCCCGGCGCAATTTTCGGCACCCGCACCGCTGAACCCAAAGCCGCGTGATAACGATGGGCCACCTGCTGGCGGGCGCGGATCTCGTCAGGGAATATTTTGAGTTTTTCGATCAGGATCGCTGCCTGAATCGTATCGAGCCGGCCGTTGATGCCAACCCGCACAATGTCATACTTATCGGCGCCTTTGCCATGCAGGCGGATCGACCGCATGATATCGGCTAGCGCATCGTCTTCAGTGAAAATCGCGCCCCCGTCGCCATAGCAGCCAAGGGGTTTTGCCGGGAAAAAGCTGGTCGCGGTCGCAAGTCCGAAGGTTCCGACCTTCTGCTTGCCGACAGCGCCGCCGAAACCTTGCGCGGCGTCCGAAATGACGAACAAGCCGTGGGCGTCTGCGAACGCCGATATGGCGGCGTAGTCGGCCGGCTGACCGAAAAGATCAACGGCAATCACGGCCCGGGCCACGAGACCTGCTTTCGTTGCGGCCTTTACGGCCGCGTCAAGCCCCGTGGGATCAAGATTGAAACTAACTTCCGAGACTTCTGCAAAAATCGGAGTTGCACCGAGCAGCGCGATCACTTCCGGCGTTGCCGTGTAGGTGAAGGCCGGGCAGATGATGGCGTCGCCCGGCCCGATTCCGCGCGCCATCATGATCATCAGCAAGGCATCGGTGCCGCTGGCGCATGTTATAGCGTGCTTGGCGCCGCAGAATTGTGCGAGCGCCGTTTCCAATTCCGCGACTTCGGGCCCCATGATGTACGTGCCGTGATCAAGGACGCGCTTGATCGCGGCATCGATTTGCGGCCGGATCCGGGCCTGTTGGGCTCTAAGATCGATAAACGAAACCGGTTGGCCTTGGTCGCTGTTCTCACGCAGGCTCGAGGCGCCCATCGGATGTCTCCCTATATCGCGTGCCATCCTCGGGGCAGACCAAATCAGGTCCGAGCCGAGCGCCGCGCTTGCTCATCCAGCCGATGCGCTTTGCTGGAACACCTGCCATAAGCGCGTAGGCAGGAACGTTCCCGGCTACAACTGCGCCAGCCGCAATAAATGCATATTCACCCAATTCATGACCGCACACGATCGTGGCGTTAGCCCCAATCGTAGCGCCGCGCCTGATCACGGTCTTGCGGAATTCGCTTTTGCGTTCGATTTCGGCGCGCGGGTTGTTGACGTTTGTAAAGACGCAACTTGGGCCGCAAAAAACGCCGTCTTCCAGTTCCACCCCTTCATAGAGGGACACGTTGTTTTGAATTTTGCAGTTCGAGCCGACCTTCACGTGCGGCCCGATGACGACATTCTGACCGATCGCGCAATTCTCACCGATGACGGTATTCGGCAAGATATGGCTGAAGTGCCAAATCCGCGTGCCCTTGCCAATGATCGCGTTGGGATCATCGACATAGGCGCTTTCATGAACCTTGACGCCGCGTGCGTCCCAGTCGGACTTAAACTGGCCAGCCATATTGGTACCGGCCCTCGTTCTTGATGACGCTATCCAAGAAGGGATGCTGAACCCCCTGTTTCAACTCGATTGGGCCCGAGCGAATTTTCGAGACCGTCTCGATCGAGGCTCGAACTTCGTCGAGCGGAAAACCGCGGCCAGCCAGAATTTCGCGGTAGCTGTTGGTATGAAGATCGGTAAAGCCTTCCGAGAATTCGATGTCCTCGCCATCGACCGTGATCGACCGGTAGGTCCTTTGCTTTTCGGCTATGGCGGCGGGAACGTCACGGACATTGATCGACAAGAACCAGCGCACACGGGCGCGCTCATATTCGAGGTAGCCCGACGCGCAGTCCATCGCCCTGTGGTGGACGACGTTGGTCTTCAACTTCCCGAAGACGAAATTCAGCATGTCGTAAAAATGCACGCCGATGTTGGTCGCGATGCCGCCGGACTTGGCTTCGTCGCCCTTCCAGGACGCGTAGTACCAGCGGCCCCGCGAGGTGATGTACGTCAGGTCGACATCGTGGACGCGGCCGGTTTTATCGGCGGCGATACGATCCCGCAAGGCTATGATCGCGGGATGCAGCCGCAGTTGCAGAATTGTATTGACCTTATGGCCGGTATCTTTTTCGACCGCCGCCAGCCCATCGATGTTCCAGGCGTTCAAAACCAGCGGCTTCTCGCAGATGGCATCTGCCCCTGACCGCAATGCAAACCGAACATGCGCGTCATGCAAATAATTCGGCGAACAAATGCTGACATGACTGATGGTCTCGCCTTGGCGCCGGACACGATCAATGTAGCGATCAAATCGTTCGAACTCGGTAAAAAATCTGGCTTCCGGAAAATAGCTGTCCATGACGCCGACCGAGTCGGCCGGATCATACGCCGCGCGCAGATTGCTTCCGACATCCTTGATGGCGCGCATGTGACGAGGTGCAATGTAACCGCCAGCCCCGATCAGCGCGAAACTTGCGTTCGACGAAGTGCTGGTCACAACGGCTCCTTGAGCAGACAGTACGTATCTGGGAATAGCGTGTCAGCATCCGTCGTCAACGAGACCGGACCAACACCGCAGAATTGGCTTCTTAGAGCATCGGCTTTATCTGTCGTCAACTGAGTTCGGTTTCGGCGCAGCAGGCCGTGTGGAATACCGCATTTCTGCTCTGTTTTTTCTAACCAGTGCGCGCGTAACGCACCTACGTCCCGCGTGGCTTAGCGCGGGCTGTTGGGATGGCGTTGGCTGGATCGTCCGGCCAGACGTGGCGGGGGTATCGCCCGCGCATATCGGCTTTGACCGATGCCCACGACCCGGCCCAGAAGCCTGGCAAATCTCGGGTGATCTGGATGGGGCGATGGGCTGGCGACAGCAAATTGAGGGTCAGCGGCAGACGGCCGTTGGCAATCGCGGGATGGGCCTTGAGGCCGAACAATTCCTGCACGCGGATATGCAGCGCGGGCGCGCCCGGACCGTCGTAGTCAACGGCAAAACGATTTCCGGTCGGAGCCTCAAAATGCGTCGGCGCTTCCTCATCGAGACGCTGGCGAAGACGCCAAGGTAAGAGAGCGTCGAGCGCGGCCGAAAGACCGTCCGCATCGATATTCGGCAGGCGCGATTTACCGGCAAGAAACGGCTGCAACCAATGCGCGGTGGATTGAGACAGCGCTTCGTCGGAAAGGTCCGGCCAGTCGCCGCCGGCTCTTTTCAAAAATCCCGCACGCTCGCGCACCTGCATCTGGGACTTGGTCCACGGCAGGCACGCGACGCCCAAACTCCCAATGCCTTCGGCGAGCGCCGCAGAAACATCTTGGGTAGGTGACATCGCCAGTGGCTCGCTTGCAAGCGTGATGGCGCCGAGACGGCGTACGCGCCGCGCCCGCACGCTCATCGATTGGGTGTCGAATTGCACAGAGGTGGTGTCCTCGATCCTGGTCGCGGCGGCGGCGAGAATCTCATCCTCGGTCGCTTGCGCGGCCAAAATGATCCGCGTTGCCGCGGCCCGGCCCTGCAATTCCGCGACCACCAGATAAGGCGCCCGCGACAGTGCATGTGTTGTGTCGATCGTGCCGGCGCGGCCGTTGGCGAGCAGGAATTGTCCCGCGGCCCCCCGCGATTTGGCAATGCGATCGGGATAGGCGAGCGCGAGAAGGCCAGCCGTTGAAATATCCTCTCGCGCTCGCGCCTTCACATCGTCTAACGCAGCCTTGGCCCAGCCCACGCTCAAGCGACGCATATCTTCGGCGCGCCGCGAACGGTCGCGGGCAAAATTTTCAAGACGGTGATCGAGATCAACATCGTTGCCGCCAGTGCCGCGCTCGACCAGCACCGAGGCGATCATCGCGGCTCGCGCCGCCGCGCCAATTTTTCCAGCCGCAAGCACCATCCGCGCCAGTCGCGGCGGCAGCGGCAACGCCCGGATGCGCCGTCCCTCCTCGGTGATGCGACCCTTGCCGTCGAGGGCACCGATGGATACCAGATCTTCGCGCGTCGCTCTGACCAAACCCTCGGACGGTGGATCCAGCCAGCGCAAGCTTTGAAGATCTTGAACGCCCCATTCCGCACAATCGAGCACTAATCCGGAAAGATCGGCAGCGCGAATTTCCGGTTCCGCGAAAGGAAGAAGTCCTTGCGTCTCGGGTTCGTCCCAAAGCCGGTAGCAAACACCCGCCAGCGTGCGGCCCGCGCGGCCCCGCCGTTGATCGGCGGACGCGCGTGAAACCCGCACCGTCTCCAAGCGCGTCACGCCAATTTCAGGCTCAAAGCGCGGCACGCGCGCCAGGCCGCTGTCGATGACAACCCGCACGCCTTCTATGGTAATCGAGGTTTCTGCAATCGACGTCGCGATCACAACTTTACGCCGGCCGGGGGCCGCCGGCATGACCGCCATGTCCTGCGCCGCCATATCGAGGGCGCCATAGAGCGGCGCAATATCGATACCTGAATCTGTGATGCGCTCTCGCAACCGCTCGGCAACACGCGCGATCTCTCCCTGTCCCGGCAGAAAAGCCAAAATCGATCCGCTGTCAGCCTTAAGCGCGCGCGTTATGGCATCCGTCACATCGTCTTCGATGCGTTGAGATTTGCGACCCAAATATCGGGTCTCGACCGGAAATGCCCGGCCCTCACTGGCAATGACCGGTGCGTTTCCGAGCAGCTCCGAGACGCGGCCGCCGTCAAGCGTTGCCGACATGACCAGTAGCCGCAAATCCGGCCGCAAAGCTGCGCGCGCGTCCAATGCCAGCGCAAGCCCAAGATCAGCGTCGAGCGATCGTTCATGAAATTCATCGAACACGACGGCGCCAACACCCGTCAGCTCCGGGTCATCGAGGATCATGCGTGTGAAAACACCTTCGGTGATGACCTCAATGCGTGTGCCCGGACCCACCTTGGACGACAGCCGCGCCCGAAGCCCGACCACGCCGCCGAGCCGGTCGCCTATCGACTTCGACATGAACTCGGCGGCCCCGCGAGCCGCGATGCGGCGCGGCTCCAGAACCAGGATCTTTTTGCCCGCAAGCCAGCCTTCATCGAGCAGCGCCAGCGGCACACGCGTGGTCTTTCCAGCGCCGGGCGGAGCGATGAGCACCGCTTGGCCATGCTCTGACAAGGCACTAGATATGTCTGCGAGCACGGCATCGACCGGCAACGGCGTCGAAAATTTCATTCACCCTCTCCGAGATGCTTATCCGCAAGGCTAATAGGCTCTGGCATGGCAAACCAATGTCTGTTATGCGCACCCTATCAGCGATGCAACCCCTTCATGACAAGGGCCCGAGAGGACCGAAAAGACGGCATGAAAGTCTTGGTGACAGGGGCGGCCGGCTTCATCGGTTTTCACACGGCGAAAGCCTTGCTTGATCGCGGTGACGAGGTCATCGGCATCGACAATCTCAATACCTACTATGACGTGGGTTTGAAGTTGGCGCGTTTGAAGAGCCTGGAAGGCCGCAACGGCTTTCGCTTCATAAAACTCGACATCGCCGATCGCGCCGCCGTGCCCACTCTATTTGCCGAACACAAGTTCGAACGCGTCGTTCACTTGGCCGCACAGGCCGGGGTTAGATACTCAATCGACAATCCTCAAGCTTATCTCGATTCCAATATCCAAGGTTTTCTGAACATTCTGGAAGCGTGCCGGCATAATACGATTGAGCATTGCGTGTTCGCGTCGTCCAGTTCGGTCTATGGCGCCAATACGACAATGCCTTTCAGCGAGCGTGACGGGGTCGATCATCCGCTCAGCCTGTACGCAGCAACAAAAAAATCAAACGAGCTGATGGCGCATACTTATGCCTCGCTCTACGGCATTCCGCTGACGGGTCTAAGATTTTTCACGGTCTACGGCCCGTGGGGCCGCCCGGACATGGCGCTGTTCAAATTTACGAAAAATATCCTCGAGGGCCGCGCCATCGAAGTCTACAACGACGGCCATCACGCCCGCGATTTTACCTACATTGACGACATCGTCGAAGGCGTCGTTCGAACGTTAGATCTGACCGCCGCGCCCGACCCCGACTGGTCCAGCGCCAACCCGCGCGCCGATACTTCAGCCGCGCCCTACCGGATTTACAATATCGGCCACAATACGCCGGTTCCCTTGACGACTTTCATTAGCCTGATTGAAGCCGAGACCGGCAAGAAGGCCATCTGCAAAATGATGCCGCCGCAGCCGGGCGACGTTGCGGAAACCTATGCCAACGTCGATGCGTTAATGGCGGCCGTTGGATTCAAACCGGCAACGCCGCTTGAGCAGGGCGTGCGCCACTTCGTCAAGTGGTATAGGGATTTCTACAAGGTCTAGAGCGTGATCGCACCCTAGACCGCAATCGCCGTTGAATTGCGAATGGCCGAGATGTTGGCGCGATAGGCTTCAATCGTCCCGCCTTTAAACACCGCAGACCCTGCGACAAGAACATTGGCGCCAGCCTTGACGACCAGCGGCGCGGTTTCGGGCGTAACTCCGCCATCCACCTCAATGTCGATCTGACGATTGCCAACCATAGCTTTGACTTGCCGTATTTTCTCAATGACCGAGGGGATGAATGCCTGGCCGCCAAAACCTGGATTGACCGTCATCAGCAAAACCAGATCGAGACGGTCGAGGACATGCTCTATGACACTCGCCGGTGTCGAAGGATTAAGGGACACACCGGCTTTTTTGCCCAGTGACCTTATGGCCTGCAAAGACCTGTCGAGATGAGGGCCAGCCTCGGCATGAACGGTGATGATGTCGGCCCCGGCATCGGCAAAGGCCGCAAGGTAGGGATCTGCCGGCGCGATCATGAGATGCACATCGAAGATTTTTTTCGAAGCACCGCGCACGGCCTTGATCACCTGCGGCCCAAATGTGATGTTCGGCACGAAATGCCCATCCATGACGTCGCAATGGATCCAGTCGGCTCCCGCTTCGTCGACGCGTTTAATCTCCTCCGCCAAGCGGCCGAAATCGGCCGATAAAATGGAAGGGGCGATGATCAGGGGCCGTACCAAAGCGCAGTCCTTTCGATGATTAGCCGGCGCGGCGCTTTCTCTCGACCAACTGCAGGATCAGAGGCGTCAAAATCAACTGCATGGCAAGATCGAGTTTGCCGCCCGGCACGACGATGGAATTTGGGCGCGACATGAAGCTATCGTGAATCATCGACAACAGATAGGCGAAGTCGATGCCGCGCGGATCCTTGAAGCGGATGATGACCATCGATTCGTCCGGCGTCGGGATCCAGCGCGCCACGAACGGGTTCGAGGTATCGACTGTTGGCACACGCTGGAAATTGATGTCGGTTTCGGTGAATTGCGGGCAGATGTAGGTGACGTAATCGGGCATCCGGCGAAGGATGGCAGCGGTGACCTCTTCGGTGGTGTAGCCGCGCTGCGACCGGTCACGATCGATCTTTTGAATCCATTCGAGATTGATAACGGGTACGACACCGATTTTAAGATCGGCGTGGCGGCCGATGTTGACTTTTTCAGTCACCACAGCGCCGTGCAAACCCTCGTACAACAAGAGATCCGAGCCTGCTTCAATATCGGTCCAAGGCGTGAACGATCCGATTTCAACGCCTGTCGTTTTTGCTTCGTCCTCGTCGTGGATATATTGCCGCGTCCGCCCGCGACCTGATTCGGCATACGTGCGAAACAGGTTTTCAAGGTCTTCAAGAAGGTTGGCGGCGTCGCCGAAATGGCTGAAATTCTGATTGCCGCGCTTGGCGGCTTCGTCCATCGCTTGGTCCATGCCAGCCCGGTCGAAGCGATGAAACGCGTCGCCCTGAACGAAGGCTGCATTGACGTTCTCGCGCCTGAAAATGGTCTCGAATGTATGCCAGACCGACGTGGTGCCAGCGCCCGAGGACCCGGTGACGGAAATGATGGGATGTTTGATCGACATTGCGGTGTTGCGCGCGCCTCAAAACATTGCCGGATGGACGCGATCGGGCGGCGCGTGGCCATCCGAGAAAGCTTTGATGTTGATGATGACCTTCTCCCCCATATCGACCCGGCCTTCAATCGTCGCTGAACTCATGTGCGGCAGCGCCACCACCCGGTCGGAGGCGAGCAAGCGCGGATTGACCGCCGGCTCATGCTCGAAAACATCGAGCCCGGCGCCTGAAACCGCACCCGACTCCAACAAGCGTGCCAGCTCGTTTTCGTCGATGATCTCACCGCGCGCGGTATTGACGATATAGGCTGACGGCTTCAACAATTTGAGCCGCCGCGCCGACAGCAAGTGATAGGTTGCCGGAGTATGCGGGCAATTGACCGAAACGATATCGACGCGGGTCAGCATCTGGTCGAGGCTTTCCCAGTAGGTCGCCTCGAGTTCCTGCTCGACCTCGGCCGCCACGCGGCGGCGGTTGTGATAGTGGATCTGCAGCCCGAAGGCCTTGGCGCGGCGAGCCACCGCCTGGCCGATGCGGCCCATACCGATGATGCCAAGCCGCTTGCCGTAGATGCGGTGGCCCAACATCCAGGTCGGCGACCAGCCGCCCCATTTGGTGTTGGGATCTTTCATATATGCGGCGCCTTCCGCGACCCGGCGCGGCACGGCGAGAATCAGCGCCATGGTCATATCGGCGGCGTCTTCGGTCAGGACGCCCGGCGTATTCGTCACCAGAATTCCGCGATTGCGCGCCGTATCGAGATCGACGTTATCTACGCCCGTTCCAAAATTGGCGATCAACCGCAGTTGCGGCCCCGCTTGCGTCAGCACAGACCGGTCGATGCGATCTGTGACAGTTGGGACCAGAACGTCCGCGACCTTGACGGCCTGAATGAGTTCCGCGGCCGTCATCGGCTTATCGCCGGCGTTGAGACGGGTGTCGAAAAGTTCGCACATCCGCGTCTCGACGACATCGGGAAGCTTGCGCGTGACGATAACAACAGGTTTCTTAGTGGTGCTTGGCATTGTGATTCCGGGGGACACGGCTAACTTGAGACTTGGCACTTGCCGCCGCGCGATTGACTTAAGCGGCCAGCGCGGCGTCTTATTTGGTTCTTGCGTGTCTAACAGATGGCCTTGGCGATGACAAAGTACCGTTTTAGCAATCAACGACTCTCGTAAATCCTTTTCGTGTTGCCAGCTCCCCCATGATGCCGATCGAAGGTCTGCGATGCTGAAACGTCATGGTTTTTTGAGTTTGGCCATTTTGATGTTGGGGATGGGCGACACAGCCGTCGAAGCAGCCGCCCAAAAGCCGGCGCAACCGGCCGTACAGGCTCCAACCGAGACCCAACAAGCGCCGGCTCAACCACCTGCGGCCCCCGGAGCGCCGGCCGGCAGCGGCCTGCCCGTGCCTCGCTACGTCAGCCTCAAGTCTGATCGCGTGAACCTCCGCAATGGGCCCGGCACAGATTATCCAACCGGTTGGGTGTATCGCCGGGCAGGCTTACCGCTTGAAGTGATCAAGGAGTTCGAAGGCTGGCGGCAGGTCCGCGATTCCGAGGGCGTGACGGGGTGGGTCCTGCAATCGTTTCTTTCAGGCCGCAGGACGGCTTTGATTTTGCCTTGGGAAACCAAAGCCGGTGCCGCGCCGCCGCAGGTTCCTATTCGCTCGAGCGACAGCGAAAACGCCGCCATGGTCGCCAAAGTCGAAGCTGGCGTCATCGCCAATATTCACAACTGTGATGGGGTTTGGTGCCGGGTCACGATTGACGCATTTGGCGGCTACATCGAGCAGAAAAAGCTATGGGGCGTCTACGAAGGCGAGAAATTAAAATAGCTGCTCAATCGGCAATAAACTCTGCCTAAACAGCTTTCTTGGCCAACCGAACCACGACATCAATGTGGGTGATGCGCATGCCGTCAGGCGGGGCCGGCAACCCGGCGACCTGAATACTGTCGCCTGGGATGTCCATGACCGTGCCTTCGGGCTCGACCAGGAAATGGTTATGGTTTGAGGTGTTGGTATCGAAATAGGCTTTCGAGCCTTCGACCGCCAGTTCGCGGAGCAGACCGGCGCGCTTAAATTGATGCAGCGTGTTGTAGACGGTGGCCAGCGAAACATGCTCACCCAAGGCCTCGACCTCGGCGTGCAACTGCTCAGCCGTCACATGCCGGTCTTCGCCGCCAAACAGCAGCTTGCCCAATGCCAGACGCTGCCGCGTCGGCCGCAAGCCCGATTGGCGCAACAGCTCCGGCACAACTGCGCCGGGCCGCATGGCATTCGCGTAAGGCTTCGATTCGTTCATCGGTCGCCGCGTTGGGTTCTAACTCAAATACGTAGTTTGGAAGGCTCAAACCAAGCTTTGCCGCACAACGTGAGATGCCGCGCCGCTTTGCCAAAAAGACTTACCCACACACTAGGCGGTTCTGATGCTTGAGGCAACCGATGACGAAGCTGGGATAATTCAAGGATTTCAACCATACATGACTGCTCTGGACTCAATACCACAGCTTTCAGTGCTTTCGGCAATGTGTTACGAGACGCGGCCCTGCGGCGATACCTGTTGCACTGTCGCGACGGCCCTGGAACAAAACGAGGATAAAATGTCGGAACGCCGCGCAAGCTTTGAGTTCGAGGATCTGCTTTCGTGCGGGCGCGGGGAGCTGTTTGGGGCCGGCAACGCGCAACTGCCTCTGCCGCCGATGTTGATGTTCGACCGGATCTCCCACGTTTCGGAGACCGGCGGGGCGCACGGCAAGGGTCAGATCGTGGCCGAACTCAAAGTGGCTGGAAATCCTCGACTTGATTGGTTTTTCGACTGTCACTTCAAGGGAGATCCCGTAATGCCAGGATGTCTCGGCCTGGATGCGCTCTGGCAGTTGGTCGGATTTTATTTGGGCTGGCTTGGGGCGCCGGGGCGGGGCCGGGCCCTTGGCGTCGGCGAGGTCAAATTCACCGATATGGTCCTTCCGACCACGGGTAAGGTTGAATACGTGCTCGACATGAAGCGGGTCATCCTGCGCCGGTTGAAACTGGCGATTGCCGATGGCACCCTCAAAGCCGATGGCAAGGTGATTTATCAAGCCACCGACCTCAAGGTCGGGCTTTTCCAAGCCGGCGAGACGCCGGACGCATCTGGCGCTTGAGAATGGCCCCTACTTTCGGATAAACGACAACGGTCCTCTTCGACGAAGCCAACGAGGACTGAGGACATGCGCTGCGGGCCGCGGGCGCTAAGGAAGGACAATCGATGAGGCGCGTCGTCGTCACCGGCATGGGTATTGTTTCTTCGATCGGAAACAACGCGCAGGAAGTCCTGGCCTCTTTGCGCGAGGCGAAAAGCGGGATTTCGCGCTCTGACAAATACGCCGAACTCGGCTTCAAATGTCAGGTCCACGGAGAACCTAAGATCGAGTGGGAGGGCATGGTTCCCCGCAAACCCAAGCGCTTCATGAATCCAGGCGTCGCTTGGAACTGGATAGCCATGGACCAGGCCATCCGCGACGCCGGCCTTGAGCCAAGCGATGTCGTCAACGAGCGCTCTGGCATTATCGTCGGCTCTGGCGGGCCCTCGACGCGCGCCATCGTTGAAGCCGCCGAGACCACGATCAAATCGGGCGGGCCGAAAAAAATCGGACCCTTTGAAGTTCCAAAGGCCATGTGCTCAGGCCCCTCCGCCGCCCTGGCGACGGCATTCCAGATCAAGGGAACCAACTATTCGATCTCGTCGGCGTGCGCCACCAGCGCGCACTGCATCGGCAATGCCGCCGAACTCATTCAGTGGGGCAAACAGGACATCATGTTTGCGGGCGGGTGCGAAGAACTCGATTGGACACTCTCAAATCTTTTTGACGCCATGGGCGCAATGTCATCGCACTTCAATGCCACGCCGCAGAAGGCAAGCCGCGCCTACGACAAAGACCGCGACGGCTTTGTGATCGCCGGCGGCGCGGGTGTGGTGGTGCTTGAAGAACTCGCACATGCCAAGGCCCGCGGCGCAAAAATTTACGGCGAGATCGCCGGCTATGGCGCGACGTCCGATGGCTTCGACATGGTGGCGCCGTCCGGCGAAGGTGCGGCGCGCTGCATGAAACTCGCGCGCAAGGGGCTCGACGGCAAAGGCACGCCGAAAATCGACTACATCAACCCGCACGGCACCGGCACGCCCGTCGGCGACGCCAAGGAAATCGACGCCATCCGGCAGGTTTTCGGCGCGGCGATTCCACCGATTGCCGCGACCAAGTCGTTGACTGGGCATTCGCTCGGCGCCATTGGCGTCCAGGAAGCTATTTTCTCGCTGCTGATGATGAACAACGGTTTCATCTGCGAAAGCGCCAATATCGACGAGATCGATCCGGCCTTTGCCGATGTTCCGATTGTGCGCAAGCGCATCGACAACGCCAGCCTTAACTGTGTCATGTCGAACAGCTTCGGTTTCGGCGGTACCAATGCCACTTTGATCTTAGCGCGTCACGATGGTTAATCGCGATGCTGCCGTGCGGACAAATTTCCGCGCGAGACAGTCGCAGCCGCTGGCAGGGCGATAAATATTTGGCCCGCATCGCGGGCACGGCAAGTTTCAATTTTTCAGGCATACGAGGCGCACTCATGACCACCTTCGACATCGCAAAGCCGGGCCCTTTGATGGCTGGCAAGCGCGGCTTGGTGATGGGCGTGGCCAACGATCGCTCGATTGCGTGGGGCATCGCACGGGCACTGGCCGGCCAAGGCGCCGAGCTGGCTTTCACCTATCAAGGTGGCGCCTTTGGCCGCCGTGCGGCGCCGCTCGCGCAATCGCTCGGCTCCAAGATCATCGAGGAATGCAACGTTCTCGATCTTGGCAGCGTCGATAATGTTTTCGCCAAGATCAAAAAGGAATGGGGCGGCTTGGATTTCGTCGTTCACGCCCTGGCGTATTCCGACCCCAAGGAACTGAGCGGCCGCTACGCCGACACCACGCGCGAGAACTTCATCAACTCGATGGTGATTTCGTGCTTCTCGTTCACCGAGATCGCCAAGCGCGCCGCGGACCTGATGCCGAACGGCGGCTCGATGATCACGCTGTCTTACGGCGGTTCGACCCGCTGGGTACCCTCCTACAACGTCATGGGCGTCGCCAAGGCTGCGCTCGAAGCCTCCGTTCGCTATCTTGCTGCCGATCTTGGACCCCAGGGCATCCGCGTCAACGCGATATCGGCCGGACCCATGCGGACGCTATCGGGAGCCGGCGTGTCCGACGCCCGCGTCATCTTCAATTTCCAGCGCGAGAATTCGCCGTTGAAGCGCACGCCGACGCTCGATGACGTCGGCGGCTCGGCGCTCTATCTGTTGTCGCCGATGTCGGGCGCGGTGACGGGCGAGGTTCATTTCGTCGATTGCGGTTATAACACCGTCTCGATGCCAAACCTGCAAAGCCTCAAAGCCATCGACACCGAAGGCAAAGGCGGTGGCGGCTCGCCATCGGCCGCTGCGGAGTAGTTAGGAGTTCAGATCAATCGGTCGTTTCGGCAACATCGCCTCCACTCAATGCTTCAGTGTTCACCGTTGGAGCAGGCGGTTCGTTGATTATCGCCTTCGCAATAACCGTAGTCGTCAAGGGCGGATCCTGCCACCAAACCATGTTCGGATCTACCCCAAGAACCTTGCAAATCCTCAATGCAGTTGAGCGCCGGACTCGCATGCCCCTTTCTAGGCGCGCAATTTGGACTCGATCTACTTTTGCCAACTCAGATATTTCTGACACAGTAATATCGAGCCTACGGCGCGCGTCCGTTATGGCGTCAGAAAGCTCAAGTGTGCGGCGATCAAGTTTCATCTTGTAGCCGACGGGGCGATCATCTTCCAACGAGCGCAATCTTTGACGCTTCGAGACCACATCCACGTCTTCGCGAAGTGTTTCGAGCTGCTTTATTATGTAATCCAGCTTATCGGGACCGCTAGCGGCCGTTTGAAGCGTGTTAGCTGATGCAGAGATGCTAAAATATTTCCAAAGAGAATTGGATTTTTGCCCTGACGCTACCGAATCTTGAATGTGCTGAACTAGATCAGTGATCTCATCCTTAAGCTCCCACACGTGCAAATTGCCCGAGTACGTGTGATGATTAATGACTCCCAAATCGAAGGGCACAATATCAGTGAGTTCATCCCGGACCAAACACACCGGCTTGTTCAACGCCGTGCGTACCCCAAGCTCAAAGAAGACATTCGGATTTAAACATGACATGTCGCAAAACAGCATATCGGCACATTCAATATTTTGAATAATGCTTGCGTGAATTATTTCCGATCCCTGAGCCCGAGGAGCTATCATTTCGAAGCCGCAACTCTCGATCGCAGGCTTAAACAAGTGCTCCAAAACATGGACGAAATGCTCTTGATCGCCTCGATACTGCTCCAGGAACCGGGGAGGAGTAGTAATTGGCATGATAACGAAACATTTGGGCTTCATTTGACCCTCAGCAGCCAGAAAACCTACTGATGGCTTCTACCCGATTCTCTGGGTGGTACCTTCCTTAGCCCCAAGATCGCTGGGCTTTGATTCTGGCCTCGGCGGCCTGACCGTGCTGCGCGAATTGACCTCGCGGTGGTAAACCCCACCCGCCCATTGCGAGATCCCAACAAACAGACTAGTTTGCTGACTAGTTTGGTATACTTGGAGGTATCCCGATGTCAGATGACACGTGGCCGCTGCAGGACGCAAAAGCCCGGTTCAGCGAACTTCTCGACAAGGCTGCGAGCCAGGGCCCGCAAATTGTTACGCGCCGCGGCAAGGAAGCGGCTGTCGTGGTTTCCGTTGAGACGTGGCGCGACTTAGAAAGGCGCGCAAAGCCGGCGCTCACGATTAAGGATTGGCTGTTGAGCGATGACGCGCAAACAGACACTCTCGTGCCGCCGCGCAAGTCTCACCGCCGCCGTCCTGCACCCAAATTCGCCGACTAAGCATGTTCTTGATCGACACCAACGTTATCTCGGAACTCAAGCGTAAGCGTCCCCACGGCGCGGTCCTGGCCTGGTTGAAGTCCGTGCCTGCATCCGAACTTAGAATTTCCGCCATGACGATCGGCGAAATTCAAGCGGGTGTCGAAATTACGCGCGAGCAGGATGTTGCAAAGGCCCGCGAGATCGAGACTTGGCTCGAGCAGATCATTGGCTCTTATCAAGTTCTGGCCATTGACTCGAGCGTCATGCGCATGTGGGCGCGGTTGATGCACAGCAAATCAAGCGATCTTTATGAGGATGGTATTATCGCGGCAACGGCACTGGTCCATGGCTTGACCATTGTCACGCGCAACACCCGGGATTTCAAAGGCTTCGGGACCAAGGTCCTGGACCCGTTTGTCTATAAAGCAAAGGGCTGAAATGCAGATTGACCGCAATCAACGTTTCCGGGCAAAAGTCGCGTCACCATGATCGGTGTCTTTGATTCTGGCCTCGGGGGCCTGACGGTGCTGCGCGAATTGACCGCGCGGTTTAAGCATGCGGATTTTATTTATCTCGCCGATCACGCCCACGTGCCCTATGGCAACCGGCCGTCCGACGAAATCGTCGATCTGACCCGCAACGCCACCGAAGAATTATTCAAGCGCGGCGCCAAGCTCGTGCTCTTGGGTTGCAATACTGCCACCGCCGTTGCCTTACGCCGCTTGCAGCAGCAGTGGCTTCCCCAAAGCCAATGGCATGGCACGCACAACGTGCTCGGCATCGTCGCGCCGACCGTCGAAGCCGCGACGCAAACGCCGTGGGCCGTGACCTCGCCGCAGTATCCGCAGAAAAACAACGCCGACACCATCGCGGTGTTCGGCACCACCCGCACCGTCGCCTCCGGCGTTTATCCCGAAGAGATCCGCAAGCGCTGCCCGAAAGTCACCGTCGTGCAGCAGATCTGCTCGGAGCTCGCAGGCGCCATCGAAGACAAGCGGCCCGAGGCCGAGCTTGACGCGCTCGTCAAACAGGGCGTTGCGGGCATGTTCAAGGCAACCGCCAATACGCCGCCGCACCGCGCCATCCTCGGGTGCACGCATTTCCCGCTCGTCGAGCATCTGTTCCGCCGCCACCTGCCGCCATTCACGCGTATCCTCTCGCAGCCCGAGGTCGTCGCCGACAGCTTCGAGGATTATCTGACGCGCCGCCCGCACTATCTGGCTGGCAACGAAGGGGGCCGCCTGACACTGCTCACCACCGGCGATCCCCACGACGTCAACGGCAAGGCTCGGGTTTTCTGGCCCGGCGTCGGGGCCTTCTCGAAGGCTTGAAGCGTCTGGCTGTTTCGCAGTGGCCGCACATCGCCATTTATCCGGTAGCCCCGATTGACCCGTGGCCTCCGGCCACTTTTGCTTCGCGGCCTCCGGCCACAATTGAAGTGTTGGCGAAGGCCGACAGGTTAAGCTAATTTCCTCTCCGTCTGACACGATCTAGGGGGCTGGGGTTTTGTCGCCCGCCTGCGAAAGAGGAGCACGTTATGATGTTGTCAAAATTCACACTTTCGGCTGCTGCACTTGCCGCTACCATGTTCATCGCTACACTTCCAGGCGGCGCGCAGCCTGCGTCAGCCTTGAGCCAGCTCAAGGCCGCAGCTGCCGGGCAGTCAATAGTGGAAAAAACCCACGGTTGGCACCGGACCTGCCGCAAGGGCTTTACCGACGTCCACAAACACGTCAGAGGCGTCGGCCGCGTGACGTGCAAAACGCGCCGCTGCACCACCGACGGCGTCGGCGTCAAGCACTGCGTCTGGACCTGATATTTAGGTCGCCGCTAAACGAAAACAGCCGCCGGATCAAATCCGGCGGCTGTTTTTTTGTGCGAAGTTTTGGCGCGCTTAGCGGCGCGGGCCTCGGCCACCACCGCCGCCACCCGGACGGCCACCTTCGCGGCGCGGTGGACGGCTCTCAAACACTTCTTCCGGCTCGCCCTCGGCGCGTGGAATTTCCGCACCCGACGTCTGATCGACGATCTTCATCGACAACCGTGTCTTGCCGCGATCGTCAAAGCCCAAGAGCTTGACGTACACGTCCTGGCCTTCCTTGACGACTTCCCCGACAGTTGCCGGGCGGCCGTTCGCCAGTTGCGAAATGTGGACCAGACCGTCCTTTGAACCGAAGAAGTTCACGAACGCTCCGAACTCCATGATCTTGACGACCTTGCCTTTATAGATCGTGCCGACCTCGGGCTCTTGCGTGATGCCCTTGATGCGCGCCAGAGCTTTTTCGATGCTCTCGCGGTTAGCCGACGCGATCTTGACGGTGCCGTCGTCGTCGATGTCGATCTTGGCGCCGCTTTCGGCAACGATCTCGCGAATGACCGAACCGCCCGAGCCGATAACTTCACGGATCTTGTCGGTCGGAATCTTGATCGTTTCGATGCGCGGCGCATGTTCGCCGAGCTCGGAGCGAGCACCCGTCAAAGCCTTGGCCATCTCGGCCAGGATATGCAGGCGGCCGTGCTGGGCCTGTTCCAGCGCGACCTTCATGATCTCTTCGGTGATGCCGGTGATCTTGATGTCCATCTGGAGCGCGGTGACGCCGTTCTCGGTGCCGGCAACCTTGAAGTCCATGTCGCCCAAGTGATCTTCGTCACCCAAGATGTCCGACAGAACGGCGAAGTCCTTGCCTTCCTTGATCAGGCCCATGGCGATACCCGCCACCGGGCTCTTCAAGGGAACACCAGCGTCCATCAGCGCCAGCGAGGTGCCGCAAACGGTTGCCATGGATGACGAGCCGTTGCTCTCCATGATTTCAGAGACGACGCGCAGCGTGTAGGGGAAGTCTTCCTTCTTCGGCAGCATCGGACGAATCGCGCGCCAGGCCAGCTTGCCGTGACCGATTTCGCGACGGCCGGGCGAGCCCATGCGGCCGGTTTCACCGACCGAGTAGGGCGGGAAGTTGTAATGCAGCAGGAAGTTTTCCTTGCGCGTGCCTTCGAGGCTATCGACGTATTGTTCGTCTTCGCCGGTGCCAAGCGTTGCAACGACGAGAGCCTGCGTTTCACCGCGCGTGAACAGAGCAGAGCCGTGGGTGCGCGGCAGGACGTGAACTTCCGACAGGATCGGACGAACGGTCTTGAGATCGCGGCCATCGATGCGGTGTCTGGTTTTCAAGACGTCGCCACGCATGATGTCCATCTCAAGGCCCTTGAAGGCGTCGGTCAGCAGGACTTTCTCGTTGGCGTCGTCGGCTGGAATTTGGATGCCTTCGAAGACCGCTTTCTTGGCGGCGCTGACGAGATCGTTGCGCTTGACCTTTTCCTTGGTCGAGAAGGCGGTCTTGAGGGCGGCTTCCGCGATCTTGGTGACCTGTGCCTTGTACTTGCCCTTGTCGGGGATCTTGATGTCCCACGGCTCTTTAGCGGCGGTTTCCGCCAATTTGATAATAGCCTGGATCACCGGCTGCATATGCTTGTGGCCAAACATGACCGCTTCAAGCATCTGCTTCTCGGACAGTTCCTTGGCTTCGGATTCAACCATCATGACGGCGTCGTGGGTGCCGGCAACGACGAGGTCGAGGGTACTCTCCGCCATTTCATCGACCATCGGATTGAGGACAAATTCGCCCTTGATGACGCCAACGCGCGCTCCGCCGATCGGCCCTAAGAAAGGTAGGCCTGAAAGTGTCAATGCTGCCGATGCCGCGACCATGCCGATGATGTCCGGATCATTTTCCAGGTCGTGCGACAGCACCGTGATGACAACCTGGGTTTCGTTCTTGAAGCCTTCGACGAACAGCGGACGGATCGGCCGGTCGATGAGGCGCGAGGTCAACGTTTCTTTCTCAGTGGGACGGCCTTCGCGCTTAAAGTAGCCGCCCGGAATTTTGCCGGCAGCATAAGTGCGTTCTTGATAGTTGACGGTGAGGGGGAAGAAATCGATGCCGGGTTTTACGGAGCGGGCGCCCACAACGGTCGCTAGCACTGTTGTTTCGCCGTATTGCGCCACGACGGCGGCGTCGGCCTGGCGGGCCATGTGGCCGGTCTCAAGCTTCAGCTTGCGGCCACCCCAGTCAATTTCTACACGATGAATATCGAACATGTTTCGGTCTTTCGTTTTCGCTTTTTCTCGTTCCACGGACGGATATTCGCTGTCGCTGCACCTGCAGCACCAGCGCAGACGTCGCCGGAGCTCTCAGAGAGCTCCAGCGCAATGGTGTTGCGCACTTGCATGCTTCTCAGCCATCTGGCTGCGCCTCGCTCAATGCGGGAAGTTGCCGGGCTTGCGTCCAGCAGACCCTAGCGGCGGATGCCGTGCTTCTCGATGATCTTCTGATAGCGGCCGTTGTCCTTGCTCTTGACGTAGTCGAGCAACTGACGGCGCTGGCTGACCATCTTCAGAAGGCCACGGCGCGAGTGATTGTCTTTCTTGTGCATTTTGAAGTGGTCGGTAAGCTCGTTGATGCGATGCGTCAGCACGGCGATCTGAACTTCCGGCGAGCCGGTGTCATTGGCTTTGGTGGCGTTGTCTTTGATAACGGCGGTCTTCGCCACGCGGCGGTGGGGCGCAATTTCCGACATCGTGTGCTCCTTTCGGATTTGGAGTTTTGGGAAACGGCCACAGCCGGGATGTCGTCCAGCTAGGTCGCAAATGAATGACGCGCGGGCATTGCGGCCCGCGCGGCATGGCGCTTTATACACGATTAGTCCGCCAGGGCGAGCGGCAATGTTGCGGATTTGCGACGGTTCGGGCCCAACCGGACCAGCGGCACACTTACAGATGTTCTTTGTTTGTGCCTGAATACATTAATGTGCACACGCTCTAGGACTTGCTCGCCAGATAGAGCGCGGCCGCCCAGGTCGCGAAATAGCCACCCATGCCGCCAAGTATTCGCACCAGGTTGCCCGCATGATCCGTCGACATCAGCCCGATCAGGGCGCATCCGAGTGCCGCCAGACCAGCGGCGACCAGAATTACGAATCCAGCCAAGTTAATTGGGTTTGTCATAGCTTTCCCCTTGAAGTTATGGCCGGGACCGTATCGCAAGTCAGGGTGGAACAGAAGCGGATACGTCGCTTCAGCCGAGATTGAAAACGCGGGTTGGGTGCAGCGCGCCCTTGTCGAGTTCTCCCAAGGCAATCAGGCGGCCTTTGGAGGTCGCGAACGCCGGCCCGGATAAAACAGGGGCGTCGCGGCCGCGGATCAAGATTGCTTGGCCGCGCACCAGGCTAGCGGCATCGTTGGGTGTCACCATCAGTTCGGGCAAATCGGCGAGCGCGCTCTCGACGGGCGCTAACAGGCGGGCGAGAGATTCGCCGCCATCCTCGCACTTGGCGGCGGCGTCGACAGCTTCGAGCGTGACGGCGCGGGCTTCGGTAAAGGGCCCGACGCGGGTGCGACGCAAAGCGATGACGTGTCCGAAACATCCCATCAGCCGGCCCAGATCGCGGGCGATGGCGCGAACATACGTACCCTTGCCGCATTCGGCTTCGAAGACACTGCTGGCGTCGTCGGGCTGATCGACAAGCGCGAGGCGCTCGATCATGACGGGACGCGCTTCGAGCGCCACCACCTCACCTGCGCGCGCGAGATCGTACGCGCGCTCACCGGCAATTTTAATTGCCGAGAACTGCGGCGGAACCTGCATGACTTCGCCGTGAAAGCGCGGCAACAGGGTTTCGATCTGTTGCCGTGACGGGCGAATGTCACTGCTCTCGGTCACCGCGCCTTCGGTATCGTCGGTGGTGGTCTCGGCACCCCAGCGCACCGTGAAGCGATACGCCT
This sequence comes from Hyphomicrobium sp., assembly GCA_031365865.1. Lineage (GTDB taxonomy): Bacteria > Pseudomonadota > Alphaproteobacteria > Rhizobiales > Hyphomicrobiaceae > Hyphomicrobium_B. The sequence goes on along the minus strand of JANLYX010000018.1, from coordinate 305 downwards.
TCTCGCCATCAACGGCGAACGGCACGGTCTTGGTGGCTTCGCCGAGCGCGATGGGCAAGATGCCGCTCGCAAGCGGATCGAGCGTGCCGGCGTGTCCGGCCTTTTGCGCGTTGAAGGCACGCCGGATCGCGCCGACCGCCTGTGTCGACGTCATGTTCAACGGCTTGTCGAGAACGAGCCAGCCGTGAACCGGATTACCTTTTTTACGTCGCGCCATAATTCTTTTCCAAGTCCGATAGAGGCAGAGAGCCCTTCTCCCCTTGGGGAGAAGGTGGTCCGAAGGACCGGTTGAGGGGAACGTTTTA
>JANLYX010000094.1:0-8180 GCA_031365865.1 Hyphomicrobium sp. | reverse complement strand
TCCCGTCGACGCGAAAGCGCTCTCTGAGTTGACGGAACGGCATGTCAACCTTCAAGATATGTGCGATGAGAGTTTGCGTGCGAAGGACAATTCGGTTTCAACCCTTCGCACCATAGATCGTGAGATCAAGGCCTTGTTCGGAGATCCCTCCCAATAACCGTTGTCCGTGTCATCAAAATGAAGCTATGGCGGAACAATGAACGTTGAACTTCGGACGCTCGACCAAATCCGGCCTTACGAAAAGAACCCGCGCAAGATACCCGACAAGGCCGTCCAGAAGGTTGCAGCAAGCATCAAGGAATTCGGGTTTCAGCAGCCCATCGTCGTCGATAAGGACGGCGTGATCATTGTCGGCCATACAAGGCTCAAAGCAGCTGAGCACCTCGGCCTGTCGCAAGTTCCTGTCATTATTGCCGGCAAGCTCACGTCAAAGCAGGTGCGAGCGTATCGCATCGCGGACAATCGGTTATCTCAAGAGACCGGCTGGTTCGAACCCGATTTGATTTCCGAATTGACCATGCTCGGCGAGGAGGACGATTACGATTTGTCGTTTACGGGGTTCGAAGTCAACGAACTGACGAAGCTGTTCGGTGAAACATTGATCGAAGCCGGGGATCAGAAAACAGGCGAGATCGAACAAAAGTTTAACGTCGTTGTGACGTGCAAAGACGATGAACAGCAAAGGGAATTGATCGAGCGTCTAACGCAAGAAGGTCTGACGGTCAAAGCGCGATCATGAAAGTTCACGTCAGCCGAGAAAGCAAGGTTCAAAAAACGCCGCGTTATATACAAATGACGGCGATGTTTGACCTGTCACCGGAACAGAAATCGAAACGGCAATGGTCGTTTGATTTGCCGATTGAATCTCGTTCGTGGAATATCGGGCTCATTGTCGGCCCATCAGGATCGGGCAAGTCGACGGTCGCTCGACATTTGTGGGGAGAATTAGCGGACACGACGCACAGGTGGCCGCGCGATATCGCCGTGATTGATGCGTTTGACGTTAAGACTGAGACGAAGACCATCGTTGAGACATTCATGGCGGTCGGCTTCGCAACGCCGGTTAGCTGGCTGCAGCCTTACGACACACTGTCGAATGGGGAAAAGTTCAGATGCGACATGGCTCGCACGCTCTTGAGTTCTGCTAAGGATGTCAAAGTCGTTGACGAATTCACCAGCGTTGTCGACCGGCAGGTGGCCAAGGTGGTGTCTCACTGCGTCGGCAAGAAGGTCAGAGTCGATGGCAGCCAATTTGTCGCCGTGTCGTGTCACTCCGATATCATCGATTGGTTGCAACCCGATTGGATTGCAGAGCCAGCGATCGGTGCATTCGAATGGAGGTCACTTCAACGAAGACCAGAACAACAGCTTGAAATCAGAAAATGCAAAAAAGACGTTTGGGACCGCTTTAAGCATTATCACTATCTAAGCGCAGACCTTCATAACGCAGCTAAGTGTTTTTGCGGCGTCGTAAACGGGGTTGTCGTGGCGTTCGCTGCCGTAGTTCATTTCATGCACCCGCTTCGCAAAAACATTTGCACAATCAACAGAATGGTTGTGCTGCCCGATTGGCAGGGTTTGGGGATCGCTTTGAAAATGTCGAATGAAATCGGCAAGAGTCTCTGGGATAACGACCACGAACTCCGGTACATGGTGGCGCACCCAGGGGTTATCAGCATGTTGTCGAAGTCACCTCGTTGGAGAGCGAATAACATTAAAACGAGTCGTGCGTCGGCGCTAACTTCGAAAATGGCAAAACATATTTTAAATTTTTCCGATGGGCGCACGTCAGCAAGTTTCTCATATGTTGCGCCACAAGGCTCAAGATCACTGAGCAATAGGTCACTGATGCCGCTGTCTGAATGGTACGATAAAATCGGCGTCGTATGAGAAATTTCGTTGTCACGTTCGCCGTGTTCGATCGCATACAGAACGGCGAGAAAACGACCGAGTATCGCAAAATTGGTTCAACACTGAGCAAATGCGCAAAGACAGGCGATATCATTTTGTTTCGCCGAGGCTATACGAGCACAACAATCAAAGCCAAGATAACAGGAGTACGACAGCAGTCAGCTCCTGATGAGTTAACTCAGATCACGGATAAAGTTCAGTCTGGCGAGATCGTCAACGCGATCGATTTTACTCTATACAAACAAGAAGGTGAGCAATGAGCAGCGCGGCACCGACGCCAGCGCCTAGAAAGGGTCAACGTCAGAAAGGCGACGTTCTCCGCCCGCAGCGCAAGCGCGCGGCAATGCCTGGGGCAGGCAGGCCGAAAGGGACGACGATCTTACAGCCGAACGAGGACACGCTAAGGGAACTCGCGGGGCTCGCGCGCATTCAATGCACGACAAAGGAAGCCGCAGCAGTCCTGCAGGTCGCAGAGCAGACCTTCCTAGATTTTCTGGAGCGAAATAAAGAAGCGCGTAATACTTGGAACAATGGACGCGAGCATGGCAAGGCTTCGCTTCGCAGAATGCAGATCAAAGCGGCGGAAGGTGGCAACGTTACTGCGCAAATCTGGCTCGGCAAACAGTATCTCGGGCAGAGTGATAAGACCGATACTACGCTGCGCGGCGACGCCGAGAACCCCGTCGTGACAGAGGTGAGGTTCACGATTGTCGATCCTGGACATTCAGGTACCCCGTAAGCTTCAACCACTTCTAAGCCCTGCCCGATACAAGGGCGCGCATGGCGGACGGGGCGGGTCAAAGTCGCATTTCTTCGCGGAACAGGTTGTTCTGCAGGTCCACACCAAAGCAAAGCGCGCCGTTTGCATTCGCGAAATCCAGGAGAGCATCAAGGACTCGGTCAAGACGCTGATCGAGGCGAAGATCAAGAAGCTCGGGTTGAGCCGCTATTTCGATGTCACGTTGACGGAGATCAGAGCGCTGAACGCGGCGGGGCAGCCAACCGGCGGGCTGATCGTCTTTCGCGGTATGCAGTCATTCAACGCGGAAAACATCAAGTCGCTCGAAGGCTTCGACATTGCGTGGGTTGAAGAAGCGCAGACGCTGAGTGCTCGCAGCCTTGAACTGCTTCGCCCGACGATCCGTAAGAGTGACAGCGAGTTGTGGTTCAGCTGGAACCCGCGTTTCGACACCGATGCCGTTGACGACCTCTTGCGAGGTGGAAACCGGCCGAAAGACGCGGTTGTCGTTGAGATCAACTGGAATGAAAACCCGTGGTTCCCCGAGGTTCTGAAGGACGAGAAGGACCGGGACTACGCTGCTGATCCCGAAATGGCCTCGCATGTGTGGGGCGGCGGGTATCAGATCGTCTCGGAGGGCGCGTATTACGCCCGGCTGGTGGCGCAAGCGGAGCGGGAGGGGCGGATCGGGTTTTACCCGTACAACCCGCAGCAGCGCTTACGCACGGCCTGGGACCTCGGCGTTGACGACTATATGGCGTGTTGGTTCATTCAGGACGATGGCGTCTGGTCAACGGCGGTCGATTACTACGAGATGAATGGCGTCGGGTTCGACCAATTCGTGGCGAATTGCATGCCCGAAGTATTCATACCACCGCTTGTGGATGCCGACTTCATTGGATGGTCAAAAGAGAAAGCACTCGACGAACTCGGGCGTGATGTCCCGTTCAAGTACAATCTGCACTTTCTGCCACACGACATTGCCGTTCGCGAGATTGGGGCCGGCGCGCGGCATCGACATCAGTCGCTGGAAGCTTTGGGTGTCAAGCCGCTGAAGAAGGGTGTTCAAGCTGATCCGGAGATACGGATTGCTGCGGGGCGGCAGCTTCTTCCGTCGATGCGCTTTCACAACACGTCGCGCGTTCAGCACGGCCTGAAGCGGCTTATGCGCTATCGCCGCCGGTTCAACGAATTGCTTGGCATCTATATGGGGCCGCTGAAAGACGGCAACGACCATGGCGCGGACGCGTTTGGTGAGTATGCGGTGAATTGCGACCTGTTGCCGAGCCAATCAGTGATCAAGCAGAAGGCGCAACCGACCCACGAAGTCCTAACGGGCACGCCGGACGGGCGGGTCATCTCGAACGTCTCGGTTTTGCAGCTGTTCGAGATGCAAGAGCGGCTCGAACGGATGCGTGAGTTAGAATAATCATCCACCAAGTGCCAGGATTCTCGACTTAACACTTTTCGTATTTCCACGCAGCACAGCACGATCCCTCTGAAATTGGAAAACCATTCCACAAATGACCACCGACGCCGTCCCGACTATTGCATCCGAACAGGAAGCGATCGCCAGCGGCAGCACACCCGTGTCTTTGCGGATCGACGAAATCACGCAACGGCGGGCGCAGGAGAAGGATTGGCGTAAGGGATCGGAGCGCGCGGTTGCGATCTACGAGGGGAACAAGAAAATCCCCGACGCGAGCGTGGCGTTCAACATTTTGCATGCCAACGTCAACACCGAAGTCCCGGCGCTTTACAATTCGACGCCGATCCCGGATTTCCGCCGCAAGTACGGGGCCGAGGTTGACGCGCCGGATGCCGAGGCTATCGGCCAAATGATGATGCCGCACCTGCAGGGAATGGACCCAAAGCAGGCGCAGCAGGTTGTCGCGGACCATGTCCAGACGCTGACGCAGCAGGCGGAAGCCCAGCGCGAAAAGCAAGACAAGGTTGTCCGCAAGGTCGGCGACGCGCTGGAGCGCTCGATTGCGTCGTCCTTTGACATGTACCCGTTCGATGAAGTGATGGAGGATACCGTCAAGGCGACGGTGCTGACCGGGCGCGGGGTTGCGCGGGTCCGCTATGAGACTGATCCCGTCGACGTGATAAACCAGGACGGGGATGAATACCCGGATGTTCTCGGCGAGCGCGTCTACAGCGAAATCGTCGTGTGGGATCGCTACACGCAAGGGCCGGGATTGGTTTGGGAGCATGTGCCGTGGACTTCGTTCGCGCACAGCCTTGGCAAGGAGGAAGTTCGCAAGCTCCTGAAGCAGTACCACAAGGGTGATGACGCCAAGGTCGAGGAGCGGCTGAACAAGCTGCCGTTCGGCATTGCAATCAGCGGGGAGAAGGGAAAGGCTGGCGCGCGCGGGATCATCACCACGATCGAAGTCGAGGAGATGTGGGACCGGCGCGATCGTAAGGTCAAGTTCTTTACGCTTGAAGACAAAGAGGACTTCCTTTTCGTCGAGAACGATCCACTTGGCTTGCGGGATTTCTTCCCGTGCCCCCGGCCGTTGCGCCGAACCCGGCGGGTCTCGTCCATTGAGCCGATGACGCCGTACGACACGTATGCGCCGCTTGCGGATGAACTGAACCTGGTCACCCGGCGAATCAAGACGATCACCGCGTCGTTGAAGGTGCGCGGCATCTATGATCCGTCGATCCGGGACATGATGGAGCAGTTGGCAAAGCTGGAGGATGGCCAGTACGCCTCATCGACAACCGGCGACAGTGCCGCCGGCAAAAACATGTTCCAGCTTGGCGCGGGCGTGAAGATGGCCGATCTCGTGCACCAGTTTCCGAATGACGACGGAATCCGGATGCTTGCGCAACTCTATCCACAGCGCGAAGAGATCAAGCAGGCGATCTACGAGATTACCGGCATCAGCGACATTTTGCGGGGCGCGAGCAACCCTTCCGAAACGGCGCACGCACAGGAACTTAAGGCGACCTACGGTTCGCAGCGGTTGCAGACAGGACAGGCCGCCGTCGCGCGATTCGCCCGTGACTTGATCCGGCTGAAATGCGAGATCATTGCCGCGAAGTTCCAAAAGCAGACGATCCAGGATCAGACCGGCATCGCGCTCGATGCGGAAGCCGAAAGCATCCTTCGCAACAAGGCGATGGTGATGTTGCGGATTGATATCGAGACGGACTCGACGATCCGGGCGGACACGGCGCGGACACAACAGCAGTGGAACGACTTCCTCAACGGCACCGCGCAGTTCGCCGGTGCGATGGGGCAAGCGGCGGCCACTATGCCGAAGCTGTTGCCGGGGCTGGTACGGTTCTATGGCGAGTTCGTCAAGCGCCTGAAGCTCGGCCGCGAAGCTGAGGACGAAATTGAGAAGATGATCGAGGCGGCGGAAGAAACGGCCGAACAAGGCGTGCCCGGCAGCGGCCCGTCGCCGCAAGAGCTGGAGCAGCAGAAGCAAGCTCACGATCAGCAGATGCAAGCGCAGCAACAGGCGCAAGAACATGCCGCTGAAGTTCACCGGATGGCGATTGAAAAGCATCAAGCGGAAATGGAAAAGCTGTCGGCCGCCATGCAGAACGACAGCCAGAAGGCCCAGATCGACGTGGGCGGCAAGCAGATCGATCAGCAGGCGCGTGCAGAGCAGCATCAGCAACAGATGCAAGCGCTGTTGATGAAAATGGGCCTCGACCGGACGAAGACCGAAGCGATCATGGTTAAGGCGCGGGCGGAGCTTGCAAGCCAACAGAATCAGAACGGCCATGAGGCCCAAGTTCAGCAGATGGATCATGCGGTGGCCCTGAGAGGCCACGAGGTCGTGCTCGCCGGACATGAGGCCGATCTTCAATCGCAGCAGCTGAAAGCCAAGCTGGAAGAAATGAAGGCCAGTGCAACGATCGTCAAAACGCATGCCGACGTTCAGAAAGCACACATGGCGGTTGAGGCGGCGCGACACGCGGCCAAGGCTAAGCATAGGCAGGCTAATGGAGCAAACAAGACATGAACACTGACGGAGCTATCCTTACCGAGGGGAGAAAACGGGGCTGGGGTGAAGGCAAAATTGAAAGTTGCGACAGAGCAACGATCGTCGCTTACCACTTTCATTCTCCCTCAAGCGGCGAAAATACAACGGCAAAGCTTGTTGTCTCTGACAACATTGCCGTGGGTCACGATGTCATTCGTGAGTATTTCAACGTGCTCGAATCCGACATTCGGAGAAAGCTTCCTGATGCCGTCCGGTGCCAGGAACCAACGCTGGGGGGAAACAATGAACGGTGCGATCGATTTGATTGCGGCGGAGGCTAAACGGCTTGGGTGGGGGCAGCTGACGCCGGTGAAGATTGCACCCGAATACGGGCGGGTCGTCGCCTTTCATTTCGAATCGCCATCAACGGGCGAAAAGCGGCGCGTTTCGGTTTCTATGTCGCTGCGTGACGAGGCCGGTTTTGATGAAAAGCTGGTCCACAGCAGGCTTGCCGAAGCCGACGCCCGGCTTCGCGAGCAGATTCCCGATTTGGTCCCTTGCCAGGAGGACAGTCAATGAGCGTACCAACGGTAATCCCAGTGAACACGTGGGTGCAAATTAAAGCGCCCGCTTTTGTCGCGACCCGCATTCAAGCTGGCGGCCCGAGCGGCGTGCGGTTCTTTCTTTCGGCAACCAATCCCGGATCGTCGGATGCATCAAGCGGCATCGTTCTCAGTTCGGGCGCAACTGAAAAGCTGGAAACGGCGAACGCGGCGCTTGGGCTTTGGGCACGAAGCTTATTCACAGACGACGTTGCTTCTGTGCTGACGCTTGACTGAGGGCGAAAAACAAATGCGCAGGATCATGGTCAACATTGACGCTTCCGCTGAGTGGCGGAAGCGCTTTGGGGGCAAGACGGCCAAGGGGATCGAATACGAGGGGCCAGGCCTTTACGACAAGAAAACCGGGGCGGCGTGGGAAGGGTTCGCAAACAAAGGCGAGCCCTTTTCCATGTATGGCAACGAGCCGATCTATCGGCCGATGATTATGAGGGACATGCCCGAACACCTTTCTGTCAATCAAGACCGCCTCATCAGCTCCCGCTCCGAATACCGCGAAGAGCTGAAACGCACAGACACCGTTCCGATGGAACGCGGCATGAAGGGCGAAAGCCCCGGCTATGTCGATGACCGCTTCGCCAAAGCCAACCGCAAGAAGTCGACGCAAAAGGCGAAAGACCTATTCGCGCAAGAGCGCAAGGACACGCTCGCTGCGGCAGGGCTCAATGACGACATGAGTTCGAAGCCGATAACCGCTCATATTCAGTTCCCGTCCTAAGAGGATTTCATGGACCCCGATAATCTGAATCCCCCGGTGGCTGATGCCCCCGCGACGGACCCGGCTGTCGTCACTCCGGAACCGGCAGCGGTCCCGGCGGTCGCGCCTGAAACGCCGTCCGAACCTGCAGCGCCTGCGTCTTTGGATGAAGCGCTGGCGAAGGTTGCGGAAAAGCATGCGGAGGAACCGGCTTCTGACGATGCCGTCAAAGCCCGCGATGAAAAAGGCCGCTTTGCTGCCAAGGA
>JANLYX010000082.1:0-15106 GCA_031365865.1 Hyphomicrobium sp. | reverse complement strand
GATACTGGCGACGGTGACGACAGCGAAACCGAAGCTGGCCCGGAGCAACCCGGCGATCCCAACGACAAGCGCGGCCGCCGCCGCCGCCGTGGCCGCCGTGGAGGCCGCCGTGGCCGTGGTGACCGTGAGCGCGAGACCGGTCAACCCGCTCAGGCTGGCAATGGCGAGGCTCAAACAAGTAGCCCTGACGGCGAACGCGAACCTCGCCCAGCCCAGGGCCAGCCGAGACCGGGTTTTGAAGCGCAACCGGATGTCATGTCAGCGACCCGCCCTGATCATGCCAACGGTCACGGCGATCAGCGCCGTCAGGAGCGCACGCCAAGGCCCGAGCGAATCTGGGATGTGCCGCGCCAGGATGCGCCCGCCGCAACCGCTCGCGAATCTGCGTTTGAGACCAAGGCCCAGAACCCGCCGGCTGCAGCCCAGCACCACGAGCCCGAGCGACATGTTCCAGCCGCCCGCGGTCCGGCCGTCGAAGCTATAGCTCCCCAACCGGTCATCGTTGACAAAGCTGTCGACGCCATGCCTGCGCGGCCACGGCACGAAACCGGCTCGAGCGAGCCACGCATCGAACGCGTGGTTGTAAAATCCGGCGAAATTGAAAGCGGCAGTGGCGACACGCCCGCCGCTCCGCAGCGCAAGGGCTGGTGGCAAAGACGCTTCAGCGGCGAATAATCGCCGCGCCACCACGCTTGAATTCAAAGACCGGGATGGATCTCCCATGCCGGTCTTTTTTTTGATTCCGCGAGGTTTTGGAGCCCACGTTAAACGGGGATTTCCGGCGCTTTGGCACTTGGCGCCCGCCAACTCATGTTATGACCCGGCCGTCACATGACTGTCATAGTTGGCGCGGTCGCTGATCAATGCAGCGCCGCCGCGAAGGAGCAACGCGACGTGAAAGCCATCACAGGTATTTTCGGGCAGCTGTTTGGCCGCTCGCACAATGAACAGTTTGCGGGACTGCTGGCCCAGCTTGCCGAAACTGGCGTTGAATGCGCCGCGCATTTCCGCAAGACCGAGGGTCAGGACCTTCCCGGTATCATTGCCTTCGAGCGTAAGGCCGACAAGATCGTCGATGACATCCACGAGTTGCTCGACAACTCATTCATCATGCGCTTCGACATCGCCGACGCCATGCGCTTGACCGACGAGGTCGACGACGTCATCGACGGCATGCGCCACGCCGCCTCGCACATCGACACTTATAAACCCTACCTCGGAAGTCTTCGCCCCGAAGGCAAGAAGTTGGCCGAAGCTGGCGAAGCCGCCATCAAGGGTCTGCGCGATCTAATCGCGTTATTGAGCGAGCCGCGCCTCTCCATCACACGCGTGCGCGATGTCACCCGCGCCATCAACGATGCTGAAAGCGATGCCGACGACATCGTCATCACGGCCGAACGCGGCCTGGTGCAAGAGTTTTCGACAAACACCGCCAACCATCTCGAATTCATCGCTTGGGATAAACTCTATCAGCTGCTTGAGGAGATGACCGACGACGCCAAGCGTTGCGGCAAGCTGGTGCTGTCGCTCGCCCGCAAGGAGGCGTAAATGGACGCCCTCACGCTCGGGCTCGCCTTCGCACTGTTGACGGTGCTGATGGCGGAGTTCGTCAACGGCTGGACGGACGCCCCCAACGCCATCGCTACCGTCGTCTCGACCGGTGTCATGCCGGTGCGATGGGCGATCCCGATGGCCGTGGCCTTGAACACCGTTGGCGCGATGTCGGGTACGGCCGTTGCCGCGACCGTCGGCAAAGGCATTGTCGATCCGTCGGCGTTAACACTGCCCTCGATCACGGCCGCCATGCTGAGCATCGTGACCTGGGGAAGTATTGCCGCGCGCTTTGGCTTGCCGGTCAGCAAATCGCACGCACTGCTCGCCGGACTGGCGGGCGCCGGTTTTGCGGGCGGCGGCTGGGCGGCGTTGCAATGGGCGGGTTGGCAAAAAGTCATCATCGGTCTGTTTTTGTCGATCGGGCTCGGCTCGATCGCGGCCCTTGTCCTCGGCCTCATCATCATCAAGCTGTCCGGTCAATCGCGGCCGGCCCGCGCCAAACGCAATTACGACCGCCTGACCATTCTTTCGGCCGCGTTCATGGCCTTCAATCACGGCCTCAACGACGGCCAGAAATTCATGGGCGTCTTCGCGACAACGCTGCTGGCCGGCGGCGCGACGACGAAATTCGAGATTCCACTTTGGGTCATCGTTTTGTGCGCCGTGACCATGGGCGTTGGAACGTCATTCGGCGGCTGGCGCATCATTCAAACGGTCGGATCGAAAATGACCCGCCTGCAATCGTGGCAAGGCTTTGCCGCGCAGACCGCCGCCTCGTTCACAATTTTCGGGGCCTCGGCTTACGGCATCCCGCTCTCCACCACCCACACGATCACCAGCGCCATCGTCGGCGTGGGTGCCAGCCGTCGCGTGTCGGACGTCCGCTGGGGCGTACTTCGGCGCATTGTGCTGGCCTGGTTCATCACCTTCCCGTTCTGCGCCATCATCGCTTATTTCGCGGCGCTACTGGCGAACCGGTTGTTCGCGGCTTGATGGACTAAGCTTTAAGCCTGGCCCAGGTCTGCAAACGCCGAGCGGCTTCGTGCATGGCGGGCGTTGCACCGGCATAGGACAAGCGTACGAACCGAGCGCCGCGGGCTTCGTCAAAATCGACGCCGGGCGTGATCGCAACGCCAGCCTCATCGAGAATGCGGCGTGCGAGAGCCGGACTGTCGTTCGTCAATGAGCTGACGTCGGCGTAGAGATAAAACGCGCCGTCGGCGGGTACGATATTGGTAAAGCCCGCGCGCGGCAATTCGTTCAGCAGCAGTTCGCGATTGGCGGCGTAGACGCGGCGGTTAGCCTCGAGCTCGTCGAAGCTATCGAAGGCGCCAAGGGCTGCGTGCTGCGCGATCGACGGCGGCGCGATGAAAAGATTTTGCGCCAGCTTTTCGATCGTTCGCACGAGATGCGGCGGCACAATCATCCAACCGACACGCCAGCCGGTCATCGAGAAGTATTTCGAGAAACTATTGATGACAATGGCATCGTCCGAAAATTGCAGGGCGGTCGTGGCTGGCCGCTCATAGGTCAGCCCGTGATAAATTTCGTCCGAGATGAAGGCGATGCCTTTGTCGCGGCAAACGGCGGCGATCTCGCTTAGGCTCGCGGGCTCCAGCATGGTTCCGGTTGGGTTGGCTGGACTGGCTATCAGCAGACCGTCGAGTCCAGCGGCGTGCGCGGCTGCCGCGATGCTGGCTGCGTCCGGCATCCAGCGCGTTTGGGGACCGCATTCCAGAATAACCGAGCTACAGCCGAGCACCGATAGAATGTGCCGGTAGCAAGGGTAGCCTGGCGACGGCAACGCGATGCGAGCGCCAGCATCGAAGAGTGCCAGAAACGCCAGAACAAAAGCGCCCGACGAGCCGGTTGTGACCACGACGCGTTCAGCACTAATTTCGAGGCCGTACCACTCCTTGTAGAGAGCCGCTATCCGCGCGCGCAAGGGCTCGAGCCCGAGCGCCAGAGTATAGCCTAACGGCTCGGATTCGAGCGCGCGGGCAGCAGCCAGCCGGGCCGCGCGCGGTGCGGACGAGCCGGGCTGGCCGACTTCCATATGGATGATGTCGTGACCGGCGGCTTCACGCGCGGCCGCCGCCCGCATTACATCCATGACGATGAAACTTTGAATGTGTGCACGAGCCGCCGCAAGTCTGGAGCTTGGCGGCGGGGCCTTAATACGAGCTGGCGCCATGGGGTCCGTCATAAATCCTTGTCTCACCAAGACCTCCGCCCGGCAAGGGCTGGCGTTTGCCTTGCTCTCGCCCCAATATGGATCGTTGATGCCGGTTCGTCAGGCCGATGCGTCATCGCTAGGGATCAGGTCGTTTTGTACTGCGTTGGTTGAAGAAAATCGATCAGCGCGTGGAGAATCTTGCGTTTGACGCTTCGAGCACATCCCCATACGTTGCGGAAGTTTTTCTTCCCATATTGCAGCCCAAGCGGAGTGGTCCGTCGGATGCCCGCCCATTGCAGTCACATAGCAAAGGCAATGAAACGACGCGCGGCGTTTGTCCTTTGCTGCTTGCTGGTTGGCCTGGGCTATGGCGGTCCGGTGGCAGCGCAAGGTTTGCCGCTCATACGCGACAGCGAAATCGAAGCCTTGATGGCGGATTACGCAAGGCCCATTCTCAAGGTCGCCGGTCTTGGATCCGGCCGGGTGGTGGTTCGCATCGTCAAGAACGACGTTTTCAACGCCTTCGTTTTGGACGGCAATAACGTCTTCATGCATACGGGAACGTTATTACAGGCCAAGACACCCAATGAAGTCATCGGCGTCATCGCCCACGAGAGCGGTCACATTGCCGGCGGCCATATGGCGGCGCTTCGCATTCGAATAGCCCGGGATCAGACGCGAGCCCTGCTGACCCAGATAATCGGCATCGGCGCCATGGTCGGTGGCGCGGTATCTGGTGAACGCGACACCGCCAGCGCCGGCCAAGCTGTCCTACAAGGCGGCAATGAAGTGATCACGCGCGGCATTCTTTCCGAACGACGCTCTCAGGAATCCGCCGCCGACCAAGCGGGTCTCAAGTATCTCAACGCGACCCATCAATCCGGCCAAGGCATGCTGGATACGTTCGAGCGGTTCCAGCAGCAAGAGTATGTGTCGTCGCAATTCCAGGATCCGTTTGTGCGCAGCCATCCGGTCGCGACGGATCGCTTGGCGCGGCTTCGTAACCTCGTGGCGTCGAGCCCGTATGCCAACGAGAAGGACCCGCCCGCCCTGCAACTGCGCCACGATCTGATGCGCGCCAAACTGGCCGGCTATCTGGAACGGCCGGGCGTCGTGTTCAACCGCTATCCACTGAGCGACAAGTCGTTGCCGGCCCGTTACGGCCGCGCCATCGCCCGGTTTTTCCAAGGAGGGGCCGGCGCACTCGAAGCCTCGCTTGCCGAGCTCGACGGCCTCATCAAGGAGCAGCCCAGCAACGGCTATTTCTACGAGGTCAAAGGCGATTTCCTGATGCGCTCGGGCCGGACGGCGGCCGCTATTCCGCACTTGCGGCAAGCCTTGAAGCTGGCGCCGGACAGCCCGCTGATCCGGGTCCAGTTGGCAACCGCGCTGCAAAGCAGTAATAACCCGGCGGAATTGGCGGAATCCGTGGATTTTCTGCGGAAATCGTTGATCGACGATCCCAATCCCAACGCCTACCGGATGCTCGCAAACGCGTCTTATAAGCAGGGCAAGGGCCCGGAAGCCGATGCCATGACCGCCCAAGCCTATTTCCTCGAAGGCGACGTCAAGCAAGCCCAGATCTTTGCCAAGCGCGCGCAAAGCAAGTTGCGGGCCGGCTCGCCAGAGTGGATAAAGAACGACGACATTGTCAATTTCAAACCCGAGACCTGATTGGGTTTGCCAAATTAGAGAGAACGAAATGGCTTCGGATAGTTTTTACCAACGGCTCGCCAATAATAAGCTCGCCGGACTCGGCGTTGCAGCGGCGCTTTTGATCGCCGGCTTGATGGCGCTCGGCAATCGTAGCCCTGTGCCAACGGCAGCACCCCAAATGGCGCAAGCCCCGGCAGCGACGGCGCAGCCAGCTGCTGCTCCAGTTTCGCAAACAGCCGCGGCGGTCGTAAGTCAGGCTGGCTTCACGGACGAGCAGAAAAAAGACATCGGCGAGATCGTCAAAGACTACCTGATGAAGCATCCCGACGTCATCGTCGATGTCCAGAACGCCCTCGATGCCAAGCTTGAAAAAGAGCAGGCCGACAAACTCAAAACCTTCATGTCGGAAAACGCCAAGGATATTTATCGCACCGCCGACTCGTCCGTCGCCGGCGATGCCAACGGCGATATCACCGTCGTTGAGTTTTTCGATTACAACTGCGGCTATTGCAAACGTGGCATGCCTGAAGTCCAAAAGCTTATTCAGGCCGACCCGAAGGTCCGCGTCGTCTTCAAAGAACTGCCAATCCTTTCAAAAGGCTCGGAAGAGACCGCCAAGATGGCGCTCGCGGCCAAGCGTCAGGGTAAGTATTGGGAATTCCATCAGGCCATGCTGGCGGTCAAAGGCCAGGCCAACGAAGCCTCGTCCCTCAAAACCGCCGACGGTCTCGGTCTCGACATGGACAAGCTCAAGGCCGACTACAAGTCCGACGCCGTCAAGGATGAACTCGAAAAGGCCAAGGCGCTGGCGAAGAAAATGGGCATCAACGGCACGCCCCACTTCCTGGTCGGCGACAAGTCGATACCGGGTGCGCCGGAAGACCTCCACGACCAGTTGCAGACATTGGTCAAGGACTTCCGCAAATCCGGCTGCGCCTATTGTTAATAAGATAGGGTATTTCAGAGGGTTAGACGAGGGGCCGTCTCTCAAGACTAGCGTGCGGCCAAACCCTTTCGCAGGTGTGGGAAAGCTGATAGACCGCTGGGGTTGTCCCTGCCGGGGCCACCCTTATCCGTAAGCCCACCTTACCTGAGCCCGATAGCCGCCCTCCCATGGCAAAACCGATCTTTGTTCTGAACGGCCCAAACCTCAACATGCTCGGCTTGCGCGAGCCCGAAATCTATGGCCGCGATACCCTCGAGGATATCAAAGGCCGCGCGACGGCTGCCGCCAAGGTGCAAGGGCTGACAATCGATTTTCGCCAATCCAATATCGAGGGCGAACTGGTCAACTGGATTCAGGAGGCGCGGGAAAAGGCCCAAGGCATTATCCTCAACGCCGGCGGTTACACCCATACCTCGGTCGCAATCCTCGACGCCCTGCAAGCGGCAGAGTTACCGGTCATCGAGGTGCATCTGTCGAATATTTTCAGACGCGATCAATTCCGCCAGCACTCCTACATTTCGCTTGCCGCAACGGGGGTTATCTGCGGACTTGGGGCCAAAGGGTATGAGCTAGCCATGGAAGCCATGGCAGGGATCCTGCAAAAGGGCGCGGCCACGAAGCGGTAGCAAGCTTATCAACAACACGCATGATTTGAGAGAAGGAAGAGCCAAGAGATGACGGCGAAAGATCAAGGGGCAAAACCCAGCGCCGAAGGCCAAATGATCCGCGAACTGGCGGAACTTTTGAACGACACCGGCCTGACCGAAATCGAGATCGAAAAAAGCGGTCTGAAGATCCGCGTCGCACGCACCGTCACTATGACCGCAGCGGCACCCATCATGCACAGCGTCCCTGCACACGCAGGACCGGTTGCTGCTGCAGTCGCGCCCGCCGCCGCCAACGACCACGGCAAGCACCCAGGCGCCGTCAAATCGCCGATGGTTGGCACTGCTTACCGCTCGCCCGAGCCTGGCGCCGCCGTCTTCATCGAGGTCGGCTCGAAGGTCAACCAGGGCGACACGCTGTTGATCATCGAAGCCATGAAAACGATGAACCAGATTCCAGCACCCCGCGCCGGTGCGGTTACGAAAATTCTTTTCGATAACGGTCAGCCGGTCGAATACGGTGAACCGCTCGTCATCATTGAATAACAATAGGAGAAGTGGCGTCCGCCGCCAGACCTTAAGCCAAGCACCCGTTAGGGATCGATGGCTAGGACTGGATCGCCGCCCAAGACGCAAATGTTCGACAAGATCCTGATCGCCAACCGTGGAGAGATTGCGTTGCGCATTCAGCGCGCATGCAAGGAACTCGGTATTGCAACGGTTGCCGTCCACTCGACCGCCGACGCCGATGCCATGCACGTCAGGCTGGCCGACGAGAGTGTTTGCATCGGTCCGCCGGCGGCGCGCGACAGCTACCTCAATATTCCGGCGCTCGTGACAGCGTGCGAAATCACCGGCGCCGATGCCGTGCATCCCGGTTATGGTTTTCTTTCGGAGAATGCCCGCTTCGCCGAGATCTTGGAAGAACACAAGATCACGTTTATCGGCCCGACCTCCGAACATATCCGGATCATGGGCGACAAGATCGAAGCCAAGGTAACCGCCAAAAAGCTCGGCATTCCGGTTGTGCCAGGTTCAGACGGCGCGGTGACGAGCGAAGCTCAGGCTATCGAAGTTGCCAAGAAGATGGGCTTTCCGGTTCTAATCAAAGCCGCTGCCGGTGGTGGCGGACGCGGCATGAAGGTCGCCCACAGCCTCGCCGACATCGGCGTAGCGCTGGCCACCGCGCGATCGGAAGCCAAAGCCGCCTTCAACGACGACGCGGTCTATATCGAGAAGTATCTCCAGAAACCGCGTCACATCGAAATCCAGGTCTTTGGCGACGGCCTAGGCAACGCCGTGCATCTCGGCGAACGCGATTGCTCGTTGCAGCGCCGCCACCAGAAAGTTCTTGAAGAAGCCCCCTCGCCCGCTCTCAACGCAGCTCAGCGTCAGAGGATCGGCGAAACCGTCGCGGATGCCATGCGCAAGATCAAGTATCGCGGCGCCGGCACCGTCGAGTTCCTATTTGAAGACGGCGAATTCTATTTCATCGAAATGAATACAAGACTTCAAGTTGAACATCCGGTCACGGAAATGGTCACCGGGCTCGATCTAGTGCTCGAGCAGATCCGCGTTGCCTCCGGTGCGCCGTTGAACTTCCGCCAAGAAGATATCGTTTTTTCGGGGCACGCCATCGAGTGCCGGATTTGCGCGGAAAACCCCAAGACCTTTCGGCCTTCTCCCGGCAAAATCACCTATTGGCACCCGCCGGGCGGCCTTGGCGTGCGCGTCGATAGCGGCGCCTATCAGGGCTACAACATCCCGCCCTATTACGACAGCTTGATCGGCAAGCTCATCGTCCACGGAAAAACCCGCAACGATTGCATGATGCGGCTGCGCCGGGCGCTGTCGGAATTCGTCATCGACGGCATTGAAACCACAATCCCGCTGTTTCAGGATCTTGTGAAGCAGTCCGACATCGTCGATGGACTGTATGACATTCATTGGCTCGAAAAATACCTCGGAATGAAATAAGCTTGTTCCTAGAAGCCTGCGCCCAATGAAGGCGCAGCATTGTATTGGAGTGTTCGAAGGTTCATGGCGTCGCGTGACGACCCGATGATTGAGATCACACCGCAGGTGCTCCTAAAAGCGTACAGCTGCGGAATTTTCCCCATGGCCGAAAGTGCTGACGATCCGGCACTTTATTGGATCGAACCGCAACATCGCGGCATTCTGCCGTTAGAGAGCGCGCATTTTTCGAGGCGGCTTCTCAAGACCATTCGCACCACGCCGTTCAAGGTCAAGATCGACACCGCCTACGATGCCGTAATCGACGGTTGCTCAGCGCCCCGTCCCGGTCGCACCACCACCTGGATCAACAAACGCATTCGCAACCTCTACCGGGAACTGTTCGAGCAGGGCTCCTGTCACACTATCGAAGTTTGGTCGGAGGATAAGCTGGTCGGAGGTCTTTACGGTGTTGCTCTCAAGGGCGCGTTTTTCGGGGAGAGCATGTTCTCCTTCGAGCGCGATGCCTCGAAGATCGCGCTGGTTCATTTGACCGCCCGGCTTATTGCCGGAGGGTTTGTGTTGCTCGACACGCAATTTGTAACCGATCATCTCAAACAATTTGGCACGATCGAACTCGATCGAAGCCAATTTCAAACGCGCCTCGAAGCCGCCTTGGCTACATCCGCCGCCTTCACAGCGGTGCCTGTTGACGCGTCTCCAGATCAGATCGTCGACATCTTGAGACGAAGTCACGCTTGCAGCCAATGACCCGCCTGAATGTCGAACTCTCGAAAAAGTGACCTCGCGCGGGTTTGGGGATCGATCACGCGATCTTGCGCGCCACGTTTCTCGGCAATGGAACCTGAATTCTTGGCCGGGCGTACCTAGTTAAGAGCAATGAGCCGCTGTTCGCTGTGGACAGCGGCAACTGTGTTCAGGAGGCAAATAGATATGAATATGTTGATGAGTTTGGGAGCGGCTGCCATCCTGGCCGCCGGTCTCGCGGTCCCAGACGTCTACGCGCGCGAAGGTGGCGGAGGAATGCACCACGGTGGCGGAGGCGGCATCCATGTCGGTGGTGGCGGAGGCGGCGCTAACGTTATTGCTCCGCGAGTACGTATGGGCAATCCCGGTACTCCACGCGCCGGCGGCTTCGTGCAGCGCGGTCCTCGCGTCAGTGGTAATACAGCGGGCAACTGGAATGGTGGCAATCGGCATAGTCACCACCATCGCGGACATGGAGGACGCTACCTCGCCTACGGGTCGCCGTTCTATGATTATGACTACGGCTACAGCTCGTACAGCGGCGATTGCGGCTATTACTGGCAGCGCTACCAAGACACCGGAAGTCTGTCTTGGAAGCGCCGATACTATCAGTGCGTTGAATAGTCGGACGCAGCTGACCTGACCTTGGCCCTGAGCGTCCGGCACATTCAAGCCGGACGTTTTTTTTCTAATTGTTCCAGAGGGAACTGCCCGCTTTGTCACGAAACGGCAAATCTTCAGACTTCGGCGGCGAAATCGCGCCCCGGATGGCCCGTCCGTCTCAATTAGGCGGACACTTTTGGAGATTTGTCAGATGTCAACGAAATCGCTTATGGTCGCCAGCACTGCCGCCGTGCTCGCGATGCTTGGAACAGGCTCAGCCAACGCCCACAGCCACAAGGGCTTCAACAATTTCCAACACGGACCGCATGTCCGGTTCGTCGTGACGCCGAGCTACGGCGGGGGCTGTGGCTACTATTACGACAAGTGGCAGTACACCGGCAGCTACTACTGGAAAAAGCAGTACTTCGTTTGCAAAGGCTGGTGGTGAGAGCGGCGGCCCGCCAAGCCATGCCCCCGGTGGCCGAGCCGGGCCGCATCAGTTCCCCATTTTGCCCTAACCCCCGGGTGACTTCGACCCGGGGGATTTTATAGATTTTATATTTTTAATAATAATATCAATTGGTTATTTCGATATTCTCGGGATGTCAAATTGTCATTTTTATCCACAGGCAGGCGCGGACTAATCCCGAACGGCGCGCGTTGTTCTTTCAACGCGGCAAGGCTGCCTGTTTGTACCAGCGTCGGGCAGCATACGCGCCGCAAAACGTCTCGAGTGTTCTGCGTATCAGAATCGAGACGGCGCAAGAGCGGACCAAGTCCCCGCAACTTGGTCCGCTCTTTTTTGTCTGGTTTCAGACCTTGCGCCCGAGATCCGCTGGCTGAGAGAAAACAGTCTCTGCCCAGAAGCCCTTGATCCTAGAGCCTTGCGTCCTAAGTTTCCGGGAACCGATTGATCGCATCCGCGGTTGAAGAGGTGCAAGGAGACCCTCATGCGTAACATCATGTCGAAGTTGCTGGCACCCGTGCTGGCCTTATCCGTGGTTTCAAGTCTGCCGCAACCCGCTGCCGCGCACTCTCGCGGCGACGGCGCGGTGGCGTTCGGAATAGCGGCCGCGGTGATCGGCGGCATCGCGCTCAGCCGATCTCATCACCGCCACCGTTATTACGACAGCTATTACGATAACGGATACGACTACGATTACGCGCCCAGCTACCGCCGGTCGTACTACCGCAGCTACACGCCTTACTATTCGAGCGGCTTTGCTATCGGTCGCGGAGGCGGCGGCGGAAATTATGGCGGACATCACGGCCACCACGGACACCACCGCTAGTTAGAAGCAGACGCAAGAGTGAGACGAGTGAAATCCCTGCTGTTCCCCGGCGGGGATTTTTCAATTTGTTTGATTTACCGTTTGCTGCTTTAACGATTACCCATGCTGGAACCCTTGTCCGCGGCGAGGGGTTAAACCGTCACCGGATCGTTGCGGATCGATGGGACTGAAGTTCCTAAGATTTTATCCGCAGAACAAAGGACAGCGGCCATGTCAAAAACGCTTATGTCGAAGAATGCAGTTTGCCTTTGGTATGACGGTACCGCAGTGGAGGCGGCGAATTTCTACACCTCGACCTTTCCTGATAGCGAGATCATCGCCGTCCACCGCGCGCCCGCCGATTATCCCAACGGCAAAAAGGGTCATGTTCTGACGGTCGAATTCACAGTCGCGGGTATTCCGTGCATTGGCCTCAATGGCGGCCCCGTATTTAAGCATAATGAAGCTTTCTCGTTCCAGATCGCAACTGACGACCAAGCCGAAACCGACCGCTACTGGAATGCCATCATCGAAAATGGCGGAGCGGAAAGCGCCTGCGGCTGGTGCAAGGACAAATGGGGCGTATCATGGCAGATCACACCAAGAGTGCTGACTGATGCACTGGCGGCCGGCGGCGACACAGCCAAGCGCGCTTTCGAAGCCATGATGCACATGAAAAAAATCGACGTTGCCGCGATCGAGGCGGCGGTTCGCGGTAAAGCAGCGTGAAAGCTGTAAGATTTCCGCCAGTAAAATTCGCCTGTCGGCTTCAAAAGTCTGCTGGTCACTCCCACTCGATTGTGCCCGGCGGTTTCGAGGTGACGTCATAGACGACGCGGTTGATGCCCTTGACCTCGTTGATGATGCGGGTTGCTGCACGACCCAAGACATTCATGTCGAAGGGATAGAAGTCCGCCGTCATGCCGTCGACCGAGGTCACGGCCCTTAGCGCCAAGACGTGATCGTAAGTGCGCCCGTCACCCATGACGCCGACGGTGCGAACCGGCAGCAACACGGCAAAGGCCTGCCAGATGACATCGTACAAGCCGGCCTTGCGGATCTCGTCGAGATAGATGGCGTCGGCCTTGCGCAAGATTTCGAGCTTTTCCGGCGTGATCTCGCCCGGAATGCGGATCGCCAAGCCCGGCCCCGGAAACGGGTGACGGGCAACAAACGCATCGGGCAGCCCACGCTCGCGGCCAAGTGCTCGGACCTCGTCCTTGAACAATTCGCGCAACGGTTCGACCAGTTTCATGTTCATGCGTTCGGGCAGTCCGCCCACGTTGTGGTGCGACTTGATGGTGACCGATGGCCCGCCGGTAAACGACACACTCTCGATGACGTCGGGATAAAGCGTGCCCTGAGCCAGAAATTCCGCTGGCTGTTGCCGCGCGCCTTCGGCACGGCCGATTTTCTTGGCTTCAGCCTCGAAGACCTCGATGAACTGTTTGCCGATGGCCTTGCGCTTGGTCTCGGGATCGGACACGCCCGCGAGCGCACCAAGGAACTGTTTCGACGCATCCACATGCACGAGGGGGATGTTGTAGTGATCGCGGAACAGCCCGACGACCTGCCCGGCTTCATCCATCCGCATCAGACCGTGATCGACGAAGACGCAGGTCAACTGATCGCCGATGGCTTCGTGAATGAGCACGGCCGCGACCGTGCTATCGACGCCGCCCGAGAGCCCGCAGATGACCCGGCCCTTGCCGACTTGAGCGCGGATCTTGGCGGTCATCTCGCGCCGGTAAGCGCTCATCGTCCAATCGGATTTGAGGCCGGCGATTTTGTGAACGAAATTCGAGATCAGCTTGGCGCCATCGGGCGTGTGCACGACCTCGGGGTGGAACATGGTCGTGTAGATGCGGCGCGCCTCATCGGTGGCGATGGCGAAGGGCGCGTTCTCGCTTGTAGCCTTGACCGTGAAACCCTCCGGCAACTTAGTGACCCGGTCACCGTGGCTCATCCAAACGGGATAGCTTTTTCCGGTCTCCCACAAGCCATCGAACAAGGCGCTGTTTTGCACGATTGTAATATCAGCCCGGCCGAATTCGGCGGCGTGCCCGCCTTCGACCACACCGCCCAGCTGGACCGCCGTGGTCTGCTGGCCATAGCAGATCGAAAGAATGGGCAAGCCAGCGGCGAAGATGCCAGCAGGCGCCCGCGGCGAGCTGGGTTCCGTCACTGAAGCGGGCCCTCCCGAAAGGATCACAGCCTTGGGTTTCAGCTTGGCAAACGCGGCACCGGCGCTCTGGAAGGGGTGGATCTCGCAGTACGCGCCAGCCTCGCGGACCCGGCGCGCAATAAGCTGGGTCACCTGGCTGCCGAAATCAATGATAAGGACGCTATCGGTGTGGAGTTGGGTCATGAACACCGGGTTACGCGATCAATGGCCCAAGGGCAATAATCCCCGTGACGCAGCCGCCGGTCTTCCACGAGCGAGGGCTAATTCATGCGCCAAACCGCGAAATTGAGCACGCCCGCAAAGCTGACCCAGGCCAGGTAAGGGGCAAACAGGGCGGCGGCGCGCAAATCAATCGGCAGGGCGACCCAGATGAATGCCGCAACGGACAGCCAAAGCCCGATGATGTCGGCGAGCGCCCAGCCTATTTCGTGGCGGCCAAACATCACGTACGACCACAGCGCGTTGAGGATCAGCCCGATGCCCCAAAGCCGGATGGCTTGGCTCCAGCCGGCACGCCGCCAGATAAGCCAGCCGGCAATCGCGATCATGACGTAGAGCACCGTCCATGCAATCGGGAATAGCCAATCGGGCGGTGTCCAGCTTGGTTTGTTGAGGGCCGCGTACCACTCGCCCGGCATAAAAACCGAGCCGGTGACGGCGGTGGCCGCGACGAGAAAAGCGATGACAGAAAACTGCGCGATGGCATTCAAGGATGTTTGACCTTTCGACAGTTCGAGCGTCCGTCAAGCGCTAGAGACGAGCGGCCTTCTCAAGGCCACGAACGTCGCTATGTAAACTGCCGAAATCGCCGCGCGGATCACTTCTCACCACGCGCCGGCATCAAGGGACGGTAGACAATGCTGATGGTCAAGACGAAGTTGGGGATGAGCCAGATCGAGGGCCTTGGCCTGTTCGCTGATGAAGATATTCCCAAGGGCACCGTCACCTGGCGGTTTGTGATCGGCTTCGACCAGACCTTTGGCGCGGCCGACATCGCCGGCTTGCCCGAGACGGCGCGTCTCGAGTTGCGGCGCTACGTGTACCTTCACTCTCGCACCGGCAAATATGTCGCCTGCCTGGACAACGCCCGTTTCATGAACCATTGCAGCGATCCCAACACGGCGGGCGTCTATCCGGACGGCTGCGAAGGCTATGACATTGCCACCCGCGACATCGCCAAAGGCGAAGAGTTGACCTGCGATTACGCTCTTTTCGATTCTGAAATAGATTTGAAGCTGGGGCCCGTCGCCTAGATGTTTAGTCCCGGCATTTGCTGGAGCGGGTTTAAAGTGAATCTCTGTGGCTCTTTTGTCCAGGCTTTGCAGATGTATTCGTAGGGCGTAAGGCCTTTGAGGGTCTTGAGCCTTCTTGCGAAGTTATAGGCAGCGA
>JANLYX010000048.1:0-52971 GCA_031365865.1 Hyphomicrobium sp. | reverse complement strand
AAATTTCTCGATCTTCTGTCGCACAACATGAACAGCCTTGCGGAGCTGCTAGCCCGTGAGCACGGTAAGACTATTCCCGATGCCAAGGGCGATATTCAGCGCGGCCTTGAAGTCGTCGAGTTTGCGGTCGGCATTCCGCATGCCGGACGCTGATCTCGATCAAGCCGTCGATGCTATCGTCGGCGCTGGCTACGGCTCGGCAGGGCAGAGATGCATGGCGATCTCGGTTGCGGTGCCGGTCGGCGAGAAGACGGCCGATGCTTTCATGCAGAAACTCGTCCCACGCGTCGAGGCGCTGAAGATCGGTCCATCGACGGATCTCGCCGCGGATTTTGGACCTATGGTTACGGCGGACGCGATTGAGCGCGTCAAGTCCTACATCGATATAGGTGTTAAGGAAGGCGCCACGCTTGCCGTCGATGGCCGCGGCTTCAAGATGCAAGGCTACGAAAAAGGCTTTTACATTGGGGGCTCGCTGTTCGACCACGTCAAGCCGGACATGCGCATCTACAAGGAAGAGATCTTCGGGCCTGTGGTCACGACCGTGCGCGCCCGTGATTTCGAGGAGGCAACGCGGCTCGCAACTGAGCACGAATACGGTAATGGCGTTGCCATCTACTCGAGAGACGGCGGCACTGCCCGCGAGTTCGTGTCCCGCGTAAAAGTCGGCATGGTCGGCGTCAACGTGCCGATCCCCGTGCCGCTTGCTTACCATACCTTCGGCTTCTGGAAGAAATCAGGGTTCGGCGATCTCAATCAGCATGGCCCCGATTCGATCCGGTTCTATACGCGAACCAAGACGGTGACGTCGCGCTGGCCCGCAGACATGAGCAAGGGCGCGGAGTTCACCATCCCGACGATGAAATGACGAGAGCGGCAGGGTACACAAACACGGTAACTTAAGGCGAAACGGAATGCTCTATTCATTGCCAGCGGAGCAAGTTGCCATCCGCGATATGGCGCGCGACTTCGCTGCGGAAAAAATCGCGCCGCACGCGCTCAGGTGGGATGAGGAGAGACATTTTCCCGTCGAAGTCTTCCGCGAGGCGGCGGCGCTCGGCATGGGCGGCATCTACGTTAAGGAGGACGCGGGCGGATCTGCACTCACGCGGCTCGATGCGGCGCTGATCTTCGAGGCGCTAGCGATGGGCTGTCCCACTGTGTCGGCGTATATTTCCATACACAATATGTGCGCGTCGTTAATTGATGCGCATGGTTCAACGGCACAGCGCGCCCGCTATTTGCCGGCGCTCTGCCGGATGGAGAGTCTCACGGCCTATTGCCTGACGGAGCCGGGCAGCGGGTCGGACGCGGCGGCGCTTAAGACGACAGCGCGCCGCAACGGATCCAATTCAGACTATGTTCTCAACGGATCGAAGCAATTCATCTCCGGTGCCGGCGCCGTTGACTATTACGTCGTGATGGCCCGGACCGGCGGCCAGGGTCCCGCGGGTGTTTCCGCTATCCTCGTGCCGGCGGATGCCAAAGGACTGAGCTTCGGAGCCATTGAGCGCAAGATGGGCTGGAATGCCCAGCCGACGCGCGCGGTCATATTCGAGGATTGCCGCGTTCCCGCGGAAAACCTGATCGGTCAGGAAGGGGATGGGTTTAAGATCGCACTCGCTGGGCTCACGGGGGGTCGACTCAATATATCCGCGTGCTCGCTAGGCGGTGCCCAGGCGGCCGTCGACAAAGCCATTGCCTACATGCGGCAGCGCACAGCGTTCGGCAAACGGCTCGATGAGTTCCAGGGTTTGCAATTCCGCGTTGCTGAGATGTTTACGGAACTCGAGGCGGCGCGCACCTTCCTCTATGCGGCCGCGGCATCCTACGATCGGGGCGACGGCGATGCGCAATTGCGATGCGCCATGGCTAAACTCTATGTCACGGACGCCGGCTACGCGATCGCGAACAAGGCACAGCAGATGCTCGGGGGTTACGGATATCTCGCCGAGTACGGAGTAGAAAAGATCGTCCGCGACCTGCGTGTTCACCAAATACTCGAAGGGACAAACGAGATTATGCGCGTGATCATAGCGCGCCAGATTCTCGGAGTGCGATGAATATGTGCGCCCAGGGCGTCGGAACAACCAACGGGCAGGTTCTGTTGCGCACGCAGGGAAGCTTGCGGACGATCATTCTCAATCGGCCCGAGGCGCTGAATGCTCTGTCGCTGGAAATGATACAAGACGTGGCGCGCGCGCTCGAGGAGACCGAGAGAGATTCAGCGGTAGGTTGTGTGCTCATTCGCGGCGCGGGTGGTCGAGGCCTCTGCGCCGGGGGCGATATTCGCCGCCTCTACCAAAGCCTCGAGAGCCCTGATGACTGGCCGGCCCGCATGTGGGCTGATGAGTACGCGCTCAATGCCTACATGGCGCGCTACCCGAAGCCGCTCGTCGCTTTCATGGACGGAGTTGTCATGGGCGGCGGCATTGGTGTGGCGGCTCACGCGCGCCATAGAATCGTGACCGAATGCACAAAAGCCGCCATGCCCGAAGTTGGCATCGGCATGATACCGGATGTCGGCGGCACTTGGCTCCTGTCGCGCGCGCCGGGCGAGATTGGCACGTGCCTAGCGCTCACCGGAATGACGATCGGCCCCGCGGACGCCATCGCCGCCGGACTTGCGGACTACTTTGTGCAATCCTCGCACATTGACGAGCTTGCACGCGAAATTGCCGGCATTCCGCCAGTGTCTTCGGATGCCGCGATCAGGGCCCTTCTCTTGCGATACAGCGAAGAGCCGCCAGCGGCGGTTTTGGGCCCGCATCGAGACATCATCAATTCTTGCATGACGGGCGATCGAGTCGAGGACATTATCGCACGCCTAGAGGGAAGTGGCGATACGTTCGCTGCCGGGCTTGCTCATGCGATAAGAACCAAGTCGCCAACGAGTCTCAAGGTGGCGTTGCGGCTCCTGCGTTTGGCGCGCGGTGCGAAGTGCCTGGAAGAGTGCTTGGAGCGTGAATACAGAGCTGTGTTGCGGGTGACGGCAGTCGGCCGAGACTTCAAGGAGGGCATACGCGCGGCGGTTATTGACAAGGACCGGAATCCCAAGTGGCAGCCCGCAGAGTTCGATGCGGTGACGCAAGCAGACGTCGACACGTATCTGAATTATCAGCCGGAGTTCGCGATTCCGTTTCGCGGTGGAGAGGTGTGAGATGAGCGAACAAAGTATTGCCTTCATCGGTCTTGGTAACATGGGCCAGCCCATGTGCCAGAACCTGCTTAAGGCGAACTACAAAGTCATCGCATTTGACATCAGCGCGTCGGCTCGGGATGCGGCTCGTGAGGCTGGCGCCGCAATTGCAACCTTAGCGGCGGATGCGGCGACCAATGCGGACGTGATTATCACCATGCTGCCAGCAGGTGAGCATGTGCTCGAAACCTGGAACAGCGCGCTGGCATCGGCACGCCAAGGCGCATTGCTGATCGATTGCTCGACGATCGACGTCGAGAGTGCGCGCAAGGCGCACGAACTTGCCGCAGCACACGGAGCTGCAAGCCTCGATGCGCCGGTCTCAGGCGGTGTGGGTGGTGCGCGCCAGGCGGCGCTGACATTCATGGCCGGCGGTACGCAGGAGGCGTACGCGCGGGCCGAGCCCATCCTTATGAAAATGGGGCGAAAGGTCTTCCTTTGCGGCGGGGCCGGCGCCGGACAGGCAGCCAAGATCTGCAACAATTTGCTGCTTGCGATTTCCATGATCGGCGTCAGCGAAGCGCTCAATCTCGGCGCCAGGCTAGGGCTTGCAAACCAGGCCATGTATGATGTGATCACCGCATCGTCGGGGCGCTGCTGGTCGCTTGAAACCTATTGCCCGGTGCCAGGACCGGTTCCGGCTTCGCCCGCGAACAACGGCTACAAGGCCGGCTTCGCGGCAAACCTGATGCTCAAAGATGTGAGGCTATCGCAGAAGGCAGCCGCGGCGGCCGGCGCAGCGACGCCGCTCGGCGCCTTGGCCGAGCAGATTTATTCTCAATTCTCCGAAGCGGGCTTCGGCGACACGGACTTTTCTGGCATCATCAAGTTTCTTGAGACCCAGAAGAGGCCAGCATAGGGCGATGACCATGAGTTACGAAACCCTCACAGTCGAGCGGCATGGCCGCGTCGCCTTGATCACGTTCAATCGTCCCAAAGCGCTCAACGCGCTCAATCTGAAAGCGGCCGAGGAGCTGGTTGCGTGCGCCGAGGCGTTCGACCGGGACGGCGAGATCGGCTGTCTCGTGATCACAGGCTCTGAAAAGGCCTTTGCGGCGGGAGCGGACATCAAGGAGATGCATCTGAAATCGGCGCCGGACATGTTTATCACCGATCATTTCAGTCTATGGGATCGTTTCGTAAAGTGCCGCAAGCCCAAGATCGCCGCCGTCGCCGGGTTCGCGCTCGGGGGCGGGTGCGAAGTTGCGATGATGTGCGATCAAGGAGTGCATCAATCGCGCGGAAGAGTTGGCATTGAGCGAAGGTGTGCGCTTCGAGCGGCGCGTGTTTCATGCCGCATTCGCGACGGCCGACCAGAAGGAGGGGATGGCCGCGTTCCTCGAGAAGAGGAAGCCCGAGTTCCGCAACACATGACGGTCGTACCGCAAGACGTCTGCAAGCGTTAAGTTCAATTGCCCAGGGAGGGTTGAATGCCCACGTTCGCCGAGGCCCGCGCTTTTCTGCTCGACAATCGCTCCGATTACGCCAAGGCTTATTCTCAATTCCGGTGGCCAGACCCAGTTGCCTTCAACTGGGCGCTAGACTGGTTCGATGGTGTTCTTGCTTCCGATCCCAAGACACGCGATCAATGCGCTCTGTGGATTGCCGACGCCGTAACCGGCCGCGACGCCAAGTCGAGCTTCTTGGAACTGTCCAGACGATCGAATGAGACCGCCAATCTTCTGCGCGCACTCGGGTTGCGGCGCGGAGATCGCATTTTGATGGTTCTCGGCAATACAGAAGAGCTATGGGAAGTCATGCTGGCTTCCATCAAGCTCGGCACCGTGCTGATACCGACGACGACATTGGCGTCGAGCGAAGAACTGGCTGATCGCGTGAAGCGCGGCAGGGCGCGCTGCATCGTCACCGCAGCGGACCAGAGCGAGAAATTCGCCAAGCTTGCGCTGGATGGCGTTACCAAGATTTGCATTGGCGGCGGATCTGGTATCGGCTGGATCGACTATGCCGATGCGCGCAAAGAACTGCCGGACTTCGCGCCCGATGGGCCGACGAACCCCGGAGATCCGATGCTCCTTTATTTCACGTCGGGTACGACTGCGGCGCCGAAGCTCGTTTTGCACACGCAGCGCAGTTATCCGGTAGGTGCGCTTTCGACCATGTATTGGCTCGGCTTGAAGCCTCGCGATGTGCACGTCAACGTGTCGTCGCCGGGATGGGCAAAGCACGCGTGGAGCTCGTTTTTCGCGCCATGGAATGCGGGCGCTACGGTGCTGATGGTCAATCAGGCGCGCTTCGAGGCCAAAGTGCTTCTCAAGGAACTCGTGCGTTGCGAAGCGACGACGTTGTGCGCGCCTCCAACGGTCTGGCGCCTGTTGGCGCAGGAACCGCTTTCTGACTACCCCGTGCGCTTGCGCGAGGTCTGCGCAGCAGGCGAGCCCCTCAATCCGGAGATGATAGAGCGGGTGCAGCGCGCGTGGGGTATCATCATACGCGACGGTTACGGGCAGACCGAGACGACGGCGCTTGTCGCCAATTCTCCTGGGCAGCCCGTCAAGCCCGGCGCCATGGGCCGGGCCATGCCTGGTTACAAGATCCGCCTGCTCGATGCAGATAGCCAAACCGCTCGCGAAGGCGAAGTGTGTGTCATACTCGATGAGGGTAAGCCCGCCGGATTGATGGTCGGCTACGAAACTGAGGCTGGACTAAGAGCCGTCGAGGGTGAGAAATACGGGACTTCGGACGTCGCATTCGGCGACGAAGACGGTTATCTGACCTTTGTTGGACGCACCGACGATGTCTTCAAGTCTTCCGATTACCGCATCAGTCCATTCGAACTCGAGAGCGTGCTCATCGAGCACGACAGTATTCTTGAATCAGCGATCGTGCCGTCGCCTGACCCCATGCGTCTGGCATTACCCAAAGCCTTCATCCTCCTGAAAAGCGGCGTTGCTCCAACCCGCGCGGTGGCTCTATCGATCTTCCAGCATACCAACGCGCGTCTGGCGCCGTTCAAGCGCATCCGAAAGATCGAATTTGTGAGCGAGTTACCGAAGACTATTTCCGGCAAGATCCAACGGGTACAACTCAGACGCATGGAGCAGCAGCACCCCGCTGAGGCCCCGCCTAGCGCAGTGCAGTTTGCCGAGAGTGACTTCGAAGAGTTGCGCAAGGCGTAGGCGGTGCCGGGCAGCGAGACTCCCCGCTGCCGGGGATTGTTAGAATAACTTTTGCTTTTGTGGAGTTGGCAGGCTCGCAAACGACCTGGCGACACTCCGGGGACACCCGAGTTGAAGAACCGAAATGAACAGTAACCCATCCTCAGCAGACTTGAGACCGCGCAACGCCCTTTCGTACGTCAAGGGTGCGCAAGTTCCACCTCTGCTGGACGTGGCCATTCCCACCTTACTGCGGGCGGTGGCACGGCGGTTCCCTTATCGCGCGGCCGCCGTCTTCCACTCCCATGACATCATATGGTCGTGGGCGGAGTTCGCCCGCAAGGTTGACGCTTTCGCGTACGGTTTGTTCAAGCTCGGCTTGAAGAAGGGCGATCGCGTCGGCATGTGGGGACCGAACAGCCCCGAATGGCTGGTTACCCAATTTGCGACAGCGCGGCTCGGCCTGGTACTTGTCAATATCAATCCGGCCTACCGCGTGTCGGAGCTTGAATACGCACTGAACAAGGTCAGCTGCCGGGCCATCGTGACCGCGGAACAATTCAAGTCTTCCAATTATCTGGCAATGCTCAAAAGCCTAGCGCCAGAACTCGCGGCACATGGCTCCGGCCACCTGCATGCAGCCAAGCTCCCTCATCTCGAGTTCATCATCAAGACCGGCAACGATCCAGAAACGGGCATGTTGAGGTTTGAGGATCTTAATGGGGCACCGGACGCCCAGGACATAGCCGCGCTCGACGCTATTGCAGCGGCGCTCCATCCCGATGATGCAATCAACATTCAATTCACGAGCGGCACGACGGGTTCGCCCAAAGGCGCGACACTTACACATCGCAATATCGTGAATAATGGCTATTTCACTGTCGCCACGATGGCGTTCGCACCGGATGACAGGCTTTGCATTCCAGTTCCACTCTATCACTGTTTTGGCATGGTGATGGGTGTTTTGGGTTGCGTTTCCACAGGTGCCACGATGGTCTTTCCGGGCGAGGGCTTCGATCCCCGCGTAACCTTGGAGACAGTTGCGCGCGAGCGCTGCACGGCTCTCTACGGCGTGCCGTCGATGTTCGCCGCCATGCTCGATGTCGCGAACTTCAACTCATACGATCTCAAGTCCTTAAGAGCGGGCGTGATGGCAGGTGCGCCATGCCCGGTCGAGCTTATGAAGCGCGTCAACTCGGAAATGCACATGAGCGAGGTGACGATCTGCTACGGCATGACCGAGACGAGCCCCGTTTCGTTTCAAAGTGCGATCGACGATCCCCTCGAGCGGCGCGTGTCAACGGTCGGGCGCGTCCATCCGCATGTGGAAGTCAAAATTGTCGACGGCGATGGCCATACGGTGCCGGTTGGGGTTGCCGGCGAAATATGCACGCGCGGCTACTCCGTGATGCTCGGCTATTGGGACGACGACAGGCGCACGCGCGAAGCGGTCAAAGACGGGTGGATGCATACAGGCGATCTCGGTGTTATCGACGAGGAGGGCTACGGCAGTATCGTCGGACGATTGAAGGATATGGTCATTCGCGGCGGCGAGAACATCTATCCCCGCGAGGTCGAGGAATTTCTGATAAAATATCCGAAGATCCGGGAGGTGCAGGTCTTCGGCGTTCCCGATGATCATTTCGGAGAGGAACTTTGCGCTTGGATCGTCTGCCGGGAAGGCCAATCGGCGGACGAGGACGAAATTCGCGCCTTCTGCAAGGATAAGATCTCGCATTACAAAGTGCCGAAATACATTCGCTTTCGCCAGGAGCTCCCTATGACAGCAACCGGCAAGGCACAAAAATACAAGATGCGTGACGAAATGATTGCGGAACTGGGCTTGAAAACATAGCCGCGCGCGAAGCAGCGCAGCGGCAACCGGAAAGGCATCTCTCTTGTTCGATGGCACCTTGAATTTCGCGCTTGGAGACGAGATCGATGCTTTGCGCGAGAGTGTTCGCAAATGGGCGCAGGCAAAACTGGCGCCGCGCGCCGCCGAGATCGACGCTTCGAATACATTCGCAGGCGATCTCTGGCCGGAGCTCGGACAACTGGGCCTCCTCGGCATCACAGCCGATCCGGAGTACGGCGGCAGCGGCATGGGCTACGTGGCGCATGTGGTGGCGATGGAAGAGATCAGCCGCGCATCCGCTTCGATCGGGCTCAGCTATGGTGCGCACTCGAACCTGTGCGTCAACCAGATCAATCGCCACGGCACGCCATCACAGAAGGCGAAGTACCTGCCGAAGCTGTGCTCGGGCGAGCATTTCGGCGCGCTTGCGATGTCCGAGCCTGGCGCCGGCTCCGATGTTGTCGCCATGAAGCTCAGAGCCGAAAGAAAGGGCGACCGCTACATCTTGAATGGCAACAAGATGTGGATCACCAATGGTTCCGATGCGCACACGCTTGTCGTCTATGCCAAGACCGATCCCGACGCTGGTCCCAAGGGCTTAACCGCATTTCTGGTCGAAAAAGAATTCAAGGGGTTCTCGACGGCGCAGAAGCTCGACAAACTCGGCATGCGCGGATCCAATACGTGCGAGCTTGTTTTTCAGGACTGCGAGGTGCCAGCCGAAAACGTGCTCGGAAAGCTCGGCGGTGGTGTGCAGGTTCTGATGTCGGGGTTGGACTACGAGCGCCTGGTGCTGGCGGGCGGTCCGCTCGGGATCATGGGCGCGTGCCTCGATGCCGTTGTTCCCTACGTGCACGAGAGAGAGCAGTTCGGCCAGCCGATCGGCGAGTTTCAGCTGATGCAGGGCAAACTCGCCGACATGTACGTGTCTTTCAACGCTTGCCGCGCCTACGTTTACGCCGTTGCAGCGGCCTCAGATCGTGGCGAGACGACACGGAAGGATGCGGCCGGCTGTATACTCTATGCGGCCGAGAAGGCGACGTGGTGTGCGCTCGAAGCCATTCAGGCTCTTGGCGGCAATGGCTACATCAACGATTATCCCACCGGCCGCTTGTTGCGCGACGCGAAGCTCTACGAGATCGGGGCGGGCACGTCAGAAATCCGCCGCATGCTCATCGGCCGCGAGCTGTTCCGGGAAACCGCATAATGGCGGCAGCGATGGATATCCGGAGGCCTTCGTGGCAGTCTTGACAACAATCGTCGATCGATCGAGCCCGGAATTCCGCGCCAACGACGCCCATCATCGTACCCTCGCGGCGAAGCTCCGGGAAACCGTGGCTGCTGCCGCGCAGGGCGGCTCGGCCAGCGCGCGCGACCGGCACGTCGCCCGGGGTAAGCTCTTGCCGCGCGACCGGGTTCATTTCCTGCTCGATCCGGGGTCCCCCTTCCTGGAGATCGCCGCACTCGCAGCGAACGGCATGTATGACGGGGAAGCACCGGGCGCGGGATTGATCGCCGGCATCGGACGCGTGTCTAGCCGCGAAGTCATGATTGTCGCCAATGACTCGACGGTCAAAGGCGGCGCCTATTTTCCGGTGAGCGTGAAGAAGCACCTACGTGCCCAGGAGATCGCGCAGGAGAACCGGCTGCCGTGCGTTTATCTCGTCGATTCCGGCGGAGCCAATCTGCCTCATCAGGCGGATGTTTTTCCCGACCGGGATCATTTCGGCCGCATCTTCTACAATCAGGCGCAGATGTCGGCCGCCGGAATTCCGCAGATTGCCTGCGTGATGGGGTCGTGCACCGCCGGCGGCGCTTATGTTCCAGCCATGTCGGACGAATCGGTCATTGTCCGCAACCAAGGCACGATCTTCCTGGCCGGACCTCCGCTTGTCAAAGCCGCGACCGGCGAGATCATCTCGGCCGAAGATCTGGGCGGCGCCGAAGTTCACGGCCGCAAGTCCGGTGTTGTCGATCATGTTGCAGCGAACGACGATCACGCCCTGCTGATCGTGCGCGATATCATTGCCGCGCTGAACAAGCCAAAGATTGTCGATATCGAGGTGACAACGCCGAAGCCGCCCCGACTCGATCCCCAAGATCTTTACGGGATTTTGCCGACCGACGTCCGCTCGTCCTACGAGGTTCGAGAGGTGCTCGGGCGGCTCGTCGACGATTCAGATTTCCACGAGTTCAAGTCGCTCTTCGGGACGACGCTTGTTTGCGGCTTTGCACGCATCTGGGGTTACCCAGTTGCGATCCTCGCCAACAATGGCGTTCTGTTTTCGGAGTCGGCACAGAAAGGCGCGCACTTCATCGAGCTTGCGTGCCAGAGGCGAATTCCGTTGCTGTTTCTCCAGAACGTATCCGGCTTCATGGTCGGCGGCAAATACGAGTCCGAAGGTATCGCAAAGCACGGCGCCAAACTGGTCACCGCGGTCTCGACCGCTACGGTGCCCAAGTTCACCGTCCTCATTGGCGGCAGCTTCGGCGCCGGGAACTACGGCATGTGCGGCCGCGCTTTTTCTCCGAGATTCTTGTTCACGTGGCCCAATTCGCGAATATCCGTCATGGGCGGTGAGCAGGCGGCGGCCGTGCTGTCCACGGTGCATCGCGATGCCGAGCGTTGGACAGCGGAAGAAGCGGAGGCATTCAAGGCCCCGATCCGGCAGAAGTACGAGGATGAAGGGAACCCTTACTTCGCAACGGGCCGGCTGTGGGACGACGGCATCATCGACCCCGTACAAACCCGGGATGTTCTCGGTCTCGCAATTTCCGCTTCTCTCAATGCCCCAATCCCGAAGCAGCCGCGCTTCGGCCTCTTCCGGATGTAATGGCGATGTTCGACAAAATCCTTATCGCCAACCGCGGAGAGATTGCGAGGCGCATTCAGCGCACGGCAAAGCGGCTCGGCATTAGGACCGTTGCAGTTTATTCGGACGCCGATAAAGACTTACCTTTTGTCGCCGAGGCTGACGAGGCCATTGCCATTGGTCCAGCGGCTGCGCGCGAAAGCTATCTGGCACAGGACAAAATCTTAGCCGCCGCCCGCTCGGCCGGAGTTGACGCCATCCACCCGGGTTACGGATTCCTATCGGAAAATGCCGGGTTTGCCGAAACCGTCGAAGCGGCGGGCATCACCTGGATCGGCGCGCCGCCAGCTGCCATTCGCGCCATGGGATTAAAGGATGCGGCCAAGGAGTTGATGCAGAAGGCTGGCGTCCCCGTAACGCCGGGATATATGGGTAGCGACCGGTCACCCGCCCGATTGAAAATTGAAGCCCAGTCAATCGGCTATCCTGTACTCATCAAAGCTGTGGCCGGCGGTGGGGGCAAGGGCATGCGCCGTGTTGATGACGAACACGCGTTTCTCGATGCGCTCGAAAGCTGCAAACGCGAGGCCGCCGCCGCCTTCGGCGATGACCGCGTTCTGATCGAAAAGTATGTCCGCAATCCACGCCACATCGAAGTGCAGGTCTTCGGCGACAAACATGGCAACGTCATCCACCTCTTCGAGCGCGATTGTTCGCTTCAGCGCCGCCATCAAAAGCTGATCGAAGAGGCCCCCGCGCCTGGCATGGACGAGGCGACGCGGCAAGCAATCTGTGCCGCCGCGGTACAAGCTGCGAAAGCCGTGAACTATGTCGGTGCCGGCACGATCGAGTTCATTGCCGACTCCTCCGATGGCCTGCGCGGGGACCGCATCTGGTTTATGGAAATGAATACACGCCTGCAAGTCGAACATCCCGTCACCGAAGAGATCACGGGGCAGGATCTTGTCGAATGGCAAATTCGGGTGGCGACCGGCGAGCCTTTGCCGCGCAAGCAAAATGAACTTTCCATCAACGGCTGGGCCATGGAGGCCCGTCTCTATTCCGAAAATCCCGCGACAGGTTTCCTGCCCTCTACGGGTAGGCTCCGGCACCTGAAATTCCCCGAGCGGGCACGGGTTGACTGCGGCTTTGGGGAAGGCAACGAGGTCACATCCCACTACGATCCGATGATTGCAAAGTTAGTCGTCCATGCACCCAATAGGATGTCGGCGGCAGCGGCGCTTGCGGACGCCATGTCGAAGGTCGAAGTTTGGCCGGTAAAGACAAATGCTGCTTTTCTGGCCAGAGCTGCAGCTCACCCGGCGTTCGTGGAGGCCCGAGTCGATACCGGCTTTATCGAACGGCATTCGAGCGACCTGATCAGCGATACAGAACCGTCGCCGGATATCTTGAATGCGGCTGCCGAGGCCCTCGTTGCGTACCACGAGCACCTGGAAAACCCATGGAGCGCTATCCGAGGCTTCCGGTTGAACGGCATCGCCGACTTGCGGACAGTCGTCGAGGTTGCAGGCCACCGTCACGTGGCCGGCGGAAATTCTTCATGCGCCCGTGCGCGCGTCATTGAAAATGGTTCCGAGTGCGTGCTTTTCATCAATGGTGAAGCGTGGCAATTCTCAAGCCCTACGTCCGGCCGATTAGGCGGCGACGCAGCGGCGACGGACGGGGCCGTGGTCTCCCCCATGCCGGGCCGCGTCGTGGCGGTTGAGGTTAAAGAGGGCCAAGCCGTCAAACGAGGGCAGAAATTGCTTGTCGTCCAAGCCATGAAGATGGAACTTGCGCTTGTTGCGCCTTTCGATGGCATCGTCTCGGCCTTGAAGGCCGCGGTTGGCCAGCAGGTGACGGAAGGCCTTGAACTGCTGCGCGTCAACGAAGAGAAAACATCATGACGGGTAGATACTTCGAAGACTGGAAAGTCGGCGCCCGGCTCGTCCACGAGATTCGCCGGACGGTCACCGAAACCGACAACCTGCTTTTCTCCGTCATGACTCACAATCCGCAACCTCTCCACATCGACGCCGAAGCGGCGAAGGCGAGTGAATTTGGCCAGATCATCGTCAACGGCACGTTCACATTCGCGCTGATGATTGGGTTAACTGTCGGCGACACCACGCTTGGAACACTTATCGCCAATCTCGGATACGACAAGGTCGTCATGCCGAAGCCCGTCTTTCTTGGCGATACGCTGCAGGCGGAAACGGAAGTCACCGAGGTCAGAGACAGCCGCTCAAGACCCGAAGCCGGGCTCGTGACCTTCACGCATCGCCTCATCAATCAAAGGGGCGAGACCGTTTGCCAGTGCTTGCGCACGGCGCTTGTTCGGAGGCGGCCATGAAACTCCGCTCGATGCTTTTCGTTCCCGGTGATCGCCCTGAGCGAATCGAGAAATCGATTGCAGCGGGCGCCGACGCGATCATCATCGACCTCGAAGATGCTGTCGCGATCGACGCCAAACCAACCGCGCGTAAGCATGCGGCCGATGCCCTAGCCCGTCATGGGCGGACTTTGCCCATATTCGTGCGCATCAACCCTTTGACGAGTGAGCATCTCGCAGAAGATCTGGCGGCGGCGCGCGGCGCACAGGCTATCGTGCTCCCGAAGTCGGAAAGCGCTGAGTGTATCCAGAGACTTTGCGATGCCCTGTTTGAGGTGGTGCCAATTCTGCCGATTGCCACGGAAACACCTGCCGCAGTATTCGGACTGGGGAGTTACGGCAAAGTCGCAAACCGGCTGTTAGGCTTGACCTGGGGCGCGGAAGACTTGCCCGCTGCCATCGGCGCGACATCAAGCCGCGAAGCCGATGGCCGTTATACGCCGCCCTACGAAATGGTGCGAAGCCTGGCGCTCTTTGCTGCGCACGCCGCCGGCGTGCCGGCCATCGAAACCATATTTCCGGCCTATCGGGATCTCGACGGCCTTGCTGCCTACGCCAAGTGCGCGGTTCGCGACGGCTTTTCGGGTATGATGGCCATTCATCCAGCCCAAGTGCCAGTGATCAACGCGGCGTTCACGCCGTCACAGGAAACGCTAGCCCATGCTCGCGCAGTGGTCGCCGCATTTGAGGCCAACCCACATGCCGGCGTCGTCAGTCTCGACGGCAAAATGCTCGACGCGCCACACTTAAAGCAGGCGAGGCGCGCGCTGGCGCAGGGAGAGTGAGTTCTCAAGATCGCCTCGCGGGCGCTCGGGCGATGACCCGCTTCGCGCCCCAAATCTTGTTGACGCCCCCGATGGACTTCTGCTCATGGCCCATCTCGTAGGGCAGCTGACAGCCGCTATCGGGCCATTGCGTGCATTGACAACATCGCCGAAGACGGACAGGGCGGTCGATCCCATTAGCGGTCCTCAGTCGTTAAGTGATCGGCGACATAGAGGCCGCCGCCGACCACGTCCGTTGATGAAGGTATCGCGTCGAGGCATCAAATATCGGAGCAGAAGCTCGGACCGCACGAAGATTTCCAGCTTCCAATGCGCTCGCGCTCGTTAAACCCGCGCGACGCTCGTTGACCATTTTTTGAGGTGGTGAATTATCAGATGAAGAGGAAGAATTCATGCCGATCATATTTGCAACTTTATCAGTATACAGCAATGGTGCTGGTACGCTCCCGAGTGCCCCTCCCCATGAACGTCGACCGCGAATGCACTGCTTTTGCGACGAATGAGCGGTGCAAATTCGCATTTTACACAGGCTGAGAACTTTCGAATCAACCGCGTCTCTTGCCACGAACCAGCACGACCACAGTACTAGGGTCCAGTGCGCGTAATTGATTCGAGGCACCCATGTCTGAGCGGACCCACAGCGCATTTGCTTACGCAATCCTGCTACTCACCTGCACGGCAGGCGTCGCACACTTAACGTGGTGGGCGGCTTGCACAGGCGCGTGTGGGCTGGTTCTGTTGTCGCTCTATGGAAGGCAGTTAAAGGGGGCCAGAGATATGAGATTTAACGTCGGGCCTTCCGATCTTTCACTCGCTCTTTCCAGTACATTGAACGGCTCAGCTGCCGCTATGACCGCGTTCTTGCTTGGTAAAATCAGCGCATGGATGTGGGGCTTCCAAGCGTCACTGTAACCAGGGGTTCTTCAAAAGTTTTGCAACCCGACTGATTGCTTCTTCCGGCGTGGGATCCGTCTTCTCATACTCCGCCAACGCTAGTCGCAGGTGACGCTCTGCCTTCGACCGTGAACCGATAATATCGTCTCGGCCGATATGGGCCACGCCGAGGAGCTCGTAGGCACGGCCGACTGAGTAATTCGTGCCATCAGGTTCTTCGTCTTCACCATCCGATGGCTCCACTTTAGCTATCAAGCTCTGTACTCTTCCTGCATCTTCAGGCCGCCCAAGCCGCCCGTATAGTTGGACGGCCTCTTTCAATGCGGCTTCGGCTTTTCTTGGAGTTCGAAGGCTAGTCCTCACGACTCCCAATAGCTCAAAACACTTAGCCAGCTGATCACACCACTCTGGGTCGCTTCGAGATTTAAGGAGATCACTAGCTTCGTCGGCCTTTTCTCGTGCTTCACGCAGAAACTCGTATTGTTGCGTGCGTCCAAACCCGGGATCTTTGCTTCGTTCCCAATAGTTTCGAGCACAGAAGTAGAGGGCCTGCGCCTGCAAGAATTCATCTCCACGCACGTGTTGAAGCTGCGCGAGCGCCAGCCACAACTCCACAGCTTGTTCGTGATGTTTAAGAGCCTCGGCCTGCTTCGCGGCAAACTCCAAGGCTCTAGGATCAGACGGGTCAAGTTGAGCTGCGTGTCTAAAGTGTTCGATCGCCTCTTCTCTGAACTTTGTGGCCGTACGCCTAGCAAGCGAGTTGTCCGGTTGGTTATCAGCTTGGCGGGCGCTTAGTTGTCCATAGGCATAATGGAGTGTCGCCTGTTCGTAGTCCCACGACTCCTTGGCCTTGTTGAGCACGCTGCGAATGCGATCTAGTTCGGGCTTTCGGGCTTCAAGATTTTTCACAACATCATCGGGGTTAGCCACCACGTGAGCCAGCAGTTGGTTTCGATCGATGACGACAAGCTTGTTTTTGGCATCTTCGATGTAGTCGTGAAGCCTTTTAGGAAGATTCCGTTCGGCGAAATACAGAGCCTTGTGAATG
This sequence comes from Hyphomicrobium sp., assembly GCA_031365865.1. Classification (GTDB taxonomy): domain Bacteria; phylum Pseudomonadota; class Alphaproteobacteria; order Rhizobiales; family Hyphomicrobiaceae; genus Hyphomicrobium_B. The sequence goes on along the minus strand of JANLYX010000048.1, from coordinate 36,869 downwards.
CCGAATAGACTCGTGAGAACCGTAACGGCCAGACCTACGCCTCTAAACATGAAGTCGAAGGCGGGTCCGTTAGACGAGTAAAAGGCATATGACGAGTCAATCGACTGCTTGAGCCCTGATGTTCCCCACCAAAGTAATGACAATCCCAATACAATCAATGCAAGGAACGTCAGGCCGATCAACGATAGAAATAGCCAATGGGCAAATGACCTCAACAGCATGCTAGCCCCCGCAACGCCACGCAAACAGGAGGTTAGATTGCCAAAGTTTGTAACATCAGCATAGAGAGAACATTAGCGGACTCACCGGTCAGCACCTCGCTCCGGCGCTGCAACACCGGCTTAGTGACGTCATTACGGATCTAACAATCGCGCGCCATGCCAGACCATAATCGACCCGATTTCAGGCGCAAAACTTACCAATCAGACGTATTTTCTTGAATAGCTTCGCTTATACAATCTCGGACATTGACCCATGCGCGATCGGCGATACAGAGGGTGCCGTCGACAATGTCAGCTTGGTGGGGTATCGCGTCGGACCCGCCATCTAAGCCCAAACAGATGAACTTTGGCCGGTTTCGGATCGCATCTTCGATTGAGTGGTCGCCGCCTGACGAATTTGGCCCGGAGCAGAAGTAGCATATGGCATTGGGGAGCCCAGCGTTGCCTCGTCTAGATCGTCGAACCACCTGTGGTATTGATGGGGAGATCGCTACTGTATGGCTCTGTCAATGACCCCTGAGGATTTTGTCAGGCGCTTGGAGCAGCTTTCCGAAGAGGGAGGCATTCCGTTCGCGCGCCTCCGACTCCTCGCCAATGCCGAAACCGCATTCAAGCGCGAGATGGGCCAATACAAAGGCTATGCGGCGCTCTCCAATGCTTCGAAATGTTTTTTCCTCGAAACCGTTGAACGTTTCAATCGCGAGATCCGCCCGGAGGTGACTACGCTGCTCGCGAGCGACCATGCCATGTACTTTGAAAAGATTGTTCACAGTTTCCAATCCCTGCGCGCTGCCGAGGTCGCAGCACTCAACGGGTATCCGCTGCAGGGCTACACCATTCTGCGCAACGTATCGGATAACTGCGTTCTGGCGTCGGGGGCACTCCAGGGTCTGACCAACTTCGAGCGTTTAGAAGGCATCCTGCCGGGCACTGTGGTCGATCCGAAGACGGTCAAGCACAACCGTAAAACAGAAGAGCAACTAGTCCGACGCCAAATGGACGGCAAAGACAGCGGTCTCCCGACGGCCACGCTGGATCTTTTGCGAACACTCGACGAGCTTTACGACGCGGAGACACACGGCGCCCGCCTTTCGCTCTCCCAATCGACGGGGTGGCTCAAGGGCAAGGAGCCATTGACGGTTACTCCGAAGTTCTTGGAGTTCAAGGCGTCGATCTTCATCAACCGTTACTTGGAGGTCGCCTGGATGGCTCACCGTCTCCTGCCTCTGGTCCAGCCGCCTGGGCTCCGCCTGGCACCAGAGTGGGCGGCAAAATGGAAGACGATTGACGAGTCTTTCGGAATCGCGGTCATGTCAGTCACCAAGCAGCTTGGAAAACCAATCGGAGGCGCGGTCTGTGAGTTCGTCCGAGCCAAGTTCCCCTTCAACAGCAAGTCCGAATTTCCAAAGTGAAGACCGCATATCCCATCATATCGCCCCCGAAGGAATCCAAACGCATCCGCAAGTTCCGGCACGGCATTATCCAGGCCGTTCCCCGGTTCCCCAACAACAATGACTCCAAAGAGGTCCTTGAGCAGCAGTCGCTTGGCACCTTGCTCATCATCTACATGAACTGGCGCATGCGTTTCGTTTCACCGGGCGTGCGGTCGGTGACAACCCGGCGGAGCGCAACGAGCGATACGCGGTGGCGCGCGCTCAAGCCGAACATTGATGCGTTTCTGGACAAAGTCCGGCGCGGCGCGGATCTCACGCCCCACCTGTCCCTCGCGGCTTGGCAGGATGGGTACACGCCGGCAGCGCACGGCCCGAGAAAGTCTGCGGACCGCTGGGCGGACAAGGACTTTCTTCTGAACGTAATGGGGTTCCATCATTTCCATCTTGGGATGGCCCTGGAGAAGAAGGGGTTTGTCACCCGAACCGACGAGGTACTGTTCGCGCACGTCACGCGCTCCACCTTCGACGTGCTTGGGTTGTTCGATCATTCGGTCTTCGACGACAAGGATCCGGCAGTCATGTCGGCCGAGCGGACCCGGCTGTGGGGTTTGCACGAGCAGGTTTTGTTCGAAGGTGTCGAGCCCGGTTCATTCGTCCTGGCCAACCCGATCTCGATGTCTGGTCATCCGTCGCAGATTGTGATGCTGGCACAGCACTATGCCAAGCTAATCAAGCGAATTGATCCAAACTTGGACGACCGTTCATACGTAGAGACAATGCTCTACGGTGGACGGCTGGCGGTTCCAGCGAAGCCGAAACTGAGATGGGCCTTCAAACATCTCGATTTGTACATCGCCGACGATGCCAGCACAACGTGCTTCATCATGCAGCGCGGCCCTGCCTAAAGTCAGTTCCTGGCCCGTTGCGTCAACTGTCCGACGGTCGGTATCGGATTACACCGCACCAGGTGCAGCCGCCAGTTTCGCGAGATAGACTTCGCGAATCTTCTCAAAACCATCGGCATTAATTTCCGGAGTTCCCGCTGGTACCCGGATTTCCGCTTGCAGCACCCGATTCGAGTACACCGCGATAATGATCTCGGTTCCGAGGTGCTTCATCAGGAAACCCAACATAATCTGAATCCGCGTATCCGGCGCGTACAAGAACCCCGTCTCAAAACTCAGAACGGCCTCGCGCATATCCGCATGAGGTATTGGCCCACCCAGCCTACTCACCACCCCGCCAAGTTCACCAAGCATCTGGTCGCAAAGCCTATCGATCTGACTTACAAGCCCATACAGCTTGTCCATTACCGCTCGGGCCTGAGCCACCGAAAAACTCTGGGACTGCTCGAGAATTTTTCGTTGGAGCGCCTCAGCCTCTGAACCTGTGCCTACCGGATTGAGGCATGCAAAAAGTGCCTCTTTCAATGTTTCTGCAGATTGAAATCGCCGGTCAAGTTCATGCTGGAATCCTTGGTCGAAAATCCGCATCAAGCGCTCAATTCGCGGAATTGCCAGTTTTTGCAGCAGAGTGGCCGCATCGCCGCGCTGATGCGGAAACCGGCCCTGCTCATCCTGGATCACACGGGGGTTGGTCCGCGTCAGCAGGAAGAATAGGATTCCCACAGCCCACGTGACATCAGTTCGGACGTCGTCCCTATTTACGCTTTCCGGACGAAATTCAGGAACCCGCAGAAACCTGTTGCCGATTTCCTGTCCCACCGGCGTGTCGAACGCATCGGCATCCTTGACGTTCGACGAGAGACCAAAGTCCACCAGATAGATCTTGCCGTCCTCGCCCAAGATGCAGTTCTCAGGTTTTACATCGCGGTGCCGGATGCTTGCCTCACTGCAAGCCTGTAGAATTTCGCACAAGGCGGCAATCCACTTGATGGCCTGTTGGGGGCCGTATGAGCCCGCAGGGAGTTCCCGCAATGTCTTGCCCGGCACGTAGGTCGATACCGCATACAATTTATAAGATGGTTCGTCGTAGTGTCGCGCGTTCGTTTCGATTAGCCGCGGAACGCCTTCGATGTTGAGACTCTCAAGCGCTGCAGCTTCGCGATAGAAGCGCTGCCGACGTTCCGTCTCGCTTTGTTTAGTTAGGATCTTGATGAAACCGCGTTCTACGCTTCCATCGCGGCGACGCCCCACCTTCGACGTCGCTTGCCCTCCAGAAGGGCCGGAAGCTACCTCATCCCAAAACTCATCCCAAGAACGCGCATCCGAATGGATAGCCCCCATCACATCACACCCCTGGCCTACAAGACCATGCCCCACGGACCGACATCATATTGGACGAGCAGAAATTCGCCACCAGTGATCAAGCGTCCTAAACTGATGATCGAAAATGTGCGATCTGCAAGTTTGCCTTCTTGGCCGATATCGATGTTCGCTTGCGGGACATTAGCGGCCTTTCAAGGACCAATACTCAGCCGCGTGCTCTGGAATAGCTTCAATGTCTGCAAACTCTGCACTGCCGACGGCGTCCTCGATTTGTTGTCACGTTTTATGCCTTCACAAGTTTAATAGCCGCCCGCCGCTTTAGAACTTTTGCCGACGGTGACGGAATAATCAGCCGCTCAAGATGGCAGGCCCAAAGCGCCAAGGCGTCGCGCTTTTCCTTTGTGTATTCGTGCCGGTCATAAACGAGGCCGGTAATCGTCTCCCGATCTGCCGACGCATGGTTGAGGCATTTGGAGATAGTGAGCCGGTCAATGCCGATCCGGGCCATGCCCGTCGCCACGGACCGCCGGAGATCGTGCACCACGAAATGCGCGATTTTCAGCGACTTGTTGCGAATAGCCCGGTTGATTGGGGAATTGATCGCGGTCGGATAAAAGGGTTCGCCGGTGACAGGCGACGGGAAAACACACCGGCCTTCCGGATCGGCCGCTTCTGCCTTGGGAACAGCCGCTCGAAAAATACGCTCAGCCCAAGGCGACAAAGGCACAATGTGCTCGCGACGATTTTTGGACCGCGCAGCCGGGATCGTCCACGTCGCCGCGCCCTTGGACAATTGCAGCTCTGAGCGCTGGGCTTCTAGCACTTCGGACTTGCGGCAGCCGGTCAATATTAGCAACCGCACCACGTCGGCGCGACAGTCCGGATAAAGGGCCCCTAGGGCATGCCAAAGGGTTGCAAGGTCACCGTCGTCTAAGGCGCGTTGGCGGGGCTGCTTTCCGGCGTCGCGCTTGCGGACGCCGACAGTGCAATCGCTTTCGGTAAACCCCTCAGAGATCGCCCACCGGATCATGGTCCGCAATACTGACAACACTCTGTCGGCCTGCCGCAGTTTTGGAGCGTCACGGGTTTGCGGCTTGAATGTGCTGCCGTTCATGGCGACCGTTTCTAGCAGGTCCGCGACATTAGAGCGTTTGAGATCGGCGACCGGGGTGTCGCCAATTTCTGGGATGACATAACGCCTTAGTATGCGCTCTGTTTCGGCGGCTGATTTCATTGAACGCCGGACGTGGCGTTCAATGAAAAGCTCAGCAAGTCCGGAAATAGTGTCGGCTTTATCGGCGCCGTTCGCGTGGCGCACGCGCTCAGTGACGGCCTCAGCGAACAGATCGCGGCGGCCCCGGCTCACGTCATCGCGCAAGAAAGCGGCTTCGCGTCCCGCCTCTCCTAATGACGTTTCCGGATAACGGCCAAGAGGGCGCCGCACCTTTTCGAGTTTCCCACCGACGCCGATCCGAGATGTCACATAATAGAGCGTGCGTGTGCTTGAACCGTCGCGCTTTGGCTTGCCGACGTGCAACGTCAGGCCAGGGTGATCCGCAAAGCGATAAGCGGTCCAGGGGCCGGCCCCGCGATAGATCGCGGCCCGTGCCGCCTTGTCGGCAAGCGGCAATATAAGGCTAGGATCGCCACCCCGTCCGACGCGTCGCGCAACCGCTTTCTGCAACTTGCGAACCCCGCCAAGAAGTCATTGTTGAAGTCATTGTTTGCGGAGCTGTTGTTGCACTTGGCTCGCATGATTACAGAGGTCTCGGCAAGGTGGCGTTTAACGTATTGAAAAATAACGCGTTTAGTCCCGTATGTTTCACATGTCGCGAATGGTGAAAAAAACTGCTAAAATGATTTGCTCTGCTTTGGGAGCAGAGGGTCGTGGGTTCAAATCCTGTCGCCCCGACCATAACTTTCAAAATTTTGTCTCGAATTGCGGGGTTGCTTGATGAGCGTGCGCATCTTCAAACCAGCTAAAACCGCCATGCAGTCGGGCGAAGCGCGCACCAAGGAATGGCTGCTGGAATTTGAACCAGATACTCGGTCTCAGCTCGAACCTCTGATGGGCTGGACCAGTTCCTCCGACACCCGGCAGCAGATCCGTCTCGAATTCGCGACCAAGGACGAAGCCATCGCTTACGCCACGCGTGAAGGTCTAGCCTACACGGTTGTCGAACCCAAACCGCGCCAGAATCTGAAAAAATCCTATGGCGAGAATTTCCGCTTCGGCCGCACGGGTAGCTGGACGCATTAGTAGTGCCGGGCGCGTCGAGAGCTCAGTCCGCCAAAATTTTCTTCGCCGCCTCATCCGGCGACATCGAGCCAGAGAGAACTTGGTCGGCCAGCACATCGAGGCCGTTCTTGCCGCCACCCTTAATGCGATTTGCGACGAGATCGGCAGCCGCGCGCGCAATCAAATAACGGGCGCGCCGCCGCCTTCGCGATGCGGGCGGCTCGGACGCGACGCGCCGGCCGATCTCATCTAAAGTCTCGACCAGCTTGGCCACGCCGTCGCCGTTGAGGGCGCTAGTCTTCAATACCGGCACTTTTTCCGCGACCGTGGCGCGGATCGACAGTGCTCCCACCAGCTGCTGCATGGTTTGTTCAGCACCCGGCCGGTCGCCTTTGTTGACGACGAGGATGTCAGCAATCTCAAGCAGCCCGGATTTCATGGCTTGGATGTCGTCGCCCAATCCCGGAGCTGAAACAACGACGCGAATGTCGGCGACTTCGGCGACGTCGATTTCGCTTTGGCCGGTGCCGACCGTCTCCAACAGCACGATGTCGAAGCCGGCGCCATCAAGCGCGTCTATGATGCGCACGGCGGCGGGAGACAATCCGCCAAGATAACCACGCGACGCCAGCGAGCGCACAAACACGCCGTCATCGTCGAGTGCGGCGGTCATGCGGATACGATCGCCGAGGATGGCGCCGCCAGAAATTGGGCTTGAAGGATCGACCGCGATCACCCCGACCGTGCGGCCTTGTTTGCGGAGATGTTCGATGACGGCGTTGACGAGCGTGGATTTGCCAGCTCCCGGTGGCCCTGTGAAGCCCGCGACGAGGGCATGACCCAAATACGGTTGCAAGGCTTTGAGGATTTCCGGCGCTGCAGCCGAGAGGCGTTCGAGTTCGGTGATGACGCTTGAGATGGCGCGGCGTTCGCCCTTGCGCATGCGCGCAATCAAGCCGGCTATATCGGCCAGATCGATGCGGGCTGCCGGGGCGGGGAAAGGCGGCGTCTTGGTCATATACCCGCTGATAGGCGGAACCGGCGATTTCGGCAATGGGGAGCAGCCCGATTACGTCTCATCCCGCACGCTGTCCTCAGGTTTCGGGTGGAAGGGAAAATAGCTGGCGAGGCCGTTTGGAAGAATGGAGAGACAGACCAGCACGAGGGCGATCAGCCATTCGCCTTCGATGAGGAAAACGCCTATCGAATCCGTCAGGATTTCAAGTGTCACCACGATAAGAGAGAATACGGATGCGACCAGCAGCGTCCGCACGAATGTGCCACCATCGCTGGCAATTCGCCGCCCGTCACGCTCGTGTCTCGCGATCATGAACGTATCCAAACCCGGCGCTGGCCAGAGTGCGCCAAAGCGATAGATCAGGAACGCGCCAACCGTGAAAACAATGCGTTGCGCGGCGCCACGTGTCAGCAAGGACCGCCAGAATTTGGGATCGGCAAACGCGCCTGTGTCCGCAACCATTACTCCCCCGCGGGCCCGCTCTCAGCCATCGGAGTGTATCGGAAATTGGTCCCGTGACAATCGATGGGTAAGCCGGTTCAGGGGAGAAAGCGTTTGGGAGCGATTGCCACCATCGCCGACTCCGTCTGCTTGGCCCGCTATTGAGGATGGTCGGGGTCGATTGGCTTCTTGACCACTTTTTTGAGCGCTGGCGGCGGTGGCGGGACTGGTTTGATCGCGGCCGCGGTCGCGCGCGGAACCGGACGAGAGGCGGAAGGTGGAGGCGCCGCCCGGAGTGCTTGTGGTGGCGGAGCCGCCCGGAGTGCTTGTGGTGGCGGAGCCGCACGCAACTGGGGTGGCGGAGCCGCCCGCAACTGGGGTGGCGGGGGTGGCGCGCCATGGGCTTGGTGTGGTGCGATGTGCAGTGCGGCCGGTCGCGGCGCTTCCTGCGGGGAGGAGCGAGGCGTCACGGTATGGCGCAGAACGCCAGCCTGACCAGCGGCGGCCGTCGGGTGGAAGGTAGCGTGGGGCGTAACCTTATGCACGCCGGCAGCAGGCGGCTGCGATGTTACCGAATCTGCAGCACGGTCATGATTGGGATGAGGCCGTCCCAATGCTTTGACTGCCGTTTTCGCAGCCGGCGAAGCGGCGTTAAGTGAGGGAGCGATTGGCGCTGCATGGGCCGTCCCAACTGCCGCACTTGTATGTTTCTTCGCCAAAGCGCTATCGCGTGGGTGCGCCGGCATGGCTGCGGACTTCTTCAAATGGGGGGCAACAATCGTTGCGCCGCCAGCGATGGCCGCGGCGCCGATCGCGGCTTTTGTCCCGTTCGACATTTGGTGGTCCACAGGCGCGACGGGGTTGATCGTGTCGCTTACAGCCGGTGCGGTCGCGGCCTTCGACTGTTGCGCCTGCGCAAGTCCCGCCGGTTTGCGTTGGGCATTGACTTGCGCACTCGTCACCACGGTTTTGGGCTTAGCGAGAGAAGGCGTCGCGCCGCCTGGCGGTTTGGGCAATACAAAGGCTTGAACCGCACCGCCCGGTTTGTGGGCGCCAGCTGAAAATTTTGGCGCGGAATTACTGAGCGCGAGCTTGGTGACGGGCACGGCCCGGTTGGTCGTGCGCTGGATCTGTTGCACCGGCACGCCCTGATTGATGATCGTCTGATTGACGACCGTGTAATTGTTCACGACGGGGCGCGTCTGATTGAACAGAATGATCGTCTGGGTTGGTGGCGCGATGTAACTGTAGACACTCGGCTCGGTGATGTAGCGAGGCTCGCAGAAGTTCCAGTATGCCCGGTAGCGCGGCGTCTCGTAGAACGTTTCAACGTAGCTGACGCCGCTGTCGCCCCACTCGGCTTCAGGTGGCAATGGAGCCCAGCCGATGTGACGATCGCTGTTGCGCCAGGCAACCCAGGCTGGTCCCCATCGCCGGCCCGGCACCCACACCCAGCCGACTTCGTCATCAAGATGCCAGCGGCCATAGTGGTATGTTGCCCAACCGAAGCGTTCGTCCGAATCCCAATACCAGCCATGGTCATCGGTGTAGAGCCAATGGCCGCGCGAATAGGGCCGCCAATCGGGATCGACGCGCGGGCTCCAAACATAGCCGTGATGCGGCAATTCGAGCCACTGGCCATCGTCATCGTCGAGGGTGTCGTAAAAGGTGTCGACGTTGACTTCGACACCAACGGAAATGTCCGCCCGAGCTGGCACGGCGCTGACCAAAATTGCGGCGGCGAGGAGCAAGATCCACAATGTTGTACCGAGCTTCGATGGCATCATGATATCCTCTTAGGTGCTCAAAGTGCATTGCGCGTCATCCGCGCAAATGAAACTCGCGGCAACTTGCACAACGCGGGCTGAACGGCGTGTGAATACGACAACGGGTGAGTCGTGGCGATAATGAGATGGGGACGCGGATTGTTCCGAAATTCGTCCGGAACAGGTCTCTTGAACGTGCGCGACCTTAGAATTTAGCTACGACCGCGTGGTCGCCATTGAGTGTACCGTATTGGGCCGCGGCCAGAACCGCCGGCACGATTTTTTCAGCGCTGTCGACAACCGCGAAATGGATGTCCAGCCCGGGACGTATAAACGTCTCACCCTTCATGTGCGAAAGCAGGTCGAGAAAAGGCGTCCAAAAACCCTTGATGTTGGCAACGACGATCGGCTTGTTGTGACGGCCAAGCTGTGACCACGTCAGCTGCTCGACCAATTCTTCCAAAGTGCCGATGCCGCCCGGCAAGGCGACGAAGGCGTCCGACCGTTCAAACATCAGCCGTTTTCTCATATGCATGTCTTCGACGACGATCAGTTCATCGACGTCTTTCAACATCTTTTCTTTTGATCCGAGAAACTCCGGAATGATGCCGGTGACTTTGCCGCCAGCGCCCAGGGCGGATTTCGCGACCTCGCCCATAAGCCCAAGGCTGCCTCCACCGTAGATCAGACGGATTCCATTGTCCGCCAGTGCTTTGCCCAATTGCCGCGCGGCAACCGCGTAGGCAGGGTTAACGCCTTTGCCTGACCCGCAATAGACGCAGACCGCTTCGACCCGTCTGGTGGGGTTGGCAACGCTGGCGGCGGTCGTATCAATCACTTTTTGCATATTTTTCTCTTTGGGCTCTTCTGGGCGGGCGCAACTGGGACTCGATTTAGGTGCAACCTTGGCACTACACTATGGCATCGAGACCAACGGCTTGTGAACGAGCTTGCTTGATGGTGGGTTATTGGGTGCTCTTGGCGGGTCGCTGGAAGCTATGCTTAGGTGGCACTGCGCTTAAGGGGTCATCTCATGAAAAGACGCCAAGTCGCGATAGCGCCGAACAATTACTGGCCGTATAATTCTGGGTATGTGCCGAAACTGTTGTTGGACCGGCGCAGGGGGCTGAACTCCAGATGAAGTGTGCATTGTCGCGTCTCTACCCACGGTTGGTCGTTGTCGTCGTTAGCTCTTGGGCGGCCAACGGCACGCCGGTCCAGGCGGCGCTGGAGCCTGTGGCACGACCCCACCCAATTGAACAACCGGCGCCCATCCGGTCGAGGCCTGTTAACATAGTCAGCCCCAAGATCCTCACCGTATTCGTTTCCTCGGATGGAACTGCCCGTTTCGAGGGCCTAGGCACGCCTTGGTCAAGGGTTACCGTCGAAGTCGGCGGCGCGGTCTTTGGTCCCGTGAACGTCCGGCCGCAGGGGCTCTGGGGCATTGAGGTCGCCAGAGTTCTTGGGCCCGGCGAGCAGACCGTATCAGCGTCAGCGGCAGGGGCCGGATCGGAACGCCCGGTTAGGGGCCATGAGATCAAATTCACGGTGCCCAAGACATTTTCAAATCCATCCGCGCTTGTTTACGGTCGCGATCGCAGTGATGCGAGCGCCGAACCGGTTCAACGCTTGGCCGGCGTCGAGCCGCTGGAGGCCGATGCGCGTGATCCGATTGAACGGAGACGCCCAGCGGCTGAAGTCCAGGCCGGTACGTTCGGTCCCCAGCCAATCGGCATGGCGACTGAGGTTCGGGTTGGAGCAAGCGCCGAAAAAAATCAGACGAGCGACACTCAACCCAGTGGTCTCATTGTGGCTTGGATCAAGACGTCGATAGCGGCCTTCCAATCTGATATTGTTTCGCGCTTGTCGCAGGCTCCCAGCCGGCCTGTACCCGCCTCGCCAGATGTCATCGTTACAGCACAAGCCGATCCGGTGGTGCCGCCCGTAAAACGCGAACGTCCCACACCCCCCGCCCAACCGCAGGCCGAACAGCCCCAGCCCGTTCAGCCGCAAGCCCAATCTCAGCCGACGGCTGCGCCACCGAAGGCAGCAGACAAAAAGCCTGAACTCCAACCGGCGCAGACGAAAGCGGCGCCCGCGCAACCCAACCCCGACGGCGTCATGGGCAATGTCCAGGACTGGCTGGCGCGCGCCAACCGCGAATATCAGGGCATCATCATCAAGCAATTGTCGACGCCACCGGCGGGCGAACCGGGTCCCGATCCGATCGCCAGGAAATTGCAAGAAGACCAGCAAGCCGAAGAGGCGAAAAAGGCCGCCGAGGCAAAGGCCGCCGACGAGCGCCGTAAGGCTGAAAACGCCGCCAAAGTCGAAGAGATCAAAAAGGCCGAGGCAGCGCGCAAAGCCGAGCAGGCCCGGCGCGCTGAAGAGCTGAGTAAAGCCGAGGCCGCCAAGCAGGCTGAAGCCGCCAAGAAAACCGAGGACTCCAAGAAGGCCGATAGCGGCAAGGAGACTGAGGAAGCTCGCAAGGCCGCGGAAGCCAAGAAGGCCGAGGACCTCAAAAAGGCTGAAGCCGCGAAGAAAATTGAAGAGTCTCGCCGGTCGGACGAGGCCAAAAAAGCCGAGGCAGCAAAAAAGGCCGACGAAGCCCGTCGAGCCGAGGAAGCTCGAAAGGCCGAATCGCTCAAAGCCTCCGATTTGGCAAAGGCCCAAGACGAATCCAAACGCCAGGAAGCTGCCAAGGCGGCGGCCGAGGCCCAAAGACTTAAAGAAGCGGAACAGCGCCGCGCCGACGACGACCGCCGCAAAGCCGAAGAGGCGCGCCGCGCCGAAAACGATCGCCGGCAAGCCGAGGCCAAAGCTAAAGAAGCCAGTGACAAGGAAGCTAGGGCGCAAGAAGAAAAACGCCGCGCTGAGGAAGCGGAAAACGCCAAACACCGCTCGCGCACCATCGCCATCACACCAGAACCCATCGCGCCACGCGATAAAGCGTCAGCTCGCGATAGCTCAGGTGCAAAGTCCAGTGAACGCGTCCCCGATACGCGAATTCCGGAAGGTAGCGCGGAAAGCGGTCCTGTCGAGGGCGAAAAGTCTTCGGCTGACCGGCACCACGAGGCATCGAATGAGCCAAGTGGCTCATGGCGCGCGCATCGCAATCGCCATCATCACGTTTGCCGCTTCGCCGGACGGATTGTCCGGCCGCCAGCTTACTATACCGTCGCTCGCGGCGACAGCTTGTGGCGCATTTCGGCCCGCCACTATCGTGCCGGACGACACTATATGATGATCTACCGCGCCAATCGCAGCACCATTGCCGATCCTGACCTTATTTATCCATGTCAGCGCGTTCTTGTGCCGCGCCGCCGCCGTCATTGATGACAGCCGCTTCATTGGACAATGCTGACCAGGGGTTCTAAGAGCCTTGTGATGCAGCGCACGACGAAAGATTTAGTGTCTGCCGAGCCATCCGGCTTCGCAGCACGGTTCAAGCCATCACCCGAACAGATGCGGGTGCTCAAGGGGCTGTGGCCGTTTGTTTGGCCGAGCGACCGCCCTGACCTCAGGCGCACGGTGGTGACATCGCTTGTTTTGGTCGTCTTGGCCAAGATCGTCACCGTCATGGTGCCCTACACTTTGAAATGGGCGACGGATGCTCTGGAAGTGGCTTCAGGCGGCAATGTCACGCCGGGAGAACTCGGCGCCTGGTTTATTGGCGCTCCGCTGCTAGCAAGTATTTTCTACGGTTTATCGCGCATCGTCATGACGGTGTTGACGCAAGTGCGAGAAGGCATGTTCGCCAAGGTTGCCATGCATGCCGTCAGAAAACTCGCGCTCTCGACCTTCGAGCATATGCACCGCTTGTCGCTACGCTTTCATCTTGAGCGCAAGACCGGCGGACTGACCCGCGTTCTCGAGCGTGGCCGCACCGGCATTGAAAACATCACGCGCATGGCGCTGATGACGCTATTTCCGACCATTGTTGAATTCGTGCTCGTTCTGGTGGTGTGCGCCATTGAGTTCGATTGGCGCTATATCGTAACGATCGTGACCATGATCGTGATCTACCTCTGGTTCACAATCCGCGCCACCAACTGGCGCGTCGCTATTCGCCGCTCGATGAACGACAGCGACACCGACGCCAACACCAAAGCTGTCGACAGTCTGTTGAACTACGAGACCGTCAAGTATTTCGGCGCAGAAGTGCGCGAAGCAAAACGCTACGACAAGTCTATGGAATCGTACGAGTCTGCAAGCATCAAGACCTATACGTCTCTGGCGGTTCTCAATACCGGACAAGCCGTTATATTCACCATCGCCCTGACGATCTGCCTAGTCATGGCGGCGCGCGATGTCATGGGCGGAAACGACAGTGTTGGCCACTTTGTGATGATCAATTTGCTGATGCTGCAACTGTTCCAACCCTTGAACTTCATGGGCATGGTCTATCGTGAGATCAAGCAAGGCATGACCGACATTGAGCGCATGATGGAGGTCTTGGATAAAAATCCTGAAGTCGCGGACCGGCCTGGCGCAACGGCGCTGAAGGTTGCCGGCGGCACGATCAGGTTCGAGAACGTGCGCTTTTCCTACGATCCGGAACGCGAGATTTTGAAAGATATTTCGTTCGAAGTTCCGGCCGGAAAAATGGTCGCGATCGTCGGACCCTCGGGTGCCGGCAAGTCGACGATCAGCCGGATCTTATTGCGGTTCTACGACGTCTCCGGCGGCCGCGTGACCATTGATGGCCAGGACTTGCGCGAGGTCACGCAGCAATCTCTGCGCGGGGCCATTGGCGTCGTGCCGCAAGACACGGTGCTGTTCAACGATACGATTTTCTACAACATCAAGTACGGCCGCGCGGACGCCACCGACGCCGAAGTCAGCGAAGCCGCCAAGATGGCGCAAATCGACGGCTTCATGAAAACCTTGCCGGATGGCTACAACACCATGGTCGGCGAGCGTGGCCTTAAGCTGTCAGGCGGAGAAAAGCAGCGCGTTGCGATTGCCCGCACCATCCTCAAAGGCCCGCCGATCCTAATTTTGGACGAAGCGACCAGTGCCCTCGATAGCCATACGGAAAAGGAAATCCAGGACGCTCTCGACCGGGTTTCGAAAGATCGTACGACCCTCGTTATCGCCCATCGGCTTTCGACGATCATTCATGCCGACACAATTCTGGTGTTGGAGAAAGGCCGGCTGGTGGAACAAGGCACGCATGCAGAGCTCATCGCCAAGAACGGGCTGTACGCAAGTTTATGGGCCCGCCAACGCCAAGCCGAGAAGGCCCGGGAAGAGTTGGCTCACGCCCTTGAAGAAGCCGAAAAATCCGGCGCACTCCGGCCGGCCGACACAAAGCTCGAACCGGCATAACTGTTAGCGGCTGGCGTTAACGCGTTTTGTTCGCTCAATCGGATATGGTCGGGCGCAGCGGCGCAAATATGGAGGCTGCGCAGGTCGAGAGGCGAACGTGAGCGAAGATCCCGGCGGTTACAATACAGATATCTGGAAGTTCCGCTTGCAGCGTATGGCCCGCGCGGGAGGCCGGGGCGTTATTGAAATTCTGCGGACGTTTTGGAGCGTTGTCCGCGCTCCGCTGATGCTCGCCTTCAACATACTCTTCGCGCTCATCATCATTTTCGAAGAGTGGGGCTGGCGCCCGCTCCACGATGCCGTTGCGCGCCTTTCGAAATATTCGCCGGTCGCATTTGTGGAGCGCCGGGTCGCAAGCCTGCCGCCATATGGCGCGCTTCTGGCGTTTGGAATTCCGGTTGCGGTGCTTTTGCCATTCAAATTTCTGGCGTTGTTCTTGTTCGCGGCGGGACGATTTTTTTCCGCAAGTTTTGTGTTCATCACCGCTAAAATTGTCGGCACAGCGCTGCTCGCGCGTATCTTTGTGTTGACCAAACCGGCGCTCATGCAGATCGCTTGGTTCGCGGCGGCATACGAAAAATTCGTTCCCTGGAAAGATGCAGTTTACGAAAAAATCCGCGCCTCTTGGACTTGGCGGTATGGGCGAATGCTCAAGACCCGCGTGCGACAGGAGACGGAGCGACTGGTGGCACGATACGGCCCGAAATTTTTTACTTTAGCCGCTCGCTCGCCTGTGCTTGGACGGCTCGTGGCCAAGCTGCCACAACGGGTCAAGTCGGCGCTTATGGGTCAGCCAAAGTCCTCTTGATGTGTCGCCGTTGCCACGGCTCGCCATCTGTCGGCATGTCCATGAAATAACGCTTGAATATTGCAGCTGAGCTTCCGAGAATCAGGGCTGTAAGATTGGCTGAAGTGCGGCATTTCCTGTTGACGAACCGTGTTGCGCGCTGCGATTGCAGCCAGGCTTATGCCAATCTGCTTGCCGACGGTTGCCGGTGTCTAAGCAGGTTGGAATATTGGGAGTGGCTGTGTCTGGTGGCGTTGCTATTTTGCGGGTTGCGCTGGCGGCTACGCTTTTTGCTAGCCTGGCATCGCGCCAGGGAAGGGGGGGCGAATCGCCCCCGGCCGGCATTCCAAACCCGTCGATTGGCTCGAGCTTGCCAGCCAACGGTGACCCCTCGGGCGCGCGGGCCGCACTAGCTGCACTCGGCGTAACCTACGGATTGAATTATATTGGCGAACTTTTCGACGTCACTTCGGGCGGCCTCTCGCGAGGTTCGACTTTCAATGGCCGTATCGAAATCGTGCCCGACATCGATCTCGAAACAGTTGCGGGCTGGCAGGGTGCCAAATTTCATGCCCACATCTGGTATATTCACGGCGTAGGGCCTAACACCAAGCATGCTGGCGCCTTGTTGTCAGTAAGCAGTCTCGAAGCTCTCGAGACGGTACGACTCGACGAAATGTGGATCGAGCAAGCGTTGCTCGGCGAAATGCTGAAAGTCCGCTTTGGCGAACTGGCGGCCGATAGCCAGTTTTATCAAAGCGACACGTCGGCAAGCTTTTTCAACGGCGCATTCGGATGGCCGATTATCAATGGCGCCAACCTCGTGCAAGGTGGACCTGCCTACCCTTTGGCAACCCCCGGCATCAGCGTGCAATTCGCGCCGTCGCAGTATTTTTCGGTTCTGGCCGCTATCTACAACGGCAGTCCCGCCGATCCGAATGCTGCCAGTGCGCAACGTGACAATCGTCATGGGCTAGATTTCCGCTTCGGCGATCCGCCGCTGCTCATGATCGAGGCTCAGCTGAAGACAGGGCTCGGCTTGCCAGGCTTCATCAAAGTTGGCGCATGGTACGAATTTGGCGACTTCACCGACAAGCGAACGAACGGCACGATCGAGGGTAATCACTCGCTTTACGCGATGTTTGACCAGCAGATTTGGAAGGGCGGGGAGGGCCAAGGCGTCAACATATTTGGCCGCGTCATGGGTGCGCCGGATCATCAAAACTTGATTGAGTTTTACGCCGATGCGGGAATTGTCGTGTCAGGTCTGGTGCCGCGTCGTCCCCACGACACCTTCGGCGCAGCTTTTGGTTATGCCGGTATCTCTGGACGCGTGCGGGAGGCTGACCGCGACGCGCTGCGTCCCATTATTCGTAGTCACGAGGCGGTATTGGAAATCAATTACAAGGCCGAGGTCGTACCGGGTTTTGTTGTCATGCCGGATTTCCAGTACATCTGGCAGCCCGGTGGTCATGTTGAGGATCCCAGCGAACCCGGCCACGCCGTCGAGGATGCCGTTGTGATTGGCGCGCGCAGCGTCATCAACTACTGAGCCCTAGGCTGCTGCTGCTGGCGCTCGTCTTGCAATTGCGCTAGGACGCGATTGTCATGGCAAGCGCGCCCCCCATTCTCATCTTTGGTCCGACCGCGAGCGGCAAGTCGGCGCTGGCTCTCAGTTTGGCCGAACAATTTCACGGCGTCGTCATCAATGCCGACAGCATGCAGGTTTACGACGAGCTGCGGATCCTAACGGCGCGGCCCAGCCTCGAAGATGAGCAGCGCGTACCGCATTGGCTCTATGGCCATGTGCCGGCGCGTGAAGCGTATTCGGCGGGACGCTACGTGCAGGACGTAAAGCGTGCTTTAGAAGCCGCGCGGGACGCGGATCTGCGGCCGATCCTGGTCGGCGGCACCGGGCTTTATTTCAAAGCCGTGCTGGAGGGATTATCTCCGGTCCCGCCCATACCCGCCGATGTGCGCCAGCACTGGCGCGACCTCGAAATACAACAAGGAGCCCATGCGTTGTGGACGGTGCTGATGCACGACGATCCAGAAATGGCGCTGCGCTTGGAGCCCAACGATGGCCAACGCATCGTGCGCGCCTTGGAGGTGTTCCATGCGACGGGCAAGTCACTGGCCGAGTGGCAGCGAATGCCGGGCACGCCGTTGATTGATGCGGCCGGCGCGATCAAACTGGCCATGCTGCCAGAGCGCGATCAATTGCGGGCCCGCGCGGACCAACGCTTTGCGGCGATGATTGCCGCCGGCGGACTTTCCGAGGCTGAGGGCTTGGCGCGGCTCAAGCTTGATCCCGGGCTACCGGCGATGCACGCCATAGGGGTCGCTCCGCTCATCGCTGTTGGCGCCAAAAAGATGCCAATACAAGACGCAATTTTACAGGTCCAGGCCCACACCCGGCAATATCTCAAACGGCAGACGACTTGGCTTAAAAGTAATATGATTACTTGGAATAGCATTTAAACGACATCAAAAGAAATGTCCATGGCAGATTCGTTGTCATTTATTCAAAGTTAGCGTTGACCGGGCATCCTCCGCTCATTAAATATGTCTCGGGCGAAAGGCCATCGGCGACGCTGCGTCAGCACGCGCCCGAGAGGGTCAGAGAGGAACTAAAATGGCACGGACAATGACCGGCGCGGAAATGGTCATCACGGCGCTGGCCGACCAAGGGGTCGAGGTCATATTCGGCTATCCTGGCGGCGCCGTTTTGCCGATCTATGATGAGCTGTTTCAGCAGGAAAAAGTCCGTCACATCTTGGTTCGCCAGGAGGGCGGTGCGGTCCATGCGGCGGAAGGTTATGCCCGCTCGACCGGCAAAGTTGGCGTCGTGCTCGTGACATCGGGTCCAGGCGCAACCAATGCTGTGACCGGTCTCACCGATGCTTTGATGGATAGCATTCCCGTCGTCTGTATTACGGGGCAGGTTCCAACGCACTTGATCGGCAACGACGCCTTCCAAGAATGCGATACCGTCGGCATCACCCGTCCGTGCACCAAACACAACTGGCTCGTCAAAAACGTCAACGACTTGTCGCGGATCTTGCACGAGGCGTTTCATATCGCGCGCACCGGCCGTCCGGGCCCGGTGGTGGTCGACATTCCAAAAGACATCCAGTTTGCGAGCGGCGCTTATCTGGGGCCATCGAACATCCAGCACAAAACCTACAAGCCGAAACTGAAACCCGATCAAGTGCCGGTGCGCGAAGCCGTTGACCTGATCGCATCGGCCAAGAAGCCGGTGTTCTACACCGGTGGCGGAGTCATCAATTCCGGCCCCAAAGCCAGTCAGCTCTTGCGTGAATTCGTGCGCCTGACCGGCTATCCGATCACCTCAACGCTGATGGGCCTTGGTGCTTATCCCGCCTCCGACAAGCAGTGGCTCGGCATGCTCGGCATGCACGGCACTTACGAAGCCAATTGGGCGATGCACGACTGCGATGTCATGATCAACATTGGTGCGCGCTTCGATGACCGCATCACCGGCCGGCTCGACGCATTTTCGCCGGCCTCCAAAAAGATCCACGTCGATATCGATGCCTCGTCGATCAACAAGAATGTCCGCGCCGACATCCCTATCATCGGCGATTGCGCCTACGTCATCGAAGATATGTTGCGGATCTGGAAAGCTAAAGCTCCAGTCCTCGATAAGGCGGCGCACAAAGCGTGGTGGAAGCAGATTGACACTTGGCGGGCCAAGAAATCGCTGAGTTACAAGAACTCCAAAGACGTGATCATGCCGCAATACGCGCTTGAGCGGTTGCAGGCGCTGACCAAGGACCGCGATACCTACATCACGACCGAAGTTGGCCAGCATCAGATGTGGGCCGCGCAGTTCATGCACTTCGAGGAACCCAACCGCTGGATGACGTCCGGTGGGCTTGGCACCATGGGTTATGGCTTGCCTGCGGCCATTGGCGTGCAGCTCGCGCACCCGAAGTCGCTGGTCATCGACGTTGCCGGCGACGCATCGATCTTGATGAACATCCAGGAGTGCTCGACAGCCGTGCAGTTCAACCTGCCAGTCAAGATTTTCATCATGAACAACGAATACATGGGCATGGTCCGGCAGTGGCAGCAGCTGCTGCACGGCAACCGCCTGTCGCACAGCTATACCGAAAGCTTGCCGGATTTCGTCAAGCTCGCCGACGCTTACGGCTGGACCGGTATGCGCTGCGATCATCCGGCCGATTTAGACGATGCCATCCAGGCGATGATAAACACCAAGGGTCCGGTGATCTTCGATTGCCGCATCGCCAAGCTGGCCAACTGCTTCCCGATGATCCCGTCGGGCAAAGCTCACAACGAGATGCTGCTTGGCGAGGACGTATCGGACGAGCAAGTTTCCAAAGCCATCGGGAAGGAAGGCAAGGTGCTCGTTTAGGGCGCTTGTGTTAGGTATCGATCAGGAACGGAAATTGACGCTTGCCGGGCTGCGGTGTACCCTCGTCTTACTTAGTCTTACCGACTGACTTCATCAGGCTGATCAATGGATAAAACCCGACTCTCCAGCAAAGGGCAGATCGTTATTCCAAAGTCCGTGCGCGAGGCGCACGGCTGGGAAGAGGGCACCGAGCTCACCGTTGAGAATACCAGCGAAGGCGTGCTCCTGAAATCCAACAGCCGGTCGCCGTTTCCGAAGACCACCATAGATGAGGTGCTTGGTTGCGCGAATTATAAAGGCCCCAGGCGATCCCTCAAGGACATGAAACGCGGGATCTATGAAGCAATGCGCGAACGTTGGGAGCGCAAGTCGAAGTGATCGTCGCCGATACAAATGTCATCGTGAGGTTCCTCGTCGAGGACCACCCGGTTCAAGCATCAAAAGCCGTAAAACTTCTGCGTAGCGGTAACGTGGTATTGTTGGCGAGTGTCGTGATGGAAACCGAATGGGTGCTGCGGTCGATTTACAAGTTGTCGAGGACTGAAATCGTGTCGGTTCTGCAAAAGCTACTAGCGTTGGAAAAACTCCATATTCCCGATCTCGATGTCGTCATCAGGGCGCATCGGGGCTATGCTGCCGGAATGGATTTTGCCGACGCCTTGCACTTGGCCTCTTCGACATCCAGCGGAAAATTCGCGACATTTGATGCGGGCCTCAAACGTCAAGCAGCTCGAATAGGCGGCTTCGTGCCGGTGGTGTCGCCATGATCCGTCGTTTGAGAGAGTCACGTTTTGCGTTGGCCTTGTTTGCAGCGGTCGCATCCTGCGGCACCGCATTTGCCGCGCCATCATGGGACCACATCGCCAACGTCAAGGATGCGGCCAACCGGCTCGGCCAGCTGCATCGTCATGAGGGTTCCAAGGGCGTGCTGAAGTTTCTCGATGCCTGCTATCGCACGCACATGCTGGCGAGCACCTACACGGCCGGCCTCGAAGCCTGCATGGCGCAAGATTACATGCACACGCAAATTCTGGCGCAGGTCTACGCCCGGCTGCCGGCGGATGAACGCGCGAAAACCGGCGCGCCGTCGCCTGAGTTGATCGCTGACGGCATGGGCAAGCGCTTTCTCGTGGCATTTTCGCAGTACAATGTTTCAGGCGCCGATGCCGAAACCTTCAAGAAGCTGGTCGATACACATGGCTTTCCGATTTTTCTGAAAGCAGTTTTTCCAAAATCGCCCAACCCAAAAGCTCCGAAAGACGACGCAGCAGGCGACGACGCCCAGAAAAAGAACAACTAGGGCTTTGGATGTTGCACCTCGTCATCGCCAACAAGCTCTATTCGTCCTGGTCGCTCAGGCCATGGCTGGCGATGCGCGCCTTCGGCATTGCGTTCGACGAGACTGTAATTCCGCTCAAACAGACCGACAGCGCGGCGCGCATCTCGAAGATTTCGCCGTCGGGTAAGTTGCCCTTGCTGATCGATGGCGATGTGCGGATTTGGGAAAGCCTGGCTATCATCGAGTATCTGGCTGAGAAATTCCCGGACAAGGCGATTTGGCCGTCGAATGCTGGCGCGCGCGCTCATTCCCGCTCGATCGCCAACGAGATGCACGGCGGGTTCCAGTCCTTACGTCAAAGTTGTCCCATGAACCTCGCCAAGCGCTTCGCCACCCCGGTCATGTCCGATTATCTGGCCGGCAATGTTGCGCGCGTTGAAGAGATCTGGCGGACAACGCGCGCGGCGCATGGACGGGGCGGGCCATTTCTCTACGGTGCGTTTTGCGCAGCCGATGCCATGTTCGCGCCTGTCGTCAGCCGCCTCGAAACATATCAAATCCAGGTTTCGCCGGACACGCGGGCTTATATGAGCGACGTGCTGAATCATCCGGCTTTCCTGGGTTGGAAAGCCGACGCATTGAAAGAGCCGTGGACGATTCCAGACTACGAAGCCGGACACACGCCAGTAGAAACATTCCGCTGAACAAGAAGGTTCGATCCCCATGGCCGAGCATCCAACGCAGTCGCACTATCCAAGCCCGCTCAAGGCGCAGGAAATCGTCTCGCGCACCTTGTCGATTATCGTCGATAACGAGCCGG
Organism: Hyphomicrobium sp.; assembly: GCA_031365865.1. Taxonomy (GTDB): domain Bacteria; phylum Pseudomonadota; class Alphaproteobacteria; order Rhizobiales; family Hyphomicrobiaceae; genus Hyphomicrobium_B. The sequence continues at coordinate 14,943 of JANLYX010000048.1, read as the reverse complement.
GCGTGCTGGCGCGGGTGATCGGGCTATTCTCGGGGCGCGGCTACAATATCGACAGCTTGACGGTGACGGAGACCGAGCACGAGAAGCACATCTCGCGCATTACCATCATGACGCGTGGAACACCCAACGTGATAGAGCAGATCAAGCATCAGCTCGAGCGTTTGGTGCCCGTTCACCGGGTCCGGGACTTGACGGCGGAAGGAGCCTCGCTCGAACGCGAGCTGGCGCTGATCAAAGTCTCGGGCAAGGGCGACAGGCGCATCGAAGCGCTGCGGCTCGCCGAGATCTTCCGGGCGAAAGTCATCGATACCTCGACCGAGCACTTCGTCTTCGAAGTTACGGGCAAGCCGTCCAAAATCGAGACCTTCATTCAGATCATGACCGAGCTTGGTCTGGTCGAAGTGGCGCGAACCGGCATTGCCGCCATCGGGCGCGGGCCGGCCACGCTTTAGAGGTCCAAGCTTGCGATTAGTGAATGTCGGCGGCAGCGGCGCCAAGTGCACCTGCAGGATCCGCGGCCTCGGGACCCGGCAATTTGGAATTTTCGTGCGCCAGGGTCTGCGCCGCCAGAGATACCACCAAGCTTTCGTCGTTGGCGCTGACGGCTTGTTTGGTCAAGGACGAAAAGCCGACGTCGTTCCCGGACGAGGGATAGAGCGGCACGGCGGACGGCGGATTGCTCATGACCACAAAGAAGGCTTGCAGATGCGGCCGGTATTGTCCCGTCGCCGTCTTTTCGCAACGCTCGGGGCCACGAGCGGCGACGCATTGGCGCAAGGTTTTGAACGGCGTGGCTTGGCTCTCGTGAATGCGGATCGCCAGTTCTATGGCCTTATCGCAGAGTTCCGGTGACAGCTTTTTGCTGTCGGCGCAGTCTTGCGAGGAGATAAACACGCCGCGCTCGATCACCACTTCGGCGACGGGCTTTGGCGGGGCTGGATCGCCGCAGCCCGTGACGAGGGCCGCTACGGCAAAGGTCGAGGCCAGAGAGTAATTCGGCATGGCGGACGGCCCACTCGAAGCAGGATGGAGAAACACGCCTGCCACTTTGACCCCAGTACGGTTAGGAACCGGTTAACGATTGCGGGTCCGGCCTCGGAAAGCGCCAAAAAGCCACCCCTGGAAACAGGGCGTTGAAACGGCGAAGCGTTGTGAGTAGTTTGCCCCACATTCAACCGGGGCCATCCGAATAAGCCCTATACAACTTCCAGCCCGAATGTCGCTATCGACCGGGGAACCCGTGAGGCCGCCCATGCGCGTCTATTATGATCGTGATGCCGACATCAACCTGATCAAATCCAAGAAAGTCGCGATCGTCGGTTATGGCAGCCAAGGCCATGCCCATGCGCTGAACTTGCGCGATAGCGGCTGCAAAGACGTGGTGATCGCGCTGCGCAAAGGTTCGGCAACGGCCGCCAAGTGCGAGAAAGAAAAGCTGAAGGTCATGGAAGTCGCCGACGCCGCCAAGTGGGCCGACGTCATCATGATGCTGACCCCCGATGAACTCCAGGCTGACATCTACCGCGACCACCTGCACGCCAACATGAAAAAGGGTGCAGCGCTGATGTTCGCGCACGGCCTCAACGTGCATTTCAATCTGATCGAGCCGCGCGAAGACCTCGATGTTGGCATGGTCGCGCCGAAGGGCCCGGGCCACACGGTCCGCAGCGAATATCAGAAGGGCGGCGGCGTGCCGTGCCTGATCGCCATCCACCAGGACAAGAGCGGCAACGCCCACGACCTGTTCCTGTCCTATGCCTCGGGCGTCGGCGGTGGCCGTTCGGGCGTCATTGAGACGACATTCAAGGAAGAATGCGAAACCGATTTGTTCGGCGAACAGGCCGTGCTCTGCGGCGGTTTGGTGGAACTGATCCGCGCTGGCTTCGAGACGCTGGTTGAAGCTGGATACGCGCCGGAGATGGCCTACTTCGAATGCCTGCACGAAGTGAAGCTGATCGTCGACCTCATCTACGAAGGCGGCATCGCGAACATGAACTATTCGATCTCGAACACGGCCGAGTTTGGAGAATATCAAACCGGACCGCGCATCGTGACGCCGGAAACCAAAGCCGAAATGAAGCGCGTTTTGACCGACATTCAAATGGGCCGCTTCACGCGCGATTGGATGTTGGAGTGCAAAGCAGGCCAGCCGAATTTCAAGGCCACGCGCCGCATGAACGACAAGCATCAGATCGAGGAAGTGGGCGCCAAACTGCGCGCCATGATGCCCTGGATCGCCAAAAACAAGATGGTCGATAAAGCGCGCAACTGATTTTTGAAGGTGGTGCGGTTGTAGTTTGGGCCAGGATACCTCGTCTTGTGTAGCCTGCACAGAAAGCTGCGCCACCTTTGCAGCCTCCGGCTTGCCTAAGCTGAGCAATCGGTTACGTTCCGTCTCCTGACGGGATGATGGCAATGGCAGCGCAGGCTCTAAAGATGAAGCATAGAGTGCGGCTGCTTGCGCTATTCGGGGCCATGGCCTGGGCCGCCGCCGTTTGTGCCCAAGATGCTCCCCCCAGCGCGGCGCCAGCACCCGATGCCGCTCTCAAAGCTGCCGAAGCCGCCGCTCCTGCGCCCGATCAGGTTATCGTCGGCGCTTACATCAACGACATTCATGAGCTGGATTTTCGTTCCCACAGCTACGGCGTCGATCTCTATGTTTGGTTTCGATGGCACAACAAGGATGCCAATCCGGTCAAAAGCATGGAGTTTATGAATCGCTACAACCCGACCGAACATCAGCGCGACGCTCTGCTCCAAGCCGCAAAGACCATGCCGGATGGATCACTCTATGGGATCATCCGCGAACAGGGCCGGTTCTCCGCCAAGTTCCGGTTTGAAAAGTATCCGTTTGACGAGCAGAATTTGAAGCTGGTGTTCGAGGATCAGGTTGCCTCGGTTGCGGTGCAGTCTTACGTCATTCTGGACGGCGGCGTGCAGATGAACCCAGACATTACCTTGCCGGGTTACAAAGTCGGGGCACCCCAGTTGACAATCTCAGCCAACAAATATCCCACCAACTTCGGAGATTTTTCGCTCGCCGAGAATGAAACATATTCGCGCGCGACGATTGAGATCCCGGTTTCGCGCCCCCTCGTGACTGTCTCGATCAAGACCTTCGTCCCCATTCTGCTGATTATCATTTGTTCGACGCTCGTGTTCTTCGTCCGGCCAAGTTACGTCGAGGGCCGCATAGGGCTCGCCATCACCGCATTGCTGACGCTCGTGGCCCTTCAATTAACAGCGTCGGCATCCTTGCCGGATGTCGATTATCTTATGCTCATCGATAAAGCCTACCTTGCGTCCTATGCCTTCATCATCGCGGCCCTGACGAGAGTGGTCGCAACTTCGGGCGTGGCGGGCGATGGCGGGGCGGATGAACGAATTACCAGAGCCGACAAGCGGTGGGCATTGATGCTCGTCGCACTTTATGCGGCGGCCATGGCAGCCTCGGCCGGCTGGACCTATTGGCGCTGATGCACGGACAGCAACGGCAAAATGCCGTGTGATGCACCATTGGCTGCAAGGAAATCAAATTTCTGCGAAAGGGACTCGCGCTGCCGTTCTCTTGGGGAGGGTTATGGCGCGGCAGCGCGAGCTGGTCCTGTCAAAACTGAAACTTTAAACCCGTTTACGCGGGTATGGATTTCAGTCTGACACGGGCGGCGGAGGAGCGGGGACCTCCACCGCCCGTTCCCGATGAGGCTTCTGTTGAAGCACCATCGGAGCTGGGCTGGAGCGCCGGCGACTGCGGACAAAGCCGGTCGAACGCGCCCCAAATTCGTCTGGCCTGAGTTTTCGCTAAGCAGCGATACAGACCTAATACTTAGTTACAACACCCCGGGATTGATAAACGGCGCTGGGCATTTATGAGATTGACTGTCGCCCCCCAGCGACTCTGTCGATGCCCGATATGAATTGCTAAACGTGTCGGACTGATGACCGAATTGCGTTGAGATTTTTTCAGCTGAAAATTTTTAAAATCTACGTATTTGAATTCTCGCGCGATTATAGGTGGTGTGAGCATTTCGGCGAACGTCGGCACAGGTAGCATCTGTGGCCACTTCGGGGTGCAATGGTGTCGGAGAGGTGGAGGCGCGCGGGACAAGAATGCCAACTCAGTTGAACGAAACCACTGTTTTCAGATCCGACCATGTCACGCTGCAAGTTGTCGATCGCGATTGGGCGTACGCGAGCGCCAATCGCGAAGCCATAGACCAGCATTGGCACCGAGCCCGAGCGTCGAACCCCGGATACTTTAATGGCGTCATTCATTTGATTGCAGCTCTCGATATCAACACGACGGCGCTCAAAGCGGACTTCATCGCGACTGATTTCAAAAGTTTCTTGCACTGGCGCGACGCCGGCTTTCCAGAGGACGCCGGCGTCCTCGATGGATTTGGTTCGGCACTTTTGCGATCGCGGGAAGGTTACGTCATCCTTGGCCGTCAGCGGCCGGGAAATATCAATGCTGGCCTCAGCTATCTGCCGGGAGGCTTCATCGATGCCCGCGATGTTAATAGCAACGGCGTCATCGACATCAAGGCCAGCATCCTGCGCGAACTGTTGGAGGAGACCGGAGTAGACCAGGCCGGCCTCGAGACCAGACCCGGGTACCTCATAACGCGCAGCGGCCGCCAGCTGTCGATTGCCGCCGAATTTCAATCGGCATTGCTGGCAGATCAACTGATGGCCCGAATTCATGACCATCTCGCCACCCAGTCCGAACCCGAGCTGGCCTGCATGGTTGTCGTGAGACGCGAAGAAGATATGCGCGACCTTGCCATGCCGCCCTATGCGCGAGTGCTTCTCGAACGGCTCTTCAAAGGCCTCTAAAATTTTAGGGAGACAAAAAAGCACTTGGCGCAGCGTGGTGCTTAGCCCATGGTGCCGCCGCTTCAAGCTGGCGCTTGAAGATATTAAAGCGGGGACGGGGCCGGATGTCGCTCAACTATTATATTCTCGACGTATTCACCGAGCGGCCTTTTGGCGGCAACCCCTTGGCCGTCGTCATGGATGGCGACCGGTTGACGGTACCCGAGATGCAGGCGATCGCGCGGGAGTTCAATCTGTCTGAAACGGTGTTCGTGCTTAAGGCCATGAGCCAAGGCCACACCGCGCGCATCCGCATATTTACCCCCATTCGTGAAATTCCATTCGCCGGCCACCCGACGCTTGGCGCAGCCGTCTTGCTGGCTGAACTTCGGATGGGTGATTTTAAAGGCGAGCGCGACGCAATCATCGCGCTGGAAGAAGAAATCGGCAGCGTCAGAGTGGGCATTCGCTTGCGGGAAGGTTCAGCCGCATTTGGTGAATTCGACGCACCGAAGTTGCCACCGGAACCGGAGGATTTGACTCAGCCGGAGGAATTGGCGGCCGCGATCGGTCTCATTCCCAACGAAGTTGGCTTCGAGAACCACAAACCCATGCTCCTGACTGGATCGAGCTGCTTTGCCTACATGCCTGTCGCCAGCCTCGAAGCGATGAGTAAGCTGCGGATCAGCCCGGTGCATTGGGCGCGGGCGTTCACGGACCGCAAGGTCGATGGTGTCTACGTTTATACCCGCCAGTGCGTGCGGGCCCACGCCGCTTTTCACGCCCGCATGTTTGCCCCTGACCTTGGTATTCCGGAAGATCCAGCGACCGGATCGGCGGCGATCGGATTTGCCCGTATCATTCAGGTCTTTGATGCTTTGCCCGAGGGAAGCCACAAGCGCACGGTTGAGCAGGGCCTCGAAATGGGCCGTCCAAGCGCCATCCAGCTTACGATTGCGTGCGGCCGTGGACGGCTTGACGGAGTGCGCATTGGCGGCCATGTGGTGCGTGTCGCCGAGGGCAAGATGTCGGTCTGACGTCTTGCTATCCAAACCGCCACGGCGCTGTGCAATGAGAGCGGATGCAACTCAATACTTGCTTTTTTTCAAGACTTTGGGCTTAAGTGCCAGATGCCGGATCTCCGGCAACGCAGGATTTTCAGGTTTTTTGCCGGGATGACGAGCCCCACAAATTCCAGCCGGTCGGCGTTTGCGCATCTGGCGCAACCGTGCTCGTGGTGCTGCGGCTCGCTGTTTGCGCTCCACCTTACATGCCCCTGGGCATAGCGGTTCGGCTGATTGCCGGATCCGGCTGCAGGGGCTAAGTCGAGAGCACAGCACAATCTCCTTGGGCAGGCGATCCTCAGCGGTCCCGCCCAGCACGGGCGATAGCCCAGCAAGGAATGAGATCCATGACAGGCAATCCTGATACGTCAGCGGGCCAGACATCTGACCGCGTTATTATATTCGACACCACGCTGCGCGACGGCGAGCAATGTCCCGGCGCCACTATGACCTACGAGGAGAAACTCCAGGTCGCCGAGCTTCTCGATGAGATGGGTGTGGATGTTATCGAGGCCGGATTTCCGATTGCTTCGGACGGCGATTTCGAAGCCGTCAACGAGATCGCCAAACTGGCGAAGACTTCGGTGATCTGCGGTTTGGCGCGCGCCAGCCTCGGCGATATCGACCGGGCGGGCGAAGCCATTAAGCCGGCCCGGCGCGGCCGCATCCACACTTTTATCGGTACGTCGCCGTTGCATCGTAAGTTCCAGCTTCAGCTCGATCAGGAGCAAGTTTTCGAGCGCGTCGTGTCCTCGGTAGCTCGCGCGCGACAATATACCGACGATGTCGAATGGAGCGCCATGGACGCCACGCGCACCGAACACGATTATCTGTGCCGCGTCGTCGAGGCCGCCATCAAGGCTGGCGCCACGACCATCAATGTCCCCGATACCGTCGGCTATGCGACGCCCGAAGAATATTTCGACCTCATCACCATGCTGCGAACGCGCGTTCCCGGTATGGACAAAGTCGTGATCTCGACGCATTGCCACGACGATCTCGGACTGGCGGTTGCCAATTCGCTCGCCGGCTTACGCGCTGGGGCACGCCAGATCGAATGCACGATTAACGGACTAGGCGAACGGGCTGGCAATGCCGCACTCGAAGAAGTGGTGATGGCCATTCGCACCCGCCGCGATCTTCTGCCGTTCAAAACCGGCATCAAGACCGAGATGCTGTCGCGGGCGTCGCGCCTGGTTTCGTCGGTGACGAATTTCCCCGTCCAATACAACAAGGCGATCGTGGGCCGTAACGCCTTCGCCCACGAGAGTGGTATTCACCAGGACGGCGTACTGAAGAACACGGAAACCTACGAGATCATGACGCCCGAGTCGGTCGGCGTCGGGAAATCCTTGCTTGTCATGGGCAAACATTCCGGCCGCGCGGCCTTTCGCTCGAAGTTGAAGGATCTTGGCTACGATCTTGGTGAAAATGCTTTTGAAGATGCCTTCAATCGATTCAAATCTCTGGCTGACAAAAAGAAGCATGTCTATGACGAAGACATCGAGGCTCTCGTGGATCACGGGGTCGCCCACATGCACGACCGCATGAAAGTCGTGGCGCTCCAAGTCATCGCCGGGACCTTGGGGCCCCAGTCAGCGACGCTGACATTGGACGTCGATGGCGTATCCCAGACCGTGCAAAGCACCGGCAATGGTCCGGTCGATGCCACGTTTAACGCCATCAAGCAGCTGTTTCCGCACGAGGCGCGGCTCGACCTCTACCAGGTCCATGCCGTCACGGAAGGCACGGACGCTCAGGCCGAGGTCTCGGTTCGGCTCGAAGAGGGCGGGCGGATCGTAACGGGCCGCTCGGCTGATCCCGACACGCTCGTCGCCTCGGCGCGCGCTTACGTTGCAGCGTTGAACAAGCTGATCGTCAAACGCCAGAAAATGGCACAAGCGCAGCACGCAGTGTGATCCGCCTTCGCACGAAGGTTGTATTTCCGCGCCCTGGCAGCACATCTGACAGGGCGCGATTTCGTTGGCGGAACCGTGACTTGACGTTATGATGGCGGGCACACGGGTGCCGCTGACTGGAGCTAGCCTCGCGCTGGAAAGCGGATCAAAAGCTGCGTTTTGATCGGCATGCGGCTTGCTACAGCCAAGGCTGCGGCGTGATTAACAGATCGCTAACCATAACGCGCGCATGCGGTGCAAAGGGCCTTTTTAAATCGACATGTTGGGTTTCGGCGTCAGTCGCGTTCTGTCAGGCGATATCGCAATCGATCTCGGTACTGCGAATACGCTTGTGCATGCTGCCGGCCGCGGCATCGTGCTCGATGAGCCGTCGGTTGTCGCCATCCGCTCGAAAGGTGGCGTGCGGGAAGTCCTGGCCGTCGGTCATCAAGCCAAATTAATGTTAGGGCGCACGCCCGAAGGTATCGAGACGATCCGCCCACTGCGGGACGGCGTCATCGCCGATTTTGTAGCGACGGAAGAAATGTTGCGCCAATTCATCAGGCGCGCCAAATCGATGATCGAGTTTATGCGGCCGCGGATCTTGATCTGCGTTCCCGCAGGAGCAACGCCGGTCGAGCGGCGCGCCGTTTATGAGACAGCGATGTCGGCGGGCGCGCGCAAGGTTTTTCTCATCGAAGAGCCGGTTGCGGCGGCTATCGGCTCTGGCCTGAATATCGACGAAGCGCGTGCTTCTATGGTCGTCGACATCGGCGGCGGAACAACCGACATTGCCGTCTTGTCGCTCGGCGGTGTCGTTCAGGCCCGCTCGCTGCGCTGCGCCGGCAACGCCATGGACGAGGCGATCGTGCGGTATGTGCGCCGAAAACATCAATTGCTGATTGGCGAATTCAACGCCGAGCGTATCAAAATCGAAGCCGGCTCGGCGTCGCGTCTGGTCAACGGTGAAACCGCCGAGATATTCATACGTGGACGCGACCTGCGCCAGGGCAAGGCCAAGACGGTCGTGCTCGGTCCTCAGGACGTTGCCGAAGCCCTTGAAGACCCGATCGAGAAAATCGCCGAATTCATACAACGCGCCATTGAGGATCTGCCGCCCGAAGTGTCGACGGATATTTGCGAGCGCGGCATCCACCTGTCGGGCGGTGGATCAAACCTCAAGAAAATCGATCAAGAGTTCGAACGTCGTGTGGGTGTCAAGTTCCGCATACCTGAAAAGCCGCAGAACTGCGTCATCGCGGGGTCGGCGGCGATCTTGGAAAGTCTCAAAGAACGCGAACATCTGTTAATCAAGCCGTAATCGAAGTGGCCGTTCCGGGCAGCGGAACGCGGAGGTTTAACCGCCGATGGCGCGATTGAAAGACGAGGGATTGAATCTTTTCCGCCGCGGCGGACACCCGCGCGAGACCAGCCGGATTCGTGCGTCATTGCCCTTACTCGTCCTGCTGTCTCTGGGTCTGCTGTTACTCAGCCGGTTGAACCATAGTGTCTTAGCAGAGGCCCGCTGGCGTCTCGCTGAATGGATGAGCCCGGTTCTTCAAACCGCAATGGTGCCTCTCGAGCCCATCCGCCAAATCGGCCGCCAGCTGGCCTCGCAAGCCGGTATGGTCGACGAATTACAGCGGCTCAAGCAGGAAAACCAAAAGCTCAGCAGTTGGGAATGGCGGGCACGGGAACTCGAGCGCAAGCTTGGCGACCTCGAAGCGCTCTCGAAAGTTGTCGATGAGCCGAAGCTGAATTTCGTCACCAGCCGCGTGATCGCGGATTCAAGCGGCGCGTTTGTCAGAAGCGTGATGATCAACGCGGGCCGCGAACAAAACGTCCGCACCGGTTACCCGGTCATAAATGCCGACGGACTCGTAGGGCGGGTGGTCGAGACGGGCAAAAGTTCAGCGCGTGTTCTGCTCCTGAACGATCTCAACAGCCGGACACCGGTCGTGATCGGCTCAAAATCCATTCGCGCCATTCTCGCTGGCAACAATGGGTCCGAGCCTCGCCTGCTTTATCTGCCGGCAGACGCGAAGATCGAAACCGGAGACGAAGTCGAAACGTCTGGCAGCGGAGGATTATTTCCACGCGGCCTGCGCATCGGCAAGGTCGCCGGGGGATCCGCCGTGCCGCATGTCAAACTGCGCGCCCACTTGGACGAACTCGAATATCTCAGCATCCTGTTCTACGAAAATCCCGCGCTCGAATTATTGGGCGAACCTGGCACCGCCAAGTCCCAGTCCAACGGTCTTGGGGCGCAGGGCTCGGTCGTCCAAAAGGGTCAACGATGATTGAGCGGCGTTGGATGCATGAAGACGCGCAAGGGCCTGGCGCATGATGATCATTAAAGTTGTTGCGCCGCTGTTGTCGATCGTCATTTTGACAGTGATCGCGGCCCTGCCATGGGGACTGTCATCGGAAGATAGATTTGTGCTGCCGCTCCTGCCGATTGTCGCGATCCATTATTGGAGTTTGCGGCAGAGCGAGACCATCCCGGAATGGTTCGTGTTTCTCGCAGGACTAAGCCTTGATATATTGACCCATGGACCTCTTGGCTTTTGGTCGTTGATCTATCTGTTAAGTTATTATCTCGGTGTCGTTTCTCATGCGCAAGGATTGCGGGGCCAGAGCGCGCGGCTGGTTTTGTTCGCCGTTTCTTTGTTGGCGATTACGGCTGCGGCGTGGCTGATTTCGTCACTCTATGTTCTCGAATTTATGGATTGGCGGCCTTTCGCCATCGGCGCCACCTACGCTGGGCTTGGCGCTCTTTTCATTGTCCCGCTCCTGCACATTTTCGCGCCCCGCTCCGGGCGGCAAGATTACCTGAACATTAAGCGCGGAGCTTGAGGGCGTGTTCGATCAAGACAATCACGAACGCGAAGCAAAACGCCGGTTCTCGCGGCGAACGTTGCTCGTGGGGGCCGGACAGATGGCCGGATTGTCGGTCTTGGGTTGGCGGCTATTTCAGCTGCAGGTCGTCAATCATGGCCGGTATGCGCCGCTTGCTGACGAAAATCGCATCAGCTTGCAAGCCTTGGCGCCGAAGCGCGGCCGAATTCTCGACCGCAACGGCTTGGTGTTGGCCGACAACGAAGAGCACTTCCGCGCGACGCTGACGCCGGGTCTGGCCGGCGACGTTGCGCATATTCTGTCGCTCTTCCGCCGCATCGTCCCGCTCCAGCACGATGAATTGGAAAAGCTGGTTAGGCGCGCGAAAAAGCAAAGCCGCAATACGTCGATCCTGATCGCCACCGATCTGAGCTTTGAGCAGGTCGCGGAGATCAATTTGTTTGCGCCGCGATTGCCTGGAATAGCCACGCAGACGGCGTGGCGGCGCAAATACCGGCAAGGTCCCGCCACCGGTCATGTCGTGGGTTATGTCGGAAATGTCGAACGCGTTGGGCTCGATGACGACGCCGTCATGCGCCTTCCAGGAATGAAGACGGGCAAAAGCGGCATCGAAGCGGGCATGGAAAAGCAGCTCCGCGGTCAAGGCGGCACGATCAAAATCGAGGTCGATGCCCATGGCCATGCGGTGCGCGATCTGGAATCTCAAGAACCCAAGGAAGGCCGTGACGTTGTCTTGACCATCGATGCAGCCCTGCAAAAGAGAATTCTCGATAGGTTGATGCGAGAACGGCGCGCCTCGTGCGTGGTTCTTGATGTTACGAGCGGTGAGGTCGTTGTCATGGCATCGGTGCCGGGGTTTGATCCAGGTGATGTGGCCGAGGGCATTTCGAACGAAAGCTGGCAGCGATTGGTCAACGCGGAAGACAAACCGTTGCTCAATCGTGCGATCGCGGGCCAATACCCCCCCGGCTCAACGTTCAAACTGGTAACGGCGCTGGCAGCATTGCAAAAGGGTTATGCCGATCCGGACGAACACATTTCCTGCCAAGGGACTTACGATTTGGCCGATCATTCCTACCGGTGCTGGAAACGAACGGGGCACGGCGCCGTCGGTTTCCGCCAAGCGGTCAAGGAATCCTGCGATGTCTATTTTTATGAAATGGCGAAACGTCTTGGCATCGATGCTTTGGCAGAAATGGCCCGAAAACTCGGTCTCGGCATGGTCTATCCATGTGGCCTGCCACAACAGAAGGCAGGCGTCATTCCCGATGGTGATTGGAAACGCGCTCAAACAAACACGTCATGGCTTGGCGGGGAAACCGTGCTCGCCGGCATTGGCCAAGGCTACGTGCTGGCAACGCCTTTGCAACTTGCCGTTATGACGGCGCGCGTTGCGACCGGCCGTGCGGTGGTACCGGCATTGGAGCGGGGCGGCCAGCAGGGCCGGGCCTTCGAGTTTCCCGCACTCGATATCGACGAACGGAATTTGCAGGCTGTCCGCGACGCCATGGTGGCGGCGGTCAACGAGGACGGCGGCACGGGCGTCAAAGCGGCACTCGGCGATGCTCAATCGATCGTGGCCGGCAAGACGGGGACTTCGCAAGTCAGTCAGGCATCGAGCGACAGCGCGCAAGACGCCTTGACCTGGGAAGAACGCGACCACGCGCTGTTCGTCGCATTCGTTCCGGCCAGCAAACCGCGATTTGCGATCTCTGCGATCATCGAACACGGTGGCGGGGGCGGCGCAACGGCGGCACCATTTGTTCGCGATTGTATTGAAGCGGTTCTTGAAGCGTTTCCGCAGCATGGACAACAGGGATAGCACCATGGGGTATATCTCCGGCCGCTCCATGACGATGACGATGGGCGAAAAACTTTGGCGCGTGCATTGGCCTGTTTTAATCGTAATTTCGGCCATTGCGGCGCTTGGCACAGCAGCACTCTATTCCGTCGCGGGCGGGTCGTTTCAGCCGTGGGCCGAGCGCCACACGCTCCGCTTCCTGCTGTCGGTCAGTCTGGTGATCGTGATGGCCGTTGTGCGCACCGAAGTCTGGCTCAAGCTCGCTTATCCTGTTTATGTCATCGCTCTCCTTGCCTTGGCTCTCGTCCCGCTCGTTGGCGTCGAAGCTTTGGGCGCACGCCGCTGGATCGGCGTCGGCATGATGTCTTTCCAACCCTCTGAAATCATGAAAATCGCGCTGATTGTGGCGTTGGCGCGGTATTATCAGTGGCTGCCGGCAGATCAAGTATCACGGCCGCAGTGGGTGCTTGCGGCGTTCGCGATGATCGCCGTTCCGGTTGTCCTCACGCTGCGTCAGCCCGATCTTGGGACTGCATTGATGTTGTCGGCAGTTGGATTGGTCATGATGTTCTTGGCGGGCACGTCTCTGCTGTATTTCGGGAGTGTCGTTGCCGCCGCTGCTGCCGCCATGCCGCTGGGCTGGTCGCACCTTCACGATTATCAGCGCCGCCGCATGGAGATCTTCTTCGACCCCGAGCGCGATCCGCTCGGCGCAGGTTATCACATCGCGCAATCGAAAATTGCCATTGGCTCGGGCGGCGCGTGGGGCAAAGGTTTCATGCAAGGCACGCAAAGTCAGCTCGATTTTGTGCCTGAAAAGCACACCGATTTTATCGTCACGATGCTCGGAGAGGAATGGGGTTTTGCGGGGCTGATGTTTCTTTTGAGCCTGTACGCGCTGGCGCTGACGTTCATGTTTCTCATGGCCATGCGCTGTCAGAATATTTTTGCCCGCCTCGTGATTGCCGGCACCGCCACGACATTGTTTATCTATGTCTTCATTAACGTGGCGATGGTGACAGGTCTGGTGCCGGTTGTGGGCATCCCTTTGCCGCTTGTCTCTTATGGCGGCACGTCGATGATCACTCTGATGGCTGGCCTCGGACTGGCGATGTCGGGCTATGTTCATGGCCGGGACGCCAGCCAACGCGATGAAATCAGCCGGTCCTGGTAAGGCGCGAGCGGTTTTGCGAGATGCTCTGGACAGGCGCAAGGGAGGGTGCTAGACGCTCATTCTCTGGGGCCCAGTTTGTGGGCCCCTTTGCCATCCTGGATTACCGGATGGCTGGCGGGCGATTAGCTCAGTTGGTAGAGCAGCTGACTCTTAATCAGCGGGTCGACGGTTCGAGTCCGTCATCGCCCACCAATTTTTTCAATCACTTACGATTTTAGCGCAAGCGCGAGTGGTGCGCTTGCGGGAGTTTTGCGGGAGGAGCCGTGATAAGCCCCTCGAATGACGACGAGTTCTGGCTGCGAACCGCACCGATCGATGACTTTCTCGGCGGCTTCGATCAATCGTGAAAGTTCGGCTGCCGAGTAGTGCGTCGTCACCCGTCCCGAGCGATGGCCAAGAAGATCTTGGCGATCCTCAAAGCTGACACCTGCAGCCCGTAGTCTCCGGCCAAACGTATGCTTCAAGTCATGGACCCGAATTTGCGGCAACCCTAAACGCCGCCGCGCTCGCTTCCAAGCCGTGGTCATCATCCGCGCCGGTGGTTGGCCGTCAAAGGTGAAGACGAGCTTGGGATCAATACCACGCCGACCTCCGATCACCGACGTTGCAATCTTGTTCAAAACAACAAGACGATCATCGCCATTCTTGACGCGTGCACCTGGGATCACAAACACACTGGTCCCGAGTTCAGGCACTTGAACTTCCCACTCCCATCGCAACGTGCAGACTTCTTGGTCCCGACAGCCCGTGTTGACGGCAAAGAGTGCCATCTGCGCCAAGTCGTCAGGTAACTCCTTGAACAGGAGTGATTGCTCGCTCCAACTCAAGGGGTAGGGCTGACGCTTGTTATTGTCGGCCAGGAGTTTGATCTTGGGTGCCGCATGGATCCAAGTCAGACCATTGTCGTCAGCCCATTCTGTCGCCGCGAGGTTCAAGATTCGGCGGACCAATTTGAGAGCGTGATTGATCGTGCCGGATGCCCGGCCTTCACGACGGCGTTTGTCGATCCAAGGTTGAAGCCGGCCAATATGGACTTTATCGAGATCCACGCTGCCAAGTACGGGCAGGAGGTGCTTCAGCAACGAAATGTCGTCGTCGATGCTCCGTTTGTGCTGGTTCTCCAGCACAAACTTTGCCGCGGCCTGCTCGAAAGTACGAGTGGGCCTGACGCCGTAGACCTGGGCTTGCCGTGTCTGTTCCATCACTCTCGCGAGGTACTGTTCGGCTTCTTCGATTTGAGCTGTGCCAGTGCTTTGGCAAACTCTCCGCCCGAGGAAGCGCTTGTCGATATGCCAGATCCCGGCCCGCATGATGAGGCCGGGGACTTGTTTG
>JANLYX010000044.1:0-1573 GCA_031365865.1 Hyphomicrobium sp. | reverse complement strand
CCAAGCCCCCAGTGGGTCTTGGCCCCGTGGGCTTTGATCCGGGGTAGTGCACGGCACTGAAGGACCTCACGCCGTTTCCGGCAATTCTATTGCTGCCACCGTGCTCGACGCCGTCAAGGCGCAGCCCCTCGGACTGTGAGCCTTTACCGCCTTCGGTACCATGGCTGGCTGGACCCTGCCGGGACGGCCCCCAGGGCAATTCAATTCATGAGGTCATGACCAGCCGGATCGCGGTCCATTTGCTGGCGGCGAACGCCTCGCGGGCGTCGCGGGGCTTGTGGCCGCGGCGCCGGATCAGGTTGAGGGCAGCGTTGCGGATGTCGGCGAGAGCCTCGGGGGCCGAACCTGAGCGGACGCGGCAGGCATCTTCGCGGAAGGTCACGTCGCGGACGTGGAACAGGCAGTTCTCGATTTGCCAATGGTCGCGCGCGAGCTGAAGCAAGCTGGCTGGCGCCAGCTTATCGAGTGGTAGACTGGTGATGGCATAGATGACCTCGCGTGAGCAGTACGTCTTGTGCTCGCGAATGCGCTCGATCCGGCAGATCGCCGTGATGCCAGGCCAGTTGTTGCCGAGCAACGACGGCAGTTTCGTGCGCACGGCGATGCGGCGGGTCTCGATCCGGCCGTGGCCTTTGTCGACCGTTTCAGCGCGTTTCAGATCGGCCGGATCACGCCGCTCGCCGGCCTTGAGCGGCACGAGGCTGACGCTGTCCGCAGGGGGAAACGTCGCCGAACGCTCTTTCGAGCTCGGCTTTGAGGTCTGGCTGGTTGCCTTTGACGAACAGAAAATAGTCAGCCCCGCGCTGTCGTATGGCGTCAACGACCGGTTTGTAAGTGAACGCGGCGTCAGCCGTGACGACTGCGCCTTTGAGCGGCAACGACTTGATCAACTCGAGGGCTTCGATCATCTCGCCGCTATCGGGCGGCACCACCAGCGAGCCGACGGCGGCCTGCAGCTTGGTCGAGAACGCATTCAGCATATGCACGCCGGGACTGGTCTCGTGCTGACTGCCGCGTAAACGTTTGCCGTCAATGGCGACATGGCCAAGTCCTGCATCGACTGCCACCAGAGTGCCAAGCGCCGCCTTCAAATCGGCGGCTGCAATCGATTGGAAAACATAGTGATACGTCGCGTGGCATGGGGCTTTCTTGCGCTTCTTGTCGACCCCGAGAGCCTGCAATGCCGCCGGGCTCAGACGACGCCCGAAGCGTGCGATGGCCAGCAGATCGTTGGCCCCGGACAGCATCGCGGCAAGCGCAATCGTGACAATTGCCGCCAGTGAAAACCGGCGGCCCTTCTTGGTCCGGTGATCGGGAATGGCGGATAAAGCTTCGAACAAGGTGGGCACGGTCATTGAAAATCTCCTCGGCTCAGGAGATCTTCAGAATCCTGTTCGCTATGCTATGCCATGTGGTGAATTGAATCACCCTGGGGCCGAACAAGGTCCCTTTCGTCGCGGCCGTGCAGACCGATGACGCCGGCCATCCCCAGCGTCTGCTTCTGCACGTCGTCAAGACCCACGACGGCGAGGCGATCGAGGCCATGGCGCGCGCCCATCTCGAACCGACCGCA
>JANLYX010000041.1:0-3030 GCA_031365865.1 Hyphomicrobium sp. | reverse complement strand
CGAGTTGTGGCCGCAGTTGATCACCGTCGTTGTGTCTATGCCGGACGCACGCAAAGGCGAGCGGCTCGTGTTGTTGACGACGGATGCGGCGTGCACGCGTGAAGCGTTTTCGCAGTTTGCCCGCCGCAAGGGCGCGACGGAGCTGATGGTGCCGGCCGAAATTCTCGTCGTCGACAAGATCCCGCTGTTGGGATCTGGCAAAGCCGATTACGTCGCCGCCGCAGCGGTTGCCAAGGAGCGCGCTGCGGAAAAATCCGCCGCCTGAATGTTTTGCTTCCACTGGCGAGTGACCACTCAACCCCGCGCTAACACGGCGCGGATGCGGGTGATGTCTTCGTCCATTTGATGCACGAGCTCTTGCGGCGATCCAAATTTGCGATCCGGCCGGATGAAGTCGACGAACTCGACATCCATCTCGTGGCCGTAGAGATCGCCCTGGAAGTCGATCAGGTAAACCTCAAGCACCGGCAGACCGTCGTCGAACGTTGGGCGCGTACCAAGATACGCCGCCGCATTATGCGTCACGCCATCGACGTGCGCGCGCACCGCATAGATGCCGTGGCCGATCGCCGTGCCCTTTGGCATCGGAATGTTGGCGGTGGGAAACCCTAGCCCCGTGCCGCGATGGGCGCCGCCGACGATTTCGCCATGCACATGCCAGTTCTGCCCCAGCACGCGCGCCGCGCCACGCACATCGCCTTGCGCCAGATGCAGCCGCACGGACGAGGATGAAAACACTTCGCCGCCTTCCGCCACCGGCGCCATGACGGTGACGCCGAAGCCTAATTCGCGGCCGGACTGTTCCAGCATCTGCGGATTGCCCGTCCGCTTGTGGCCGAAGTAAAAATCATAACCGACGATCACATGAGATACGCCAAGGCCCGCCACCAGCACGCGCTCGATGAACTCAGCCGCGCTCAAATGCGAAAAATTTTGATCAAACGCTTCAACGAACGCGACCTTGATGCCCAAGCTCTCAATGAGCTTGAGCTTGGCATTGAGCGGCGTCAGGCGGAACAAGACTTCATTGGGCTGGAAGAATTCGCGCGGATGCGGCTCAAACATCATGATGCCGGACGGCTTGCCCAGTTCGCGCGCCTTGTCGACGGCCGCGTTAATCAGCGCGCGGTGGCCGCGATGGACACCGTCGAAATTGCCGATCGCAATGACGGCTGAGCGCGCGGTGATCGGAACATGACTATGGCCGTGAACGATTTGCATGACGTCTGCGCCTTCAGGCCGGACGGGCGGGAACCATCAGCACGGCCTCGCCGGTCAACACGGGCTTGCCGCCGACGCGGCAGACACACTCGAATTTGGCGCGCCGCTTCTCGGGCATCAGCTCGATGAGCGTGACAGTCGTTTCGACGTGATCGTTGATCTTGACCGGTCCTTTGAATTGCAGGGTCTGCGAAATGTAGATCGCGCCCGGTCCCGGCAACTTCATGCCAAACAGCGCCGAGATATATCCAGCCGACAAAATGCCGTGCGCGATGCGCTCCTTGAACAAGGTTCCCGCCGCATAATCGGCATCGATGTGAACGGGATTATAATCGCCCGACAGAGCCGCGTAAGACATGATGTCTGCCTCGGTGACAGCGCGCGACATCGAAGCTTCCTGGCCGATAGCCAAGTCCTCGAAATACTTTGGTTTGCCAGCGCTTGCTAACATCGCGAGATCGTCCTCTTCCAAACCCATTGCCCGCGCGCCACCATAACCCGGCCAGCCTGCGGCGGCCGGACACTAGCTGCGCTTTCATAACGCCGCAACGATGAGGAGTTTCAAGTTGCTGCGGCCTCTTGGCGAATTCGGACACTCTTACCCAGTGTTTGGTAGTTGCGCGCCAGCCTCAAGCTGGCCTATAAGGCGCTATTCCCTCTCTTTCCTTAAAGTTGTGGCTTTCGTGCTCCCGCCAGGGTCCGCGAAAGACCGGAGAAGAACACCATGAGCGACCGCAAACCTTTGATGCCCAAAGCCACCGCCGTCTGGCTGACGGAGAACACCGGCTTGACCTTCGATCAGATCGCCGAGTTTTGCGGCCTGCACCCTCTCGAGGTCAAAGGCATTGCCGACGGCGACGTCGCCCAAGGCATCAAGGGGCTCGATCCCGTCACAAGCGGACAGCTGACGCGCGACGAAATCGGCATCGGCGAAAAGAAACCCGCCCACAAGTTGCGGCTGGCTGAAAGCAAAGTTGAAATCCCTCAGCAGGTGCAACAGGCCCGCCGCGGTCCGCGTTATACGCCGGTGTCGCGCCGTCATGACCGGCCCAACGCCGTGCTCTGGCTGCTGCGCAATCACGCCGAACTCAAGGACAGCCAGCTAATGCGGCTCGTCGGCACGACCAAGCCGACGATCGCCCAGATCCGCGACCGCACGCATTGGAACTCGGCTCAGTTGACACCGCAAGATCCCGTGACGCTGGGGCTATGCACCCAGACCGATCTCGACGCCGAGGTTCGCAAGGCCGCCCGCCGGATCGATAAAGATCGCAAGGACAAGGGTCTCGACAAAGCCGGTACGCTGCTCACCACCGAAGAGACGACGCAGGAGACGCCCGCAGCGCCAGCTGGCCCTACAGCCTCGATCATGACGCCCAAACCAGCGGCCGAAAAGCGCGAGGAGACGCCCGAGGAAGAACAAGCCCGCGTTCTCGCCAAGCTCAAGGAAATGTCGCCCAAAGCCGAAGAACCGGCAGACGAGTAACAGGGCAGCTGGCACTGCTTGGCCAGCCGAGTATCGTTTGCGCGGCAGGCACTCGCACCCTTGGGGGCGAGCGCCGTCGACCACAGCACGGGTAGTAGCTGGGATCAGGCTTGGCCCCTCGACCCTCACCAACGGACCTGTTGCTGACCTCTCAGCCTTTCGCTACTGTTGAGAACCTAACGTTTGATACCCGCCACCGGCGTCATCCCGGCGAAGGCCGGGACCCACGACAAGCAGATAGTCAGCACAACCAATTCGGCACTTCCCGAAGTGTTCTGTCGAGAATATTCAGTGTAGTGTTCTCCGCTAACATTATCTATTTG
>JANLYX010000008.1:0-2681 GCA_031365865.1 Hyphomicrobium sp. | reverse complement strand
CTGGGTGACAATGCAGCGGCGACCGCAGCAGATGCGACAGCACTGGGCCAGAACACGGTGGCCAAAGGCTTAGCTTCGACGGCAACGGGCTTTGGCGCGATCGCTTCGGGTGACAAGTCTCTGGCGTCGGGTAACGGTGCGGCGGCGACGGGACTTTCGGCCGCAGCGTTGGGCGATGGAACGAAAGCATCAGGCGCACAATCGGCAGCACTTGGCGCGGCGGCAGATGCGTCTGGTGATCAGGCGATTGCGCTTGGCAACAAAGCCAAGGCAACGGGCACGTCCAGCTCGGCTCTTGGTGACAATGCGCAAGCGCTCGGCACGGACTCGACGGCACTGGGTCAGAACTCTCTAGCATCGGGCGCCAAGAGTGCTGCGACTGGCTACGGTTCGACCGCCTCTGGCGACAGCTCGGTTGCTTCTGGCAACGGGTCGCTCGCATCTGGCAACTTGTCATCGGCCTTCGGCGGCAGCGCGACAGCCAGCGGCGATCGCTCGATTGCTCTGGGCTCTGGTGCCAAGGCGACGGCGTCGTCCGCGACAGCCTTGGGTGACAACGCTCAAGCGACAGCGGCGGACTCAACCGCCCTGGGACAAAACGCGGTGGCCTCCGGCACGCGCAGCACGGCGACGGGCTTTGGTGCGACGGCGACAGGGGCTTCGAGCGCGGCGATTGGCGATGGCGCTAAGGCTGCTGGCAAGAACTCGGTTGCACTCGGTGCCGGCTCAACCGACGGCGGCAAAGACAATGTCGTCTCGGTCGGCGCGGTCGGGGCCGAACGCACCATCACCAACGTCAAGGGCGGTGTGGTTGGCAAAGGATCGACCGATGCGGTCACGGGCGATCAGCTTTATGCCGCCAACCAGCGGGTTGCGGCTGTCTCCTCAAAAGCGGACGCAGGTCTGGCGCGCAGCGGCGGCACGATGAGCGGCGGCATCGATATGGGTCGGAACGCGATCAAGAACCTCGCGGGCCCCGTCGATGCCGGAGATGCGGCGACGAAAGGTTACGTCGACGGCGTGGCCGTCAGCTTGAAGACCGACCTCAACCGCGCGTTCAAGGAAATCGACAAGACCAACGGCGGCGTGGCGATTGCCATGGCGCTCGGCGGCCTGACGATGCCCGACAACAAGAATTTCGCGGTCAACGCCAGCTTCGGCTTCTTCCAGGACAAGCAAGCCTTCGCGGCGCAGGGCGCGGTGCGTGTCGACCCGAACTGGATCATCAACGGCGGCATCGGCTTTACCGGCGACGGCGGCCAGATCGGCGGACGCCTCGGCATCACGGCGGCTTGGTGATCCGGACACACTTTGATCGAACATCAAAATGGTGAGGCCGCAATCCGCGGCCTCGCCTGGCAAGGTTCTAACGCGAGTATTCAAAAATGCGCCGTTCACTTTCCGGTCTAACGATGAACGTTGGCGCGATCATTTGCTTGGCCGGGTTCGCGGCCTTGGTTCTAATGCCTGCAAGGGTTTGCGCGCAGACGCGAAACTTCGCTGAGAATTTGCCGGCGAACATAATCTCAAAACCAGCACCCGCGCCGTCCAAAGTTGCGCTGAAGCCAGCGTTGAGTGCGGACAAGGCGGCAACGATCGGGGTCATTCAGCCAGCGATTGCGATGCCAGCGGCGGACGAGATGTTGGGGTTGATCCGAACGACGGTCATCGCGCTTAATCAGGCTAATCAAACGGGCAACTACACTGTGCTGCGCGATCTGGCCGCGCCGGATTTTCGCAATGCTAATGACGCGAGCCGGTTGGGGCTGATCTTCCAAGTGTTACGCGAGCAGGCAATCGATCTGTCGCCGCTGTTGCAAATCTCGCCGGAGGTGTCTGAGACGCCCGCGATTAACGCGCAGGGCTTGCTGCGGCTAGCTGGATTTTTTCCGACGCAGCCGTTGCGGGTCAATTTCGATATGTCGTTTCAGTTGGTAGAAAGCCACTGGCGGCCCTACACGATCAGCGTCTACATGGCGCGCCTTGAGGCCCAGCTGCAGCCCCCGGCGTTGAAAGCGCAACCTCAGCCGCGCGCGAAGTAGTGCACTGCACGCATTTGCCTCACGGTGTCATCGCGGCATTCATTGCCGCGATCCAGCGCGCAGCCCCTAAGCTTGCGGACGCATGGTCCCGGGCCTCGCCGTAGGCTCGCCCGGGATGACAAGGGGATGGCGATGTGCCAAAAGCTGGTGTCTCTGGTCCGGCCCGCGTGCCGCCCCAGCCGGCGCGGGTGTAGCTCAATGGTAGAGCAGTAGCCTTCCAAGCTAAATACGAGGGTTCGATTCCCTTCACCCGCTCCATCCGCCTTCGCTTATCCGCCTGTGGCACAGCTATGGCGTGATTTGCTTGTGCGTGCCCTGACCTGCATCACCCGCTCCAAAATTTTTATTCGCAAGCTTGTTTCCGGCAAGATAGAGATGCGCGACAATAATATTGCGCAGAGGACCGACCCACATGCTCGTCGTCACGACCAATGATTTGCCCGGTTACCGGGTGGTGCGCAATTTAGGGATGGTCAAGGGGCTGACGGTGCGCTCGCGCTCGGTCGTGGGCAACTTAGGCGCTGCAATCCAGATCTTCTTTGGCGGCAACATCACCGTTTACACCAAGCTCGCCGAGCAAACCCGGCAGGAAGCCTTCGATCTGCTGGTGAAAAATGCGCAAAGCATGGGCGCCAACGC
>JANLYX010000060.1:0-1522 GCA_031365865.1 Hyphomicrobium sp. | reverse complement strand
CTCATAGGAAAGCGGTTGCTGTTGCTCTTGTGCACGCGCTTCGGGGCCGCGCATGTTGCGATAGGGCAGCGTGAAATTCGGGGTGATCGGCATCAGGCTGCTGTCCTTCTCGTCTGCAGTTCGGCCATGAACTTTTCACGTGAACCATTTCCCGTCGCGGCTTGCGGGGAGGCCTTTTGGCTTGCAGCGACCATCAAAGCTTCCAGCGCCATGGCCTTCTGCTGCAGGGGCTTGCTGTTTTCGTCCTTTGACAGAGCGATCAGCGCGGCTTTGTATTTGTCCTGGATAGAGGCAAGCGTTTCAGGCTTCGGCCCTCCGCCGTTTCCAGAGCCGCCGTCGATCGGCCCCTTTGGTTTTTCTGCCTTTGACGGAAGCAGCCATGGCCGGTCGTGATCGCCCCGACGCGCCTTGAGGGAATTGAACGTCTCCGGGCTGAATAGACTCGCAAGATCAAGGCCCTCCTGAACCTTATCGGATAGATCGACGAGCTTTTGTTTG
Organism: Hyphomicrobium sp.; assembly: GCA_031365865.1. GTDB lineage: Bacteria > Pseudomonadota > Alphaproteobacteria > Rhizobiales > Hyphomicrobiaceae > Hyphomicrobium_B. The sequence continues at coordinate 1,024 of JANLYX010000060.1, read as the reverse complement.
CCGCTCTTGATGGCGTCGTCTTTCATCTTGGTGAGATCTTCTCCCGTCGGGATTCTCAGGCCAGCGCTCTTTGCAAGGCCGAGGCCCCAGTTTGCGAACGATTGCGGAGAAGCCTTGGCTTGATCGGGCGCCGCTTGAGCGAGCGGCGCTTCGGACTTCGCGATGCCTTCGACTGGTGGTAGTTCTGGCGGCTGAATAAATCCGTCGTCGGCAACCGCCGCCGGTTCGGCGGGAGATGAATACGCAGAGACCGGATCGTATCGAACGGGACCACCCGCAATCAGGCCTTTCGCGGTCTTTGGACCGTAGCCATCCAAGTTCAGCGGCTGGAGGCCAGAAGGGGCGGCTAACCCTTTGCGCCCGAAATGTTGCTCGGCATTCTGATAATACGCAGACAGGTCATCCAAGTTCAGGCCTTTTGTCGTCTTTGGACCGTAGCCAGAAGGGGCGGCTAATCCGTTGTGCGCAAAATGAGGCTCAGCATTCCGATAATACGCCTTCAGATCATCCGCGTTCATCTGCACGCTTGCCGGATGCGGGCTCCAAGCCGTCTGATAATCTTCAGGCCCGCCAAAATTAGATGATGATGCTACTCTTGTTATTGGCGCATTGATCGCCCCGTGCATGTCCCATGCATCCGGCGAGTTCGGATCATACTGGTTCTGCCGGGCGGCCGGCGTGCGGAAATCGTCCGGGCCGGACAGATTAAGCTGTTCTGGCGCATAATCCTCACGTACCGGATTGCGCCCTGGAAGCGGGACGCCGCCGTTGTTCGGCCTGCCGATCGGCCCGCCGGACGGCGAATAGCCCTGGTCTGGTTGCCAGCGAAAATCGTCCGGGCTGGCAACTTTGGACAGCTCGGTTCCACTGCCATGCGGAGCCCCGTTGCCGCCAACGTAGTCCGGACGCCCCCGGCCCATCGGCGTGTACGACGTGTTCGAACCGGAAAAATCCGGCTTGCTTTTGACCAGCGACGACAGCCCTGGGTTATAGGGTGACGACGCCCTGTCATCTGGCGACATGC
>JANLYX010000036.1:0-109332 GCA_031365865.1 Hyphomicrobium sp. | reverse complement strand
CGTCCGTGGCGAGCAACCGCGCGTGCTCAACCTGTTTGCTTACACCGGCGCCGCCTCGCTGATTGCTGGCCGCGCCGGCGCCGACGTCACTCACGTCGACGCGTCGAAGAAGGCCATCGGTTGGGCCAAGGAGAACCAGGCCGCCTCCAAGCTTGCTGAGGCGCCTTTGCGTTGGATCCTCGAAGACGCGCGCAAGTTCGTCGCCCGTCAGGTCCGGCGCGGCAAGACCTATCACGTCATCCTCGTCGATCCGCCAAAGTTCGGGCGCGGGCCTGAAGGCGAGGTTTGGGATCTCTTCACGCATCTCCCCGCGCTGCTCAACGACTGCGCCAAATTGCTGGCGGCCAAAGATGCGGCAATGGTGCTGACCATCTACGCCATCCGCGCCTCCGCCCTCGCCTTCGATCAATTGCTACGCGACACGCTTGCCGAAAGAGGCGGAAATTTCGAGACCGGCGAATTGGCAATTCAAGCGCAGGGCGGCCACGCCGTGCCAACCTCGCTGTTCGTGCGCTGGAGTGCGGGTTGATGAACGCGCCAAAGCCGATCTCCAGTCTTACCAACGATCGCGTCAAAGCTATCCGCGCGCTTGAGATGCGGAAGGCGCGCAAAGAAACCGGGCTGTTCGTGGCCGAAGGCGCGACGCTCTTGATCACAGCGCGCGAGCACGGTTTTGCGCCGGAGACGCTTGTGTATCAGGCGGGCGCTGCCGACAGCGGCATCGCCAAGGGCTTGGTGACGTGGGCGCTGAAAGAAAATGCCGAAGTCCTGGAAGTTTCCGGGGCCGTGCTTGCCAAGCTCGCTTCGAAGGAGAATCCCCAAACCGTCCTCGGCGTGTTCAAGCAACGCTTCGCAGCCATTCCAGATCCGAAAAAGACGGCCAAGGAGTCTACTTGGCTAGCACTCGAGGACGTCCGCGACCCCGGCAATCTCGGAACCATCGTCCGCACGGCCGACGCCACAGGCTGTGCGGGGATCATACTTGTCGGCACATGTTGCGATCCCTATTCGCTTGAGTGCGTGCGTGCGAGCATGGGGTCGATCTTCGCTGTTGCCTTGCTCAAGATGGAACAGGAAGGGTTTCTCGCCCTCGCAAAAATCTGGCCGGGCGATGTGGTTGCGACCCATCTCGACTCCCCACAAGATTTTCGTAAGGTCAACTATCGCGCGCCGGAGCTATTGATGATGGGAAGCGAAGGGCCAGGTTTATCTGAAGCGCTTAGCGATGCCGCGACGCAGCGCGTCAAAATTCCGATGTCGGGCCAGCTCGACAGTCTCAACCTGGCGATCGCGACCGCGCTCACGGTTTATCAGATCCGCGCCAACCGCCTGACATTGTAGAACCCAAACATGCGCATAGACTATCACCGCACGCTGATTGCCGACAAAGTTCGCAACGACGCTTTTTACAAGGCTTTGCAGGCCGTCATCGTGCCGGGAAAAACCGTCGTCGCGGATATTGGCGCGGGGACGGGATTATTGGGCCTGTTTGCCGCCAAGCTCGGGGCGAAAGAGGTGTTTCTGTTCGAGACGGCGGAGGTTGCGGGCGTCGCAGCCAAAGTTCTCAAGGCCAACCGGGTCAAGAATTGCCATTTGATTCCGTGCCACTCGACGGAATTCAGGGACGACCTCAGCGTCGACGTCGTTGTCTCGGAAACGCTCGGCAACTACGCACTTGAAGAAAATATCATCGACACCTTAAACGACGCGCGATGGCGGTTTTTGAAAAATGGCGGCATCGTCATTCCGTCAAAGCTGACGCAATACGTTGCTCCCGTCGTCTCCGCTCGCATCCACGACGAATTGATCCATTGGGACAAAATCGGCCATGGCCTCGATTTTTCAGTGCCACGAGCGATGAGCTTGAACAATGTCTATGTCCGCACATTGAAGCCGGCCGAGATGCTGGGCGGCGGCGCCAGCGCGCAAATTTGGGATGTCATCGATCTGAACAAGGACAATCGCGCCAACCGCAAGGGTGAGGTGCGCTGGACGCTCGAGGCCGCTACAACCATTTTTGGTTTCGCGTACTGGTGGAGCGCCGACCTGACCTCGGGCGTCGCCGTATCGACCGCGCCAAATGCACCACGAACCCATTGGGAGCAGCTGTATTTTCCACTGCTTGATCCGATCTCCGCGAAAACCGGTGACAGCGTTGCCCTATCATTGCGGTCGCGATCGTCCGAACAGGCGGGCACGCATTTGGCCTGGACGTCGGTTCATCTGGATCCGAAGGGCAAGTCAATTCGCCGCCAAGCTCTCGACCTCGACAATGGTTTCCTACCCTGAGGCGCGCCACGCAGCGTTTGTAGCGAATTGTCCAAAAATCTATCTCACTGTTAAGCCGATCTTCATTCAATCGCGGATAGCGTGATTAGGCGGTTGTTGGTCTCTTTAGCGTACACAACCTCTGCGGTAAGAGGAGTTCAGGGATGGCGTATCTCGAAATGCTGGCGCGCGATTATGATCTTTGGGCCGCCCTTGATTGCGAAAGCAACGCAGAAGCCGACGACCGGAGCGATCCGCAAATCTCGCGTATTCTCCAAGTCGTGCTCGTCGAAATCGAACAGGCTGGGGTGTTCACGGCCGTATCCATGAGTATCGCGTCGGCACTGCTCGAGCGCAGCGGTCCAGCCATTAATCCTTGGCATCTGCAAAGTTATGGGCCCGCCAAAGCCCAGATTTATCCGGTGGTCGCAGCCCGGCTCTTGAGTTCGAAACTCGGCGTTGCCCACTTGGCCCCCGTACAGAACTATTTTGCCAGGCTCGAATTTGCCCAGCGTCTTAGCCAAACGGTCTTGGGGCTAGATCCGGCGCTGCCCGCCTCGAGCCAACTCAATGAAATCGAAAAACTGGAAGATGCCTGGCGCTACGTTTGCCGGGCCAATCTCGAGGCTAGCGGGGCCGTACGTTCATGCCTCATCGAACTTGGGGCAGAGGCGCCGCCGATTACCAATCTCAGCGCTAATGCGTTGCTGCGCGCGGCCGAGCGCGGCGAGCGGCCGTGCGTGGATGTCAGCGGCAATGTCACGGTTCCGGGCTGGGCCGAAAATCGCAAAGCCAAGCGGGTTGCTGTCGGCAGACCAGCCAATGCTTATTACCGGGGCCTGAAGCAAACAGTCATCATCGACAACGCTTCGACGACGGGTCTCGGTCTCAAGAACCTCGATGGCGGCATTGCTGGCCGGATGATTTCGGTGGTGCTGGACTCAGGCGAAGCCTTAAGCGGCATGATCATGTGGAGCCGTGGCACTGCTGCCGGCATCAAACTCGACGAACAACTCAGTGAGGATCACGCCCTGCTGCGCGCGGTGTTGAACTAAAAGTTCCCAAGTTGGCGCCGCCCACTCATCGTCATGCGCCAGTGCAACGCGCTATTCGGTCGAGGATGACGGGGACCTGTTAAAGATCGAAATCGGCAAACAGGCAAGCGTGATCCGAGGCCGCGTGAAAGGGTTCTTTCATCTCGGGATAGACCTCCCAGAGCGGCTTTTTGTTGGGTCCCCACACGCCCTTGCGCCAGACGCCGCCGCCTTTGACGCGCTCGTACAGGGCCGGGGACAGCAAAATATAATCGAGCTTGTCGGCGACTGAACCGCGCCCGAACGTGCCGGGGTGGCCGTCGGTTGTGAACAATGGGTGCGAGGAAATATCCTTGAAACGGCTTTCCGCGATCAAGGGATGCAGCGCGGAACTGCCGGGGCTGTCGTTCAGATCGCCAGCGATCGCAATCAGCGCCGCCTTTTCAGCGTCCAGCCGCTCCAGAATGCGGCGCACGGCTTCGGCTTGCAGCCAGCGTTTGCGGGTCGAGGTTTCGGGATCGCCGTAGCCCTTGCTTTTGAAATGATTGACCAGCACCCACACCGTTTCGCGTTTCGGCGTGCGCACGCCGTACTCGGGGCAGTCACGGCTAAAGACGTGCTCGCCAAGCGTTGTCTTGTCGTCGGCATGGCTCTGCATCCAGCCGATGTGATAGCCGCGTTTGGCGGCGAGACCGACATTGATGCCGCGTTCGTCGTTGCCTTCGATCATCATGATGTTGTCAAAGGGTTCGCCCTTGACCGCCGGCATGAGCTGGCCTGAAAATTCTTGCAGAGCCCGGCGGCCTTCGCATTCGACGATGGCGAGAACATCAGGGTTGACGTCGCGGATGACCTGCGCGGTATTGCGGGTTGCGATGCCGTTGATGACATCGTTTTTCATTTCTAGCCATCCGACCCAATCGGCGCGGCCGTTGGCGACGATGCGCGTGCCTTTGAGCCGCGTATACGAGACGAGCTGGCCGCGGTTTTCTCGGAGCACGACGTAGTGGCTATCGTTTTTTTTGTCGATGCCAAGCCCGGTCAGAAGTTTTAACATCCGGGCCTTGTGAGCCTCGCTATACACCGGTTCTTCGAAAAGATTGTTGAGTTCGGCAAAGGTGTCGAGGATAGGCTTGGCGATCGCCGGATCGTCGAGGTTCAAGGCGCGGGCGCGCAAAAAAAGGTTCTCGACGTTGTAGGTTGCGAGTCGCATGTGATCACCGGTGTTACTGATTCGAATGCGTGAGAATATAGAGTCGCGGCGCGTGCGCTTATGTCGGGGCCGGGCCCTGTCCACAAGCTGTTGCAAGGCAATGCGCGCTCGACTTTGCAGGCGCGTCTCAGTAGACACAACCCAAGACGGCCGTCAGGCAAAGGAACGCGCAATATGATGCTGTTGATCGTTGGATTAGTTCTGTTTCTCGGTCTCCACCTGTTGCCCACGGCTACGGAGGTGCGCGCAAGCTTCATCGAGCGCTGGGGCGCGAACGCTTACAAGGCCGGGTTTTCTGTCCTGTCGCTGATTGGATTTGCCGTCATCGTGATGGGCTATCACAAAATGCAGCTTCACCCCGGCAAGAACCCGGTCTTGTGGGAGGCGCCTTTGTGGATGCGCCACGTCACCGTTGCGCTGATGCTGCCCGCAATGATCCTGCTGGTCGCCGCCTATCTGCCGTCGCGAATCCGTTCAGCGGTCAAAAATCCGATGCTGTTGGCCGTCAAGATCTGGGCCATCGCGCATCTTCTATCCAACGGCGACGTCGCGTCGCTGCTGCTGTTTGGATCGTTTCTCGCTTATGCCGTTTATGATCTGATTTCCGTCAAGCGGCGCGGCGCGCGCGGACCGCTCGGCGATGCCAAGCCCTCCAGCATCCGAAACGATATCATCGTCGTTGCGGTTGGCGTGGTGCTCTATGCCGCGATGCTGCACGGTGGCCACCAATGGCTCATCGGGGTTGCGCCGCTTGGTTAGGTTGTCCTTCTCCCCTTGGGGAGAAGGTGGTCCGAATGAAGGGGGTGTTTTTGCAACCCTCACCCCAAGGGGAGAGGGTGCGGAGAACGCGATCGCCCTAACCCTTCCGGCTGCGCATCAGGAACACGGCTTTTTCGCCGAGCAAGTTCTGCATCGACAGCGACCACTTGATGGGCAGCCGGCCGCCGGACGCGTTGAACGCCACCGCCTGCTCGACCTCGGCATTGACGATATCGCAGAGGTCTGAGAAATCGCGGATCGTGCACAAATGCGCGTCCGGCGTCAGGTACCAGGGTTCCGGCAGATTGTGGGTGACCGGCATGCGGCCCGTCAGCAGCAGATTGCGCCGTATCCGCCAATGTCCGAAATTCGGAAACGACACGATGGCGTGACGGCCGATACGCAGTAGATTTTCCAGCACGGTTTTCGGATAGCGCGTCGCTTGAATGGTGAGCGACAGCACGGCGTAGTCGAAAGCTTGATCGGGATAATTGGCGAGATCGCGGTCGGCGTCGCCTTGAATGACGGATAAGCCCCGCGCGACGCAGGCGTTAACCCGGTCGCGCGAGAGCTCGACGCCGCGCCCGTCGACGGCTTTGCGCTCGGCTAAGAGATGCAGCAATTCGCCGTCGCCACAGCCGACGTCGAGCACGCGCGATCCCGGCGCCACCATCTCGGTGATGAACTCGTGGTCGACGCGCGGGGCCCGGTTGGCGGCGCCAAGAATTTCACTCATCCGCGCACGTCTCCGGGGCCAGCGAGGCCGCGCTTGACGGCGGCGGCGTTGAGGAAGCCGCGGATCGTCGCGAAGAACACAGGCTCCTCTAGCAAGAAGGCATCGTGGCCCCTGTCGCTCTCGATCTCGACGAACGAGACGTTAGCGGCGACGGCATTGAGCGCCTGGACGATGTCGCGGCTTTCGCGTGTTGGATACAACCAGTCGGAGGTGAAGGAGACCACGCAAAAGCGGGTTTTGGTACCGCGAAAGGCGTTGGCCAAAACGTCGCCGTGTTCGCCGGCGAGATCGAAATAATCCATGGCGCGGGTGATGTAGAGATAGCTGTTGGCGTCGAAGCGGTCGACGAAGGTCGAGCCCTGGTGGCGCAAGTAACTTTCAACCTGGAAGTCGGCGTTGAACGAGAACGTCAGCGTATTGCGATCCTGCAGGCTGCGCCCGAATTTTTGTTGCAAAGCTTCTTCCGACAGATAGGTGATGTGCGCCGCCATTCGCGCGACTGCCAAACCGTTGCGCGGCGTCTTACCTGCTGCATAGTAATTGCCCGCGCACCAATCGGGATCGGCCATCACGGCTTGGCGGCCAACCTCGTGGAAGGCGATGTTTTGCGAGGAATGGCGCGCGGCGGTTGCAATCGGCACGGCGGTATAAACGCGGTCCTTGTAGCGCGCCGCCCATTCAAGCACCTGCATGCCGCCCATCGAGCCGCCGATGACGGAGAACAATTCGGCAATGCCGAGATGCTCGATCAGGCGGGCTTGGGCATCGACCATGTCGCCGATGGTAATGACGGGAAATTCGAGACCGTAGGGTGCGCCGGTCTTGGGGTTTGGCGAAGCCGGGCCCGTCGAGCCCATGCAGCCGCCGAGGATGTTGGCGCAGATCACGAAGAAGCGGTTGGTATCGACCGGCTTGCCCGGCCCGACCAGCGTTTCCCACCAGCCCGGCTTGCCGGTGACGGGGTGGACATTGGCGACGTGCTGATCGCCGGTCAGGGCGTGGCAGATCAGAATGGCATTGGACTTATCGGCGTTGAGCGTGCCGTAGGTTTGGTAGGCGATCGCGAAGGGCGCCAATTCCTGCAGGCAGGCAAGCTTCAGGGCTGCGCTGTCGTCGAAGCGCACGATGGGGCTTGAAGGTGCGTGGACCTCGTTCAAGCGTGTCGCCATGCCGGCGCCAGTCTCGGGGCTCGCGGAGTTCATATATTGGGGTCTTAACCTCGCCGCTCGCGGGTGCTTGTGCCGTTAGCTACGGGGTCGCGGAATAAAGTCAATCTTTTCTTTGATTTCAAGCGCCGCTCCCCCTATCTATCGCACGCCCGATAACTGCCTGCGGCTGCCTGTTTGCCGCCAATGGTGCCTGCCAATGGTGCCAGGTAGTCTATCACGTCCATAACACTCAGACACTGAGAGCCGCCTATGTCATCAGAGGGCCTAAAGCCCCGCCCGGGAATTCTGGAAATAGAGGCTTACGTACCAGGCGAAAGCAAGGTGCCCGGCGGTATCAAGCCTGCCAAGCTGTCGTCCAACGAAACGCCCTTGGGGCCGAGCCCAAAAGCTGTCGCGGCGTTTTCGGAGACCGCCAAAGACCTCGAGCGGTATCCCGACGGTCAGGCGACGGTGCTGCGCCAGGCCATTGCACGCCGCTATGGCCTCGATGCCTGCCGCATCGTCTGCGGCTCGGGCTCCGACGAGATATTGGGCCTGTTGGCGCGCGGTTATCTTGGACCGGGCGACGAAGCCATTTACACGCAACACGGCTTTCTGGTTTACCGCATCGCCATCCTGACCAACGGCGCGACACCGGTCGTCGCACCTGAAAAAGATCTGACTACCGACGTTGACGCAATTTTGAAATGTGTGAGTCCGAGAACGCGCGTGGTCTTCCTCGCCAATCCCAACAATCCGACCGGCACATACATTCCGATCAACGAGGTCCGCCGCTTGCGCGCTGGCCTGCCCGCCAACGTCCTGCTGGTGCTGGATGCAGCTTACGCCGAGTACGTCAGCCGCAACGATTACGAGGCTGGCCTTGAGCTGGTCGCGACCACGCCCAACACGGTCATGACGCGGACGTTCTCGAAAATTCATGGCCTGGCGGCGCTGCGGATCGGTTGGGCGTATTGCCCGCCGGAGATCGCGGATGTCTTGAACCGTATTCGCGGGCCGTTCAATTTGTCGAGCGCGGCGATTGCGGCGGGCGCGGCTGCGATGGATGATGAAGCGCACATGGATGCGGCCCGGCGTCACAACGATCGGTGGTTGCCGTGGGTGACGCTGGAATTGACCAAGCTTGGGTTCGAGGTGACGCCGAGCGTCGCCAATTTCGTGCTGTTTCATTTTCCGGCCGGCGCCAAGAAGACCTCCGAAGCCGCCGACGCTTATTTGAAGTCCAAGGGCGTCATCGTCCGTAAAGTTGGCGCTTACGGCTTTCCCAATGCTCTGCGCATGACGATTGGATCTGAAGACGACAACCGCCGCGCAATTGCCGCGCTCAAGGACTTTGCCGGTGGAGCGGGCGCATGAGCGTAGAAAAATCCGAGGTTATGTTCGAGCGTATCGCCATCATCGGCATTGGGCTGATCGGATCGTCGATCAGTCATGCGGTGCGCCGCGCCGGATTGGCGCGCGAGATCGTCGGTTCTTCCGCGACCGCCGCGACACGTGCCAAGGCCGAAGAGATCGGCCTGGTGACCAAGGCCTACAGTCAGGCCGCCGGCGCCGTCAAAGGCGCAGACCTGGTGATTTTGTGCACGCCGGTCGGCGTTTACGGCAAAATCGCCGCCGAGATCGGCCCGCATCTGGCGCCCGGCGCTATTCTCACCGACGTCGGCTCAGTCAAAGCGGCGGTGGTGCGCGACATCGCTCCGCATTTGCCGAAGGGCGTGCACTTCGTGCCCGGTCATCCGATTGCGGGCACCGAACAGTCGGGGCCGGAAGCCGGCTTTGCCGAGCTGTTCGATGGCCGCTGGTGTATTCTAACGCCGGATCCTGGCACTGATGTTGCGGCGACGGCGAAGCTCGAAAAGTTTTGGCGCAAGCTTGGTTCCAACGTCGAGATCATGACCGCTGAACATCACGACATGGTGTTGGCGATCACCAGCCACGTGCCCCATCTCATTGCCTTCAACATCGTCAACACGGCAGCGCATTTGGGCCGCGTGACGAATAGCGAAGTCATCCAATTTTCAGCTGGCGGCTTTCGCGATTTCACCCGCATCGCCGCCTCCGATCCCGTCATGTGGCGCGACGTGTTTTTGAACAACAAGGATGCCGTGCTGGAAATGCTCGGGCGCTTCTCGGAAGATCTGACGGTGCTCCAGCGCGCCATTCGATTCAATGACGGGGCGACGCTCGAAAAGCTTTTCGGCGAAGCCCGCAGTGTCCGCCGTGGCATCATCCAGGCCGGCCAAGACACCGCCGCGCCGGACTTCGGCCGCCGCCCGCCCGGAGATGGGAAGGGAGGGTGACGTGACCGAAATCCCAACGTCATGGCTGCGGCGATGCGCAAGCATCTCGAACCCGGCGGCCACCTACGACATCTTCCCGCCTTCGATTCGTTGTGGCGACGCGTTTTCTTATTTGTAACTGATCACGTAACTTGTCGTGGGTGGCCGCCTGTCGCGCCTCCGGCACAATCACTGCGTGACGCGGCCATGACGGGTGGTTATCGACCGCGAATGCTCGATCAATGCGAAGTGAGATCCGGTGGCATTTAGCTCTGAAACAAACGGAACTTTGAGATCAAACGATCTGTGGATCTTCGCTTACGGCTCGCTGATGTGGCGGCCGGGTTTTCCATTTGCTGAAACGCAGCGTGCGCGCCTTGACGGTTGGCATCGCCGCTTCTGCATCGTCTCGCGCTATTATCGCGGCACCGCTGAACATCCCGGTCTCCTGCTTGGGCTCGATCGCGGCGGCAGTTGCGAGGGTATCGCGTTCCGGGTTGCGGCGGAGAAGGCCCGCGAGGTATTGAGGTATCTCAGGGTCCGCGAACAAATCAGCGGCGTTTATCGCGAGGCCCGCTTGAACATCGAGGTTCACGCGACGCCGGCTTTGCGGCCGACCGCGGTGGTATTCCTCGCCGAGCCTGCCCATCCCAGTTATGTAAGGTTCCGCCTGCCGGTCTGGCAGCAAGCGCGGATTATTACGCACGCACGCGGCAGCACCGGCAGCAATCTGGACTACCTCGCCAATACGCTCGGTGAAATTGCGCGCTTGAACATTCGCGAGCGCGAGTTGGAGCGGGTGCTGTCAAGTATTGGGCGCGTCAGGCTCGTCCCCGGCAACGGCGCCGCCAGACCCGGATTCGGCGGACCAAAGCGCGCGATACCGGGATGGCCACTTGGCGTCCGCTATCGCTTGTCCGACGTCAAACGCTTTGGACATCGCAGCCGCATGGGCTGACGCCAAACCGTTCTTGCCGGTTTCTCAGTGGCTCTGCGCCGCAGTCTGGGCCGTACGCAAGTCGGCTTCGACGGCCTGGGCTTCGTTGTCCGACATCGCCAGCAAATGGACGTGGACTTCGTCGGCGCCGATGGTCGCGCCGCGTTGGCGGATCTCAGCCAAGTTCAGCGACGCGCACGCGTTGGTCAATCGGCCGATGGCGAGGACGGTGCGTTTTGTGACGCCTTCGCGACGGACGAGCACGTAGTTGGCGCTCTCGACGGCGGGGCAATCGAACAGGCTGTAGACGGTGTGGACGTAACGCTTGCCGGAAGCACCCGTCCAAAAGTGGAAGCGGGCCGACGTGTCGCCCTGCAGTCCGCACTCGCGATCAACGAGCTTTACACCAAACCGGCGGCAACGGACATCCGCCAACGACACAATCTCGGCACTCATACGCTTGACCCCTGGATCGGCCTTTACATGTAGGCCGTACGCCACCTTTGTTATGTCCCTGTATATCCCGCCGGGATGAACGATCTCGAAGCATTGAAGCCTAAATTTGTTTGGATCGGCGTCTTTCTGAGGCTTGGTCAATGAACTGTTGACGGCTGTCCAGCCACGCTACGCTCATAGAGAGCAAATGGCGGTAACGGCCGCATCTGTAAACGCAAGCTAAGACTTTGGGAAGAGCTTTGGGATCAGCTTAGGGACCAGGTGAGCGGATTGTGCGGCGGGCGGCACGACGATTCTCAGCCGCAGCGCGAGTAGTGGCAGGTCGTGCAGGTCCAGCAGCCTTCGACCCTATTGAGCGCGCGGTTGCCGCAACGCGGGCAGATTTTTGCCGATACGACATGACCCAGACCAGTGGTTGAGCGGGTGCCGGCCAGATCGCCGGGCGCGCCACCCGCTAAGTTCGCCCCCGGTTGAGCGTTGACAGCCTCTTTGGCAGTCAGGCCTGGCGCGGCGTCCTCGGGGATCAGGAAGCCGGTGCGGATCATGTGTTCTTCGATGACGTCTCCGATGGCGGCGAGCAGGCTTGGCACGTAACGTCCGCCCATCCAGCGCCCGCCTTCCGGATCGAAAACGGCTTTGAGCTCTTCGGCAACGAAGGTGACGTCGCCGCCCCGCCGGAACACGGCGCTGATCATCCGCGTCAGGCCGACGGTCCAAGCGTAATGCTCCAAGTTCTTGGTGTTGATGAAAATCTCGAACGGGCGGCGGCGGCCATCACGGACGATGTCGTTGATGGTGACGTAAAGCGCGTGCGGGCTGGCCGGCCATTTGATCTTGTAAGTGACGCCGTCGAGTGCGCTGTCGCGCTCCAGCGGCTTGGTCATGTAAACGATGTCGCCGCGCACGGCGGCGGTGGCGCCGCTTGGGGCTGGGACAAACGGCCCCGGCCTGACGGCGGGACGAGCGGCCGTTTCAATGGCGGGTCCCGTCGCCGCGCCGGACGCGGCGGTTGTGGCCGCCGTCAGAACCGCGCCGGTCACAAGGTTCGGGCGATAGGTCGTGCAGCCCTTGAGGCCCTTGGCATAGGCTTCGCCGTAGATATCGCGGAAGGCTTCAAAGGTAATTGCCTCGGGCGCATTGATGGTCTTGGAGATGGCGCTGTCGACAAAAGGCTGCAAAGCCGCTTGCATGGATAGATGTTGCGACGGCTTCAATTGTCCCGCGGTTTCGAATGCCGCTGGCAAAGCGGTCGTGTCGCCGAAGCGGCGGCGGAATGCGCTGTGAGCGAAATCCTCGACCTGCTGCTCCTGCGCGCTGCCGTCGTGGCCCAAAATCCGGCGGCTGTAGCGGAAATCGAACACCGGCTCGATGCCGCTTGAGACGTTGCCGGCCAGCAACGAAATGGTGCCGGTTGGCGCAATCGAGGTCAAACAGCCGTTACGGATGCCGTGTTGGGCGATTTTTTCGCGGACGTTTTCGTCGAGCCGCGCGACATTAGCACTCTTCAAGAAAGCACGCCGGTCGAACAGCGGGAAAGCGCCCTTCTCGGCTGCTAGACCGGCACTGGCGCTGTAGGCGGCGTTCTGAATGGCGCGCATCCATACAGCCGCCTGCGCACGGGCCTCGGGCGAACCATACGCGAGGCCGCAGAAAATCAAGGCATCGGCAAGGCCGGTGACGCCGAGCCCGATGCGCCTTTTAGCGCGCGCTTCCTTGGCTTGAGCGGGCAGTGGATAGCGTGAAATCTCAATGATATTGTCCAGGAAGCGGACGGCGACCGTAACGCGCGCTTCGAGTGCCGCGACATCGATGCCGGCGTCGCCGTCGAAGGCGTTATTGACAAGGCTTGCCAGATTGATCGAGCCCAGCAGGCAGGCGCCATAGGGCGGCAACGGCTGCTCGCCGCACGGATTGGTGGCGGCAATGGTCTCACAATAATTCAAGTTGTTTTCGGCGTTGACGCGGTCGATGAAAATGACGCCCGGCTCGGCGTAATCGTAGGTGGCGCGCATCAAGCGGTCCCACAGCTCGCGCGCAGACACGGTTTTGTAAGTCTTGCCCGCGAACACCAGATCCCAGGGTTGGTCAGCCTTCACAGCCGCCATGAAGGCGTCGCTCACCAGCACGGACAAATTGAAATTGCGCAGCCGTTTGGCATCCGCCTTGGCGGCGATGAAGTCTTCGATGTCGGGGTGATCGCAGGCCAGCGTCGCCATCATCGCGCCCCGGCGCTGACCGGCCGACATGATGGTCCGGCACATGGCGTCCCAAACGTCCATGAAGCTGGCCGGTCCCGATGCGTCGGCGCCGATACTCTTGACCAAAGCCCCCTTGGGCCGGAGCGTCGAAAAATCGTGGCCGATGCCGCCGCCCGACTGCATCGTCAGCGCCGCATCTTTGACGGCATCGAAAATGCCGGTGAGGTCGTCGGGGATGGCGCCTAAGACAAAGCAGTTGAATAGCGTGACATTGCGTCCGGTACCCGCGCCCGCCAAAATCCGCCCGGCCGGCAGGAAACCGAAATCGGCGACCGCATCGTGAAATACGTTCGCCCATCTGTCTTGTGCCCGCTTGCCGCCCGTCTCAACGCTGGCTGCCGCCCTGGCCACCCGCCAGAAGGTGTCGTCGAGCGTCGCGTCGCCGTTGCCAACTTTTGGCGCGAACCGGTACTTGCGCTGCCAGATCTCCTCCGAGATCGGACTAAGAAAAGCGGGTGCTACTGCTGTTTTTTTGCTGACCATCTTTTCAAAAACCGCGTTTCAAGACCTATCGCCGCTGAGCCAACGTTCGAGCCAACAATATGGGCGCCAAAGCCCATCCTGTCAACAAAATGTTCGCTATATGTTCCGATTTTGTTTGCGACGTTTAAATGGTGCTGTCCGAAATAGAAGGCAAGCGTCCTAAGTCATCGCGCAAAGTGTCCGGATTTGGCCACCCATGAAGTTCGTCTACTTCACGTCCGCAACTTCGATTTTAACCCGCCCTTTTATCTTATAAACAATCCGCATATTGACCTCTGCCGCGCGGAGCCAATCTGCGAGATCGTCAATAGAGAACGTGTCTCCTGGTTTGGGAAGCACATCCACCAGCGCTTCAATAAGTGCGTGCCGATCAGGTGGTTCTTCGCCACCACCGCCCCCGGAGCCCTTAGAGCCACCACCACCTGGTGGCGGGGGCGGTGGGTCAATAGGAGCGCCCTTGCCACCGCCGTTTCCTGGACGAACGAGCCGGTCCTTGCCCTGCTCAAAATAGCCAGCTTGCTCCGCAGCCTTTTCAAAAACTTGGCGGGCCCGACCCTTCTGCTTCTCTGCGACTCCTAGACCAACAATATCACGCTCAAACGCTGCTGGAGGTGGGAGAACACCTCCACGGTAGTTGTCGAAAACCGCCCGATATAGAGGAACTCGCAAAAACGCATCCGCCTTGGCCGCGCGGGCTTGGTTTCGATCTACAATAGATCTGCCAAGCTGGGAAAGCTTGTGGCCGCCAAGCGAGCTAGGCTCAATCAGTCCGAACATACGGGCGGTGTATATGCGAGTCCTGTAACCGCTACTTTTTGGGCTCAATTTGAGCCACGGTGCAAGCTGGTCATCGTCGCACTCTCCAGTTCCTACATTGTTGTGAATTGCATTAGCGACCTCAACCGCATCGTCGAGGTTCATGTATGGAAAGCCAATAGTTGAGCGCTGCTTAGCCCCACCCTGGCTGTCGTCGCCGTCCTCAATTTCATCATCAATAGTTTCGTTCTTGCCGATCATCGGGCGTCTCCGTAACCATCCAAATGGCTTGTGTCGGAGGCTAACATACCAGCTGTATCCACATTGTCAATCCCGCGTGTTGCTTTTTTTGGATAAATACGTTGACGATATCCATTTTATGCATTAAATGAGAGGAGTGGCGAATGGCAACAACAGTAGGAGCCCCCGGCGTTACGCCGACCGGCGACGGGGGCCTGGAAAAACAGGAAAAGCCGCTTG
This sequence comes from Hyphomicrobium sp., assembly GCA_031365865.1. Taxonomy (GTDB): domain Bacteria; phylum Pseudomonadota; class Alphaproteobacteria; order Rhizobiales; family Hyphomicrobiaceae; genus Hyphomicrobium_B. Next base: position 94,504 of record JANLYX010000036.1, on the reverse strand, counting down.
GCAGTCCCCTCTCAAAGGTAGACCAAGCGGCTTTCAATCGGCACCTAAATGTCCCGTCGTCTAGCGGTAGGATGCTCCCTCTTACAGGGCGAGAGACCCCGGTCCGAATCCGGGCGGGACAACCAAAGTGGGACCGACGCTGCGGAAACAGCGCCGGTCCCGGATCAGCAACCCCAGGAATTGACCTCCTGAAGCCGTGACCGAGTTGGATATATAGCACTTTTCTCGCTGTTTTTCCAGCCCTCAGCCCAGGCAGGTCAATCCGACTCACCCATGGATTGACCCCATGAACATTCTACCTATCGAACGGCAAACTGCCATTATCAGTGCCCTCTGCGAGGGCATGAGTATCCGCGCCACCGAGCGCCTAACTGACACTCACCGCGACACGATCATGCTCGTGTCGGCATCGGCTGTGCCCAGCTCCACAACGCCATGATGCGTGACCTAAACGTCAGCCGCATCGAGCTTGATGAGCTATGGGCCTACATCGGCAAAAAGCAGCGCCGCGTTTCCGCTGACGACGATCAAAGCAAGGGCGACAACTACACGTTCATTGCAATGGACGCCACAAACAAAGCCATTATTTCGTTTCGATCCGGCAAGCGTGACGGCTTAACAACTGAGCACTTTCTGAGCGGCCGATCATCCATAGCGACGGCTTCTCGCCCTACGAAGAAATGATGCGCTGGACGTTTGGCGATAGCGCTGACTATGGCCAGATCATCAAGCGTGTAGCAGGTGAGCCGCCATTTCCAGCGGCACGGCGTTATTCGCCGGGCGCGCAGTAGTAGGCGTAAACCGCCGCGTCATTACCGGCGATCCAGGACGCATTTCAACGAGCTACGTTGAGCGGCAAAATCTTTCGGTTCGTATGGCGTCGCGGCGTTTCACGCGCCTGACAAATGGTTTCAGCAAGAAGGAGGCTCATTCGCGCACGCGAAGAATGAGTGTCCTAATTTCCCAGATCGATTGTCCTAATTATGCCAGTACCGCTTAAATCTTGCCTTTGGCAGTGGCCTGCCGTGGCACCGGTGGCGGGTTGGGGGACGCGGCCGCTTCCGCAATCAGCCGGGTGCTGGCGGTTTCTATCGCGCTTTCCAGTTGAGCGCGAAACTCGGCCCGCGCCAAGCCGGGGGGCAGCGGCTCCAAGAACTCGACGATGATCGTGCCGGGGTAACGCCGAAAACTGCGCCGCGGCCAATACAGTCCTGAATTCAAAGCCACAGGCACCGCCGGCAACCCGAGGCCTTCGTAAAGCGCGACGTAGCCGGTCTTGTAATCCGGTTCAGCGCCGGGCACCGTCCTGGTGCCTTCGGGAAAAATCACGATCTCGCGCCCGTTGGCGGCGCGGCGGCGGGCATCGCGGATCATGGCTTTCAGGGCCGATGCAGCCTTGTCGCGCTTGACCAGGATGTGGCCGAACTTGATGCAGAACCAACCGTAGAGCGGGATCCACTTGAGTTCGTCCTTGAGGACGATGGCTGGATCGCGCAAGAGCGGAACGAGCGCGAAGGTGTCCCACGCCGACTGATGTTTGGCGACGACGAGGCACGCGGAGTTAGGCAAGTTTTCCCGGCCGCGAACGTCAAGGTTTGTCCCGCAAATGACCTTCAGAAGCCAAACGCAGGTCCGCCCATGTGCCGCCAAGACCGCCATCGCAAAGCTTCGCGGCGTCAACAGCAGCCAGACACCGAACACGAGGAAAAGCCCGGTCGTGACATAGAAAGCCGCAGCAAAAAGGAGCGAGCGAAGGACAATCACGTATGCGCTCTCAAGACCCAAGGGTGGATTGGACGTTTCAGCCGTCGGCGCCCTTTGCCGCGGCGGCGGTAATAGAACCATCTTCGCGCCAACCCATGATGCGCTGGGTCTGCAGACGCGCGACGGCGGGCAGATATTTCAGATACTCCGACAATAACAGCCGGGTCGTCGCCACATGCAACCACCAGCCGGTGTCGGGAAAGTTTTTCGGTGTCACCGTATAGGGAATGACAACCACGTCGGGCATGGCGAGAGCAAGCTCGGCGAGACTGCGCGGCATGTGGTAACTCGACGTCACGACGATCAAGCGATGATAGCCGTTGGCGTGCGCCCAGGTCCGCGTTTCATCGGCGTTGCCGACGGTATCGAGGGCTTCATACCCAAGATCGACGCAGCAGGTATAGAGTTCGTTTTTAAGGCCCGCGAAACGCTTGATCTCTTCCCGGCCGACCTTGCGATTGACGCCTGAAATCAACAGCCGCTTGGCCCGGCCCTCGGCCAACAATTTGGCCCCGGCCTGAATGCGCGTCTCGCCGCCTGTCAGCACAACGATGCCATCGGCATTTTGCGATTCGTACGGGTGATCGCGCATGATGGTCGTGGCAAACAACACGAATCCGAAAGCCAGGGCAGCCGCAGCGAGCGCAACCACATAAATTACAGCGCGAGAAACGGACTGCATGGCGGAGCGGCTTTCTTGCCTACAACGACGGACGAATCTAGCTTGACCCGAATAGGAGACTAACCGATTTCGACAGGCGTGTGACCACTGTAACGTCGAAACCATTTTCACCGAAACGACGAAATAAAACATTGAAAAACATCAAGTTTTTTCAAAAATCCTTAGTGCTGACTATTCAGTATCCGGTATACGCCCATGCGCGAGGTTACCATGCACAGCCCAGCGATAATCACGACCACGATGCCGAGCAGAACGTAGCCCGCGGCATCCAGCGCTCCGGTGCCGATCAGGCGCTGCATTTCAATGGCGCTGACATTACCGCCGCCCAGCAATTCCATGATCGCCGGCATGCCGATGAAAACCAGCATGGCCAGCACGGCCCCGACGACGCCGGCCTTGATGCCAAGGCGCAGGAAATGCCGTTCGAATTCCCGCGAGATGAATTTGTCGGTCGCGCCGACGAAATGCAGGACTTCGACGATATCGCGATTGGACGCCATCGCGCTTTTGGTGGCGGAGACGATGATGGCGGTTGTGGCGGCGGCAACGAGGGCGAGAATGGCGATGCCGCCGAGCGCAAACGAACGCGTCACCGCCCGGATCTGCTGTTGCCACCGGCGGTGATCGTCCAGCGTCACGCCTTTGAATTGTTTGGTCAGCGCGACACTGACGTCCTCAAGGTCCGGAGGTTCGCTGCGGTCGATCTCGATGGCGATGAGCCGAGGAACTGGCAGCGCTTTAAGCGCGTCGGATGAACCAAGCCATGGTTCGAGCAGGCCGGTTGCGTCTTCAAGGCTCAAAGGTTTGACGGCCTTGATGCCCGGCGTCTTTTCAAGAAATGCCACGACGTCTTTGACGGATTTATCGATATCGCCTTTGTCTTTGGGCTCAACCTGAACGGTAACTTCGCTTGCAATATCGCGAAGCCAAGCGTCGGAGGATTGTTTGATCATCCAAACCGCGCCCGCCGTCAGACAGGCCAGGAAGCACATGATCGCGATTACGAGTGTGAGCGAGCGCCCTGTCACGGATCCCGGCGGCACCACGGGCGCCGTCGTCTTCATACGCTTGCCCGTATCCTTGTCGCGGGTCGGCGCGTACATCTCGCGCGGGCCCTCGTCGAGCGCAGACGGGGGCGGCGCTTGCCGGCCGGTTTCGGAGGGCGCGGCGGCTTGCGGCGCGGGATAGGAGGGCGCGCGGCTGGCCGGGCCGGTCACTGGATCTTCATAAGGGTCGAAGTCGCGCGCCGCACCTTGCGTGGTAGGGACGCCCGTCCGGACCGGGAATCGTTCATATGATCCGGACATGGCCCTTGTGTACCTCGATACGCGGCGCCTTGAATTGCCGCATGAGTTGATGGTCGTGGGTCGCGATCACAACGGATGTCCCAAGCCTGTTGAGTTCGACGAACAGCCGCAACAGGCGCCGCGCCATTTGCGGGTCGACGTTACCGGTCGGCTCGTCAGCAAGCAGCACCTCGGGCTTTCCGATGACCGCCCGTGCGATGGCCGCGCGTTGTTTCTCGCCGCCCGATAAGACAGATGGATTAGCATACATTCGGTCGCCAAGCCCAACCCACTGTAACAAGTCGGTCACATCCTCGCGGTAATCGCTGGGGCGCTTGCCGACGACCTGCAGCGGCAGGGCGACGTTTTCCCAGACCGTCAGGTGGTCGATGAGGCGAAAATCCTGAAATACGATGCCGATGCGGCGGCGCAGCTGTGCGCGCTTCTGCGCGCTGACGCGGCTGACATCCTCACTGAACATATGAAGATTGCCCCGGGTCGGATGCAGCGACATGAACAGCATGCGCAGCAGCGACGTCTTTCCCGCGCCCGACTCCCCGTGAAGAAAGTGGAAAGAACCCGGCCGCAAGTGGAAACTCACGTCGGAAAGGACCTCGGGCCCCCGATCATACTTCAAGGCGACGTTTGTCAGTCGGATCACGAAAGAATGGCCTGATGGTTCGGGAAAGTTAGCAGTTAACGATTCTTGGGCTTGCTCCGCTGTGTATAGTCACGGTTGTTGCCGCGCGATCAATCGATCACGATTGTGGCGGGATTCGTGTACACAGTTTGTTTGTCAGCCTGACGGCTTGTAGCCGCCGGACGCATAATCGCCAAGGACATTGAATTATGGGCGAATCAACGACGGGCCACCGCATTGAGGCCATTTTTACGGCTGCCGAAATCTCGGTACGGCTTGAACAATTGGCCGCGGAAATCGCGGCCCGCGCCATCCCCAACTTGTTGGCAGTTGCCATTCTCAAGGGCTCGTTCGTCTTCGCAGCCGATTTGATCCGGGCTTTGCACAAGGCCGGGATGGCGCCCGAGGTCGATTTTCTGACGCTTTCGAGTTACAAAAAAAGCCGCACCTCGTCCGGCCAGGTCAGTATCTTACGCGATCTCGATCTCGACGTCGAAGGCCGCTCGGTATTGCTGATCGACGATGTTCTGGATTCAGGCCGCACCATAGCCTTTGCCAAGGATCTGATTTCGGCGCGAGGGGCGTCGTCCATCCTGACGTGTGTGCTGCTCGACAAGCAGGCACCGCGCGCTGTCAACATCGAAGCCGATTTCCGCGCCTTTATCTGCCCGCAAGTTTTTGTTGTTGGTTATGGCATGGATGTCGCCCACCGCTATCGCGAACTGCCCTATGTTGGCCGTTTGCAGGACTGATCTGCGATAACCGGCGAGGACACGATATGGCGACGATACTCCTGGCCGACGACGACGCGGCCGTTCGCGATCTGGTCCGCCGGGCGCTGACAAGCGAGGGCCACAGCGTCCACGTCACGCAAGATGGCATCGAAGCGCTCGATTATCTGACAGCACATGCTCCCCATGTCGACGTACTGGTGTCGGACGTCGACATGCCGGCGTTGGACGGCATTTCGCTCGCCGAGCAGGCCCTGCAATTGAAGCCGTCGCTTGGAATTGTTCTGATGTCGGGATTTTCCGATCAGCTCGACCGCGCCCGTTCGCTGAAGGCCCGGCGCTTTGCGTCGATCACTAAGCCGTTCACGCTCGAGCAAATCAAGCAGCTCGTGCGCTCGGTGCTGTGAACCGCTGGCTTTATAATCCCGTTATATTGGCGGTCTAGGACAACGGGTTGTTCCTAGTGGAGACGTGGAAATGCGGGCTCGCGCCAAAATAGACAAGCGAACGGCGGGTAGTTTAGCGCTTGCCGCGCTCTTGGCTTACTCGCCAATTCCAGCCGTCGCGAACGACGCTGAAAACCCCTTCGCCAAGATCAAGCACTTCGTCGTCATCTACGGCGAGAACCTGAGCTTTGACGGTGTGTTTGGGACTTATCCCGATCCGCAAGTCGAAGGGCTCGAGAAGGCCAAGGACGCAGCCCCTCAAACGGATCACGATGGCACCGTCTTGCCGTATCTGCCACCTGCACGCATCAAAGAAAAGAAGTACAATAACGGCGTCGACGTGTTTCTCGAAAAGTTGCCAAACGCACCGTTTGACATCGATGATCACCTTGAAAAAGGCAAAGCGACCGGCGATCTTGTGCATCGTTTTTATCAAGAGCAAGAGCAGATCAACGGCGGCGAGAACGATCGCTTCGCGGCCGTCTCGGATGCGGGCGGTTTGGTCATGGGCTACTACAAAGACGACAGCCTGCGGCTGTGGCAGCTCGCGCACGAGTTCACGCTGCTCGACCATTTTCATCACGCCGCGTTCGGAGGGTCGTTCCTCAATCACTTCTGGCTGATCTGCGGCTGCACGCCCGAATACAAGGAGGCATTGAGCCAGACGCCGGAAGTGGCGTGCGGCAACAATGAGCACGGCCTGCCCAAGCTGATCCCGAAGCTCGTCGTCTGCCTCGATCCCGCGACCGGCTATCTCGCCCGCAACGACCAAACTGCCGATGGCAAACCCATATCGGCGCTCGTCAAGCCTCCGGAATGGATTGCGAATGCGCCGGTGACGCCCGACGGTTATGTCGTCAATACCATGCAGCCGTCCTTTCCGCCTTACTCCGACGAGCCGCAATTGCCACCTCAAACGGCTTTGACGATCGGCGATTTGCTGACCAAGTCCGGCAAGACTTGGGCCTGGTATGCGGGCGGCTGGAACGACGCGGTCGCTGGCAAAATCGAGCCTTATAAATCACCATTGAACTTCCAACCTCATCATCAACCGTTCAACTATTTTGCGAATTTCGCGCCGGGACGCGAAGAGCGCACGCACTTGAAGGACGAAAAAGATTTTCTCAGAGTCATTGATCGCAATCAATTGCCCGATGTCAGTTTCTGGAAGCCGGCAGGACGCGACACCATGCACCCCGGTTATACCGATGTGTGGTCGGGGGATAAACGCGTCGGCGAGGTGGTGGACCTGATCCGCAACAGCCCGGCGTGGAAGGATACCGCCATCATCATCACTTTCGACGAAAACGGCGGCACTTGGGATCACGTCGCGCCGCCCAAGCGCGACCGCTGGGGGCCGGGTGTCAGAGTACCGGCGCTGGTAATTTCGCCCTATTCGCGCAAGGGAAAAATCGATCACACGGTTTACGACACCACCGCAATTCTTAAAACCATCGAAGTGCGGTTTGGTTTGCCAGCGCTGGGTGAGCGCGACGGCGCGTCGGCAGATCTGCGCTCAGCCTTCGACTTTTCGCAGACGCCTTGAGCCTGAGCTCCCTCGCCCCATTCCTAAACTCATGGGGGAGGGGGTCGTTTACGACCGCTAATACGACGGCGTGGGCGTCGCGGGTTCTGGCGATGCTTCTGGTTTCGCTGGCGCGGCGGAGTTTGGCGTAACGGTGTCTGACCCTTCGGGTCTGACACCCTGTTCCGGTGGTGCACCCGGTGTCAGACCCGGAGGGTCAGACACCACAGCTGGCGGAGCCGGCGTTGAGGAAGCTGGCGGAGCCCCCGGCGCCGCAGCGATGGGCGCGGCCGGTTTTGGCGGCGGCTTGGTGCAGCCTTTTTTAATGCGCTCTTCGGCGACCGTGCGGCCTTCTTTGCTATTGCCGGGATTGAGGGGAATGAACGAGAGCTTGGTCAGCTTATAAAGTTCGTTGGTGAAGGTCGCGCCACAATCCAAAACGAACTGATGCAGGTCCGTCATGTGGCACTGCTCGAGGACGATTTTGGGATCGTTCGACGCGAGGCGCGCGTCATAAGCCTTGGTCAGGCAGCGGTCGACGTCCGACATGGCGTCGACGAGACCATCTTGGAAATGTCCCTCGAGCGTTGAGATCATGTGTTCGCCGGTCACCTCGCGGATGGCGAAAATGTTTTGCATGATGTTTTTGTTCCACTCGACGTAAGCCTCGTCGTACGCACGTTTACGAAAGCGGATTTCGTCAAGGTCGGCGCCGCGCTTCAAGGCTGACGAGACCATGCCAGCCCGCGTGCGCCGCTCGTAAACGAGATGCACGAGGCTCTCGATCGATTGTTTGCGGGCCTGATATTTTGCGTACGTCTGACCAAGCCAAGCGCCGACGCTGGCGGTGATGATGCCGTTCAAGGCCGCCGACAGCAGCGCGAAGGCGATGAGCTGACGGCGCGTTAAGCCCGCTTGCTTCAACAGTCCAAATCCCTGCTTTGACATGTTCACCCCCCGGATAACCGGGGTCATCTTACCCGGTAATTGTCAGGCCCGGCAATCGTCAGCGAAGGAACGACCACTTGGCGAACGTTGCGGCTTGGCCCGCCGGCCGGCCGTCGTCACCCGTCAAATTCCAGATGGTGGCATCTTGGATGAGAAAGCGCTTGCCCGTGGTGCTGATGCGAACGCCTTCATAGCCGGTCATGAAACCTTGCTGGGCGGTTTGTTCGAGGAAGCGTTGGCGTTGGCTGCGCTGCATCGGCTCGGCGGTCAGTCGCGACGGCGTGGCGACCAAAGTCTCAGGCGTCATCTGCCAAAGCGCGAGCGCGACGCGGTTGGCGTAGTTCAATACCGGATCGGCTTCAGTGCCGTGCGACAAGGCGACAAACGGCGCTTCGAACAAACGCTCGGCCTCGTCCTCGGGATCGCCGCCGCGGGTCAGGAGATCGCGTCCGAGCAGTCGCCGATACGAGGTGAGAATGAGTTGCGTCTGGCTGATCCACTGACTGCGCAGGTCGGCGGGGACATCCATTGCGCGTTTCTCAGCCGCCGGTCACGCTCATATGCCGCGCGACCGCCGGTTTCTTGGTGCGGCGGTCGATGATGAAGTCGTGGCCCTTGGGCTTGCGGGCGATGGCTTCGGTGATGGCGGCTTGCAACGCTGCGTCATCGCTTGAGGCTCTTAGCGGCTCGCGCAAATCGGCGGCGTCGTCTTGCCCCAAGCACATGTAAAGCGTGCCCGTGCAGGTCAGCCGCACGCGATTGCAGCTTTCGCAGAAATTATGGGTCATCGGCGTGATGAAACCGAGCCGTCCGCCGGTCTCCTTGACCGTCACATAACGGGCCGGACCGCCGGTGCGAAACGGGTTGTCTTCAAGTGTATAGCGGTCCATCAGCCGGGCGCGCACCACCGACAACGGCAGATATTGATCGGTGCGATCGCCGTCGATGTCGCCCAAGGGCATGGTTTCGATCAAGGTCAGGTCGGCGCCGCGCCCATGCGCGAAACGGATCAGATCGTCGAACTCGTCCTCGTTGACGCCTTTGAGAGCGACGGCGTTGATCTTGACTTTGAGCCCAGCCGCCTGCGCCGCGTCGATGCCGCGTAGCACCACCGCCAAATCGCCCCAGCGGGTGATGGCCTTGAATTTTTGCGGATCAAGGGTGTCGAGCGAAACGTTGATGCGTTTCATGCCCGCCGCTTTGAGTTGGCCAGCATACTTTTCCAGCTGGCTGCCGTTGGTGGTCAGCGTCAGTTCTTCGAGCGCGCCGGTCTCGAGATGACGGCCAATGCGTTCGATCAGCCACAAGATATTCTTGCGCACCAAGGGCTCGCCGCCGGTCAGCCGCAACTTCCTGACGCCGCGCGCCACGAAGGCCGAGCACAGGCGGTCGAGTTCCTCGAGTGACAGCAGGTCTTTCTTCGGCAAGAACGTCATATGCTCGGACATGCAGTAGACGCAGCGAAAGTCGCAGCGGTCGGTGACCGAGACGCGCAAGTACTCAATGCCGCGCCCGAACGGGTCGATGAGCGGCGTTGTCTCGGTCTTCTCGGTCGTCGTCTTGGCAATTGCGCCAGTCATCACGCGTATGCTCCGGGCGGTCGTTTTTCCTTCTCCCTTGGAGGAAGGAAACCCAGCCACCATTTCGAATGCTTCAGTCGAAAAGTTCATCTTACTCTAACATCGGGGCCGCCCGGGGCAAGGGCAACCCCTGATTTATGGCTATTTGGGCAGAAAATGGCTCATCGGATCGGCGGTCCAGCCGTAGGGCCGCTCTTCAGCGACACCTTTCCGTTTGCCGGCAAGCGTTGCGCGCGGCTGACAGAAGCGACGCTGAAGCGGTTGGGTTTTGTTGCCTAATACGATTTACGGGAACCTTCGGCGACCTTCGCGCATCTATTGCTCGTGAGCGAGAGAGCCGTCCGGCTCTAAATCACGGAGATAATCATGAAAATATTTAAGCAGGCCCCCGCGCTAATCGCGGCGCTTCTTTTGGTTACCACGGCAGGCACTGGTTACGCTGCCGATAAGCCAACCGATCCTCAAATTGCACATATAGCCTACACGGCGGGCGATCTCGACATCAAGGCCGCCAAGTTGGCGCTCGAAAAATCGAAGAACAAGAGCGTGCGCGCGTTCGCCGACGACATGGTGCGCGATCACCAATCGGTCAATGACAAGGCATTGGCTCTGGTCAAGAAGCTGGGTGTGACGCCGGAAGACAACGATACCAGCAAAGGCCTCGTAAAGCAGGCTGAAGGCAAGCGCGCAGAGCTTGAAAAGCTGTCGGGCGACGCTTTCGACAAAGCTTACGCTCAAAACGAAGTCGCCTACCACAAGACCGTCAATGGCGCGCTTGAGACGACACTCATCCCGTCGTCATCGAATGGCGAACTCAAGAGTTTGCTGCAGACGGGCCTGAAAGTGTTCCAAGGCCATGAAAAGCACGCTGAAGGCATGGTCAAAGAGCTGAAGTAGGGTGTCATCGCATGCGATTGGCCTTCGGACTCGCAATCGGGCTTGTATCACTTCAGCTTCCGGCGGGCGCTCGATCAGCGCTCGCCGAAACGCTCGTGCAAGTGAAAATCACGGATTTGGCGTTCTCGCCGCCTGAGATCACCGTTCACGCTGGCGATAAAGTCGAATGGGTGAACGATGACTTTCTCGACCATACGGCGACAGCGACTGGCCAGGACTGGGATGTCGATATTGCCGCCAATAAGTCTGCATCCTTGCAAATGACCAAGACCGGCACGTTTGAATATTTCTGCCGCGTTCACCCCAACATGACCGGAAAAATTATCGTTGTGCCGAAATAGCGGTTTCTCAAGCGTGGGTGTGATGCGCGCGCGGCGCCGCATTCCCGGCCGAAGAAATTGCGCGCGCGCAATTTCGTGCGAGCCGGGACCACGTCCAAGCCGTCAGCATTCCTAGTCGAAGCTGCTTCTTTCATACTCTCAACTGCCGACGTGATCCCGGGTCTTCGCAACACGGCTGCGCCTGCTTGCCCGGGAATGCAAACTGCGAGAGTTGCGCTCTTCTTCCCGCCCGCTTTCCCGGCCGGAGAAATTGCGCAACTCTCACCTCCCGCATTCCCGGCCGGAGAAATTGCGCGTGCGCAATTTCGTGCGAGCCGGGACCACGTCCCAGCCCCTTCAGCACCGTCGAGCTCAAGTCACTCGTTGTCATTCACAACGGTCGACGTGGTCCCGGGTAGCCGCCTCGCCGCGGGCTCGGTCTTCGCCCGGGAATGCCAGCGGAGAGAGGCGTGCTCCCCCTTTCTGAGTCAGGCCCTTTGCTTCAGCGCGGAGAACGGTCCGATCGCGGTTTCGATGACGGTGGCGAGCCCTGGGATATCGTCGAGCGTGAACACCGGCCGGCCATGGCCGTCGATCTCGTAGTCTGCGGCAATCGCAATGACGAGCGGGTCGCTTGCCGCCAGCAGGCGTTCAGCCGCCACCGCCGCGCGCCGCACTTCGATCTTCGGAATGGGAGCTGATTTGTAGCCTTCGACAAAGATGATGTCGGCGGGGCGCAGACGATTCGCGATGTCGATCAAGTCGGGTTCGCCGCGCGATTCAATTTCTTCGATCAACGCCACCCGCGTGCCCGATACGATCGCGGTCTCGGAAGCGCCAGCCATACGATGACGGGCGGTATCACTCGCCGGGTTGTCGATGTCGAACTTGTGGTGCGTATGCTTGATGGTGGCGACGCGCAGTCCGAGGCTGGAAAAATGCTTGGTCAGCTTTTCGATCAAGGTGGTCTTGCCGGCGTTCGACCAGCCGGCAACGCCGATCATGGGTGTCGTCGACGTCGCGCGGATGTGCGTTGCCATGAGGGCCCTATCAAGTTCGACCGGTTAAGAGTTCGCGCGCGGCTTTGACGTCGTCCGGCGTGTTGGCGTTGAAGAACGGATCAATCGTGCGGCCGCATATTGAACTGATCGGGAAGGAAACAGCAATGGCGCCGTGGCGTTCAGCGAAGGTTTTTGCACGTCTCTCGCCCCTCTGGAGCATCGCCCGCAGGTCTTCGGCGAGGTTAAGCGGCCACAATCCGATGGTCGGGTGCAGATATCCGTCCGATTGCGCAAGCACGATCTGGTCCGGCCGCCCGGCGGCGGCGAGCTTTTGCACGAGATCGAGCGGGAGGAATGGCACATCGGTCGTAACCGTCGCTATGACGGTTGCTTGCGGCGATGACCGCGCCGCCCACTCCATCGCGGCCAGCAGGCCGGCGAGTGGACCATGGCCGCTGGTTCGCGTCGAGCTGTCGAGATGCGAGGGCGCGTCTTGCGCAAGACTGTCGGCGATGACCTCGAGGCCGAAACTATTGAAACGCGCCGGATCGCCGTTGGCGTTGATCAGCAGGCGGCCGACCTGCGGCGCGAACCTGTCGATGACGTGCGCCAGAATCGGCAGGCCGGCGAGATCGACGAGGGCCTTGTCCCTGATCGAAGTGTCCTTGATCAAAGTGTCTTTGATCGAAGTGTCGCCGCCCTGAGACTCTCCGGCAAACATCCGCCGCGAGCCCCCGCCCGCTAAAATGACGCCAAGAATGTAAGATTGTGTGGTCATCGGCTAGAATTTTATACGCCCATTAGATTTCGAACGTCCCCACACCCACCGTCATTCTTTCCAAGCCCGCTTCCAGAGCTTGAGGCGTGTTTCCCGCCGAATTGCTTCGGCCATCGACGCGGCCGTTCTCGCATACCCTACTGTAACACAAACTTGCCGTGGGTGGCCGACGGGTTCGCGACGCTTCGCGCCGCCTCGGCCATGACGTTGGACAAGTCAAACGAGCTACTGCCCTTGCACACCCGCCAACGCCGCCGGGATTTTGAGCAGGCTGTTGCCGGCTTCGACGACGCCGGATTGCCCCGCCCCGCCCTTGCCCGCGAGACCTTTGCCGATGGCCGCGATGACGGCGCCCGATTGCGCGAACTTGTCGTGGTTGAGGCTGTCGATCGAGCTGACTTTGGTGAGATCGATGACGCGCAAATTGTAGCGTTAAAAAGACGACCGTAGCGTCCGCTTAAAACCACTTCGGCTGCCACCAGTGCAGGGCTGAGCGGACCGCATCGGGCGCGAACAGCCAGGCCAGGCCGGCGAGGACTGCAACGAGAAGAATGGCAACGACGATCAGCCCAGGCCCGAGCGCCATCTTGTAGCTCATGCCGGTGCCGGGAATGCCGAGTGTGACATTCGGTTTCCCGTCGAGCCCCATGTTGACGGTCGCGCCATGTCCGCCGACGCTGCCGCTGACGCCGGTCTTGCTCAGATTGATGCGCACCCCGGGTAGTACGGTGATGCGTTTCTGGAACCGGAAGCCCATGGGCGTATGCCTTTCGTTGGAGCAAGCCTCAATGGCTGAGGCGCGCGAGTCGCGGCCGAATGTAGCCAATCTAGCTTCTGGCTTCAATGTCGCCCTTGGCTATCAACGTTTTCCGCCGAGGATATTGCTGAAAGCGTTGCGAATGTTCTGCTTTATGCCGCCAACAAGGGTGCTGCGAGCGGTCAGACGTTCGTAGGCAGATTCGCGATCGATTGCCTCGCCGTACTTGCTGGCGTTGACTTTGTCCGCCGCAATATGCGCTTTGCGCTCATCGGGTTTGAGCGGTCCGACGCGCGACATCGGCGGCCGGATCAGCGTTCGCTGCACCATCGAGGGTTCGCCCTTGTTGTGCAGGAACGAAACTAGAGCTTCGCCGACCGTCAATTCCTGGATCGCGCGTTCGGTATCGATGTCGGGGTTAGGGCGGAAGGTCTGGGCGGCCGCCCGAATTGCTTTCTGCTCTTTCGGCGTGAAGGCTCGAAGCGCGTGTTGAATGCGATTGCCCAACTGCGCCGAAACGCGGTCGGGCACGTCAGCCGGGCTTTGGGTCACGTAATAGACGCCGACGCCCTTGGAGCGGATCAATCGCGTCACGCGCTCGACCTGATCGAGAACGGCTTTCGGCGCGTCGTTGAACAACAGGTGGGCTTCGTCGAACAGAAACACCAGCTTGGGTTTGTCGAGATCGCCGACTTCCGGCAGCCGGTCGAACAATTCCGACAGTAGCCAAAGCAAGAACGTTGCGTACAAGCGCGGCGTGTTCATCAGCTTCTCGGCGGCGAGCACGTTGACGATGCCGCGCCCGTCCGGCGCCAGCTTGATGAAGTCCATGATGTCGAGCGCGGGCTCTCCGAAGAACTTGTCGGCGCCCTGCTCCTCAAGCACCAGCAAGCGGCGCTGAATGACGCCCACCGTGGCGGGCGCGACATTGCCATACTTGCTGCGTAGCGAGGCCGCGCGCTTGCCCATTTCGTCGATGACGGTGCGCAGATCCTTGAGATCGAGGATCGCCATTTTGTCGTCGCCGGCTTCGCGCTCGTCAGCCGCCCACCTAAAGGCGATGTTGAGCACGCCTTCTTGCGGTTCCGTCAGCTCCATCAGCCGCGACAACAGCAGCGGGCCCATTTCCTGGACGGTGGCGCGCACCGGATGGCCGTTGTCGCCAAAGATGTCCCAGAAGGCGACGGGGAACGAGATATTGCCGTAGCGTTGCAGGCCGATTTCTTCGGCGCGTGCCACCAAGTGCGGTTTGGGTTCGCCAACGGCTGCGATGCCGGACAAGTCACCCTTGATGTCGGCGGCAAAGACCGGCACGCCGGCGGCAGAAAAGCCTTCGGCCAGGACCTGCAAGGTCACGGTCTTGCCGGTGCCCGTCGCGCCGGTGACAAGGCCGTGGCGGTTGGCGAGGGCAAGCTCGATACATTCGGGGTTAACGTCGCGGCCGGATTTGCTGCAACCGATCAAGATCAAGCCGTTGACGACGTAATCGCGCGGATCGGGCAACTGGCCTGGGGTGACGTTGTCCTTGGAGTGTTCCGGCATCACGTTTCCTCGGCGACTCGGGGGCTTTGAGTTTCATGTCTGATGACACGGGGACGGGGGCTTTGCAAACCCGGTTGCCAGACCAACTTCCCGAAATTCGCGGACGCTTTGGACAATGCTCTGGCGTTGGCAGCGGCAATTGGGCCGCACTTGAGCATCTTTAGTCCCCTCGAAAAGCTCGGGCGACAGGCTATAGATGGCAGAGAGCCCAACAATTGTGACGGTGCGCCGTTCACTAAGCGCAACGACGAAGCAGGACCCTTGCGACGATGACGAGCCACCCGGATGAGGCTGAAAAACTAGCTGGCGGTTTTCCCGCCGCCAATCACGATGCGTGGCGCGCCATGGTCGATAAGGCCTTGAAGGGCGCGGATTTCGACAAGCGCCTGGTCGCGCGCACGGCCGACGGCATTCGCGTCGAGCCGCTTTATACCCGCAAGGATGAAATGCTGGCGTCCGGCGCGGCCTTGCCGGGGCAAGCGCCGTTCACGCGCGGCACCGGCCGCATGCGCCCAAGCCTTGGCTGGGATATTCGCGCCCTCCACGTCGAGAGCGATCCCAAGGCCGCCAATGCCGCCATCCTTGAAGACCTAGCCGGCGGCGTCACGTCGATCGCGCTGCAAATCGGCGGACCCGGCCTTGCTCCAACCAAGGACGCAATCGGCGCGGCCTTGAAGGACGTCATGCTCGACGTCTGCCCGATCGTGCTCGTGGCTGGTGACTTAGCCTTCGATGCCGCGGCGGCGCTGGGGGCGGTGTGGGCGGAACGCGGCATTGCACCCGCTTCGCGTCAAGGCGCTTTTGGCGCGGACCCGCTCGGCACGTTGGCGATGACCGGGCGGCTGAATGAAACCCTGGACACGGCGCTGGCGAAATCGATTGCGCTCGCCAAGTCGGCGAAGGCCATGCCGCATGTTACGGCCTTGGCGGCGGACGGCGTGCCCTATCATGCCGGCGGCGCCAGCGAAGCCCAGGAATTGGCGCTGACGCTGGCAACGCTCGTAGCTTATCTTAAAGCTGGCGAAGCCGCCGGTCTCAGCCCCCAAGACGTGCTCGCCAAAACAACGGTGGCGCTCGCCGCCGACACCGATGAATTTGCAACGATCGCCAAGTTGCGCGCCGGCCGCCGCTTAGTCTGGCGCATCGCCGAGGCCTGCGGCGCGGGTGACGCTGCCGCCAACGTCGAATTCGCCTGCCCGACGTCCTATCGCATGATGGCCAAGCGCGATCCCTGGACCAACATTCTGCGCACCACGATTGCGTGCACGGCTGCGGCGCTCGGCGGCGCGGATGCCATTTGCGTGCTGCCGTTCACGTTTGCGCTGGGCCGGCCGGATGCGTTCTCGCGCCGCGTCGCCCGCAACATCCAGATCGTTTGTCAGGAAGAGAGCAATCTTGGCCGCGTCACCGATCCGGCCGGGGGCTCGTGGTATGTCGAGCAATTGACCGAGGAGCTGGCCAAGAAGGCTTGGGACATTTTCCAGGACATCGAAGCCCGCGGCGGTTTGGCGGCCACACTCATCGCCGGCTACGTCCAGGAGATGATCAGCAAGACCGCGGCCGTTCGTGCCAAAGCCATCGCCAGCGGCGGTAAGGAGCTGACCGGCGTCTCGGCGTTCCCAATTCTCGGGGTGGACGGCATCACCGCCGAAGCTTGGCCAAAACCAGATGCCGGAGTGGAAGGGCGTGCGCCCGTCATCACCGTCACGCCGCTGTTTCCGAAACGTCTCGCTGAACCGTTCGAAGCCTTGCGTGACGCCGCCGACGCGGCAGGCGGATACAAAATCTTTCTCGCCAGCTTGGGCGAGATCGCCGACCACAATGTTCGCTCGACCTGGGCCAAGAATTATCTCGCCACTGGCGGCATCGAATCGCTGACCAGCGACGGCTATAAAAGTGCGGACGACGCCGCCAAAGCTTTCAAGGTGTCCGGCGCCAAGGCCGCGTGCATTTGTTCGTCAGACAGTGTCTACGCCGCCCACGCCGAAGGCACCGCCAAGGCCTTGAAGGCGGCGGGCGCGAAACTCGTGCTGATGGCAGGACGTCCCGGCGACAAAGAAGCCGCGCTCAAAGCCGCCGGCGTCGATCAGTTCCTCTCCGCCGGCGCCGATGCCGTCGCAACGCTCGCCGCGCTGCAAGCGAAGTTGGGTTAGCTGTCCGACTTGTCATCCCGGCCGGAGCGAGAGTGCGAAGCGCTTTCGCGCAGAGCCGGGACCCAGCCCGAAAGAATTACTCATCGCCATTGATCTGCGCCCGAAGATCCTGCCACGCCGGATTACCGGTTTCGATGAGTTTTAATTTCCAGACCCGCCGCCAGCGCTTAATTTGTTTTTCTCGCAGGATGGCGTTCGCGATCTCGTGATGTGACTCATAATAGACTAGAATTTTGACGGCGTATTTTTTCGTGAACCCTTCGACGAGACCCTCGCGATGTTCTTGAACTCGGCGAACAAGATCGTTCGTTACGCCGACGTACAATGTGCCGTTTTACTTGCTCGCGAGAATGTAGACGAAATATATGTGATGACGGATCATGATCACGCCTGGGATCTTGCGCGCTTTCGAAATGACAAAGTTCTGGGTCCCGGATCTCCGAAATCGCGCACGTGCGATTTCTCCGTCCGGGATGACAGTATCTACGATTCTTCCAACTTGTCATCCCGGCCGGAGCGAGAGTGCGAAGCGCTGTCGCGCAGAGCCGGGACCCAGCCCGAAAGAATTACTCATCGCCATTGATCTGCGCCCAAAGATCCTGCCACGCCCTTCTCGATCTCTCCCAACGCGTAGCGGTACGCGCTGTCCATCAGTTCGCTGTGGCGGCGCCAATCGAGCGCGCCCATGTCCATCGGCACCGGCGGCATCAACAGCCAATCATCGGGTTCAAGTAGCCGCTCGAAATGATCGCGATTGGCCATCAGCGAGCGAATGAGAACCGTCACCGCCGACGGCGCAACCGGCAGCGACGCGCGCCTGAAGGGATTGAGGGTCCTCCGTATTAGGTCGGCGCGGGCGGGCAGATCGCGGTACATGACTTTGAATCGCTCGCCCTGCGGCGGACTGAAGGCGACGACGACGTTGGGTCCGCCCTTCAAGCGATGCATGATTTCGACCGGCACGTTCGACAGCACTGAGCCGTCGACGAGCATGCGGCCCTCTCGGCTGTAGAACGGCGGCAGCAATGCGGGAATCGCGGCGCTGGCGCGGATCGCTTCCCAGACCGGACCAGAACGATGCACCTCGGTGCCGTAGTCGGACAAATCGGCGGAGACCGCGAAGTAGGGTTTCCACATGTCCTCGATCCGGGTGCTGCCGTACTCGGCGACCAGGTGGCGATCGAAATGGGTGTGATCCAGCAGGCTATATCGCGGCAGCGTGTAGCGTTGCAGGGCGCGGCCGTCGATGAACATGCGGTGGACGCGAGCGTCGATCTCTTCCGGCGCCACGTCCTGCGCGAAAGCCGCCGCCATCGCCGCCCCGCCCGAGGTGCCGCCGAACAGATCAAAACTTGTACCGGTTTCGCGGAAGGCTTTGTAGAGGCCGATGTGGGCCGCGCAATAAGCGCCGCCACCGCACGCCACGAAGCCACGCGCCTCGTTTGTCAGGAAGCGCCATAGCCGCTCGACATCATCGCGTGAGCCAAGCGCCACATGATGGTGCATCTCGGGTGTGCGGTTGGCGAGCCAATAACGCGTGCCCTGCACGGCGCCTTGTTTGGAGTGCAGCAGGACGAGACGCAGACGCGGTTTGGGATTGAGCGAGAGCGCGAAGGTTTCGAGCGCGTTGAGCGCAACATCGGAGCCGACCGGACTGTCGGCGGTATCCGCGACCAGAATAATCTCGTCCGCCTGCCGGATGGCCTTCTCGCTCCAAGCGCTCAACGACGGGTCGGCAACAAAGACCAGGGTGTCGAAATGCGTTTCAAGGCTGTTGAGGGCGTGGGTGGCGTCAAGGCTGTCAATCGATCCCGGCGTGACATGCTCGGCCAGCATTTCCGATGACAGGACAAGCGTGCGGGAGCGGCGTTGCGCGGCTTCCGAGAACGCCGTCAGAAATAGCGGCGAGATGGGTGCGGGTCCGGCCGCCAGCAAGGCGATGGTGCGCGGTCGCGGCTTTGGGCGGACGCCGTTGCGCAACTCGCGGGTCTTGCGGGTTTCCGCTGCCAGCCGTTCCGCCAGCGTCGCAGTAATCGTCCGCCAGACATTCGGAGAGGTCGCGGAGATGCCGTCGAAATCCTCGCGCGTCAGCCTGACGACGACGCTGTCGCGGATGGCGCGAACCGTCGCGGTTCGGGGCCCGCCGGCAAAGAAGGCGATTTCGCCAATCGGTGAGCCGGCGGCGATTTCGGCAATCGGATCGGGGCTGGCTTTAGTTTCAACGATGAAGCGCCCAGACAAGACGACGTAGAGCGCATCCGCCATCTCGCCCTCGGCGACAAGCGCCGTGCCGCGCTGAACCGGCATCGGCTCAAGGCGGGCTTCGAGCTGAGCGAGGTCGCTGCTCGACAGCCCTTTGAAGGCCGGAATGGCTTCGAGATGGAGCTGCGTCAAGGACATCGGGGCGCCCGCGAGATGCTTGAGACTGCATCATAACACGGCGCACCCCGAGACTTAGTTACCGAAGTTCAAATGAGTCGCTGTCTAAAGGCTGGGTCCCGGATTTTCTTTCAGGCGCGTCTTCAACACGACTTTTCATGCGCGTCTTCAACACGACAAAATCGCACACGTGCGATTTCTCCGTCCGGGATGACATTTTTTGCAAATCACATCTGGTCATCCGGGCCGGAGCGAGAATGCGAAGCGCTGTCGCGCAGAGCCGGGACCCCGCGTGATGAATTAGCCCATCAGGGATTCGACGTGTTCCCAGTTAACCAGATTGTCGAACCAGGCTTCGAGATATTTCGGCCGGGCATTGCGGTAGTCGATGTAATAGCTGTGCTCCCAGACGTCGCAGCCGAGAATGGGCTTGGAACCGTGCATCAAGGGGTTCTCGCCGTTGGGGGTTTTCTGGACTTCGAGCTTGCCGTCCTTGATGGCCAGCCAGGCCCAGCCTGAACCAAACTGCGTGACACCGGCGTTGATGAAATCGGCGCGAACCTTGTCGTGGCCGCCGATCTCGTCGATCAGCTTTTGCAGCTTGGCCGGGATCTTCTTGCCGCCTCCGCCCTTTTTCATCCACTGCCAGAAGTGCATGTGGTTATAATGCTGGCCGACATTGTTGACCAAACCGGCGTTCTTATCGGCGAAGGCGTTGCGGCAGACGTCCTCGATGCTCTGCCCCTCGTACTTCGTGCCCGCAAGCAGCTTGTTGCCATTATCGACGTACGCCTGGTGATGCTTGTCGTGGTGAAACTGCAGCGTCTCGACCGACATATAGGG
Organism: Hyphomicrobium sp.; assembly: GCA_031365865.1. Lineage (GTDB taxonomy): Bacteria > Pseudomonadota > Alphaproteobacteria > Rhizobiales > Hyphomicrobiaceae > Hyphomicrobium_B. The sequence goes on along the minus strand of JANLYX010000036.1, from coordinate 74,232 downwards.
AGCGAGCGCGTCATACGCATACGGTAAATCCGGGAGCTTCAAGGTCACGTTGGGGGGTCTCCAGTTTGAATATTTGTAAGGGGCTAAGCCTAGACGCTCGAATGGGGTCTTGCAAATGGCCGCTGAGCCGAGACAATCATGCGAGCGACGGAAATGACCGCCAGGCACCGTTCAGACGATGGTCATCTGGTAGTGTATAATCTCCAGGCAAGGCTGATTGGTTCCGTCATGAGGCGAACCGGTCATTATCGAGCTGGCGCGAGGAGTGCGCCCACAACAGATGGCGAATAAACCCTTGAAATACCTATTTGCTTTGGGAATTCCCCTGGCTTTCGCCGGGTTGGGGGTGACGGGCATGTTGAGCCCCGCCGGTCAAAAGGCCCAGGGTGTTGCCTATGATACGATCGAGGTCTCCAAAGGCTCCATTCGCAAGTTGGTCTCGACCTCCGGCCCGGTCCGCGCTCTTGTGACGGTCTCCGTTGGATCGCAGCTTTCGGGTCAAATCGACAAGCTGTCCGTTGATTTCAATAGCGAAGTCAAAGAAGGCGACGTTCTCGCCACCATCGACAATCGCACCTACATCTCAAAAGTTGCGCAAGCCAAAGCCGATCTCGCCGTCGCCAAAGCCGCTCTTGCCAATCAAGAGGCGACGCTAAAGCGGGGCGAAGCCGTGCAATTGCAGGCCGAGCGCAGTAACGACCGCCAGGAGACGTTGCAGAAAAAGGGCTTCGCGACCACCGCTGCCGTCGATACGTCCAAACGCGATGTCGATGTCGCCAAAGCTGACATCGGTGTGGCGCGCGCGCAAATTGAAAGCGCGAAGGCCGGCATTGCGCAGCGCGAAGCGGCATTGAAACAAGCCGAAATCGATCTGGAACGCACCCGCATCGTCGCGCCGATCAATGGCACGGTGATTTCGCGCACCATCGATGAAGGCCAGACCGTTGCTGCAAGCCTGCAAGCGCCTGAACTCTTCAAGATTGCACAGGATCTGCGGCGCATCCGTATCGAAGCCCAGGTCAATGAGGCCGACGTCGGATCGGTTCAAGAAGGCAATACGGTGACGTTTTCGGTCGATGCCTATCCCGACCGAACCTTCGAAGGCAAAGTCACGCAGGTCCGCCTGTCCGCGACGGAGTTGCAGAACATCGTCACCTATACGGTCATCATCGAAGCCTCGAATAACGATCGCCGGCTATTTCCGGGCATGACGGCCAACGTGCAAATTGAGGTTGCCAAAAAAGATGGCGTCGTGCGCGTGCCCAACGACGCGCTGCGCTTCAAGCCGCGCGGCGGCGACGGCGGTGAAGCCCAGGGCAATCGCGGCGACCGTATGATGGCGCGCTTGAAGACAGATCTGCAATTGACCGATGTGCAGGAAGAGGCTCTGCGCGCACAATTCAAGACGCTGGTGCCGCCAAACCGTGGCTCCGGTCCGGGCGCGCAATCCGATCCGGTGCAGGACGCGGCCTCGCTCAGGCAACGCATGCAAGCGGCAATCGAGAAAACACTGGCGCCGTTACTCAGCGAAGAGCAGCGGCCATTGTTCGATAAATGGAAGCGTGGCCGCGAGAATTCGAAGGCCGGATCCGTCTATGTGCTGGATGCCAACGGCATGCCGGACCGCCGGCAAGTCCGCCTTGGCATAGCCGACGATCAGTTCGCCGAAATCGCGAGCGGCCAGCTCAACGAGGGCGAGCGTGTCATCTTGCGCACGCGCGAAACTAAAAAATGAGTGGGCAAGATACCGGACGTCATATCCCAGAGCCCTATGGCGCAAGTCGTCGCGCCGCCAAGCCGCAGCACGTTTCTCTGATCAAGGCTGAACGCATCACGAAGACCTATCAGATGGGCGACCAAACCGTGCGCGCGCTCGACGACGTCTCGCTTGAGATCAAAAGCGGCGAATTCGTTGCGATCATGGGACCATCGGGGTCCGGTAAGTCGACGATGATGAACCTGATCGGCGCGCTCGACAAGCCGACGACCGGTGTCATGTCGATCGACGGCCGCGACGTCGCCGGCATGGCTTCCGACGAGTTGGCGGATATGCGCAACCGCACCATCGGCTTCGTGTTCCAGCAATTCAATTTGCTGGCGCGCACGCCCGCACTCCGCCAAGTCATGCTGCCGCTGCTGTACACGCATCCGCGGCCCGCCAATGCCGAAGCCATGGCGCGCGAGAGATTGCAGCAGGTTGGGCTTGGCGACCGGCTCGACCATCATCCGCGGCAGTTGTCCGGCGGTCAGCAGCAACGGGTGGCGATCGCGCGCGCTTTGGTCAACAACCCGAAGATTTTGCTCGCGGACGAGCCGACCGGGGCGCTCGACACCAAGACCAGCGAAGAAATCATGGCGCTGTTCGCCAAGCTCAACGGCGAGGGCATCACCGTCATCCTGGTCACGCACGAGCCCGACATCGCCAATTGCGCGCGCCGCAAGATCACCTTTCGCGACGGCAAGATCGTCGACGATGTGATCAATGTGCCCCGTCCGATACTTGCCAACTCGATCCCGGCCAAAGCGCCTGAAACGGAGCCGGCATGAGATTTCTAGACAGCTTTCAAGTCGCCTGGACGGCGCTGCGCTCCAATTTGTTGCGGTCGATCCTGACGACCCTTGGCATCGTCATCGGCGTCGCCTCGGTCATCATATTGGTCGCGGTTGGAACGGGCGCGCGCAGCGAAGTCGACAAGCAAATCGCCTCGCTAGGTTCGAATATGCTGGTCGTATTTTCAGGTTCAAGCCGCGTCGGCGGACGGTCGGGAGGCGCTGGCACCGACCGGCCGTTGTCGGAAGCCGACATTACAACCATTCGCGAGAAAGTCGCGGGCGTCACCGGCATTTCCGGACAACTCAGCGGTTCCGGATCGGTCATTAACGGCACCAACAATTGGACAACGACCTTGAACGGCATTCACGCCGATTTTGCGTCCGTTCGCGATTGGCCCGTCGTCGCGGGACGTGATTTCGGCGTTCAAGACATCCGCGCCTCAGCCAAGGTCGCCCTCATCGGGCAGACCGTTGTCAAGCAGCTTTTCGGCTCCGAAGATCCGCTAGGCGCCACGATCCGGGTCAAGAACGCGCCATTTCAGATTGTCGGCGTCATGGCGCTGAAAGGACCGTCCGCCATGGGCCGCGATCAAGACGACGTCGTCATGCTGCCGATGACGACGGCGCGCAATTATATCGTTGGCAAGGGCCAGACGACGATTGATCAAGTCGGCCAGATTTATATCAAGTTCGATTCCGCCGCCGATCTGAAAGAGGCGCAGGAAGAAATCGAAAGCGTGATGCGAGCCCGCCATCATATTCAGCCGGGTGCCGAAGACGATTTCAACGTCCGCAATCTCGCGGAATTCATGAAAGCGAGAACGGAAGTTTTAAGCACCATGACCTATCTGCTCGCCGCGACGTCAATCATCTCGCTGATTGTCGGCGGTATTGGCATCATGAATATCATGCTCGTATCGGTCACCGAGCGAACCCGGGAAATCGGTCTCAGAATGGCGGTCGGCGGCCGCAAGCGCGATATCATGCGCCAATTCCTGGTCGAGGCGGTCACCCTCTGTCTAATCGGCGGACTCATCGGCACGGCCCTGGGCGTTCTTGCCGCCGTCATCGTCGCCAACGCGGCGCAGTGGCCGGTGCTCATATCGCCGGTCGTTATCGCGTTGGCGATGGCGGCCGCGGGAATAACCGGCATCTTCTTCGGCTATTTTCCAGCCCGCAGGGCCGCCGGATTGAACCCAATCGAGGCATTGCGCAGCGAATAGGCGAAAATCGCCGATGAGATTAACGCTAAACGGCTTCAAATTCGTTCGTGACGCAATTTTTATGGTGCGCATTGCGCCGTTGTCGTTTAAATCACCCTCAATTGTATAAATAGGGGTTGGATACGGTGAAACAAAAGGCTGTAAAAATGGCGAGTATCAACGTCGACAAAATGTCGTTGAAAGAGCTGGTCGAACTCGAAGCCAAAGTCAAAAAAGCTCTTAGCGCAGCGCGCGATAAAGAGCGCGGCGACTTAAAGCGCAAGATGGCCGAAATGGCCGAAAATCACGGGTTCTCCGTTGCTGAGTTATTTGGCGGCGGACGCGGTGGACGTGGCGCGGCGAAGGGCAAGTCGCTCGGCATTGCAAAATATGCCAACCCTGAGAACAAATCCGATACCTGGACGGGACGCGGGCGCAAACCGAATTGGTTGCTGGAGCGGCTGAAGAAGGGCTCGAAGCTTGCCGATTTCGAGATTTAGCTCGCCGCCCCTCCAATGCGGTCCGAATTGCCGATAATTCAGCGGCATTCAAACACACACCGGGCGATCGAGGGCCCGGTTTTTTTGTCAGATTTGTCACCGTCAATTACCGGGCGATTGTCTGAGGCGGTGTTCGGATCCGGCAAACGGCCGCTGCGGCCGTTTTCGGCGCGAATTGGGATTCTTTTTTGCTCTCGGCGCCCAGACGCGGGTCCTGAATTGTCCGAGATGCCCATTCACCGTGAGCCCACAAACTAGCACTCATGGCTTGACACTGCTAACAGCTGACGTCATATACCGCTCGGACGTGACCGCCAGAACCATTAGGCTCCGAGGTCAAGTCTTCGCCGTCGTTTTGCCGGCCTATTCACGGCCTCGGGCAAAACAGAGAAATCATCAAAAACACATTAATAATCAAGAGGTTGTACCCATGAAGTTCCGTCCGCTCCACGATCGTGTGGTCGTTAAGCGCCTCGAGGAAGAAACCAAGACCTCGGGTGGCATCATTATCCCCGACACCGCCAAGGAAAAGCCGCAGCAGGGCGAAGTCGTTGCCATCGGCCCCGGCAACCGCGACGAAGCCGGCAAGATCACCGCCCTCGACGTCAAGGTCGGCGACCGGGTTCTGTTTGGCAAATGGTCAGGCAGCGAAGTCAAGATCGACGGCCAAGAGCTATTGATCATGAAAGAGAGCGACATTCTCGGCGTGCTCGACGTCACCGCCACGAAGGCCAAAGCCGCCGCTTAAATTCAAGTCCCCGTGTATTCCCCCGCATTATCCAGGAGTAGCCTGACATGGCTTCTAAAGACGTAAAATTCGGACAAGACGCTCGCGAGCGCATGCTGCGCGGCGTTGATATTCTCGCCAACGCCGTCAAGGTCACGCTCGGTCCCAAGGGCCGCAACGTCGTCATCGACAAGTCGTTTGGTGCTCCCCGCATCACCAAGGACGGCGTCACCGTCGCCAAGGAAATCGAACTCGAAGACAAGTTCGAAAACATGGGCGCGCAGATGTTGCGCGAAGTTGCGTCCAAAACCGCCGATCTCGCCGGCGACGGCACCACGACGGCCACGGTTCTGGCTCAAGCCATCGTCCGCGAAGGCATGAAGTCGGTTGCAGCCGGCGCCAACCCGATGGACTTGAAGCGCGGCATCGACATGGCTGTTCAGTCGGTCGTCGACGAACTCAAGTCGAAGTCGAAGAAGGTGACGTCGAACGAGGAAATCGCCCAGGTCGGCACCATTTCCGCAAACGGCGACACCGAGATCGGCCAGCGCATTGCCGAAGCCATGAAGAAGGTCGGCAACGAGGGCGTCATCACGGTTGAAGAATCCAAGAGCCTCGAGACCGAACTCGACGTCGTCGAAGGCATGCAGTTCGATCGCGGCTATCTCTCGCCGTACTTCGTCACCAACGCCGAGAAGATGACGGTTGAACTCGAGAGCCCCTACATCCTCATCCACGAGAAGAAGCTCTCGGGTCTCCAGGCCATGTTGCCGGTTCTCGAAGCGGTTGTGCAGTCGGGCAAGCCCCTTCTCATCATCGCTGAAGACGTCGAAGGCGAAGCTCTCGCCACCCTCGTTGTCAACAAGTTGCGCGGTGGCCTCAAGGTTGCAGCCGTCAAGGCGCCAGGCTTCGGCGATCGCCGCAAGGCCATGCTCGAAGACTTGGCCATTCTGACCGGCGGCACGGTGATCTCGGAAGATCTCGGCATCAAGCTCGAGACCGTCACGCTCGCCATGCTCGGCCGTTCGAAGAAGATCACGATCGACAAGGAAAACACCACCATCGTCGATGGCGTCGGCAAAAAGACCGAGATCGAAGCCCGCGTTAAGCAGATCAAGGCGCAGATCGAAGAATCGACCTCGGACTATGACCGCGAGAAGCTGCAAGAACGTCTGGCGAAACTCGCCGGCGGCGTTGCCGTGATCAAGGTTGGCGGCGCCACCGAAGTCGAAGTCAAGGAACGCAAAGACCGCGTCGACGACGCGCTGCACGCAACCCGCGCAGCTGTCGAAGAAGGCATCGTTCCCGGCGGCGGCGTCGCGCTGCTGCGTTCGATCAAGGCACTCGAATCTCTCAAAGCCGAGAACGAAGATCAGAAGGTTGGCATCCAGATCGTCCGCAAGGCGCTCCAGACTCCGGCCCGCCAGATCTTCACCAACTCGGGCGAAGATGGTTCTGTCATCGTCGGCAAGATCCTCGAGAACCCCAAGTACGCTTACGGCTACAACGCGCAGAGCCACGAATACGGCGATCTCGTTGCCCAGGGCGTCATCGATCCGACCAAGGTTGTGCGCTGCGCATTGCAGGACGCGGCCTCGGTTGCAGGCTTGCTGATCACGACCGAAGCCATGATCGCCGAACTGCCCAAGAAAGATAGCGGCCACGCTCACGGCGGTGGCGGCGGCGGAATGGGCGGCATGGGCGACATGGGCTTCTAAAAAGTATGGGCTTCTAAGAAGCCATTAGTTCGCCCATGTGTTTTTGCTGCTGAACCACGGGCAAGCCCGGGTTCAGTGGCGGCATGGGCTTCTAGGAAGTCCAATCTCCCGATTTCGAAAACGAAAAGCCCGGCAGCGATGCCGGGCTTTTTTTGTCTATGAAAAGAAGAGGGGGAGAGAGGCACATCCGTCGTGATCGGTATCCGAGAAGCAACGCCAAATATTCGTCGATTAGCTGACGGAATTGGGGCTACAAATCCTCTGCCCCAAGCGGCATTCGCGCGCCGTGGCGAATGTGGAGAATGAAAATGCCGGGGTCCGAAATACTATAGAACACCAGATAGGGATTGCCGCAACGGCAGGCGATACCGGCCCTCGGCATCAATTGGAAAACCAATCCGCGGGAACTGTTCTAGGTCGTCAATCGCAGCCTTATGGCCGAGAGTACCTTGCGTGTTCCTTCAGGGCTTCTTTGTTTTAGATAATCTTCTATTGCCTCAAGGTCTCTCATTGCCCTTGGAGCGTAGATGATCATCACAAACCATTGCGATGCCAGAAGGCGTTGATCTTTTCTTGTGGCGCGCGCTCACCGCGTGCGAGTTCGGCATCCGCCTCGGCGATAGCCCGAGCTTCGTCTGCGGTCGGCGCAATATCGCCAGTGCGATGGCTCAGCTCAAGCAGATAACGCGCCAAATCTTCTTGCGTTTCGGCGGGAAGCTGGCTGGCGGCGGCAATGGCTTGCTTCATGAGTTCGGTCATATGCAATTCCTACCATAAGTTTGGCAATTGCCAAAACGAGGCGTAGCTCAATCCTCAGCGCCTCAAGAGCCCACCGCGCGCACCCAAATTCACCAAACCCCGCGAATTTTGGGAGGCGGTTACCAGCCTTTAAGGCTTCCGGCACCATATAGGCTTTGTGCGCACGAGTTGCGCCAGGAGAGCCTTCCCCGCTATGGACGATTTCGAATTGCAGACGCCGTTCGACGGCGATGTCGCCAAAGCCCTGGATCATGTCGCGACGATCTTGTCGTCAAGCGGTTTCAAAATTACCGCTCGCTCTGATCGAGAGATGGGCTTCGAGGGTCCGCCGATGCCGCAAGGTCACCACGAAATGAGCAGGTTTTGGGGTGCGAGCGCCGTGAAGGTCTCGCGCACAAGCGGGGCCTTACGCCTTAGCGTCAGCATGGGCGCGTTCGATCGCGCCAATGTTCTGGCGATGCAGATCGGCGCTGTCCTCGTCGTTCTGGCTTTTGGCGCGGCCGGATCGGCGGCTTTTCTGGCTGAGGGATCTCTCAGCAGCAAAGAGGCGGCCGTGCTGTTCTTGGGCCTGCCATTGTTGTGCTTCGTGCCCGTGTGGCTCATCGTCCGGCTCGCGGTCAAATCACAAGAGAAACGTATCCGGGACAGTTTCGGGGTGCTTCTCAACAACGCCGCCATGCTCGCCCAGAGCCGGTAGTGAACTTAGCTGTGCTTTGGCTACGACTTACACGGCATTCACACGATCTTCAGCGTGTCATTGGTTCGAAGCTTCCGGGGTTCACGGCAGAATGCATCGCGGGCCATCCACGAATGCATGATCTTGCAGTGACTGCACTCCGTGTAAAATAGCCCATCCGGGAGTTGGTCCAAGATGGCGCGGCTGGTGATGATGCCTGTCGCAATGTAGTGCCCGGTGTGCGGACACACGATCATGATTTCGTCCATGACGCAAAACCCCACTGTCTCGAAATGTGCCCATAGTGAATTCTAAAACTAGGGTCGCCCTTGCACCAACCTCGATCGGTCTCGACCAGGGAAGTTTGTCGGGGAGCAAAGACTGCCCCGGTAACGACATCGCCACGCTTATATCCGCGGCAACGAGTTGCCACCGGCTAGGATCTTGTCGATCAGCGTGGCGACGCCCTTGTGCATGGCGGCATGGTCAGGATGGCTGCTGGCCTCGTGATGCGCGGTCGCGGCATCCTGCAAAACGTCGCGGGCATCCTTCTGACTCATGATTTTGAGATCGCGAAGGGCAATCAACAACGATTCACAAATCGACAGTGCGGCAGTCCCTTCGAGGCTCGTGTTCGACAGGTCTTTCACGCGATTCAACTTTCACTAAATAACAGGTTTGGAAGGCGTTCGATTTACAGAGTTAGAGGCGGCGCGTTGTCGCCGAGCCAAGCGTCGGCGGCTTTCCAAAAATGCGCTCCACCGCAATGGGGACATTTTATCGAAGAGCCGACCTGCGGCAGATTGTCGAAAGAGTGATTATCGGTTATGATGCCAGTCTTGATATGTTGTCCGGTGACCGGACACTTAATCATAATCTCGTCCATGACGCTTTAACTCCCTGTGATACTCAGGGAAAAACACTAGGCCCCATTTTTCAGGGCCGCACTGATGTCGATTGGTAACGGCGAACTGATCTCAATCAGCCCCATCGGCGAAATAGTCATTATTAGTCGCTAAAATATTCATGGCAGACGTCGAGAGCCTAAGGCCGCAATGAAATCAACCAGTGCACTTTCGAAGAAACTCAACGCGTTTGTCGCGTTATCGACGGACGAATCGCGGGTTGTGGAGGAACTCGAGTCGAAATGCCAACGGATTCCCAAGGGCCAGGATATTATCCAAGAAGGCCAGACCGGACAGACCGCGTTTATCGTTCAGGAAGGCTGGGCGTCGACGTTCAAGGTCATGCCGGACGGCGCCCGCCAGATTATCGGTTTTCCAATTCCAGGCGACTGCGTTGGCCTGCGCAGCGTCTTGTTGTGGACGTCGGATCATTCGTTCAGCACCATTACCGATTCCGTCGTTTGTCCCGTTTCCACCGCGCGGATGTTGAGTATTTTTAACGATTTTCCACGCCTCGGCGCCGCTTTTCTGTGGGCCGCGTCGCGCGACGAAGCCATGATTGTCGAGCACCTGGTCAATATCGGGCGGCGCAGCGCGCTCGAGCGCACGGCGCACTTTTTCATGGAGTTGGCTGAACGCTTGATGCTGGTTGGTTTGGCGACGTCGACAGAGTTCAAATGCCCGCTCAACCAATATGTCATCGCCGACGCGCTCGGCCTGACCGCCATCCACGTCAACCGCGTGCTGCGGGAACTGCGGGAAACAAATTTTCTGACATTGAAGTCGGGAACCGTCACCATTCACGACCTCGCCGCGCTGCGCAAACTAGCGGGTTACCGCAGCGTCAACGGCGCTCGACGAACTCCAGAATAATATTTATCTCTGCCGGTCTGCCGGGCGTGCGCCGCAACGAAAGTTAAAGCTGTGCAAAGTCTCCGCGGCCTCTGCCGTTTTTTCGAACCTCATGTACTCTTGAAAGCGCAAGAAAACCGCTGAAAAGCTGGCATTTTTTGATCCTCGCGAGGCACACGCGCGGATGATGGCAGTGCTTTGTCTCCAATCTCACAGCAAAGGATAACTCCATGTCGGAAGATGTTTTCGGAAAACTCAGAGACTTACACGGCGAAGTTCGCGCGCGCATAGAGGCGTCGCCGGATTGGAAGTGCCTGCAGGCCGTCGAACGGGCGATGGGAGAAGTGAAGACGCTCCTGCCGGTAATGGCGGAGCCAGTCGTGTCGGAAGCGGCGGAGCCGGTCGCCGTAACGGCGGTACCAGCCGAAGCCGCCGTTGAGACTGCCGCCCCAGAATCGGCCGAAGCGCCGGCAGACGCAGCAAGCGAAGCCGCCCCCGAGGCAACGAGCGAGGCCGTAGCCGAAGCAAATGCCGAAGCTGCGCCTGAAGCAAGCCCGTCAACCCCAACAGAGGAGACACCTGTGCCGGCTGAACTCGAGACGCTCGTTGCTGACATCACCGCGACAGTTCCCGAAGCGGCACCTGCCGCCAATGGCACCGTCACGCACTGAGTGTAGCGCGCGGCCTGACGTCATCCTCAATTCGTGTGCGGCCCTTGTCGTGCTGAAAGCACGCACAGGGCAGGCAGCATCGCGAATTGGGGATCCAACGTCAAACCGATGCCTTACGTCACGCCGCGTCTTCGCTGCTTTCTTCCGAGAGCTTGCTCGTCTTCCCAAAGGCCCCGGCGTTGAAAGCGGCGGCGTAATCCTTCCAATCCGCGAGCGTTTGCGCCGCCATGGTTCTTGCAGTGGCGAGGACAGTTCCGGTGACGGCGGCGTTGGACGCAAACGCGATCAAATCGTCGGCTGTTGCCGAGCCGCCCCGGCCGGTCGCGCGCAATGCCGCCCAAGCCGCGAGTTTGCCCATGGTGTGAACCGCGTCCGCGAACGTCGCGCGATTGGCGGCGGCGGCGTCAGCTAGGTTGAGCCGGTCGGTTGTCGGCTGCAAGGCTCGCAAAACATGAGGAGCGCCTTTGAAGGTCACGGCGCTGAGCAAGCCTGGCGTTACGGCTTGGCACCGGTTTGCCACCGCCACGACTCGCTCGGCGTCGTCCTTCCAGTCTGGCTGCTTGCACGGCGAATACGCTGCGATCGACGACCGCTTGGCGGCCTTGAGGTCGAGCAGCTCGTTGCCATCGGGTGAGCCCGCGCCTTCGATCAGCAACACGTAGCGGGCAATACCGAGGCTGCCCGTGCCAGCGATGCGCCGGGCCGCGTCGATCAGCCGGAAATAGCGCTGTTCGATAGCGTTGGCCGCGAGGCCGGCCGCAAATTCCGCGAGCAGCGGACGGTCGGATATTTCGAGCGCCAAGGCTTTACCATTTGCGATGTCGAGTCGCCGCACGCCTTTTTTGACGGATGTGCGCTTATCAAGGAATTTGACCGGGCGGCGCGACTTCAGGCTGTCCATCAACGCGCCGATGATGCCGGTGGCGGTCTTGCGTTCGATCCAGCGCGGTTTGCCGGCGATCATCTCTAGCCGCCAGGTTTCAACGAGATCGCGAGCAAGTATTTCGGCATCGCTGTCGCTGAGCTTAAGTCCGGGGGCTGCGATGAAGACGCTGGTCGCCATCCGCACGATATCCCACGTCACCGGCGCGAGCGCGGCTTCGTCAAAATCGTTCAAGTCAAAATAGGTCAGGCCATTGTCGCCGAGGAAGGTTCCGAAATTTTCCAGATGCAGATCGCCGCAAATCCAAGCTGGGGGACCACCGGGATCAAGCGATTTTTCAGCGAGGCGCCGATAGAATAAGTGGCATGTGCCCCTCAGGAATGGGAACGGATCGCCGGCCATCGCGGCAAGCTTGATCGCCAGGCGCTCGGGCTCGCGGTCGCTATTGAAATCTCGAATGATGCCGGCGGCGGAGCTGGCCATTGCAGTGCCTCTTAGCGATTTGCCAGCAAGCTTACATTCCATTGCCGCGTCGCAGCAAGTCACCTCGAGCCAGCCTGAGCCGGGATCGCTGGATCCGCGGGCGCTTCCAACGAGCTCGGGAAAATTCGGAGCGGCGCCCAACCAGGCTTGTCTGCGGCGCGCGTGCTTCCTACATCTTTTCCATCGGCACGAGGCAACAGGAGGACGCCAGGATGCAAGCCACGCAAATTACCGAAGCCGCCCATAAGCTTTACGATGCCATGGGCGACAAAGCGCAGCTGGAAGCGGCTCAGAAAGCCAAGGTGCTTGAGCAGCAAGGGGCCAAGGAGGATGCCGAAACTTGGCGCCGCATCGAAGCCGCTCTGGCGCTGATGCGCGGACCGCGCGCGAAATAGTTATGAACAAGTGTCCGATAAGGTGTCTGACCCTCTGGGTCTGACACCTTTCACGACTGCATGCGCTGGAAAATGCGTTCCCACACCAACAGCAGGGCTGTGTCCATCGCACCGACAATCAGGAAGGCGATGGAAATCGTCCGGATCGAAGTGTCGGGAAGGCCAAGTTCGACGCCCTCCAGCGAAACATAAATGCTGGCGGCGACACTCAAAATGGCGAGAAAGGCAAATACGATCTGCACGAACTTCAGCGAGCGAGCGCGCTCGTTGGTCACGCGGTCCATGGGTTCTTACCTTTACGCAGCACAATTGGGTCCCAGCCGCATGAGCTTAGCGCGAGTAGAAGCAATCTGAAAGCAAATATTAATGAATGATTAACCACACGCGGACGAAGTCCGTTTAGCAGCGCGGACGAAGTCCGTTTAAGCAGTGCGGACGAGGTCGGCGAGTTTACGTTTTTGCAGTGCGGGGTCGCTCGGAAAATTTTGCTCGGCCCACCACAGCTCGAACGCCGACAAGACCTTCCCGACGATGGGCCCCGGTTCGACGTTGAGGGCCAGCACGTCCGCTCCCGTGAAGGGCATCCTAGGCGGGCTCCAGTGCTCCGCTAGCCGGTATCGCAGATGCCATGCCGGGTCGGTAGCGGGCGAATTTGAAGCCGCCCAGGCGTGCTGTAGGGCCCGCTGAAAGGCCGTGGGCCCAAGCCGGTAGAGAAGGGCCTTCGCGTCACGTTCTGGGGCATTAGGGTTAAGCGCGGGATGGGGCGTCGTCGTCGCCATGAGGATGGCGTTGGCCTCATTTGAAAGCCGAAGCTTGCGGGAGATTTCGGCTGCCTCGCCGGGCGTGTCGAGGGCGAGAGCGGCGAGCCGGGGGATTGCTTCGGCTGCGATTGCCATCTCGTTTTCGATCGTCTGCAATTTCAAAAGGCGCTCGGGATGGCCGTGCTTTCCCAAAACGATTTCGAGAATGCCGGTGAGGTTCATGACCTCGCAAATCTCCGCCGCGCGCGGAGAGACGATCAACTTCATCATCTCCGCGCCGACGCGTTCACCCGAGAGCCGGATCATGCAACTTTTAAGTTCCGTGCAAGCCGCGAGGCCGGCGGCATCGACGACGCCGCAGCCGTAGTCCGCGCTGAAGCGGAAAAAGCGCAGGATGCGGAGATAGTCTTCGCGAATGCGGGCGCTGGCGTCGCCGATAAAGCGGACGCGGCCGGCCGCGAGATCTTTTCTGCCCTCGGCATAATCGAAGATCGTGCCGTCGCTCGCCGCGTAAAGGGCATTGATGGTGAAGTCCCGGCGCTTGGCGTCCGCGGACCAGTCGTCCGTGAAGGCGACGACGGCATGGCGGCCGTCGGTTTCGACGTCATGGCGGAGGCTTGTCACTTCAAAGGAGGTGCCGTGCGCCACTAGCGTGACCGTGCCGTGGCTGATGCCGGTTGGATAGACGCCGAGACCGGCGGCCGCGGCCAGACGCATGGTATCTTCGGGCGGCGACGTCGTTGCGATGTCGGTATCGCTGACGGGGCGGCCAAGAAGCGTGTTGCGAACGGCGCCGCCGACAACGCGGGCTTCAAAGCCGCCAGCTTTCAAGACCGCAAAAACCGTTTCAAGCGCAGGCGCATGTAGCCACGGGGCCTCGAGCCGCGTGATGCGCGCGATCGCATCAAAGTCGGAATGCTGCTTATTTCTGCTCATGCGTGGTGTGACCGGGTTGAACGTGGCCGTCTTTGAAGACCGGCGGCTGGTAGGAATCGCCTGGCCTGCCGCCCGTCACCGGCGACAGTGCCGCGAAGATGGCGAGCGTTGTCAGCATCAAGGCGCCGCCAAGCAAGAACAAGCGCAGCAACGGCGCTTCGCCGAGGATGATGCCGAGCCCCGGCCACTCATCGCGCTTAAAGGCCTGCCAGGCGATGAACGCCAAGGTCGGAAGCAGGAAGAAAAACAGGTTTTCAGCGACGATGCGGGTCATGGGCTTGAGAAGCTCCGGTGCAGCGCCTTGATTATACCGGCGGTGACGCCCCAGATATAGCGTTCGTGATAGGGGATGGCATAAAAGCGTCTGTCGCCACCCTTCCAGACGCGGCTGTCGATGCGAAGGTTGGTGGGATCGAGAATGAAATTCAAGGGCACTTCGAAGATGTCGGCCACTTCCTTGGCATTGCGGGAGAGTTTGAAGTCCGGCTGCACCAGCGCGACCAGTGGCGCGACCAGATAGCCGGTGCCGGTGCGGTAAAAATTCAAGAACCCGAGCGGCTCTATGTGGCGCGCTTCAAGCCCGATCTCTTCGTGGGTTTCGCGCAGTGCCGCCTCCGTTGCGGTTTCGCCAACTTCGATTTTGCCACCGGGAAAAGCAATCTGGCCGGAGTGGGTTGGCATTTGAGCGGTGCGCTCGGTCAACAGCACGCTCAAGACGTCGCGCGCGATGACGGGAATTAACACCGCCGCCGGCCGCAAGGTCTCGGAGGATGGTGCGGGCATGTCGCCATTGAGATCGAAATCGCTTGAACGGGGGTGTTTGCCCGCCTCGGCCGGATCGCCGTGCAACGCCCTTGCCGCCATGCGCCGGAAATCGGGCTCATTCCAGATCGGCGGCGGGGGTGACGACGGGGAAGCGGTCATTGAACGGAATTTAACACCGGGGATAGAAGACCTTAGGTCGAGAGTCGCATACGTAACACGATTGGAACATAGTCTGAGGCGAGATTGCCGTTGATTCGCACGGCCTTGGAGGAAATTTTGGTAATAATCAAGCAGGCCCGCAGGTGTGCCTTCCTGGCAGTGCTGGTGCTGCTGGCGTTAGCCGCCGACCCCATTGCCGTCTTAGCCGGTATGACCACCGCGGATTTTTTGGCGTCGCTGTCGTCGCGCGAAGCCAACGCCTTTCAGGAATGGAAGGCCGCGCGCCACGTCTATGACCAAGACCTCGACGGCTATTGGGACAAGGTCGATGGCAAGCGCCAGGCCCGCAAGAAAAAGCGCGCCACGAAAGAGCCGTATGACACAACCGATTTTGTGATGAGCTTCCCGCCTACTTATACGGGTCCCAAGCTTGAGAGCGCCTTGGCAAAAAAATACGACAAGTTTCTCCAGGATCAGGAAAAGAGCCAGCCCGAGCCGCCCAAGGATATGGCGACGGTGGCCGACTACCTCGACGCCGCCAAGAAAGTTTATGGATTTGCGCCCGAGCGCTTGTCGGAGAAGGAATTCAAGAAGCGTTACGCCGAGGAAGCCGTGACACTCGGTCTTTATAAGGACCAGGTGGTGCGGGTCTATGCTTTGGAGACGGGCGGTATCGGAACTTACGACATGCAGGCTGGCATTCATCCGATCAAGAAAACCGGGCATGCCATTTCAAGTGCGCTCGGATACGCGCAGTTGCTCGATGCCAACTCCGTCAACGAGCTCTCCCAGCACGGCGAGTTCTTCATCAAACGGCTGACGGAAAAGGCCGGCAATCCGGCCATGAACACCGCGCGGCGCGCCTCGATCAAGCGCAAGATTGCGGCTCTGCGCAAGATGTTCGCCAACGTCAAGCACGTGCCCTACGATTGGGAACGTCATCAGGCTTACGCGAAAACGCTTGAGGGCATGGGCGTGCATGCGCTCAACATCGACGGCGATGTTGGACCGGTCTTGCAAGCCATCAAGCTCAAGGGTCTGAAGGAAACAGCTGAAAAATATGATCGCCCGCGGCTCGCCGGCGCCGAGATGGAGCTGATGAACCTCGCCGGTCCCGTCACCGGCCTCGAGATGATGCAGGGCGCGGGGAAAAAGGCGCCGGTGACCAACTTCTTCGCGCGGCGGGCCTATTACGTGAATAAGATGGTGATCGGGTTGACCGGCGAACAATTGCTGGCCGAACTCGACAAGCGCATGGACCACGACGTCAACACGCCCGGCTCGCAGGAATTCGCGGCCGCGTTCGATAGCGTCGCGGCGGCGCGGACCGCTGGGCGGTAACGCCCAAAGGTGTCTGACCCTCTGGGTCTGACACCACTGCTCCGTCCTTTGCGAGTGTCAGACCCAGAGGGTCAGACACTTCGATCCCTACAACTTATTCCCACCAGCCGGGCAGTATTTTGTCTGCAAATATCTGACCGCCGCCATGGCTTTCTTGAAGCCTCGCTGTGTAAAAAGCAGAGTCATCTCCTTGGACGCCGACGGCGGTTTGGCGCCCTTCAACACGCACTCCTGCTCAGGAATATCGAGGCTCTGGCCATCGATGCGGCAGGCTTTGTATTGGCCGTTGGCGTCGAGATCGTAGGCGAACTGATAGCCGTCGTGGTGATAGATATCGATATCGGATACAAAAACGGCGCGCGTCGTTTTTGCGGCATCATCCTGGGTCGGCTGGGTGCGTTCGAGATTGAGATTGGCGACGGTGAAAACCTCGCGCGCCCGCATGAATTCGCGGCCACGGCCATCGGCCCAGGTGGCGCGGAACTGACGTGTCACCTCAATCTTGCAAGAATTATCGTCGACGATCCGGAAGTCGGCATCGCAGGCATCGCCTTCGCCGGGCAGGGCAATGTTGCGGCAAAAGAAGGTTTTGGGATCGGCGTAAGCGACATAGTTTTCAAAAAACACGTATGACAAAAGCCGCTCGAAGGTCACGTCCTGCTCGGCTCGTGCTGACGTGATGGCGGCCGCAATCGAAATGGTGAGCAAGGCTACGAGATATCGCGCGCGCATGGACTTGAGCTCCTTTGAAGATCCGTGAGCCACGTGATCTGGGCTCCCCCAGCATCGCTTGCGAGCTTAGCTGAGCTGCGGACTATTAGACCTAGCCTTCCGTATGAATTATTGCCCGATCACGGCCATTTGACCACCGGGGGCATGGACGACAGGATGCTGTCGACGTTGCCGCCGGTTTTGAGGCCGAACATGGTGCCGCGGTCGTAGAGCAGATTATACTCGACGTAGCGGCCGCGCCGGATCAACTGCTCCTCGCGCTTGGCGTCGTCGTAGGCTTGGCCGTAATTGCCCCGGACCAGCATCGGATAGACGTTTTTGAAGGCGCGTCCGACATCCTGGGTGAAGGCCAATGCCGCGCCAAATCCGCCGTCGGTTTCTGACGGCGTCAAGTAATCGTAGAAGATGCCACCGATGCCGCGCATCTCTTTGCGATGGGGCAGATAGAAATATTCGTCGCACCACTCTTTGTAGCGTTTGTAATCGGCAACAGGGTGTGGTGCGCAGGCGCCGTGCATGGCGGCGTGGAAGGCGAGGGTGTCGGCGTCCGATTGGGTGCGCCGCGCATCCAGCACCGGCGTTAGATCGGCGCCACCGCCCAACCACCACTTGCTGGTGACGACCATGCGGGTGTTCATATGCACGGCCGGAACGTTCGGGTTTTTGGGATGGGCAATCAACGAAATGCCCGAGGCCCAGAAATTGGGGTTTTCCTCAGCGCCTGGAATTTGCTTGCGGAACTCGGGCGCAAATTCGCCGTAGACCGTCGAGGTGTGGACGCCCACCTTCTCGAAGACCCGGCCATGCATCATACTCATGACGCCGCCGCCGAGGTCTTTGTTTTCTTGTCTTTTCTGTCGTTCGCCTTCGGCAGAACCTCCGGCCCTCTTTTGTTGTCCGCCTTCTGCGGAACTTTCTTGTCCGCCTTCTGCGGAACTTTCTTGTCCACCTCCGGCGGAACCTGCTTGATCTGTGCGCTGCCAGGGCCTGCGCACGAATTTTCCTGCCGTCTCAATCCCATGCGGGGCTGATACCGGCAGATCGGCCTCAAGTTTTTCGAGGCTCGCGCAAATCTGATCTCGTAAGTCCTCGAACCAAGCCTTTGCAGCGGCTTTGTTCAGGTCCAATTCAGGGGCGGTGACGTTATGTGATCCTTGCATGCGGGTGGCGGTCCGTTGGTCTTGTTTTTGGCCGAAATGGTCGTTAGCCGTTAAAGTGTCCATTAATCAACGGTCTTGAGCGCGCGGAGCCATTTTCGCGCGATCATGGCCCGTTTGTGTATTCTAGATCGACGAGAAATCCATGTTAGGTAAAATTTTCACCTGGTTCGAGACCCGTATCGATCCGTTTGCGCGGCCGGGAATCGTGCGCCCGCCCGATCAACTCGGGGCCTTCTATCTGCATTTCGTCAAGCCGGTGTGGCCGGCTTTTGCAGCGCTGCTGGTGATGGGCTTTCTCGGCTCCGGCATCGAGGTCATGCTGTTTGCGTTCATCGGAACGCTCGTCGATCTGATGAAGGCAACGCCCGACCCGAAGACCTTCGTCGCCGATCACCAGGGCACGCTTGCGTGGATGATGTTCATCGCCATGATCGCTCGCCCGATCGTTTCGACGGTGCACGACTTGGTCAAGAACCAGCTTGTGGCGACGACCTTCACCAACCGCATCCGCTGGCAAACCCACAGCTACGTCTTGCGTCAGTCGCTGGGATTTTTCCAGAACGACTTCGCCGGCCGGGTCGCCAACAAGATCATTCAAACCGCGCCGGCCTTGCGCGAAAGCGTGGTTCAGCTGGTCGATGCGCTGTGGTATGCGGCCGTGCAGTTTGGCGGCGCGCTAGTGCTGTTTTGGGCTGCGGATTGGCGGCTGACGCTGCCGCTATTGTTATGGCTCGCGGCCTACGTGGTGGCGCTGTCGTACTTTGTGCCGCGCATCAAAAAGCGCTCGACGGATTCCTCCGAAGCCCGCTCGATGCTGATCGGCCGCATCGTCGACAGCTATACCAATATTTTGACCGTCAAACTGTTCGCGCACGCGGAACGAGAGGAAGCTTATGCCCGCGACGCCTTCACCGACCAGATGCAGAAATGGCAAGCCTCGCTGCGGCTCATCACCGGCATGGAGTTCGCGCTGTACGCCTTGAACGGCGTGTTGATTGTGGCGGTGAGCTGGCTGGCGATTTCGTTATGGAGCCAAAGCATCGTGTCGACTGGCGCCATCGCCGCCGTCATCGGCCTTGTCATCCGTATTGTCAGTATGTCGGGATGGGTGATGTGGACCATCGCCGGGATCTTTGAGAACATCGGCGTTGTGCACGAAGGCATGGAGACGATCTCGCGCCCGCAAAGCGTCGTCGATGAACCTGAGAGCCCGGACCTGGCGGTCTCCAAAGGCGAAATCCGCTTCGAGCGGATTGGCTTTCATTATGGCGCGGGCGTCAGCAAGTCGGGCGTCGGCCAGCCGGTGCGCGTCATTGCAAACTTGTCGCTCAATATCAAGGCGGGGGAGAAGGTCGGCTTGGTCGGGCGTTCGGGCGCGGGCAAGTCGACGCTCGTCAACCTGTTGCTGCGCTTTTACGATCTTGAATCCGGGCGTATCGTCATCGATGGCCAGGATATCAAGTCCGTGACCCAGGACAGCCTACGGGCGCAGATCGGTCTGGTGACGCAGGATACCTCGTTGCTGCATCGCTCCGTCAAGGACAACATCCTGTACGGGCGTCCCGATGCCGGTGACGCGGCGGTGACGGCTGCGGCCGAGCAGGCGCAAGCGGCGGAGTTCATTCCGGCCCTTGAGGACATGAAGGGCCGCAAGGGTTATCTCGCCCACGTCGGCGAGCGCGGCGTCAAGCTGTCGGGTGGTCAGCGCCAGCGCATCGCCATCGCGCGGGTGCTGCTCAAGAACGCGCCGATCCTGATCTTGGACGAAGCGACCAGCGCCCTCGACAGCGAGGTCGAGGCGGCGATCCAAGCCAGCCTCAAGACGTTGATGAGCGGCAAGACGGTGATCGCGATCGCCCATAGGCTTTCGACGATTGCCGCCATGGACCGGCTTGTGATCATGGATGAGGGCCGCATTATCGAGGAAGGCAGCCACAGCGAGCTGCTCAATCGCGGCGGACTCTATGCCGATCTGTGGGCGCGCCAAAGCGGCGGGTTCCTGGCGCGCGAGGCGGCGGAATAAGGCAGGTTATGCACTTGCGCCTATCCCCGCCATTTGACGATTAGGCGCGAATGCCACACTTCAATAAAACGTTGAGTTGGTTGTTGACTATAAAAGTATATAATGACAGTGTTGTCATGCAAACCGAATGGCCGCAAACCGAATACGCACAGACGAATCGCATTGATGGGGGACGCCAGTGACAATCGCATTCAAGCCGCTTAGCGCCGCTTTTGCTGGCGGGCTTTTGGTGGCCGCAGGAGCGGTCGCGCCAGCCCCGGCCAAGGCGGGGCAAGATGCCAATTTCATCCTTTACAATCATTACATGGAGGAAAAGGGCGCCACCGAAGTTGAAGTTTATTCGGACCACGCGCGCGTCGGCAGAGGCGAGCCGAACTACACAGCCCAACTCCTAGAAATCGAATACGGGGTGACGGAACTTTGGACGACGTCGCTCTATCTTGAAGGCGCGAAGACATTTGAAGACGACGGCAGCTACGACTTTGCGAGTTTCCGGTTCGAGAACCGGTTCCGTCTGTTCAAAGACGAAACACTCCTCAACCCCGTCCTGTATTTCGAGTACGAGCAGAAGAAGCCAGAGAGCCGTTATATGCGCTCCGTCGTGGGCCGCATCGATTCGCCGGAAGGCCCACCGGAAACCGAGCACGAAATCGAGACAAAAGTCATTCTCGGTCATGATTTTTCAAGTAACTTCAACGTCGCCTTGAACACGATCCAGGAACTCAAGCTCGATAACGGCGTTTGGTCGTTTGGCTACGCCGCAGGCTTGAATTACATATTTTATCGATCCTTTGCCTCGGGCGGCGGCCCGGATCCCGAAACTGCCGAAGCCAACAACTTCGGCATCAACAAGTTGACGCTCGGGCTCGAAGCCTTTGGCGGGTTGGGAGATTCCGTGAAGGGGCTGACTTTCGACACCGGCAAGACCAAGCAATACGTCGGCGTCGGCCTGCGGGCGGATTTCAAGAACGAGTTTCATGTCGGTATCGGCGGGGCCTTCGGACTGACCGAAGAAAGTGACGACGCCGTCCTGCGCCTAACGGCCGGATACGAATTCGAGTAAGTAAAAAAGGAACACATCGATGACTTGGAAATCTTCAATTCCCGCACCTGCTCTCATGATCTCAGTGTTTGCGATCGCCATCGCCGCCCCGGCCTGGGGCAAAGAAATATGCTCGGTGCCGAAATCCCAGTGGCAGCCGCAGTCGGCGCTCACCAAAAAACTCGAAGGCCAGGGCTGGAAGATCCGCAATTTGAAAATCGATAGCGGTTGCTATGAGGTTTATGGAACGGATGGAAACGGAAAATCCCGAGAAACCCATTTCAACCCCGCCACGCTCCAAGCCATTGCCGAGTTCCACCAGAATTGAGGTCTGGGATCTTTACGTCCGGCTGTTTCATTGGGGCCTCGTCCTGTCATTTGCCGTGGCATACATCACCGGCGATGGCTGGCGAGGCCTCCATCTTTTTACCGGATACACAGCGCTTGTGCTGATTGCCGGCAGGCTGCTTTGGGGTTTCTTCGGGACCAAGTATGCCCGCTTTGCCAATTTCGTGGCGTCGCCATCGACAGTCGCTGCGTATGTCCGCGATGTGCTGAGGCGGCGCGCCGCTCGTTACCTTGGTCACAATCCAGCAGGGGGGGCCATGATCATCGTGATGCTTTTGCTGCTTACGGCGGTTTCAGTTTCGGGCGTGCTGCTCACGACAGACGCATTCTGGGGGTCGGACGCCATGGAAATGGTGCACAGCGTCCTTGCCGATCTCGCGGTGGCGTGCATTGCCGTGCATGTCGCAGGGGTACTTTTCACCAGCGCTAGCACCGGCGAAAATTTAGTCCGCTCGATGATGACGGGACGTAAACGCGCGCCGGGCGACAACGATATCAGCTAGACCGGTGCGCCATTGTTTGTCGTCCGGTATGGACGTTGATTAGCCCTTGCAGTCTTTCAATTGGTCGGTCTCGATGGAGAATGCGTAGGGCCCGCTGTCCTTGACCTCGACGTTCTTGATCAGGCAGGTGCGCCCAGACTTGTCTTTGATACGGACATCGTACTTGCCGGCCGTGACATTGGTTAGCGGCAAGCGCTCGTCGTTTTCGGCCAGGCCGTTGTCGTCGTTCTTGGTTTGATTATCGCCGAACTTGTCGGTGCCGGCAGGCGCCAATGACAACTCCGTCAGGTCGGCGCCGGTCAAGTTCCAAAATTTCATTTTCGATTTCTTGGATTTCTTGTCGTCGTCGTCATCCGCCAACACGGCTGAGACGGACAGACCAAGAGCCAACATGACAATCATGACGTTACGCATCGGCAGGTCTCCTGGTGGCGGCAAGCGGTCTGCGAGCTTTCCTAACAGAGCGCTGGCAGCGTTCCTAACATAGCGGCCGGTCTCGTCAAAGCTCGGGCAGGACAAGCGCCGGATAGCCGCCCGTCTGCCGCAGGGCTTCGCCAAGCACGATTGCCGCTGCGACCGCAATGTTCAAAGACCGCAGTCCTGCTCGCATCGGGATCTTCACACGCGCGGCGGCGCGGACATGGACGGTCTCGGGCACGCCGGCACTTTCCCGGCCCAGCAGCAGAATATCGTCGACCTTGAAAGCAAAATCGACGTGAGCGGTTTCGGCATGGCTTGAAAGCAGCACGATCCGGCGTTTCGACGTCGCCTCGCCGGTCAAGAACGTCTCGAAGCTTTCGTGCCGCGTCAGATCGACGTGATCGAGGTAATCAAGGCCGGCACGCCGCAGGGCACGGTCCGTCATGTCGAAGCCGGTTGGGCCGATGACATCGACCGGCACGCCGAGACAGGCCGCAAGCCTCAGGATCGTGCCGGTGTTTTGCGGGATATCCGGCTGATAAAGCGCAAGCCGCATGGGACCAACGTCCAATTTTGTGAGGTCGAATGCGAGGTTCTATCCCGCTTCGATGCCAAGCTGTACTTCCATGCGCCAAATTGCCCGCGGTCAATCGAGGCTGTTGATCTTGAGACGCTAACCGAACGGTGTCAAAAGGCTAGTCGCTTGCTGGCCGTCCGGACTGGCCGATTCGCGCTTTTTGAACTCTCTTGAAGGTTTCTTGAGAAGTGCGGCCCCGGCACCAGAAATCAGCAACAGAATTTCGTCCCGTTCATCCGGAGGCAAGTCGTGACAGCTCACGTAGACGATGCGGACCGCCGCGATTTTGTGATCGTTGCGGCCAACGCCTTTGCGGGTATCGGCGCGGCGTCGCTGCTGTGGCCGTTCGTCCAGCAGATGAACCCGGATGCCAGCACCAAGGCGCTGGCGTCGGTTGAGCTTGATTTGTCGCACATCAAGGAAGGCCAGGCCATCACGGCAATGTGGCGCGGCAAACCGATCTTCATTCGCAATCGTACCAAGGATGAAATCGCCGCGGCGCAGAAGGTCAATGTCGCGGACCTTCCCGACAAGGCCGCGCGCAACGATGGTCTGCCGCCCGACGCGCCGGCCACCGACGAGGACCGAGTCAAAAAGGGCAAGGAGAACTGGCTCGTGCTGGTCGGCATCTGCACGCACTTGGGGTGCATCCCGAAAGGCCAATCGATGGCGGACGCGCGCGGTGATTTCGGCGGCTGGTTCTGCCCCTGCCACGGTTCGCATTACGATACCGCTGGCCGCATCCGCAAGGGTCCTGCGCCGCGCAATCTCGAAGTGCCGCCTTACGCGTTTGTGTCCGATACCAAGATTAAGATCGGCTGAGGTAGTCAAAGATGTCAGGTCACGAGAGCAACTATCAGCCAAAGTCGCGCTCCGCCAAATGGTGGGATGAGCGCTTGCCGGTTGCACGCATGATGCACGGCCAATTCAACGAATTTCCGACGCCGCGCAATCTCAACTATCTTTGGACCTTCGGCGGCATTCTGACGTTCTTTCTGGTTGCGCAGATCGTGACCGGCATCGTTCTTGCCATGCACTATCAGCCGAGTGGCACCGCCGCCTTCGATTCGATCGAGCACATCCGCCGCGATGTCAACTTCGGCTGGCTGATCCGCAATTTTCACGCCGTCGGCGCCTCGTTCTTCTTCATCGCCGTCTACATCCATATTTTTCGCGGTCTCTATTACGGGTCGTACAAAGCCCCGCGCGAAGTGCTGTGGATTCTCGGCGTCTTGATCTTCCTGGTCATGATGGCGACGGCGTTCATGGGCTACACGCTGCCCTGGGGCCAGATGAGCTTCTGGGGCGTCACCGTCATCACCAATTTGTTCTCTTCACTCGATACGATCTACGACGGCCTCGGCACCTCGATCGTGCAACTTCTGTGGGGCGGCTACTCGGTATCGGGCGTGACACTCAACCGCTTCTTCTCGCTGCATTACCTGCTGCCGTTCGTGCTCACGGGTATTGTCGTGCTGCATATCTGGGCCCTGCACACCGCCGGCCAGAACAATCCGACGGGGCTCGATATCAAGCAGCCGTCCGACGCCGTGCCGATGCATCCATACGCGACGTCGAAGGACATCGTCGGGCTGTTTGCATTCCTCACCGTCTACGCGTGGTTCGTGTTCTTCCTTCCCGATTATCTCGGTCACGCCGACAACTACATCGAAGCCAATCCGCTGGTGACCCCGCCGCACATCGTGCCGGAGTGGTACTTCCTGCCGTTCTACGCCATTTTGCGCGCTTTCACCGGTTCGTTCCTCGGAATTCCGCTTGGTCAATACGCCAAGTTGCTCGGTGTCGTGGCGATGTTTTCAGCCGTCGCCGTGCTCGCCTTCGTGCCCTGGCTGGATACCGCGCGGGTGCGCTCGGCCAAATACCGGCCGATCTTCAAGTGGGTGTTCTGGGCGTTTCTATTCACCTGCGTGGCGCTCGGTTATCTCGGGTCGAAGCCGGCGGAAGGCGATTACGTGACTTATGCGCAGATCTACACGGTCCTGTACTTCATGTTCTTCTTCGTGGCGCTGCCGGTTGTGGGCATCATCGAAACGCCGAAAAAATTGCCGCGTTCAATCACGGAAGACGTGCTCGGACCAAGCGCCGCCATCACCGTCAGCAAAGCTTGAGGCGTGGGAGATAAGACGATGAACAGGTTTACTTCCATCTCTCTCGCGTCTGTTTTGGCCGTCGGGCTACTGGGCGCAGCTTGCCAAGCCGCTGAGGAAGCGCCGGCTGCTACGCATGAGCACGAAATCGAACGCCTGGATTGGTCGTTCGGTGGCTTCAAGGGCCAATTCGACAGGGCGCAGCTGCAGCGCGGCTTCCAAGTCTACCGCGAGGTCTGCTCGGCCTGTCACGGCTTGAAGCGGCTGTCGTTCCGCAATCTATCCGAGCCGGGTGGCCCAGAATTTCCCGCTGAAGACGTCAAAACTCTTGCCGCCGGCTGGAACAACAAGGTCACCGACGGGCCCGATGACGCGGGTAAGATGTTTGAACGTGCAGCGTTGCCGTCGGATCCGATTTTCGGACCCTACAAGAACGACAATGAAGCGCGTGCCGCGCAAAACGGCGCTCTACCGCCCGACCTGACGCTGATGGCAAAAGCGCGCGGCGTCCACCGCGATCCGAGCTGGATTGTCCATCCCTTGTTGATGCTCAACGATATCAAGCGCGGCTATCAAGAGGGCGGCGCGGACTACATCTACGCCGTTCTGACCGGCTACATAGAGCCGCCTGCGGGCATGAAGATGGCGGACGGAATGCAGTACAACGTGGCCTATCCCGGCCATCAAATCGCGATGCCGCCGCCCTTGACCGATGGCGCGGTTGCTTATCAGGACGGCACCAAGCCCGTGCTCGATAATTATGCGCGCGACGTCGCGGCGTTCCTGGCGTGGTCGGCGGACCCGTCGCTGAACCAGCGCAAGCGCATCGGCTGGGTTGTCATGCTGTACATGCTGGTGACGACCGCTCTTTTATACGTCGCCAAGAAACGGATCTGGTCAAACAAGCATTAAGTCCCTACAAGTCACGGCGGTAGCGACACGAAGAAAGGCCCCACAGCGATTGTGGGGCCTTTTTATTTTGGGTCATTTGAAGTGCCGCGTCGTTACGACTTGGCGATGACGCCCAAACTGCCAGCGATTTGATCAAGCACGGGTTTGAGAACCGCGCCGACACCTGGGATCGCCAAAGCCTTGTCGATGGAGGCTGCGAGGCCAGGCATCATACCGCTGATCATCACAACCAGCGGGTGACGCGCGTCGGCAGGCAGACCCATCGCGGTGCCCTTTAGCTTGTCGATCTGACCGGCGAGATCTTGCAGTTTCGAGAGCGAGGACTTGGCGGTCGCTTCATCCTTGACGCCGCCGAGTGTCGCCATCAGATCTTGCAGCGTCTTCGTGGCATTGGTCGTCAGTTCAGCGCCGGGAACGGCAACTGACGGTGCTGCGGCTTTTTCCTGAGCGGCGGGAACAGCCGGCTTTTCGACTGCTGGCGTTGGCGCCGTGGTCTTCATCTCTGGCTGGCGATTGCAGCCATAACCGCTGAGCGCATAGAGAAGCGCGGCGGCGGCCGCGAGAGGCAGCAGATATTTGAGGATTCCGCCACCAGCGGGTGCCGAAGGTTCGACATCGATCGGGGCTTGCGTGCGCCGCTCGGCGCCGGCCTTTGGCAACTCCGCGTTGATCGAATCCAAGACACCCGAACCCTTCAACAAGTCCGAGAATCCGGCTGGCATGGCGGCGGCGATATTGCCCTTTTGGCCATTCAGCAAGCTGGCGAGACCACCAGCGTCGAGACCCTGCGTTTTCTGCTGATTTGCGAGCGTGCCGAGAACGACGGGAGCCAGCATACCGAGCAGAGATTTGCCCTGGCCTTCGCTGACACCGGCATACTTGCCGACGGCGCTGGCGATGGCATTGGTCGAGCCGCCGCCCAGCAGCGAGGACAGCGCGCTTGCGCCGCTATCGACGAGACCTTGTTGAGCCGAGCCGCCGAGCATGTTGGCGAAATTTCCGAGCAAGACTGTTATTCCACGAACCATGTACGTCTTACAAGAAGCCACGTGGCTAAAGCTGCGGCCGCACGTGGACGGTTGGACAAATCTCCGGGGTCGGCTACATCTCGGCGTGGGCCTCGGCCAATCTATAAATCCCAAATGAGGCGCTCGACCGGTCGGATTTAAAAACGCGGTTTTGCCGTTTTATTTCAATGTTTGTAAGCCAATTTAAAAGGACATCGACACGATGACGGCATCGGTACTTGGCATCATTGGCGGCAGTGGATTTTATCAATTGCCGGGCATCGCGCACGCCCGCTGGGAAAGCGTCAAGAGCCCGTGGGGCGAGCCGTCGGATCAGATTTTGTTTGCCGACCTTGACGGCGTGCCGCTGAGATTCTTACCTCGCCACGGCCGTGGTCACAAATTTTCGCCGACGGAGATCAATTATCGCGCCAACATCGATGCCCTGAAGCGGGCGGGCGTGACCGACCTCGTGTCCATCTCGGCCTGCGGCTCTTTGAAGAAGAAGTATGTGCCGGGGCATTTCGTGATTGTCGATCAGTTTATCGATCGGACGTTCGCGCGCGAAAAATCTTTTTTCGGAACCGGCTGCGTTGCCCACGTTTCCGTCGCCGATCCAGTCAGCCCGTTGCTGGCCAAGGCTCTGATCAATGCAGCAAGGGGCGAGAACATTACCTACCACGAAGGTGGCACGTATCTGGTCATGGAGGGTCCGCAGTTTTCAACACGCGCTGAAAGCGAGCTCTATCGCTCCTGGGGTTGCGACGTCATCGGTATGACCAACATGCCGGAGGCCAAACTCGCGCGAGAAGCCGAGATCTGTTACGCGACCGTCGCCATGGTCACGGATTACGATTGCTGGCATGAAGATCACGCGCAAGTCGATGTCGCGGCCATCATCGAAGTGATGAAGCATAACACCGAGAAGGCGCAGCGCCTGATCCAAAGCCTAGCGCGCAATTTCCCGCGTGAGCATCCCGCTTGCCCCGTCGGCTCCGACCGCGCTCTTGATGTTGCACTCATCACCGCCCCCGACGCCCGCGATCCGGCGCTTCTAAAAAAGCTCGATGCGGTCGCGGGAAGAGTTTTGAAGTAGTGCCGTGAACCCCATCCCCCTTTTGAGGGGGGTGGACCGTGCGCCATGAGTTAGGGCGCGCCACGACGCTGTGTCAGCAAATGAATGGCGCGGGCTAACTCATCCTTGGCGCACGAGATGGGGGTGACGCGCAGCATGCTCCCCGGACACCCCCATCTGAAACGCCATCAGACTTAGCCGGGCCGATCATGATCCTGGAAGCGACTGCGTTGGCCCGACTAAGCCTGTGGCGTTTCTTCGTCCCCACTTGAGGGGGAAGCGGACCGTTGGAGCCTACGCACGTCCGCGCCGGGGCAAGAACATTCAAATCATTTCGACGAAGTTGGCGACGACGCGTTTGCTGTCGCCGTCGTCGAACTCAATGGTCAGCTTGTTGCCATCGACATACGTCACGGTACCGTCGCCGAACTTCTCATGGCGGACGCGTGCGCCGGGTTTGAACGCGGTTTCCTTGCTCGACGCGGCAATAAACTCGCCTTCAAGCGTGACCGGCCCAGACCGCTTCTTAGGCGGGTCGTTCTTCCAGTTCTGCTGGGCGCGCTGCCAGCCGGGCGTCTGATAGTTCGACGCCGGGTTGCTGGCGGGCGCACGATCAAAGCGGCTCTGGCCAAACGAATTGCCATAGCCAAACCCGTGCGTAATGCCGCCATAAGGGCTCTGGCTTTCGATGACATCGACGTTTGCGTCTGGCAATTCGTCGACAAAGCGTGACGGGATCGCCGATTGATAGAGTCCGCGGGCGCGGCGGTTCTGCGCGAACGAAATCTTGGCCTGCCGCTTGGCGCGAGTAATCCCGACGTAGGCGAGCCGGCGCTCTTCTTCAAGGCCGGCTTTGCCGCTTTCGTCCAACGCGCGCTGGTGCGGAAATAACCCTTCTTCCCAACCCGGCAAGAAAACCGTTGCAAATTCCAAGCCCTTGGCGGCGTGCAAGGTCATCAGAGAGACGCGCTCGCCGTCGTTGCCCTGGTCGACGTCCATCACCAGCGAGACGTGTTCGAGGAACCCGGCAAGACTTTCGAAGGCGTGCATGAAGCGCACAAGTTCTTTCAAGTTTTCAAGCCGTGACTGCGCCTGCGGACTTTTGTCGGCTTGCCACATCGCGGTGTAACCGGACTCATCCAAAATCAACTCGGCCAATTCGGTGTGGCGCATGGTATCGACTTGGGCGCGCCAGCGTTCGAACGACCGCACGACGTCGGTCAGCGACTTGCGGGCCTTGGCGGCCAGTTCGTCGGTTTCGACGATTTCGCGCGCCGCTTGGTACATGGCGACGCCGCGGGCCCGCGCCAGGTCGCGGATGCGTTTGACGGTGGTGTCGCCGAGGCCGCGCTTTGGAACGTTGACGATGCGCTCGAACTTCAAGTCGTTGGCAGGATTGGCGACAATCTCGAGATACGCAATCGCGTCCTTGATTTCCTGGCGCTCGTAGAAGCGCGGTCCGCCGATGACTCGGTAAGGAATGCCAAGGGTGATGAAGCGATCTTCGATGACGCGCATCTGGAACGACGCGCGCACTAAGATCGCCACCTCGTTCAAGGGGTGCTTGGCGCGTTGCAGGTTCTCGATGTCATCGCCGATCGAGCGGGCCTCAGCCTCGTCGTCCCAGAAATTGGCGACGGTGACTTTGTTGCCGGATGCGCCGTCGGTGAAAAGCGTTTTGCCGAGCCGGTCTTCATTCTTGGCGATCAATCCAGAAGCGGCGGCCAGGATATGCCCGGTCGAGCGGTAATTGCGTTCGAGGCGGATGACGCGGGCGCCGGGAAAATCCTTGTCGAAGCGCAAAATGTTGTCGACCTCGGCGCCGCGCCAACCGTAGATCGACTGGTCGTCGTCGCCGACGCAGCAGACATTGGGAGACGCTTGCGCCAATAACCGCAGCCACAGGTATTGGGCGACGTTGGTGTCTTGATACTCGTCGACGAGGATATAGCGGAAGCGCCGTTGATAGTCGGCCAGCACGTCGGGGTGCTCGCGGAATAATCTCAGGCACTCAAGCAGCAGATCGCCGAAGTCGCAGGCGTTGAGATCTTTGAGGCGGCTCTGATAGGCCGCATAAAGATCGCGGCCTTTGCCGGCCGCAAACGCGAACGCTTCGCCTTGCGGGACAGCGGCGGGTGTCAGGCCGCGATTTTTCCAGCTGTCGATCAGACTTTGAAGCTGGCGCGCCGGCCAGCGCTCCTTATCGATATTGGCAGCCTCGATGACCTGCTTTAAGAGGCGCACCTGATCGTCGTCGTCGAGAATCGTGAACCCGGATTTGAGGCCGACCAGCTCGACATGACGGCGTAGGATTTTGACGCCAATGGCGTGGAAGGTGCCGAGCCAACTCATGCCTTCGACGGCGGGGCCGATCAGACCGCCGATGCGGGCTTTCATCTCGCGGGCGGCTTTGTTTGTGAACGTGACTGCGAGTATTTGCGATGGGTAAGCGCGCCCCGAAGCCAGGATGTGGGCGATGCGGGTCGTCAGAACCCGGGTCTTGCCGGTGCCCGCGCCGGCCAGCACCAGCAAAGGTCCTTCGGTCTGCTCAACCGCTGCACGCTGTTCAGTATTCAAACCTTCGAGGTAAGCCGGTGCACCGCGTGCGGCGGCGACGGCGCGGGCCGAAATCGGCAGCGATTTGGAGGGCTGGCGGCCGGGCGCATCTGGGAGATCGAAGGGTGGATCTTCGATGCCACCGGCGGGCGCGATAGAAGGTTTGCGACTCGTCGTCATTAAGTTCAGGTAGCCTACCGGGGCTGGTCCTACAACCCGCTGGCGGGCCACTGGCAAAAATGCCCTATCCACCGCTTGACGGGCGGTGCTTCATGCACATCTTGATCAAAGGGTTGGAAATGCGCCTAAATTCGGGTTCAGACTTGGTGGTGACTGTGCGATAAGATGGCCGTGGGAGTGCCTGTGAAGCTTGTGGGCAAGAGATCGTTGCGGGGCCGCTGGGCCGCCGCTGGAGCAGCCGTCTTATGAACAACGTGCTCCTATACATTGGTGGCCTTCTGGTGATGATTTTGGCGGCGCTCTTCGCGGTGCCCTATTTCATTGACTGGAACGGTTATCGCGGCGTCTTCGAGGAGGAGGCCTCGAAGGTCTTGGGCCGCGATGTCCGGGTTGGCGGCGCCGTCAATCTGCGGCTTCTGCCGACACCTTATGTCCGGTTTGAAAAGGTTCGGCTCGCCGACACGTCCGGGCAAACCGGCGAACCGTTCATACGTGCCGACAGCTTCACGATGTGGTTATCGGGACCGCCGCTGTTGCGCGGCGTGCTTGAAGCCAACCAAGTCGAACTTAACCGGCCCGTCTTGTCGCTGGTTTTGGACGGTCAAGGCGGCGGCAACTGGTCGAACCTCAAAATCAAACCTGGCGCGCTGCCGTTTGTGCCGCAGGACGTCGCGTTGCGATCGGTCAAGTTGCAGGATGGCACGGTGGCGCTTTACGACGCCCAGTCGCAGCCTCTGGGGAGGCTCGACGCCATCAACGGCGAGTTGTCGGCCGATGCGCTGGCTGGCCCTTATAAGTTCAAGGGGCTGGCGAAGTGGACGGGCGAAGAACGCGAAATCAAGTTTGCAACCACCCCGCCCGATGCCGAGGGCGGGTTTGCGTTCAAGGCCAACATCCGCACGACCAAGTCGAATGCAAATTACGCCATCGACGGCCGCGTTGAAAATGGCGCCAGCAAACCGAAGCTGACCGGAGACTTGACGGCGCTCGTGCAATTTCCCGACGCGGCGCCCGTTGAACCCAAGGCTGCAGAAAACCAGCCCAAGGCCGCACATACTGAGATTGCGGGCACCGAAATTAAGGCGCACGTCACTGCCGATGCCTTGGGCGCAAAATTCGACGATATCAACATTGCGCTGGATAGCGCGGCGGAACCGCAAATCATTACCGGCAGCGCCCAGGCCGCGTGGGCTGGAACGCCGCGTCTGGATATGGTCTTAGCTGCCAAGTGGCTCGACCTCGACCGCCTAGCAGGTGCGGGCGAAGGCGAAGGCGGAGCTTCGTTGCCGAAAATCAGAAGCCTCGGACTTGGCTTATTGCATGCGCTGGCCGGCGACGGGGCAGCGGGCACGAAAATCGATATCGAGCAGATTAAGATCGGCGGCGAAACGGCCGGCGGGTTGAAGATCGACGCCGACCGCCAGAATGGCGCCGTTCATCTCAAAGAACTTAGGGCCGGCTTGCCGGGCGGATCGCGGCTCGATCTCAGTGGTGACATGACCGACGACAACGGCGTCATGAGTTTCGATGGCTCGATGCTCGTGCACGGCTCGAGTTTAGGGCGCTTACTGGCCTGGGCCGCAAAGTCCGGTTCACCGATCGATGTCAAGGCCGATGGACCGT
The DNA here is from genome assembly GCA_031365865.1 of Hyphomicrobium sp. Taxonomy (GTDB): domain Bacteria; phylum Pseudomonadota; class Alphaproteobacteria; order Rhizobiales; family Hyphomicrobiaceae; genus Hyphomicrobium_B. The sequence continues at coordinate 41,680 of JANLYX010000036.1, read as the reverse complement.
TCTCCGCCGAGGGCCGTTTGCTCAGCACCGGCAAGATGTTTGGATTTACGGATGCCAAAGCTGAAATTTCCGGCCAATCCCTGACCGGCGAATACCGCGTCGTGGATGACGGGCGCCACCACACCTCGATTATTGTTGAAGGTGCGCGCATCGATACCGCGCAGTTGTTCCCAAGCAAGGCGCGTGAGATCGAAACGGAAATCCGCCGGGCGCTGGGATTGGCGGCGCCGCTAGCACCTGCGGCTGAAACCGATCAGGTAGGGGCCGCGAAACCAGCACAGGGCGATAGTCCCGCGAAAGCCGGCGACGCGGCCAAAAGCGACAACGATGTCAGTCTGCGGGTGTTGGCGGGTGAACTTAAAAGCGGCGTACGCACCTATCGCAACGTCGACGCAACCCTGGTTCTGGAGGGCGGCGAATTTCGCGTGCCGAATGCCAAGTTCAATACCGAGTCAGGCTTGGGCGTGACCTTCGAAGCCAAGGTCAAGAACGCTGCAAACGAGCCCAAAGGCAACCTGGCTTACGAATTCGACGCACAAACCCCCGCCGCTCTCAAAGATGCTGCAATCCTCACGGGCCTGGCGGAATTTTTGCCGGCAGAGCGGTTTGCGGCTCTGGGCAATGCCCGCGTCGCGGGACTGGTGCGGCTCGGCGACCGCGGCAAAGGCTTTGCGGATCTGTCGTTTGGGGGCGAGGTCAAAGGTGCTCAAGTTTCGGGGCAAGCTCAGTTGGATGGTGGTATCGCCGGTTGGCGAAGCCAGCCAAGCCGGGTCACCATCAATGTCAGCGCCGCCAGCCTGGAGCCCATTCAATTGGCCTTGAACGGGCAAGCTCTGCCGGGAAACTCGGGCAAGCCGCGTCCCGCTGTCGTCACCATCGCCAGCTCCGGGATATTTGGTTCGGGCGCGGCGGCGCACGCCGAGATCAAGTCGGAGGGACTTGAGGCTGTTTATGCTGGTAATGTCGTCTGGTCTGAAGCGTCGCCGTTTGCGTTCGACGGCAATTTGAAACTCAAAGCCCGCGATATGGCCGAAGCGTTCGGTCTGGCCGGAATTGTTTTGCCTGCTGGTAGCGCCGGAACGCCGGTCGATGGCGCGATCGATATCGTGGCGGCATCGGGCAAATACGATCTTGTCTCGCGCAAGATCCGAGTGGGCGAGACCACCGTGCAAGGCCGGGTCAAGCTTGAGCGGAGGGCCGGAGCCATAAACACTCTGGCTGCGGATTTAGTTGCCGACCGTGTCAAAGTCAGCGGTTTGATGTCTGGCATTCTCGATCGCCGCGCAGGCTCGGCTCGTGGCGCTGAAGACGCCGGCGATGGCAATGACCGGCAAGGTATTTGGCCGGAGGCTCCGTTCAACTTCGATAGCGTCAAGTCTTTGCAAGGGAGCGTCAATGTTAAGTTCGCGAGCCTCGAACTCACTGAGGGTCTTACCGCGCATGATGGCATGATGAAGCTTGAGATTTCGCCAAACAAGGTTTCGATTTCCGAGCTGACGGGCCGGGCGGCTGGCGGAAAACTTCACTTCGCCTCTGATTTCGAAAAGGCGGCGGAAGGTGTCGCGATGTCGTCTCATCTCAAGATCGATGGCGCCGAGCTTGCGGCGTTGAGCCGGCCGGCGAAGGGCCGGGCCAGTATCGAGTTGACGGGTTCGGCGCGTGCCGCCAGTCCCGCCGGACTGATCGCGGTCCTTTCGGGAAAAGGCAACGCTACTCTCGATGACGCCAGCCATCCCGGGCCGGCTTTGATCAATTTCTCCCAGACCAGCGATGCCGTACTGAACGGCAAATTGCCCAATGACGCGGGCGCCATCTCTGAAACGCTTCTGGCGTCGCTCGCCAATTCTCAAACGGCGCCAGGCTCGCGGACGATTCCTTTGGCGATCGGCGACGGTACGGTGAAACTCGATTCCTACGTCATCGAAGGCACAAATGGCAAAGCGACGGTCACAACCACGATCGCTATCGCCTCTCTGGCGCTCGACAGTCTTTGGCAAATCGCCGCTTTGGCGCCACCGCAACAACCTCCGCCAGGGGCGGGCCCTGAATGGACCGCAACCGTCAAAGGTCCGCTTCCCATCGTGCCCGTCGTCTATACCGGACGTCTCGGCGATCTCGCCAATCTCGACGTCAAGGTCGAAACATCGGAATTGCAGCGCGAGCTGACCTCGCGACAGATGGAGCGCAGCGTCGAAGAACTGGAAAGGTTGCGACGCAAAGAAGAAGAGCGGGTCAAACGCGAACAAGATCGCCGCAAAGCTATTGAAGCGGAGCGCGCTGCAGCGCTGGCAGCAGCGGCCGCTGCAAAGGCCCAAGCTGCGATGCCGGTTGCGCCTCCGGTTGTTCCAGTTCCGGTTGCGCCTCAGGTTGTTCCAGTTCCGGTCACCCCGCCCGCTGGCCAGCAGCAACAACCCCCAGTACGACAACCCGCAGTCCAACAACAACCGCTGCCGCCGGTGCTACCTGAATCCAATGGTGCGGATGCCGCCGCATCCGATCCGCAGGGTAACGCGCCGGCGAATGCCGCGAAATACCATACCGAAGCCGGTGCCTCAGAGCCGGTGCCATCGCAGTCCGTTTCACCGCCGGCCGCAGTCGAAGGCTCACGCGCGGTCCCGATTGAAATTACCCCCGATGGCGCGGTCGCCGGTCAACAGTCGCGTCCGCCAGCCGCGGCTCGCCCGCCAGCCGCTAGCTCATACAAGCCACCTGCCGGGCGGTCGCAACGCTCACCACGCAATGCTGCCGAAGAGATGAGCCGCGCGATCGGCGGCGCGCCCTAGAGTGCTTCCGGTTGACGTTAAATCGCCATATCTCCATGGCCGGACTTGATCCGGCCATCCAGCGCCACGCCTTAGAAATGCACAAAGAACACCTGGATGGCCGTGTCGAGCACGGCCATGACGTGTGACAACCATTTCGATCTCATTCGGAAAACCTCCAGCGCCGGTTTGCGGTTCAAAGGTAAATTTATTTTTCCGGCGCGATCGCCGCCGCCGATTGCCGGTACCTTGTCAGCAGCCAGACGCGCACGGCGCTTGAAAGCCCGGCACTGCCCCGGTCATTGTCAATCCGCGCGATTAAACGAGCGAGTGGTATGCCGTCTTCTTCGGCCGCCTCTTTGAGCGCGGTCCAGAACGCACTCTCCAGCGAAACAGACGTCCGATGGCCCTCGATTGAGAATGAGCGCTTGACCGGCCTTGTCATGTCGTCGATCTGGGTTTCGGAGGATCGATTGGCGCGACTGCCGGCGCTGGCTCGCTGGCGATTTTAGCACCATCCAAAGCAGCGGCGCGCCGCGCATTTTCGTCGTCATCGTATCTTCGCTCGGTTTTCGTACGTCCAAATTTGATGCGATTTTCTTCCGAGCCACGAGCTTTGCCGGCGCGAACCTTGGCCTTGCGAACCTTGTTGAGATTGACGATGTCACCAGTCATCGGCGCGTGTGTCCAGGTCAGGGAGATCGCTCTAATAACGCTGAACTTTGATTCCCGAGTTAGCCAGCTCCTGGATTATTGCTGGCTAACACGGCCATACGCAAGCTCTTAAGCCGCCATGTCTTTCTTCACCTTCATATCGGAGAGTTTCTGTAATAGATTTTCGCGTTGTCCTGTCATATTGGCAGTCAACGATCATGGCGAAAATCCTGTTTAAGAGCTGACAAACGACAACGAGGCATGAGAAACGCAATTTTGAGTTTTGAGTTCCAATGCGGAGAAAAAATCTGCGATTCTAAAAGTAAAAAAAATGCAGCATGACCGACATCGATCAGGCTGCACCAAGTCGCGCGTGAACGGTTGAACGGCTTACGATCAATGCCCGCCTTGATCGGAATCGCGGCTGGCTTCAAAAAGAAACCAGATTCGGCGCTCTGTTTCATCAAGGTAGATTTCTAATAGACTGGCGGTCGCGGAATCGTCGTTGTCGTCACAAATTTTGTGGGCTTTGCGCATGTTCCCAGCCGCGGCTTTATTGTCAGCGACGAGTTCTTGCAACATTTCTAGAGGCGGCACGAACTCGCGGTCGTCATCGGCAACGCGCGATAATTCGGCAATGTGCGAAATCGATCTGAGCGTCTTGCAGCCTAACTTGCGCACGCGCTCGGCAAGCGGATCGATCGTCGCGAAGATTTGGTCGGCCTGACGTCGAGCATCACGTGATAATCGCGAAAGTGCGGCCCGCTCATGTGCCAATGAAAATTCTTGGTTTTCACATAAAGAGCAAAGGCGTCCGCCACCAATTTGTTGAGCTCGGTTGCAACGGCTTGGGTGGACTTGTTGCTGAGATCGGTTGGTGTGGCGAGGGCGGCTGTACCTGAACTTGGGTCGGATTTAGGTGATTTCGACATTGCTGAGTGCTCCTTTGCTGCCGCCGCGATTTTGTGCGTGGGCCCTTAACGCTGGCAAAGTCGCGGAGTTCCCAGCCCCTCTCGTGGTTAAGCTGCCATTCCCGGACGCCCTGGCGCGTTCGGTGACGTAATTTTTTTGAAAAATATGGGAACCGGCGTCTATCCGGCGCGTTTAGTGCTTAGGCCAGAAGAAGTCGTTAGAGTACATTTGGGATGGTGTGCTTCTTGACGGCAGCTTCTAAGGGACCAAATCATGTCGCAAAAAGAGAAGGATAGTGGGAAATTGGCCTGCGAAAGCGGACAAGTGTCGCTACCTCCGGAGTTGCAAGGCAAGCTCGGTAAGCGCTTGCGCGATTCTTACTCGGATCTCGTCAATCAGCCGATTCCGGACAAATTCCTGGTTCTTCTGGAGCAACTTAAAAGCGCCGAACCACCAAAGGCCGAACCACCAAAGGAGGGTAAATGATGACCTTGCCCAATGGTTCCGCGTTTCAGCAAGGATTAATAGCCTCGATTCCAAATTTGCGGGCATTTGCGAATTCGCTGTGCGGTAATTCTACGACCGCCGACGACCTCGTCCAGGATACTCTGGTCAAAGCGTGGAACAGTTCGGCCAGCTTCCAAGAGGGCAGCAATCTGAGGGCGTGGCTATTCACAATCCTTCGCAACACTTACTTTTCGGATTTGCGCAAACGCAGCCGCGAAGTTGAAGATGTCGACGGGGCGTTAGCCGAGCGACTGTCGGTCTTGCCGTCACAAAATTCCCATATGGATTTGCTCGACTTCCGGACCGCATTCGACGAACTTTCCGATGATCAGAAAGAGGTCTTGGTTCTTGTCGGCGCGGAAGGTTTTTCCTACGAAGAAGCCGCAAAAATTTGCGGGTGCGCGGTTGGCACCGTCAAGAGTCGCGTAAACCGGGCGCGTGGTGCGCTTGGTAAGAAACTGGGATTGGACGAGGCCGCTGACGTCAGCGAGCAAACTAAAGCGGCACTGCGGCTTGTCGAGCGTGCCGGTCATCGATCGACGTGAATCCACTTGGGGGCGGTTGACATCTGGCTCCTAAAACTTGATTTTACGATTTTAGCAACCCTGACCGAGGTGTGCCATGTCTATCGCTGACTCTGTTGCTCCCCATCTTCCTTATCTCCGCCGCTTCGCTCGCTCATTAACAGGCAGCCAGGACGTTGGAGACAGCTATGTCTTGGCCGTCCTCGAGACGTTGATTGCCGATCCCAAAGCTTTCGATACGTCGCTTCCGCCTCGTATCGCGCTCTATAAGATCTTCGTGAAAGTCTGGGATTCCCTGGCTATCAAGCAGCGCGCCGGGGATGATCCTCAATCGTTGCAGGCTCTGGCGCCGGATCGCAGGCTTGAAGCGATTACGCCGGCTCCGCGCCAGGCTTTTTTATTAGTCTCGGTTGAAGGGTTTTCAACGGAAGAGGCCGCGACAATTCTAGATTCGAGCGCCTCTCACATGCAATCGTTGCTCCATCAGGCCGGCGCTGAAATTGCCTTGCAGCTTTCAGCCGACGTCCTCATCATTGAAGACGAGCCGTTGATCGCGCTCGATCTCGAAGCATTGGTGGAAGACATCGGCCATCGCGTTCAAGGCATTGCTCGCACTCACCGTGAAGCAATGGCCGCGGTTGAAAAAAAGCGTCCAACCTTGGTGTTGGCAGACATTCAACTCGCGGACGGCAGTTCTGGCCTCGAAGCGGTCAACGAGATGTTGAACAGCTTCCAGGTGCCGGTGATCTTTATCACGGCGTTTCCCGAGCGGCTTTTAACCGGTGAAAAACCGGAACCGGTATTCTTGGTTTCAAAGCCGTTTGAGCCCGCGATGGTCAAAGCACTCATCAGTCAGGCATTATTTTTCGACACGCGCTCCGGTAAAATCGACGAGCAGGCTGCCTAATCTGCGAGTGGCGCGCGCTGAATTATTTTAGGACGCGCGGCCGGATGGAAACATCCGGCCGCTGTCGTTTCCTTAGGACCGCGCCTTGCTGCGTTTTTTGCCCGATTCTTCGGCTTCGCTCATGGTCCTAGCGGACGGTTGTTTTGGCTTAGCCGGTTTTTCGTTAGAATTCTCGTCCTCGTCTTGATCGTCTTCATCGTCTTCGCTGCCCTCGGCAGGTGCCGCGCCGTTGATCTCTGAAAGCGCGAGGTCGTTCAATCCGGCATCTGCCGCAATCTCTTCATCGAGCGTGGCCGAGAGAAGCTCGACCGCGCCGGTCATACCAAGCTGTTCGGCCCAGGCGCATAACGATCCATATCGCGCAATTTCATAGTGCTCGACAGCTTGGGCGCACGCCACCATTCCCGCATCCCGCACGCCGTCGTCCTCAGCCTCTTCCATGATTTCTTCAGCCTCTTTGACGAGACCGAGAATTGCGGGGCATTCCTTTGCTTTTGGCTTCGAGCCCAGCATTTCGAACACGTCTTCGAGGCGCGTTACATGCTCCTGGGTTTGCGCCTGATGCTCCGTAATGGCAGCCTTCAAATTTTCAGAAGTGGCGCGCTTTGCCATTTTTGGAAGCGCCTTCACGAGTGTCTTTTCCGCGAAATACACGTCTTGCAGCATGTCTTCGAAGAGTTCGTTGAGATTTTTCATGGCTTGCTCCTGTAGCCCAAACGTTAGGTTGGGGAACGGGCTTGGAGCGCGGCGGTTCCGTCGGGAAAAACAAATGCTTTGATGAAAGCTTGCGCCCCGAATGCCGGAGACCGATGGAACCTGCGGCCCCAGGCGGCGTTTACGGACAGAACTGCTGCAAGCCCTGCAGCGGCGACGTGAACAATTTGGATCTATCGAAGAGGTCTCGAGATGAAAAAGTTAGCTCTAGCCACTGCCATCGCCGCTGGAATTCTCGGCGCACAAGCTTTCGCGCAAGATGCCAAAACACCGTCTACCACCACGCCTTCCGCTACGACTCCGTCGGCAACGTCACCGTCGACCACCTCACCGTCGGCCACGACCGCTAACAAGCCGGCGATGGACAAAAGCGTCGACGTGACACCGAAATCGGCGCCTGCCGGCGTTAATTACTATTCGAAAACCGACGGCGCATGGCGTGCCAGCAAGCTGATCGGCGTCAAGGTTATGAATGCGGCCGGCGAAGTCGTCGGCGATATTAATGAAATCGTGCTCGATAGTTCTGGCAAGGCAACTGCTGCTGTCATTGGCGTCGGTGGTTTCCTTGGACTTGGCGAGCACGAAGTGGCCGTCGCATTCGATTCTCTGAAAGTCGCACGCGATGGCAATGGCCGCGCCACAGTGATGTTGAACGTCACGAAGGAGTCGCTCAAAGCGGCTCCACAATGGAAGTGGGCGACATAAACTAATGACCTCCCGCGCGCTGCACGACAGCCGCAAATATGAAGACGGCGTTCGGCACCAGCTTCCTAACCGGAGTTGGTGCCAAATCCGTCGGCGGGGATAAAGATCACAGACTCGACTCTCGCATGGAAGTTGATACACGGAAAGTTTCCGGGGATTGGGCGTCGGCAGATTTCAATGCCAAAAACGAGCGGTGAAACATCGCAATCGTTGGTCGACAAAGTGTTGGGATGGATTTCTCCACCGTGGCCTTTGTCGTGGCACCTCGGCGCTCTGGTGGCGTCCGTAGCTTTGCCCGCGCTCATCCTTGCAGCGTATCTGGTCATTCAGCAGCAGCGGGAAGAACTCTTAATCGTTGAACGTGACGCGTTGGCCCGCGTCGAGGTGTTATCTAATGCAACCGACGCATCCGTCATCGCCATAGCAACTACGTTGCGCGCAATTGGCGCTAATCCAGCAATACGAAATGGCGATTTCACGACGTTTATCGCGCAGACCGAAGCGAGCTTCGGCGAGGGCGGAATCGCGGTCGCTTTACGTGATGACAAGCTCAACATTCTACAAACAACTCAGATACCCGCGGCTCCGGTCGTTCTTGGAGAAAGGGATGATATTTTTGCACGTGAATCCCTGAACAAAGGCGTATGGCGCGTTTCCAATTTTTCGGTGGCGCCGGATACAAATCTAGGTGTCATACATATCTGGGTTCCGCTCACTATTGTTTCCCAACCGCCGCTGCTCCTCGATGCAACCGTGCCGGTAACGTTGTTCAACGCCACGCTGTCTCAAAGTCCTGGGCCCGAAGGTTGGAATAGCGGCATCTCGGATCGCGACGATCGCTTCATTGCGAACTCTGAGAACAGTCAAAAATTTGTCGGGCAGCTGATCAACGAAGACGCGCGCAACCTTACGGTTGAACCGAAAGGGATAATTGGGACCGTCAATAGTTTGGGCTTGCCCATGCTTCAAGCGTATCACTATAGCGAATTGACCGGTTGGCGATTGTCGACATGGGCTCCGCGCAGCTTCATTGAAGAGGGGGCTCGCGCCGCTTGGATGAGTTTTGCCGTCATGGCCGCGGCCTTGGCGGCGCTCTCGGCTGCGTCTGCTTGGCTGTGGGCGAGCCGGATGTCTGCGACCGTCTCCGACCTCGCAAAGAGTGCCAGGCTTCTGCAGAGCGATGAATTGCTTGAAGACAAGGTGACACCGATCGTTGAAGTCAATACTCTGCGCGACACAATCAGCGTCGCCGCAGCCGAATTGGTGCGCAGAAAAGCCGAGCTTGCTTTCAACGAGGAACGGCTGAGACTTGCGCTGGCCGCTGGTGGAATGGGCGTGTGGGAATGGGACACCACGACGGACCTAACGCATTGGGACGAAGCGATGTTCCGGATGACGGGATTTCCGCAAGATGGCCCTCCTATTAGCGGTAAAACCTACATCAGCCGCATTCACCCAGAGGACGCGAGGCGCGTCGAGGCGGCAATTTCGGCCGCTGTCGAAAAAGATCAGCCCTTGTCCATCGACTACAGGTTCTCCCGCCCAGACGGGATCGTGCGGTGGTTCTCAGTCCGCGGCGCAAAATTTTGCCGCACCGTCGACGCACGCAACCCACGATTTATGGGCGTCCATTTCGACATTTCCAACGACGTGGAAACAGCGGCCCGAACAAGATCTCTGCTGCTTGAAGTTTCGCACCGGTCGAAAAATCTTCTCGCCGTTATCCTCGCCATTACGCGTCTGACCGCGCGCGAAGCCAAAACGGTGCAAGCTTACGAGCGGGCTTTGTCGATACGTGTCGGCGCCCTTTCGGCCTCACAGGACTTGATCGTCGCGTCCGATTGGCGAGGCGTGGATCTAAAAGCCCTCGTATCCAGCCAACTGAATGCCGTTTGGCGCGAGACCGCCGTTCGAACGATCGTGTCCGGCCCGGAAATCACCTTGAACCCCACGGCAGCCCAAAATCTAGGAATGGCCATAATCGAACTGGCGCTCAACGCCATTGAACACGGGGCGCTCGCAAACGATACCGGCATTGTCAAAGTCAGTTGGACCCTCAGCTCTGCGGCCGGAGCCGATAAGATGCTGCTCACCTGGGTCGAAACCGGCGGACCGCCGGTTGCTCCGGTCAAAAGGCGTGGCTATGGATTGTCTGTCGTCGAACGCTTGGTCGCGCAGAGTTTGAAAGCCAAGGCGGTCATGAGCTTTGACACTGAAGGTGTAACGTGGGAGTTGGCGGTTCCGCTCGAAGTCCTGGCCGCGAATATCGATTACCGTGCTTTCGTCGAAAGCAAGTGATTGGGCTCGATCGGTCCAGGTGAGACCGCTCATTTGAGGCAAAAAGATTTGTCTTAGCTTTGGAACCAACTTTTTTGTCAGCATGTTGATGGAGTGCGCAGTCGCCGCTGACCCTTCCTCCCTGGCCCAGCGATTTGCCGCTGCGTATCTGGAGCCCGTGTTCATCCCCCTGTAACGCGGGCTCCGTCTTTTTCAATTCAATTCGTTCCAAAGATTTGCGTCGAACCTAGCCGGTCCTGCATTCGTTGCCAGGCCGGTCAAATGTGACGAAGCCATTATGATGCAGGGAACTGCCTGCACACCACCGCGTTATCACGATACAACATTCCATTGGAGAACGGCCATGGGTAATCTTCTTCACTACGCAGTCATCTTTTTGATCATCGCGCTGGCAGCGGCATTCTTTGGTTTCGGCGGCGTCGCCGGCACCGCAATGGATGGCGCTCGTCTGCTGTTTTGGGTCGCGATCATTTTATTTGGCGTTTCGCTGGTCGCAGGTTTGATCCGCAGAACCTGAGGTCTGCAATACCTTCCTCGTCAACGTTGGCCGTATCCAAAATACGGCCGGCGTTGTTTTGCCAATAGGGTGAGGATGTTTGGTCGATATGCATGATCGCCAAAGCCGGCAAGGAACTTTCCCGCGTCAGTGAGGTTGCTCTCTACAACAGGAGCATTGCGGGTCATGGATTTCAGCAGCGCCGATATTAGCGATTATGTTTCGGGCAGGCTCGATGAGGTCGACCGGATCAGGCTTGAGCGTGCCTTGAACGCCGACCCGGGGTTGATGCAGGATGTTGATCGTGCCCGGCAAATCAAAAACGCCGTCAAGGCGAAGTTCAAAGTTTCCCGTGCTAATCATCCCATTGGCTAGAAATTTTGCGCGACTTTATCCGCTTGCTTTGACCGCCCACGCTATCCCCCGGTATATCCGAATGAGTGTTCGGCGGGCGCGCGCTTGCCGGCCAAATGGTCTCCAAGCGTCACGTTGATGGTTATAACGCCGCCGTTTTCCACGAGCGGGATCAAGGCCGCACTACCGTTGCCGACGTCCACATCCGCACCATTGAGCACGCACGTTGCAACGCCGCGGCAGACATGGCCGGGGTTGGCGACGGTGATGATATAGGTCGTACCGGCGTTTTGGTAACGCACTTCGTATCCTGGCCAATCACGCGGGATGCAGGGTGCAATCGCCAAACGATTACCCTGCTTTTTGATCCCTAGAATGAATTCAAGCGCGGCCCGGTAAATCCAGCCGGCGGAACCGGTGTACCAAGACCAGCCGCCTCGCCCGGTATGGGGGGGCTGCGAATAAACGTCGGCAGAAATCACATAAGGTTCGACTTTATAACGGCGGCAATCGGAGCGCGTTGCTGAAAGGTTTATGGGATTTATCATCGAGAGCAAGCCCCACGCGCCGTCACCGTCGCCAAGTTCCGCGCGTGCAATAATCAACCAGGCGGCCGCGTGGGTATATTGACCGCCGTTTTCCCGTAGTCCCGGCGGATAGCCCTTGATGTAACCTGGATCGAGATCAGACTTGTCGAATGGCGGCGTGAACAGCAGCGCAAGTTTTGTATCCGTGTCGATCAAATATTTTTTTGCCGATTGCATCGCCGTCCTCGTCCGCTCCGGACGACCCGCCTTTGAGATGACGCTCCAGGATTGGGCGATTGAGTCGATTCTGCATTCGGCGGCGTCTTTGGTGCCAAGCGGGGTGCCGTCGTCGAAAAAGCCGCGGCGATACCATTCGCCGTCCCAAGCCTCGCGCTCGACGGCGGATTTGAGAGCTTCGGCCGCAGTTTGCCAGTGCGCCACCCGGACTTTGTCGTCGCGCTTTTCGGCAAGCGCAATCATCTGTTGCAAACAGCTATAGAGGAACCATGTCAGCCAAACGCTTTCGCCTTTGCCGCCTGCGCCGACGCGGTTCATGCCGTCATTCCAGTCACCGCTGCCAAACAGCGCGAGGCCGTGAACGCCGGTCTTGAGCGAGTAATCGATGGCCCGGGCGCAATGCTCATAAAGGGACGCAACGTTGTCGGAAATTTCGGGGAGGAAATATGCCTCGTGCTCAAGTTCGCCGAGAGCTGGACCGTCGATGAAGGGCACCTCTTCATCTAATACGGCATCGTCGCCACTCGTGCTGACATAGTGAGCAACGGCGTAAGGCAGCCACAACGCGCTATCTGAAATTTTGGTCCGGATCCCGTGCCCCGAGGGCGGCAGCCACCAGTGTTGAACATCGCCTTCGGTAAATTGGCGGCTGGCGGCCGTGAGGAGATGCGCCCTCGTGATGCTGGGATGGATCATCGCCAGCGCCATGCCGTCCTGAAGTTGATCCCGGAAGCCGTAGGCGCCGCCAGCCTGATACAGGCCGGCCCTTGCCCAGATCCGGCAAGACAAAGTCTGATAGGGAAGCCATCTGTTCATCAGTACGTCGAGCGCCCGGTCTGGGGTCGAAATCTGAACCGCACCGAGGATGTCATCCCAAATTGCGACCGACTGATCGAGCAAGGTTTGCGGTGCACTGTCTTTATGACGGTTGGTAATGTCGCGCGCGTCATCGGCACTGGCGGCGTCGCCGAGCAGAAACATCGTTTCGCTGGTTCCACCGGCCGGCAGATCGACCATCGTCTGCAGGGCGGCGCAGGGATCACTTGCGACACCGCTGCGTTTTTGCAGGCGTTTGCTTGAATAAAGTGCGGCGGGATTTTCAAGCGAGCCATTGCGGCCCAGAAATTCGGCACGGTCCGTCGTCCAAGACTCCAACCGGCCTGAAATATAGCAAAACCCAACCCGCTCCGGGAAAAACGGATGCCAGCTATTGCGCGCCAAAACGATTCCCGTGGTGCCGTCGAATTCAGTCTCGATCAGCGGCGCCGTGGTGCGACGGGACGATCCAAGTACCCACTCAACGTACCCGGTGATCGATAGCCGGCGGGGCGTCGCGGAAACATTGCGGATCGTCAGTCGCGAAATTTTGACGGGATCGGCGGGGGATACGAACTGTTCGAGGATCAAGATCAGACCGCGCGACGTGTGTTCGAACCGCGTGAAGCCCTGACCGTGCGTCACCGTATATGGCGCGGCGTGGTCGCGAATGGGAGATGCCGTCGCGGTCCACACTTCGGATGTCTCCTCGTCGCGGACATAAATAACTTCGCCGGGCCTATTCGTGACCGGGTCGTTGGCCCATGGGGTAATCTGGCGTTCGCGACTATTCATAGACCAGGTGTAGCCGCCGCCGTCCGCTGCAATCTGGAAGCCAAACGAGGGATTGGCGATGACGTTGATCCAAGGCGTCGGGGTATTCTTGCCGCTGTGAAGAATAGTGACGTAATCGCGGCCGTTGTTGGCGAAACCGCCATAGCCATTATAGAATTCTAGCCCATAGTTTTCTGCGTGCACGATAGACATTTCGGCCGGGGCGGCGCGGCGCGGCGGCGGTTTAGCGGAAGAGTCTCGCGTCTGGATTTTGGCCAGCTGCTCCGCCAGGGTGCCACGGCGAGCTTGGAAAACGGCGCGCGCGGAGGCTGGCAATGCGGCAAGCGTTTGCGGCTGCAAAAGATCGGCGCGAAGCAGATAGATAGATCCTTTCGAATTGTCGCGCCCGAGCCGGTGGCGACCCGGTATCGAGCGGCACAGCGATTCTAGCACGTCTTGAAGTTCTTGCTGGTAGGACGGCGGCCTGTCGTTCAAGATCACGACGTCGAGTTCAACACCCTTGTTGCGCCAGTACTGATGGGCGTGAAGGATTTGCCGGACCAAGCCGGCATCTTCGACTTCCGAAATGCGGACGAGAAGTATCGGCAAATCACCTGAAATGCCTTCAGGCCAAAGTGCGCCAAAACCTAGAGCGCCGCGCTTTATGGTATCTTGGGGCGCCCTCAAAGCGGCCGTGGGATAGAGAATATGCCCAGCCAGCTTTTGATACAAAAGCGCTTCGTCGGCATCGATCGCAAAGTGACGCAATTCGATTAACGCGCGCGTCCATGCCAAGGTCGAGGCGCGAGAAAACGCTGAGGGATCGCGATACTTTTCAATCAAGGGCGCTAGCGCTTCGTGCGATGAAGCGACCACCGTCCAGAATGAGAGGCGCACGACGGCCCCGGGCGCCACACTGACGCGCCGCCGCGTCGCAAACACCGGATCGAGTACGGTGCCTTGGCTGGCGTCGAGGGGTTGACTGTTGATAATGGCAATTGGGGAAGCGAGATTGCGTCCGCGTCCGATAAAGCGCGCGCGATCTGTTGAATACTGGACCTCGCCGGCATTGTTGGCATCGGCGGATAGAACATGCGCAACCCAAATTTCCGGATCAGTTACGCTTCTACGGCGCCGGTGGGCAATGACCGACTGCGTCGCAGGGTCGAACTGTGTCTCGACGAACATTTTGGAGAAGGCCGGGTGCGCGATATCGGCGTCGAGGGGCCCCAGCACAAGCTCGGCGTACGACGTAACGTCGATCGAGCGTTCCTTCGGCCCGAGATTGGTAATTGAAACGCGCCGGCATTCGGCATCATCCTCAGCCGAGACGATGACGTCGAGAACCGTCTTGATCTTGCCGTCCTTTCTTGAAATCTCGACGCGGTCTTCCGAGAAAGCCGCTTCATAATAATCCGGCGTCGATCCAACCGGGTGATGGGCCGCAGACCATGTGGCGCCGCTATGAACATCGCGAAGGTAGAAATAAGATCCGAGATCGTCCGTGGTTGGGTCGGCGCGCCATCTTGTGATGGCAATACCGTTCCAGCGGCTATAACCAGATCCTGCGGCCGTCACCAGCGTGCTGTAGCGGCCGTTGGACAAGATATGACAATCCGGCGCACTACCTTGAATGGATTGGGTGCGGCGCACTGTTCCAACCCGTAGATCGTCGTCTTCGCTACGCGGCTTGATGAGCGTTGCGCGCGCCGTGGTTCTCGGCAACAGGCGCGGCGCGCGTTCTTGCAGCAATAGCTCCGTCGCTTGGACGATCGGCTCGGAATGGAAGCGCTTCGGCATCAAGTCGCCGAGCACGGCGTTGGCCAGCGCAACGATGGTCATGGCTTGGTGGTGAGCCATGTAGGCTTTGACGATTTCGAATTGCTTGGATGGCGCAACCCGCGGCTTGGTATAGTCGATAGCTTCGTAAAATCCGTAGGTGCCGCGTGCGCCGATAGCCTCGAGCGCGCCGTAGTTTGCGGCTGCATCATTGGGTGCGATCATGCTTGCGAGGCCGGTCGCATAGGGTGCAATGACGAGATTGCCGGCGAGGCCCCGCTTCAAGCCAAGCTCTGGCACACCAAAGTTCGAATACTGATAGGTGAACTCGACATCGCGGGCGTTATAAGCAGATTCCGACACCCCCCAAGGCGTGCGATTTTTCTGCCCGTGCCGGATCTGTTCGCGTACCACCGCCCGGCAGGTGCTACCCAACAGGCTGTTCCACGGCGATGACGACACAAGTGCCGGCATCAAATATTCAAACATCGACCCGGACCAAGAGATTAATATCGGCGAGCCACCGACGGGCAGTAAGGTCCGGCCGAGTTTAAACCAGTGTTTGGTTGGAAGGTCCCCTTTAGCGATGGCGACGAAGCTAGCGAGCCGCGCCTCCGACGCCAACAGATCGTAACAGCTCTCGTCCAATTTGCCCGTGTCGGCCGCAAACCCGATGGAGAGCAGTTGGCGACTTTGGTTGATGAGAAATGAAAAATCCATCGCCTCCGCGAGATAGTCGGCGGTATCGGCGATCGCGACGAGACGCCGGCGCAACGCATGGATCTCTTGCGTGCTCAGTTCCGCGTGCTTGAGTTGGCTCTCGATGCTTGAACACAGCGCCTCAGACCACCGCATGGTATCGCCGACGCCGGCATCTTGAGGCAAACCGTCGTGCAGATCACGGGCTAGCCGCGAGAGTTTCGTGAGTGCCGCGACGCTTACGACGTCGCCTTCTTGCGCCTGCGCGATTGCAAGCTCGCTCTCAAACGCTGCCATCGCCTTATCCGTCGGGACGGAGCGCATAGTGTGGATTATCGTCGATTGAAGAAGCGCGAAGGCGTCTGAGCATCCGGCAAGTACCGGCATGAATTGACTGGTCGCCTCGGACCACTGGCGGCACGCGCTGCTAACGGCGATCAGATGACCGGCGAGATTTCCGCTGTCGACAGCTGAAATATACTTGGGATCGAGCGGCTGACAGGTCTGCGATTCATACCAATTATAGTAATGACCTTTGTAGCGTTCCAATCGGCCCAAGGTGCGCAGGGTTTGCTCGAGCCTGCCGGCCGCATCGGTGATGCTGATCCAGCCGAAATCCTGGGCACTGACGGTTGCCAGTAAATACAAGCCGATGTTGGTTGGTGACGTGCGATGCGCCACCACGGGATGGGGCTCTTCCTGGAAATTATCCGGCGGAAGGAAATTTTCTTCCGCCGTGACGAACACTTCAAAAAAGCGCCACGTCCGCCGCGCGATCAGTCTCAACTCCGTCTTGTTCGCGGGCGTTATGACTTCGTGACCTGGGCCGGTTTCCGCGAAGCTCGCCCATCGCGCGATCGCGGGCGCTGCCATCCACAGCGCCAGAAACGGTAACCCGACAATCGCGCCGCTTTGACCGGCGGCCACGACCGCAACAAGAATCGACAACGCGATCAGCACGCCGCCGGCCATTCGGCCGTAGTAAGCCGATACCGTAAACGCCGACTGAGACTTTGCCTCAGCGGCGGTTGTCCACTCGAGCAAGTATTTTCGGCTGATGTACAAACGATGAAGCGTGCGGGCAATAGCGTCAGCCATCAAATAGGCCTTGTCGGCTGCCAACGTCAGAAACAAAGTCGACTGAGCGATCGCGAGGACGGTGTCGTCGGCAAGGGCTCGAAAATGACTGGCCCAGCTTGTGCTCTGGTTTCGCACGGCGAGGTTCGAAATGATCGACAGAAAGGTCGGGATTCCGATTGTGGCCAGAATAAACACGGTCCAAATCGAAGCTATCAAGGCGGGCTGGAACCAACCCGCGCAAAGAGCGGCGATGATGGAGATTGGTGTGAGAGACCGGCGTAGATTATCGAAAAGCTTCCAGCGCCCGAGGATAGAGAGCTTATTTCTGTCATTGTTTGAGCGCGACGGCAAAAAGGCCGATGTGCCGCTGATGAGCCAAGGCAACAATTGCCAATCTCCGCGCACCCAACGATGATCCCGTGAGCGGGCAATGTCGTAGCGGTTGGGAAATTCTTCGACGACTTCGATATCCGTTGCGAGCGCCGTGCGGGCAAAAAGACCCTCAACAAGGTCGTGACTTAAAATGGTATTTTCGGGGAAGCGGTTTTCGGTCGACGCTTCGAAAGCATCGAGTTCATAAATGCCTTTGCCAGCGTAGGACCCCTCCGCAAAGAGATCTTGATACACATCGGAGACGGCGCCGGCATAAGGGTCGATACCGCCGGCGGTTGAAAACAGTTTCTGATAGACGGACGCGTCGCCTTCCAGCGCTAAACTTGGCGTAACACGGGGCTGAAGAATCGCGTAGCCGCTGATGACGCGCTGATGCTGTGCCGAAAAAACAGGCGCGTTCAAGGGATGCATCATTTTTCCGACCAGCGAGCGAACCGCGTCGCGCGGTAATCGTGTGTCCTGGTCGAGGGTGATGACGAACCGCACATCTTTTGGAAAATTGCCGGCACCGCCCGAAATATGCGATGTGTCCGCAGCTCCGCGCAAAAGCCGGTTCAACTCGTGGAGTTTACCGCGCTTCCTTTCCCAACCCATCCAGCAATTTTGGCCAGGGTTCCACAAGCGCCGTCGATGAAAAACGAAAAAGCGATTTTCCTGGCCCTCGGGCGCCAGATAGCGACGGTTCAACCGTTCGATGCCTTGCACGGCGGTCTCGAGAAGCCGGCGATCGCTGTCCGAAATTTCGTATCCTGCATCGACATAGTCTGAGGCGAGAGCGTAGTGAACGTTTTCCTGCTGTGTCGCGAGATGATGCGTTTCCAGGCGGTCGATCAGTTCTTCGACGCCCTTTTGGCTTGAAAACAGCGTCGGCATCACAACAAGCGTTTTTGCAGCCGGGGGGATGCCCGTCAAGAATGACATCGCAGGCAGGATTTGCGGCTTGATTTCATGGGTGATCGCGTGATTGACGAGAGCGATCGCGAGCTCGAGAGCGGGCAGAAACCCAGCTAAACCCAGCACGATCAGTGCGGCGCCGGACGCGCCTTGACCAAGAATCGCGAGCAGCGGCAGCACCAAAACGATGCTGGCCAGAAAAACGATTGTCGAGATGTAGCCGAGGATGCCGCCACGTTGCGTGAATTCGCTAGTATAATCCCGGAATTTCGTCCGATAGCCGACAGCCGTCTTGAGATTTTGCAGACCCGCTCCAAGCAGGTAATAGCCGGGGTCCTGAGCAAAAGGCGCATTTGTTGCAGACCGCGCCATCTGGACTGCGATTCTTGCAACCTCGATTTCGGAGACAGGGGAAGACCGCGCCAACCGCTCAATGACGGTGCGATAAGCATTGCGGGTCGCGAAGTCCATTTCAGCGAATAGCGGATATTGCCGCAGTTCTACATCGGTTAAACTTACCGACTCGAAAAAGTCGGACCAGTCGACGTCGGGCAAAACCCGCATGCTGCGAATAATATTGCGGATAGTATTATTATTCGCCGCCATGCGCTGATGCTCGGCCCGCACCTCGTCGTCGATAGTCGTATTCTCGGTCGCGAGCCGGGTTTTGAGAAATTCCAGCGCCGCGACGCCATCTTCACCGCTGTCGGAAAGCCGTTGGGCGAGCTGCACGGCATACGGCGGGGGCATGGGCAAGGCTTCGAAAGTGCTGTTTATGGCTGCCCATTCGACGGGGAGCTGGGCTTGAGGCGTCAAAAGTTTGTCGGCTGCGAGATCGGCATTGTGTCTTTGCTCGCGGCTGGCAATAATCCTCTGCGCGGCGCGCCGCAAGTTCTCGATCAGCACCACTCTCAGCGTAATTGAAATTGCCCATAGCTCGCCGATCCTCAGCGGTTGCACAGTTTGATAAGCGGAAACGAAATGTTTCAAAAGGGCGGCGTCAAAACGGCTGTCGCTGTGTGCCACAAAGGCCCAACTTAGACCAAGAATGCGCGGATAACCCGCGAACGGCCCGCCGGCGAGCCGAGGCAGGCCGCGATCATAGCCGATTGGAAAATTCAACCGGATCTCCCGGATTTGTTCCTCGACGAGATGCGAGTTGTCGACGAGCCATTCGGCTCCCGGCGATACGGAACGGCCATCTTTCATGGCGGAAGCGATCAGCCGATGAGCGTCGAGCAGAACGTTTTCGTTCTCTCGTAGCCGGTTTGACAAAGATTGAACGCGCCTCGCCCGGCCGGAAATGGTTTGCGCCCGCGCCAGACTAATAGCGTGCTCGGCAAAGCGGTCCCAGTTGAACAGCTCTTCGCGGATGGCTTCCTGGGAATTCCAAGGCGACTGCGAAGCTGGCCCTAATCCTATGCTGCTTAAACCTGAAAACAATATCGAACTCCCGTCTTCGATTGAACAGCCGCTCCGTAAAACCTGTCAGCCAATGGCGACGATTCCGGGCGTGACCGAACGTAGATCGTTTTAGGATGGAAACGATTAACCTGTTCAAACCGAAATCATGATAGACCTTCCCGTGCGCACATCTGTGATAAACGCCCAAACGGCAGATTGGTTTCGCCCGTACAGGATAACGGCCGGTGACACTATCTGTAAAGTAACAGTAATTCCGGGATAAAGCGGAACATTAATCGCATCGTTCGTGTTTGTGAGGCGATGTGGCAACGAAATTTGGGTCGAAGGAGATTGCCGTGGGTAATTTGCTGCATTGGGTATTCATATTTGCGATAGTCGCTCTGATTTGCGGCGTTCTCGGATTCGGCGCTGTTGCTGGACCGGGCGCGCTGGTAGCTCAGGTGATGTTTTGGGTTTCGCTCCTCGTCATTGCGCTGTCACTCGTGGGTGCTGCGGTTAAAAGGGCCGATTAGCACTGGGATTCACGCAATAAGCCTTGATCAGACGGCCGTCCCGCAAGCCTCATTCTTAATGAAGGTATCATGAACAGGCAGAAGCGGCCGCGGGCAATAACGGTCGGAGGCGCGCTGATCGATACCATCGCTGTCATCGGCGCCGAATCTATCGAGCGCATCAGCATGACCAATGCGCATCGGGCTTTTTTATTGCTTGAACAGGGCAGCAAGACGGAAGCTGAAATCGTCTCGACACATCCAGGCGGCGGCGCGCTTAACGCAGCCGTTTCGTTCGCGAGGCTTGGATTTGAAACGGCAGCTCTGATCAAGATCGGCAACGATGATCGGGGTTATGCGGTTCGCAAACGCCTAGCTGATGAAAAGATCTCCGACGAGTTTGTGGTCACGGCACCGCAATCGCCGACCGGCGCTTCAGTGTTGATTTCGGCGCATGAGCGCAATGCCGCGATTTTTACATTCCGAGGCGCCAATACTCTTCTCGAAAATTCCGACCTGCCCGAGCGGGCGTTCGCGCGGGACATCGTTTACGTCGCGGGATTAAGTGATAAATCGGCGGACTGCTTTCCCGAGATCGCCCGGCTCGCCGGCGCGGCTAGAGCATTCGTCGCCACCAACCCGGGAGTTCGTCAACTGACGAGCCGCGGCGACGCTTTTGAAGACAGTTTGCGAAATATCGATTTGCTGTGTCTGAACGTTCATGAGATAGAGGCTTTGGTACCCCGCCTGTTTGTCCGGCTCGGGACCTCGGCAAGATTACGGGCTGAAAAACCTGCTTTAGGCGGACCAAATATCAGCAACGGCAGCGTGACGATGCCCTTGAACGAGGTTTTTCGTGGGCTGTTAGATTTGGGCGCTAAGTGTGTGGTCGTCACCGACGGCAAACGGGGTGCTTATGCTGCAGTGGCGGGAGAGGTGAGTTTTTGCCCTGCACTACCTCTCGAGGTTATCGGAACAGCGGGGGCCGGCGATGCCTTCAATTCGACCTTTACAGCCTTCTACGCCACTGGCTCAAGCGCTGCGGAAAGCTTGCAGGCCGCGACCGTGAATTCCGGCTCGGTGGTGATGTCGCCCGACACGCAAACCGGTCTTCTGACC
Source organism: Hyphomicrobium sp. (assembly GCA_031365865.1). Lineage (GTDB taxonomy): Bacteria > Pseudomonadota > Alphaproteobacteria > Rhizobiales > Hyphomicrobiaceae > Hyphomicrobium_B. Next base: position 20,613 of record JANLYX010000036.1, on the reverse strand, counting down.
AAAGAACGGCTGATCGCTGAGTTAAAATCCTCATCGTCCAAATTGAAAGTCGATGTTTCCTCCCTCTAGCCTGTGGCTTTTGACGCGATCTCAGACGCGGCCGCCGACGCTTTGTTCTTAGTTGCGTCAAGCCACGAAACCAAGCGATTCCAAACCGGCCCAATAGTGGTTTTGGCGTCCACATTCGAGACCGTGTCGGCAACGCGCTCTAGATTGGCGGCGAAATTGCTGCCAACGGCCGAATTTCGAACCGAACGTTTTAGCTTTTCGGCGTAGTCCGCGAGTTCGTCACGCGCACTATTGATGCTCGGATTACGCCAATCGAACGATTTGCGGCGCGATGGGATAACCGCAAGGCCGATCAAAGCGCCAACGCCGAATGCCAATGCCATTGTGGTCATCGGGTAGTCATCAACGGTCTGCTCCGCATATTCGGCGCCAGCTTCTGCGGCGCGCTTGATGGCCTCGGCGCGTTCGTGCGCGATGCGGGATACCTCAGATGTGAGTGCGTTAATCTGGGCTCGAAGCGCAGCCACTTCACCACCGCCATTGCCGCCGGAGTAGTCATCATTGGTCGTTGTTGAACGCAGCATCATAGAGTCTCCCATCGGTGGCGTTGCTTGACAGCTCATCAACGGGCATGGCCGCCATTTCGTTCCCAAATCCGGAACTTTTTAAAGCAACCAGCGTTTTGCTTCAGAATATCAGCTACAGGCCTCGTTCAGGAGCATCTTCAATGAATACAACTCAACTTCGCGGTTCCGGGTCATCACCGTCCACACCTGCCCAAGACACCGTTGAAACCCTCAAAGCCGATCTCGGCAAACTTTCCGACACGGTCAAGTCCTTGGCAAATGAACAGTTCGGCAATGTCGCTGAAAAAGTCCAGGACAAGGCCGGAGCTACTGTCACGGAGCTTGAATCCGCCATTCGGCGCAACCCGTCGCAAGCAGCCATCGTCGCCGCTGGTGTGGGCTTTCTAATCGGGCTTATCGTGACGCGATAATTGCCGAAACATTGCAATTCGCCGGACACACAAATCTAACCCAAGGAGAATCCCCATGGCTTCCTCGACAAACGATTCATTCCGCGCTGGCGCGGAACGCGTCGAAGACACAGTAACTCGTGCCGGCCATGAAATGGCTGGCAAGGTGGCAGATACCGCAAAGGGCGTTCAGCAGGAAGCCAAGGCCCAAATGGACCGGCTAACTTTTTCGATCAGAGAAAAGCCGCTGCAGTCCGCTGCCATCGCCGCTGGCTTAGGATTCTTATTCGCGGTCGTTGCGCGCCGTTGATTGTGGTTTGACGCTCCGAAACGGCAGGGTGGATTATGTTTTCAAAATTATTGTCATACGCCGCGTCGCGGGTCGCAGGTCACGCCGTCGATGGGTTGGCGCGGCGAGCCATTTGGGGTGGTGTTGCCGCCATATGCTTGGTGTTTGCCTTCGCGATGGCTCTGCTGATCACCTTTTGGATGCTCGAGCCGCATTTCGGAGCCTTGCAGGCAGGGTTGATAATCGCGGCAGGCTTGACGATTGGAGGCCTCATAGCCTTGGCCGTTCCGGGCATTATTGACCGGTCGGAGAAAGCTGCGGCCGAAGCCGCTAAGGAGCCGGGTGCGGTTTCTCAGACTGTCGCTTCGGTGAGCCACGAAACGGAAGCGGCGGTGGACTATTTTGGCGCCGTTCAGGTTGTCGCTTCTGCCTTCATGTTTGGGTTGGGGGCCGCCCGGCAAGTTCGGCGCAAGGCGTGATCAAGCTTCATCAAGCCTGATGTTGCAGACTTTGGCTAACGATCTGGCGCTCGGAAAACCTTATGGCAAAGTATTCACCCGCATCTCCGCTGTTCGGGCGTCGTCAGAATGCCTACGAAGGGTTCGTTATTGCAGCGGTTGTAATTGCTGCGATTTACGCTGGTGCGAAAGTGCTTGCTCCTTTGGCGTTGGCTGTCCTCCTGGCGTTTGTTTTGACGCCTCCTATTCAGGCACTGCGGAGATTTGGCCTGCCACGCGCTTTTGCGACTGTGGCGATGGTGGGTTTACTCCTGGTCGCCGCTGCAATCGCGGGCGCGGCTTTGACGTCACAAGTGGCAACTCTTTCTGAAGAACTGCCGAAATACCAGGACACCCTCAAACAAAAAATCCAAGATCTCAAATCCGCCCGCTTGGCTTCGAAATCCATGGAGCGGGCGGGGGAAGCTTTGACAACGCTACAGAAGGAATTGGCAAAGTCCAACGAGGCGGCTCCGGCGAATGCGGAGCCTGTGGAGCAATTGCCGCCGGCACGGTTGCCACCGCCGAGTAGCGTCAACACCGATCGCCGTCTGGGGGCAAATGACAAGGATCCGTCGCCCGTACCTGTTATCATCCGTCAACCCGAGCCGAGCGCACTCGAGCAGATAAAATCCGTGTTGTCGGTCCTGATCGAGCCATTGGCCTCGACGGGCCTCGTTGTTGTATTTCTGGTTTTTATTCTGTTGCAGCGTGAGGATGTGCGAAACCGCATTATACGGTTGCTGGGAACGAAGGATTTGCAGAGGTCCACCAACGTTCTCAACGAAACCGGCGATCGCCTCAGCCGGTTGCTACTAGCCCAAAGCGTTGCGAATGCAGTGTTTGGCGCCGCGATCGGTACCGGATTGTGGGCTATCGGCGTTCCGGGAGCAATTCTTTGGGGCATACTGGCGGCGCTGATGAGATTCGTGCCGTTCGTCGGATCCATCGTCTCCGGGGTTTTCCCAATTATTCTGGCCGCAGCCGTCGATCCCGGTTGGACAACGTTTGGACTGACGGCTGCTTTGTTTGTGGTCGCTGAAGTCATTATGGGCCAGATCGTCGATCCCCTGGTGCAGGGCCGGGCCACGGGCATTTCGCCGTTAGCGGTGATCTTCGCAACCGTGTTTTGGACTATGATGTGGGGACCGCTCGGACTCATTCTTGCAGTTCCCTTGACTCTTGTCCTTGTTGTGTTCGGCAAGCACATCGAACAACTCTCGGTCTTCCATATCTTGCTCGGCGACGAGGACCCCTTGTCGCCCGCGCAAGCATTTTATCAGAGGATTCTGGCCGGCGATTCCGATGAGGCTGCCGATCAAGCCGAGACAGCTTTCAAGGATCAGCCGATCGCGACGTATTACGATAGCGTCGTAGCCCCAGGACTTGGACATGCCGCCAGCGATCTCGAACGCGGCAAGATCGATATCGAGAGAGCGCTTCGGATTGATGAATCGGTCAGCGAAATGTTGGAGGATTTAGAAACAAATCCCGACGGCGAGCCCGATCAAACGGAGACGGGAAAATCTGGCAGTGCGGCCGTTTTCTGCATCAGGGCCCGCACCGCCATCGATACGGCAGGCGCGCGATTGTTAGCGCATTTGCTTATCGTCAAAGGCGGACACGCTGAAGTCTGCACGGAAGAAGAGCTTTCCAAATTGGCCCCGTCCGGAAAATGTATTGTGGCAATAAGCGATTTCGGCACCGCCAATCTCGGGTCGAAGACCAATTTCATGATCCGGCGTATCAAACGCAGGCTACCGGGCGCTCGGGTCGTTGTTGGATTCTGGACTGCGGCCGATCACAACAGCCTCCCGAAAGATATCGTGGGCGCAATGGTCGTGTCGTCATTTTCCGAGGCGCTAAAGGCGTGCGCGCAGCCCGAGACGCAATCTGACATGCGCGCGGCTTAGTCGCGCGGCCGGATTATTTTGCCGGTGGCTGGCGCTTGCTCCACAATGAACGAATGGCGATCCCGCCGGCGTTAGCCGCCTGCCGCGCCAAGCGTTTGACGCGAGACGGCGCTTTGGCTTCGAGACGGATATTCGGCGGCACGGTCGTTGAAGTTTGGTCGCTGTGACGCAGCCTTCCGCTATAGAGGTCTATTGCTGCGCGTGCGACTTCGAAAACGTAAAATCTTGCCAACCTGACTGTAAATTCGTCGCGGATCCCGGCGTACATCCGTTTGGTCATCTGTTCGCGGGCTTCGTTGGCGAGGGCGGTCGCAGGATTTAGCAGCCGAACGACGCGCCAGATATCATAAGCGCGCTCAGCCCAATCGGCTGCGACGCGCCATTCATAGAGTTTAATTAATTGCCGAACGGTCAGCTGATCGCCGAGTGGAACGTTTTCAATAAGAATAGGACGAAGACGCCGGCTGACGCGCTCGGCCATCGTCAGCGCTTCGGGGACGGTGAAATTCCAAATAGGATGGGTTTCGCCAGGATGGATATGCCGGGCGACGATTTCGATCGTCTGCACAGCAAGATCCGTCAAGGCCTTTTCACCAAATACGCTTGCCGGCTGCAAGGTTGCTGCGAAGGTCTCCACCGCTTGCCAAGCACGCGTCTCTTTTTCAGACCAAGCGGCCTCGCCGGCGACATCGCCAGGATCCTGATCTGGGACGGCGCCGGAGCGCTTGAGAACCCACCATTCCAGGGCGACAAAGATCACAACGCTGCAGAATGCGCCTAACGCCCAGTACAACAGATAGCCATGCTGCCAAAGCCAATATGAGCCGAGAGGGATAAGCGACAAGGTCGGGATTGCAAGACCAGCCGACGCAAATAATGCGCGTAACAAGCGGGAGCGGCGTTGCTGTTTAGCCACCGGCATTATTTGCTCCAAACTGGAAAATCGCCACGCTTGCATTCCATGCCGCGCGACGCGGCCGCTCTTTGCGCCGTTACCAGGCGGGATTTCAATGCCGGCCGCATACCCTTTGGCGGATTATCAAAACGCATCTCAAGGACATAGCGTTCCCTTGTGGAGTTGCAAGGGAACTCGATGCGCCCGTTGCGAGTTACCTTACCAATTGGGAGAACGCAGATGGACCGTCAGGTAAAAATTACCACCACCGAAGCGCGTCAAGCGTCGCCCCGGCGCATGAATTTGCGGGTACTGGTCGGATCCATGATCTTGGCGATTGTCGCTGGAGGTATGCTGTATGCGGCTTTTGGACCGCAGCTGCAGTCTGTCAGCGGAGAGCAGGGTCAGCAAGCACCAGCCAAGTGAGCCGATAGCTGCCGCTCGTGTTAAATTTTAGTCGGAGCCTTCCCGAAACCGTCAGCAGCGGCGTTGTCGGGATCGAGCTTTGACAGCGCCGAGTTGACGTCATCCAGCTCTGAAGTTTCACAGCCAGTCATGCTCTCGTCAGATGCTCGCTGCAAGGCCCGAGCATCAAGCTCCCATTTCTTCAACATCTCGATTTTTTGCTCACGAGATAATTGAGTGCAAGTCACGATCTCCGTTGGTCTATCGAAGACCAAGACAGGGTTGACCATTGCGTTTTCGATATCGTGCGGTGTTAAGCGATTGGATCGTGTTTTCATGGGTCGAGCCCGTATCTGTTACGCTATCGCGAGCGCGATGCCGCATATCATGGCCAGCATCGAAAGGGCTGCGGCGACCAAGAAAGCCGCAAATAAAGCTTCGGAGTCGTTTTCCAACGGAAGCTTGCTTTCGCCTTTGCGGCGCGCGACGATAAGATTACGCATACAATGTCCTTCGACTGGCGTCGCCAGATGGGCAGTTGCCGAGTCAATGCCCAGAGCCAAACAAGGTTCCTGACGAGCGTGCAGGCAACATTTGCCCGAATCGAAATTACTCCTGCTAAGAATTGCCATTAAAACGCTTTATCCCGCTGCTTCGGTTCCGCCCTTCCCACCAAAATCGGCGCTAAGCTTGCGATTAGGATGCCGTCTGGTTTGGCATGTTGATCGAATTCGGAACGGGCAATCGTTTAACGCCAATGATCCGGTGGTTTGGCGCGGACTGAATGCCATCGTTTGGACATCTATTTCCACCGGTGGTTTGGACTCGTTTGGCAACGCGCCTTGATATTCGATGGTTCCCTTTGCAATTTACCTGGAATTCAAATGCTTTATGATGGGAACTAACGGCGGAGAACGCGGTTAGAGACAATGATCGTCGCAGCCCGGGCAGAGAGCACATGCAAGTCAGGCCCAAGTATAAAATCGGCGTGGGTTTCATGGCCTTCATTTCGGGTCTAAGCACCGGCATCGGCGCTGTCCGCGAGGTTGAGCCGGGTGGGAAACCGGAGCTCGTCATCTACGTAGAAAATGCGGGCGAATTCGTCGTGCCTTTGAGTGCCGTCATCGATGTCGAATCTGAAAAAGTCATCTTGGACGGCGGCAAACTCGAAAAGCGGCTATGCGACGCCATCGGCCACGCCCATGACGCGGAAGTCCCTGACGCGTGAAATGCCGCCGTTATTCCGCGTCCGGCCCGATCATGTTTTCCGGGCGTACAATCGCGTCGAATTCGGCATCAGTGACGTACCCCCCGCCAACTGCTTCCTGGCGCAATGTTGTGCCATTTTTATGAGCTGTCTTGGCGATCTTGGCCGAGTTGTCGTAGCCGATCTTGGGAGCAAGCGCGGTCACCAGCATCAGCGAGCGGTCAAGTCCGGCCTTGATGTTTTCCTCTCGCGCTTCAATCCCAGCGACGCAGTTGTCGGTGAACGAGCGCGCGGCATCGCCCAGCAAGCGCACCGATTGCAGGAAGTTATAGGCCATCACCGGATTGTATACGTTCAGTTCAAAATGCCCTTGCGAGCCGGCAAACGTAATCGCGGCTTGATTGCCAAAAATATGCGCGCACACTTGGGTCAGGGCTTCACACTGGGTCGGGTTGACCTTGCCCGGCATGATTGATGAGCCGGGTTCGTTTTCAGGCAATGCCAGCTCTCCGAGGCCGGAGCGCGGCCCCGATCCCAAAAAACGAATGTCGTTGGCGATTTTGAAGAGCGCTGCGGCGGCCGCGTTTATGGCGCCGTGCGAAAACACCATCGCATCGTGCGAGGCAAGCGCTTCGAATTTATTGGGTGCCGTGACAAACGGTAGGTGGGTGATAGCGGCGATCCGTTCGGCGACCTTTTCAGCGAAGCCCTTGGGAGCGTTGAGGCCGGTTCCAACCGCCGTGCCGCCTTGCGCCAACTCATACAGGCCTTCCAAAGTCACTTTGATGCGATGGATGGCGGAGGACACCTGCGCGGCATACCCGCCAAATTCCTGGCCAAGTGTCAGCGGCGTCGCGTCTTGCGTGTGAGTGCGGCCGATTTTGACGATATGCTCGAACTCCGCCGATTTTTTCTTGAGCGCGGCATGTAAGTGGGCCAGCGCCGGCATCAGTTCGTGCGTCACTTGCTCGGCGCAGGCGATGTGCATGGCGGTCGGATAGGTGTCGTTGGAGGACTGCGCCATGTTGACGTGATCGTTGGGGTGGACGGGCTTCTTCGAGCCCATGACGCCGCCAAGCATTTCGATGGCCCGGTTCGAAATCACCTCGTTGGCGTTCATGTTCGATTGCGTGCCCGAGCCCGTTTGCCAGACCACGAGCGGAAAATGGTCGTTGAGCTTGCCGTCGATGACTTCCTGGGCGGCCTTGACGATGGCCTCGCCAATTTTCTTGTCGAGCTTTCCGAGGCTCATGTTGGTCTCGGCCGCGGCGCGCTTAACAATCCCGAGCGCGCGCACGATCGAGTCTGGTTGTTTTTCCCAACCAATCTTGAAATTGCCGAGCGAGCGCTGGGCCTGTGCGCCCCAATAGCGCGAGGCGTCAACCTCAATCGGGCCAAAGGTGTCGGTTTCCGTGCGGGTCTTGGTCATGGGAGGAACGGGCTCTGCGTCAGGGTTCTAATCGTGAAAAGCCGATAGCACGGCCTGCCGTGCCATGCGAGCGGGCAGGTTAGTCCAGCCGAAACTTTGGCATCTACTTCTTGACCAGCAGCACTTTTGGCCGCCGCGCCTTGGCTCTTTCAAAGAGCGAAAAGGTCCGGTTGACGTAGTTGGTAACGCCGCTGATGCTATCGATGTAGGCTCTGACCTCGGGTGTCATGCCGGCTTCGACCAAGCGTATCGGTCGCGTCGGATCATGCGTTTCAAAGCGGGTGTAGAACCACGGATCGCCGCGTTTCAAAATCAAATCCTTGCTGGTGTCGTGCCACTCGAAGGCCCACATCAAATGGCGCGGCCAGACGTGGACGGGAAAGCGCCCGGCGATCAGCGTGCCCGGCCACGGCGGATCGATGTAATCGAGATAGGGCGCAATCTGGTTGATGTAGGCGACGTCGTCGCTCAGGAACAAATACGGCGTCGAGATCTGCAAAATCGGTTTGGCCGGATCGCGCCATTCCGACTGACTGATCAGATGCACCATTTGATTGAGATGCTTGGGGCGCACGGTGCTGGCTGCACCCGCGGCGTTGACCAGCGCTGGCGGCTCCTTATCGCTAAGCTTGATTTTGAGATGCAAGTCGACGGGGCAAGGGACCACGAAATGGCGCGCGTCGAAATCGATCGCCGCCGGGCAGACCTGCACCGATTTGACCGACATCGGCCGGGGCATCTTACGGAGGTAGGGCTTGGGTGGATCCCAGATCAAGCTGCTCTTGTCGGTATCGATGAGCCAGCCAACCTCGACCACCCGGCGTGGCACAGCTTTGGTCAAGAACCGGGAAACGAGGTCGCGCATCGTCTGTTTCTCCACCGTTCCGCAAACTCTTAGCGGCATCAAGCGAATCTCTAGGGTTGGGAGAATAAAGTATTTGCCGGCAATGAGCGAACGCAAGGAGTGGCCTGTCTACGACTTCAGCCGCCCTCCCCAAATGACCTCTCACCCTTCATACTGATGTTAATTTAGGTTTCAAGTGCGGGCCGGTGCAAAAGCCGGTAACTAGGGCACTGGGCTGACAGGGGGACGACATGGTTGAGATCGCGGCCGGGGATAAACCCGCGGAGGGCGTACTGGCCAAGACCGCGCTTGGATTCACAAATTGGGCGGAGCGCTGGTTCCCCGACGCATTTGTGTTCGTGGCGCTGGCGGTGGTGATCGTCGCGATGGCCGCGCTCATCAATGGTGCGCCGCCTGAAGCGATCGTGAAATCATTCGGCGACGGATATTGGAGCCTCATCAAGTTCACCATGCAAATGGCGTTGATGATCATCTCCGGCTACGTCGTCGCGAACTCGCCGCCCGTCGAACGCGCCATTGATTGGCTGGCAAGTTTTCCAAAAACCGGCAAGGGCGCCGTCGCCTGGGCGGCCGCGCTGTGTATGATCACGTCGCTGCTGAGCTGGGCCATGAGCATGATTTTCGGCGGTCTCTTGGTGCGGGCGCTGGCACGGCGCAAGGACCTCGGCATGGATTATCGTGCTGCGGGGGCCGCGGCTTATCTCGGTCTCGGCTCGGTTTGGGCGCTCGGCATCAGCTCGTCTGCCGCGCAACTTCAGGCCAATGCGGCAAGTCTTTCAAAGCCGCTTCTGGCGATCACCGGCGTCATTCCGCTGACGCAGACGATTTTTCTCTGGCAATCGGGCGCGTTGTTGGCGGTGCTTTTCGTGCTGTCGGTGATCGTCGCCTATTGGTCGGCGCCGACGCGCGCCCACGCGGTCACCGCCGAGGCGCTGGGCATCGATGTTGCACGAGCGCGAAACGATCTGCCGCCGCGCAGCCAGCCCGGCGAATGGCTCGAATATTCGCCCGTGCTGACGCTTGCGTTGGTGGCGTTTGGCGTCGGCTGGGTCGTCCAAGAATTTAAAAACCAAAGCCTGCTAACGGCGATATCCAATCTCGACACCTACAACTTCTTGTTCATCACGGCGGCACTGCTGCTGCAATGGCGGCCCAAAAACTTCGTGCGGGCGGTGCAGAATTCACTCTCGGCGACAGGCGGCATCCTCATTCAGTTTCCGCTTTATGCGGCCATCACCGCGATTCTGACGGGCGCGAAGAACGCAAGCGGGATTAGCGTATCCGATCAGCTCGCGCACCTGTTTGTCAGTCTTACCAGTCACGATACGTTTCCGGTTGCGATGGGGATTTATTCTGCGGTCCTTGGGCTGTTCGTGCCGTCCGGCGGCGGCAAATGGCTCCTTGAAGCGCCCTATGTGATGCAGGCGGCCAACGAACTGAAAGTACATCTTGGTTGGGTCGTGCAGACCTATAACGCGGCTGAAGCGTTGCCCAACCTCATCAATCCGTTTTTCATGCTGCCGATTTTGGGCATCCTCGGACTTAAGGCGCGCGATATCGTCGGGTTTACGTTTCTGCAGTTCCTCGTCCACACGCCTGTCGTGCTATTCATGTTGTGGGCGTTGGCCAAGACGCTGACTTACATGGCGCCAGTGATGCCGGCAATCCCTTGAGAATGTCTGCGGGCTGAGCCTAAGGCATTCTCATTGCTGCCATTTTTTGAGGGCTGTTGAAGCTTAGCTCCAGCAATTTCGAGTCGGGAGCGCGTCGGCCCATTTCCTCGTGCGGGCAGGAAAGGGCACCAGTTGCGCGTGCGCCGGCAGCCGATTGGCTGCTTAACAATCGAGATTGTTTTTCGAGGATTGCCCGATGGAGCCCAAACTCATTGTCATGATCACGACGCTTGTTCTTCCCAACGGAGACAGCAGCGTCAATGTCAAACCGTTCGCCAGCGCCGCGATCTGCCGGCAAGCCGCCGATATCGAAGTTGCCGATCCCTTTGTCGCGGGTGCCGAATGCGCGGTGCTCGAGAATGGCGAGGTCACGCTTCAATTCAAGCGCGAAGCGATCGAGCAAATGCTGCAGCAAGCCAAAGCAAAAATCGGAGATTAGCCGGTTTAGAGCTGGCTCAATCTTGAATGAGAGCCAGAGCGGCTTGGCGATCGCTGGATTTCAATTTCAGGAACAGGGCGCGTGCGGCTTTGATATCGCGCTCTGTTCCGGTCTCGGCAGCAAGCTTCAAGGCCTTGGTGGTTGGATGATCGCCGCCGCAAATGAAGTCGAGGGCTTTGCCCAAGCGGCCCATGGCGGTGCGGTCGATTGTGGGTTCATTCAAATCCAGATACTCCAACTGCGGCCGCGCAGATAGGAGCGCGGGAAAAATCAATTTACGCGGGATCGACGGCAAGTCTTGGCAGCGGATTTCACTTCTTGCGGAACTGGTCGAGGCTGAGAATTTGCGCACCCGACTTATCTGCTGCCGGTTTCGCCGCGTCATCGGTTTGGCTGGCACTGGCGGGCTCGGCGGCAGTTTTGGAAGCCGGTGTTTGTGGCAGCGCCATCGCCGGAGCGGGCCGGGGACTTTCAACGGTATTTGCTGGAGTTTCCGTCGTTTCTTTATCGCCCTTGGTCCGCCGCGCGGTGCGCGGTTTCTTGGTCAAGGTTGCGCGCGGGCTATCGGCTTGCGCTTCACCGATCTGGTCGAAAGCGGCGTCCATCGTAAGAGACGTGCGGCGATCCGAGTTCGCGGTTTTTTGTCCGCCGGCATCTTCAAACTGCAGACCAAAGCGCACGCTTGGGTCGATGAAGACTTTGATGGATCCGAACGGTATGACCAGCCTTTCTGGAATGCCGTCAAACGTCAGCTTCACTTCGAAACGTTCGTCGGTGACGATGAGATCCCAGAACCGGTGTTGCAGCACGATGGTCATTTCGTGCGGATATTTTTCCTTCAAGCGCTTGGATAGAATAACGCCCGGCGACTGGGTCAGGAACGAGACATAAAAATGATGATCGCCCGGTAGCCCCGATTTGACGACCTGATAAAGTGCCGCTCTGACAACGCCGCGCATGGCGTCTTGTTGCAGCGCTTCATAGTCGATCGTCGCCTCAGTCGTCATCTGCCCGCCTTGACGTGTCTCAAGTCTTCAGTCGCCAGTTTGCGTCACCCGTTGGCCGCCGAAACTTTCGTTTCGGAAAATCAGTGGAGGGCTTCTGTTGCCCGGTGCCCTCCGGACCGCGCCTTACCCGGCTAGGGGCAAGGGCTTAAGTTCAGGCTTTTCGCACCGCATTAAGCAGCGAGAGCAGCCTCAGCATAGTTGTCATTTGCAACTACTCTGGATGACCCGATAACGGCGGAATCATGCCGGGCAAAAGCTAAACCCTTTACACCCTCGTCGATCCTAGTTCGCCCCCATCAGATGCCGCCGCTGTGTGGCCAGCGGCATGTGGTGGAGGCGCCGGGTACCGCCCCCGGGTCCGAATGGCTTATTACGGCCGCGTTTATCGCCATAGCCGGACGAATCCAGCCTTATGAATATAAGGGGCAATTGGTGCAAAAAAAAGCTCTGTTACGATGCTGGCCGCCGCCTAAGTGTGGTTTGAAGTCCTCAAAGAGGCGAAAGCGCGCGGCAAAGCGTCGTCATGAGCTAGGGAGAGCCTCGAATGAACGACGTCCGCGTGGGCCAAGACGATCCGACTGCCGCCGGCGACGAGGCGCCAAGCCGGCACCAAGTATGGCGCCGGGCAGGCGGCGTGATGGCGTGTGTTGTCGCCATATTGCTTGCTGCGGTTGCCATTGGAATGGCCGTTGGCTGGGCTTACGCCCGGCTCATGGGCGATGGCGTGGCCGGGCTAAAGCCCGCCGGTCATCTCGAAGCGCTGTTGACCGCGCGAGTGGCGGTGTTCTTACTGGCGTTTCAGACCGTAACGGTCGTCTTAACGTTTTTCGCCGCCCGCTGGTTCGCCCCTGCGGGCAAGACCCTGTTGCCAACACGCTGGCCGCGCTTAGGGCTGAAAGCTATTGTTGGTGCCGTCGTCTTGTTTTTCGGGCTGCTCGCAATCGTCTCGGCCGCGATCATGGCGTTCGATCCGCAGTTGTTCGCCAATGATGTGAATCCGTTTGCCGAAATGATGCAGGCGCGGACCTGGTGGATGATGCTGATTGCGGCAGCCATCGGTGCGCCGCTGGCCGAGGAGTTGCTGTTTCGCGGCTTGATGTTTGGCGTGCTGCGGGAATCCCCGCTTGGATTTCCCGGCGCGACCGTCATCTCGTCTATGGCGTGGGCAATCCTCCATTTGCAGTATTCGGCAATCGCAATTGCGTTGATCGTCGTCATGGGCTTTTACTTTGCGTGGCTGCGCGAAAAGACCGGCTCTATTCTGCCGTCGATGATCTGCCACGGCCTTTACAACGGTGCGATTGTTCTGGCGCTTGCATTTACCGCTGGATCGCCGCTGCAACCGGGATAAGGCTGGCGGGATGAGTTGCAAAAAGAATCGGGTTAGAACGGCGTCATGAAACAATATCTCGAGCTTTTGCGCCGCGTTCGCGACGAGGGCGTCAAGAAAACCGATCGCACCGGCACCGGCACGCTGAGTGTCTTCGGCCATCAGATGCGCTTTGATTTGAGTGAAGGCTTTCCGCTCGTCACCACCAAGAAACTGCACGTCAAATCGATCGTTCATGAGCTGATCTGGTTTTTAGCGGGCGACACCAACGTCCGCTATCTCAACGACCACGGCGTTCGCATTTGGGACGAGTGGGCGAACGAAAATGGCGATCTCGGACCCGTGTACGGCAAACAGTGGCGTAGCTGGGCAACGCCCGATGGCGGCTCAATCGATCAAATCAAAGATGCCGTCGAAACGCTGAAGAAAAATCCGGATTCGCGCCGCATCATCGTCTCGGCGTGGAATCCAGCGGATATTCCGAAGATGGCGCTGGCGCCGTGTCATTGCCTGTTTCAGTTTTATGTCGCGGACGGCAAGCTATCGTGCCAGCTCTATCAGCGCTCGGCCGATATTTTTCTCGGCGTGCCGTTCAATATCGCGAGCTATGCGCTGCTGACGATGATGATGGCGCAAGTGACGGGATTGAAGGCCGGCGATTTCGTGCATACGTTGGGCGATGCGCACTTGTATTTGAATCATCTCGAGCAGGCTGATCTGCAGCTCTCGCGCAGCCTACGGCCGCTGCCGGCGATGACGATCAACCCGGCCGTAACTTCGATTTTCGGTTTCCGGTTCGAGAACTTCGCGTTATCGGGCTACGATCCCCACCCGCATATCGCGGCACCGGTTGCGGTTTAACAAAAAAACGTCATCCCCGCGCAGGCGGGGATCCATCCAAGCTTCTTTGTGTTATATTTTTGGTCATGAAAGTGCCATGCATTTACATTGCCGCAAGCAAACCCTACGGGACACTCTACATTGGGGTCTCAAGCAGCTTGCATAATCGCATGAACCAGCACGCCCAGGGGCTAATCGAGGGATTTACAAAGAAGTACGGCATCAAAATGCTCGTCTACTACGAGATGTTCGAGACGATGCCCGATGCCATTGCGCGGGAGAAATTGTTGAAGACTTGGAACCGGGCTTGGAAAATCCGCTTGATTGAGCAGATGAATCCCGAATGGCGAAATCTCTTCGACGAATCGACGGGTGAGATTGCTTTTGGACCTGCCGAGGCGGAGCGTTTAGGTAGCGAGCCCGTGCCCGACTGGGGCCTGGATGGATCCCCGCCTGCGCGGGGATGACGATGATTTGGTTTATTCAGTGTTCCACACAGCAGCCTGCGGATTGCGCCATGTCCGCAGCGACACAGTAACGGCATAATCCAAAGAATTCGATGCCGATTTTCGCGCTATCCACTGAATGTCGGCGGAATCGATTGCACACTTGTTCTGTAAACGTCTAAATGAGACAGAGAAATCAGCGGGGGATTTCATGTCACAACCTTATTTTGTCTGGCCTGCGGTCGCCGTCTTGGCCGGGCTCGCGGGCTGCGCTTCAAGTTCAGATACGGTCACGGGAAGCTACATTTCGCCGCTCCAATATCAGTCTTACAGTTGCCAGCAACTCGGCGAAGAAGCGCAACGCATTTCAGCACGCGTCTCGCAATCGTCGGGCGTGCAAGATCAAAAGCGGACTAATGACGCGTTGGTAACGACGGCTGCGGTCATCATTTTCTGGCCAGCGGCATTTTTTGTGAGTGGTAACGACCAAAATACTGCCGAGCTATCCCGCTTGAAGGGGGAATCCGAGGCGCTTGAAAAAGCCTCTATTCAGAAAAGCTGCGGAATACAGTTTCAAAGGCAACCCGCTCCGCCCACAAAGCCGGTCGAATCTGGAATGCCAAAGGTCTAAGAGAATTTGATCATCTCCCTCATCGTCGCGGTTGCTGAAAACGGTGTCATCGGCGTCAATGGCGGACTGCCGTGGCGGTTGTCGTCCGACTTGAAAACGTTTCGCCGTCTGACCTTGGGCAAGCCCATCATCATGGGCCGGCGGACATTTCAATCGATCGGAAAACCACTCGACGGACGCGACAACATCGTCGTCACCCGCGATTCGTTTTTCGAAGCCGCCGGAGTGTCGGTGGTCGCCAGCGTCAGCGAGGCCATCACGCTGGCGCGCGTCCTGGCCTCAATGCGCGGTGCGGACGAAATCATGATCATCGGCGGCGCTGATCTCTACACTGCGACTCTCGCCATCGCCGACCGCGTTTATCTGACCCGCGTTCACGCCAAACCTGACGGTGACCGGCACTTCCCCGAGCTCAATGACAAAGACTGGACGCAAACCGCGCGTGAAGCGCTTCCCAAGACCGAGCGCGATCAATTCGCCGCCACTTTGATCACTTTTGAGCGTAAGCGATAAACCAAATATCTAAAAGAGCTTAAGGGCTTACGCCACTTTTTTGCCACGGGTGGCAGGCAATTTTTTCTCAAGCACAAGGGACGAAATGTTGGTCGCGTCCGTTGTTGTGATGGGGGAGATTGAAACCACAAAAAAAGAGCGGAGGTTTTTCATGACCCGTCATGAACCTTCCACGGAGAGCGTAAGTCCCATGAACGCCGGTGATTTTGAAGTTGTAACATCGGCGGTGTCTTATTTGATGCAGTTTCCGCAGTCGCGTTATCAGTCATTTCCAAGCGAGCCGCTCATTGCGGCGGTGACACCTGACAGCCCTGAACCGCGCCTACCGGCGGCTCACATGTATTCGGCTTGAGGGGAAGGCGAGAGGGCGGGCCCCGGGGGGAACTGGGGCTCGCCGATTCTTTTGGCTGGCCGGATCAGAATTTCGGCAAATTGCGCCAGATCGCGATCTCGATATCGAGCCGGCGCCAAACTACAATCGAGTTCATCAAGGCTGCCATCATCAGAGATATGGACGTCGCCGTTGCGGCGCCGACCAATCCGAAGTTTGGCACCAGGGCAAAATTCAGGGCTACATTCAGCATCGCCGACGCTGTCAGAACGGTGGCGCACAGCGCTTGCTCGCCAAGCATGTTGAGCAGGAATTCAGCGGGGCCCATGCTGGAGCGAAACAGAAACCCGACGACCAAGATGCACATAACCGGATAGCCGGCTGCGAATTGCGGCCCAAACAACCACAACAGCGGCTTGCCGAGTGCCAGGATAATGACGGCGCCGGCGAGCGAAGGCCAGAACGTCCAGTTGACGGCGTCTTTGACGAAGGCGCGCAAGCTCTCTTTGTCGCCGCGCGCGTTGAGGGCCGCGAACTTGTTGGCCACCGCACTGCCAACGGCATAGTGAACGAACATGATCAGCGCCATGGTCTTGCCGGCCGCGAAGTAGATGCCGACGGCTTCCGGCGTCATGTAGTGTGAAATTACCAGAACGTCGGTGTTCTGCATCAAGAGTTCGCAGGCCAGTATCACCAGCAGCGGCAATGACGTTTTTAGCCAGGGCCAGAAGGTATATTCTCGCGGTCCCGCCGGCACCGTCTCTTTCAGGCGCCGGTTGATCAAGACAGTCTGAATGATACCTGCGCCCCAGGTCGCGATGATCGCGCCACCAGCGGCAGTGGCCGCATTCATTTCAAGTCCAAGCGCGTAGGCGCCAAACATGCTGGCGAGCAGCAAGAGTGGTCTCAACACGTAAGGGGGCACGAGCGCCAAACCCATCCAAGCGTTGCCGCGGCCGATGCCATCTTGCACATCGGTCAGGGCATAGAGGGGCACGCATATCAGAGCCAGGTAGACCGGCAAAACGAAGTGGCTGTCGATATATGTCTTGAATAGGCTGAGGCCCAAAATCCCAAGCGCCATGATCAAGGTTCCAACAAGGACCGAGACCATTCTGCTGCCGCGGATGAGGCCGCGCAATTTGGAAAGTTCGCCGGTTTCGCGATACACCGGCGCCAACCGGATGATGGCGAGGTTGAGCCCGAGATTACAGAGACCGCCGAGGATCAAGACCCAGGTCCAAACAGCAACGTAAATACCGTATTCGCTGCCACCCATCCAACGGGCGAGGACGATCTGCGAAAAGTACAGGAGACCGGCACTAAGGCAACGGACGCTGAACGCTGCAATGGCATTGCGTTGTGTGCGCTCGCGTTCGCCATCGGAGGAAAATATATTGAGGGTGTGCGATAGGATGCTCGCCGCCATACCCTGCGGCGCGGCATCGGGACTTCCTTCTATAGCCTCGAACTCGGCCGCCGCGCGTTGCGCAGGGTTTGAGTTTGGATACAGCCGGTGGACGGTTGCGGTTTTCATGTGCCCCTGGTCGCGGTCGTTCAATGTCGTTCGATTCGGGCCCGCTCCCGGCTCCTCACAAGTTCCGCGACACCGCACCAAGCCCAGGCTCTGCCGGCGTCACCGCGCTCGCTGTGATAAGACGCGAAGAATTCCGCCACCTCGGCAGCATGCAAACCGTGACGGCCTTCGAGCACCTCGGCCATAAATGTGACGTCGCGAGGTGTTGGGGTCGCGTCGTCATCGGGATGCCAGGTTGAGATCATTGTAAAATCCAGGTCGCGCGTTAACGTGAGGTTGACATAGGACGTAGGAGCAAAATTGGAGCCAGCGCGTTGATGGAGGGGGGAGTAGAACTCTGCTGTGCGCCAAAACGCAGGCGGATGGTTAAATTGAGCCGGGTCCATCTACTCTGAAGGCCGGAAGGAGGCGGCGATCATGCAAGTATTGGCTGAAAGATGCGCAATTTTACTTTTGTTGAGCGCGGGCTTTGGAGGCTGTGCGTGCCTGCTCGTCAACCAAGCCGCGGCAGAAGTGTCGCGTCCAGGGTTGATCTGGGCCGCAGACAGTGACGAGGGACCGTCCGATCCCGGGACACGGCAAGGTGACGCGGCAGAGCCGGGAACGCCTGACGTGATGCCGCCGTCCGAAGACGACACACAACAGGAAGCGTCGCCCTCACAGCCAGAAATCGGCCCGCCTGACTCCGGCGGCTGCATCTTTGATAAACGTGATTTTGGCCTGACGATCTGACAGCGCCGCTCAGCTATTGAGCTTTCTCGGCCGGTGGCTGCGCAGAGGCTGCCTTGGGTGGGGCTGAAACACCCCCCGGAGATAATTGCGTGCCCTTGAGCGCCGGCCGGGCCTCATGCACTTCGCCCTTGTTCTTGGCTTGCGACTTGGCCTTGACCGACGCGACTTTCGCTTTCAGCGCCTTGTTGCGGGCGACGACCGTATTGCGGCCATGGCGCCGGCCGTTGCCGCAATCCCAAGAAATGACGCTGTCGCGCATGCTCGTCACACCTTTAGCGGCGGGATCTTGCGGCAGAGAGTCGATGCTTGTCTGATTGAAGAGCTCTTTCCAGCCATGGGTTTGGAAGCCGTGCTCCAGCAAGCTTGCCGCCCTGACGGCCCGTTCATTGCCGGAGCTTTCTCCAAGCACGACAGCCATGAGACGGCGGCCGTCGCGCGTGGCGCTGGCAACGACGTTGAAGCCTGAATCGCAAGTGAAGCCCGTCTTCAAACCGTCAGCGCCCGGAAATGTCTTCAGGAGAGCGTTATGGCTGCCCAGCCGGCGCTTGCCGATCCGCATGTCCGGCATCGACCAATAGTGGGCGAATTCGGGATATTCCGTGATCACCGCCCGGGATAGCTTGGCAAGGTCGCGGGCAGTCGTAACTTGGCCCGGATCCGGCAAGCCATTGGTGTTGACGAAATGGGTGCGGGTCATGCCGAGCCGCTTGGCGGTCTCGTTCATCTTTTCAACAAAGGCCGTTTCGTTACCCGAGATCGATTCCGCCAGCATCACGGTGACGTCGTTTGCAGACTTGATAATGACGGCTTGCAAGGCCGTATCGACTGTCAGCTCGGAGCCAACCTGCAGACCGACTTTGCTCGGCGGCTGTAGGGTCGCAACCAGCGAGCATGAGACTTTATCGGTCAACTTGAGCTTGCCCTGTTTCAGGGCCTCGAAGGTGACGTAAGCCGTCATGATCTTGGTCAGGGATGCCGGGTGCCATTGATTGTCTGGGTCTTCTGCATACAGGACTTTGCCGTTCGAGGGCTCAAAGAGGAGAGCCGGGCCAGCCACCGCTGCGCCTGAAAAGGCCAAGCCCATCAAGGCTGAAAGGCTGCTGAAAACAGCCAAAAAAACAGCTGGAACAAGCCGCATGAACTGTCCTTGTTAATAGTCTGCCTGGTCCCATAACACATTCAAGCCAACAGGGGCAATCGGACCGGCTGAGGTTGCAAATCTAATGCGTTCGGGTGTGGCTGCGGCAACCCAAATGGGTCAAGGTCCTGGCGATGCGACGCCGGAGAGTAACAGTTCTGAGTGATCAACTCGACGCGGGGCGCCATCACCAGTGCTCAAGGCAACTTGAGAACATGCCTCAGCGGTGGTGCCTCTGGAGGGACTCGAACCCCCACACCCTTGCGAATAGCAGATTTTGAGTCTGCCGCGTCTACCGTTCCGCCACAGAGGCCGCTGGTCAGCGAAGGGGCCTTCTATAGCGGCTGGGGGTCAGCCGTCAACGCAAGTTATTCAAAGCCCCGGTGAGGTTGGTCTCAAGCGCTTGGGCGGCGCACTCAGTAGATGATGAAGTCAGCGGCAGACAAAACCATTCCGGCTTTGACCGTCGCGAATTCTTCCTGGATGCCGGCACCCGAGCCATCGCCGTCGAAATACAAAGCGCCGGAATCTTTATCGTAAATGATGCGGTCGTTGCTATCGAGCGCGGTTGTGCCCGTGACGAATTGCGCGGATCTTAGCTGGCCGATGGCGAGGTGATCAAAGACAGTGTGGGAGAGTTTAATTTTGTCGATGCCATGGGAGAAGTCGGCGATGGTGTCGATGTTGGGCCCGGTTGCGATATCGGTCGCAAAGAAGAATCTGTCGGCGCCGGCACCGCCATAGAGCGTGTCGTTGCCGAGCGCGCCGAATATCCGGTCGATGCCCGCGCCACCCTCGATAACGTCATTTCCGAGTCCGCCGGAAAGCGTATCGTCGCCGCCACGTCCGCAGAGATGATTGTCGGCGCCGTTGCCGTAGATCGTGTCGCTGCCGGAGCCGCCGAAGGCATCCTCGATAACGGTTTGCGGACCAATGCCGACGGTCGCGCGGGTCGACGTTCCGTCGGTAAAGACGATCGGATTGCTGAGAGTGCTGAAGTGGGCCTCGCGCAAGTCGATTGTTGTGGTTCGCAGGCCAGTATAGACGATGGAATCGTGTCCGCCCGCGTCATCGATGGTTTGCCAATAATTTTGGCCGTCAACGAATGTGTACGTCGTGTCGGCGGCATTGTGATTGAAGTTGCGCCCATACAAAGCCTGTATCGCGACGAGGTCGTAGTACATTGGCGTTGTCGGATAAAACGATGATAAGCCATCGTCGCCGTGAATTGTGTCGTGGGCGGTGTAGCTCATAATGGAGTAGTTGTAGGAATCCAGGCTAACGGGGATGGGGTTTGCGCCTTCGAACGTATGCTTGAGGCCGAGCGTGTGCCCCATCTCGTGAAGGATGGTCGCGGCATCGTTGCTGCCGGCTGCGATAGCCGGGCTTTTGCCGGGATTGAAGTTCGCTTGACCGACCCAAATATCGCCGGCGGCGGTATCCGATCCAGGGAAATAAGCGTGCGCGTATTCACCGGCGTTTTGGTAGTTAGTATAGGCGAAACGCAATTC
>JANLYX010000028.1:0-21099 GCA_031365865.1 Hyphomicrobium sp. | reverse complement strand
AATTGCTGAAGAACAGTCTGCGTCGCGATTCAAAGCGCTGCGCGGCCGGCGCTACATTGCTGAAGTTTTCGACGGCGCCGATGAAGCGCTTGCAGCACTTGAAAGCGTGCAAGGCGGTCTGACCGGCACAGGTTTTCAATCTCTCAACTGGCTGACGGTCTTGTACGAGGAACTTGCGCCGGCGCAACGGGCCATGCCGCGCCTGCTGGTCATCTCCGAGCGTAACTCGCGCGATGTCTGCTTGATATTGCCGCTCGTCATCAAGAAAAAGCGCTCACTCCGCGTTGCCCGCTTCGCTGACCTCGGTGTTTCGGACTATGGCGCACCAATTCTTGGTCCGGCCGCCCCCACCAAACGCCGCTCGATCCGGCGAATGTGGCGCGCGGTTCGCGGTGCGCTGCGCGACGTTGATCTCATTCGCCTTGAACGGATGCCGGCGGAAATCTCAGGCCAAAAAAATCCGCTTCTGACCCGCCACGGCATTACCCGCGCCCGTCATTCCGGAAATCTCGTCGTCATCGAAACGACGGTCGAAGACTTTTTGAGATCGCGCGGCAAGAAATATCGCAAGGAAGTCGAGCGTTGCTCCAGGCTGTGGGAAAAAGAGGGCCTGCCACGTTTCTCGCGCGCCAGCACACAACAGGAGATCGCGCGCGGCTTTTCAATTCTTGAAGAACAGCAATCCAAGCGCCACGCCGCCCTCGATAGCAAATACATCCTCGATGAAACAGCTTATTCCTCGTTCTACGAGCGCATGGTCATGGACGGCTCTGATCTCGAATTCAGCCACCTGTTCACGCTCGAGGCGCAGGGCGTTGTCGTCGCCACGCTGTTTGGGATTTTGCACGACGGCACATTTACCCTGCTGCGCATCGCCAACGGCGGCGTGCGCTGGAGCCATTTGTCGCCCGGCCGCCTCGTCGTCGTCGAGACCATGAAATATTTCGTCGAACGCGGCGTTAAGCGCTTTGACATGGGCATGGGCGAATACGCCTTCAAGCGCGGCTTCGGAGCGACGGAAGTTCCCTTGTACGATCTCATCATCGCCCGCGATTTGAAGGGCTGGCCGCGCGCCGCTTTTCACCGTCTCAAGGGCCGTTTGCGCGAAAATCCCCGCCTGCGGCTGTGGGTGCGCGGCATCAAGGCCAAATTCCGGGCCAAAACCCCGGATTAACGCCGCCTTTGCGGGGCAAGCGGCATCCGCTATAAGGCGGTCGGCACTCCCTTTGAGCGCTTCAAAAGCGTCTCAGCAACTCAATCGATGATATGACCAATAACAAGTCCGACGCGCGGCCAGAAGCGCGCACCGCCAAAGGATTCCGCGACATCGAAGCGGGGGAGCTCAAAGCCCTCAACGCCATGCTGGAGACCATCCGCGGCGTCTATGAGCGCTATGGTTTTGAGGCCCTGGAAACGCCGGCGCTCGAATACACCGACGCGCTGGGTAAGTTTTTGCCGGATCAAGATCGCCCGAACGCGGGTGTGTTCTCGTTTCAAGACGCCCAGCCGGAGGCGCGCGAGCTGGGGGCCACTGCCGATCAGTGGATGAGCTTGCGCTATGATTTGACGGCGCCACTGGCGCGTTACGTGGCGCAGAATTTCGACCGGCTGCCGAAACCGTTCCGGCGTTACGCTTATGGCCCGGTTTATCGCAACGAGAAGCCGGGCCCTGGGCGTTATCGTCAATTCATGCAATTCGATGCCGATACCGTCGGCGCCGACAGCGTCGCCGCCGACGCCGAGATTTGCATGCTGGCGGCGGATACGCTCGAGGCGCTGGGCATCAAGCGCGGCGACTACGTGATCAAAATCTGGAACCGCAAGCTTCTCGACGGAATTCTGGACGCAGCCGGTGTCGAACCGAACAAAAGGCTTACGGTACTCAGAGCTTTTGACAAATATGATCGGTTGGGTCGCGAAGGCGTGGCAGCCCTTTTAGGCAACAAGCGGATTGATGAAAGTGGCGACATTACAATCGGCGCAGACTTGTCGGAAAAGCAGATTGAACGACTGTTGGCGATTTTTCATAGCACGCAGTTTCTGAAGCCTGTGGAACAGCAGCCAGATCGAGCGATGCTGGATATGCAGCACGAAAATGAACTAGACGAGGCGCCGTCCCAGCCGGGAAATGCTAAGTACTTTGTCGACAATCTTGAGCTTCTGAATGCTTGGCGGGATACGTTCCTCAAAGACAGTCCAGTAGGGCTACAAGGCCTAGAAGAGCTTCGTCAAATTGTGCTTCTCGGAGAAGCCGCTGGATATGGCTCTCGTCGCATTTTCATCGACCCCACGGTCGTCCGCGGTCTCGAATACTATACCGGTCCCGTGTTCGAGGCCGAGCTGACGTTCGAGGTCAAAGGCGATGACGGTAAGCCGGTCCGATTCGGCTCGGTCGGCGGCGGCGGGCGCTATGACGATCTCGTCGCCCGCTTCACGGGCCAGAAAGTTCCGGCAACCGGTTTCTCCATCGGTGTCTCGCGCCTGCAAGCCGCGCTGGCGCACATCGGCGCGAAGTCCCAGGCCGCCCTCGGCCCCGTGGTCGTGCTCGTCATGGATAAAGCCGAGATCGCCAGTTACCAGAAAATGACGCAAACGTTGCGCGCCGCCAATATTCGCGCCGAAATGTATCTCGGTGCGTCCGGCATGAAAGCGCAGATGAAATATGCCGACAAGCGCAACGCGCCGTGCGTCATCATTCAAGGCTCCGACGAGCGCGCTAAGGGCGAAGTCACGATCAAAGATCTGATCGAGGGCGCGAAGGCTGCTGCCGCCATCAAAGACAACAAGGAATGGAAAGAAGCGCGCCCCGCACAGCTTGCCGTCAAGGAAGCGGAGATGGTGGCGACCGTGCGTGCGATCATCGCGCGGCACAGTGCTGGGGGCGTGAGCTGATGAATCAGACCCAAGCCAAGCGAAAAATCTCTTTGATCGAATTCTCCTTACTTCTCCTCCCCCCTTGTGGGGGAGGACGGGAGGGGGGGAATCCCAATCGTTGGCAGTCAAGATTTCCCCCACCCCGGCCCTCCCCACGTCCGAGCGAAGCTTGGCTCCGCCAAGACGGGGGAGGGGGAAGAACACGTCATGCCCGCTGAGACGGTCAAACAGTTCGATGCGCTGGAGCGGCAAGCTCAGGCTTTGATGGCGGTCTTCACCAAGGCCGGGCACGAAGCCGTCGCGCCGGCCGTCATTCAACCCGCCGATGTCTTTCTCGACGCGGTCGGCGAAGCCTTGCGTGCGCGCACATATGTGTTCACCGATCCTGATGGCGCGGAGTTGTGCCTGCGTCCCGATCTGACCGTTCCGACATGCCGCTTGCACATTGCCCGCAACGGCGATCCAGCCCGGCAGGCGAAGTACTGTTACAACGGTTCGGCCTTCCGGTTTCAGCCGCAAGGGGCCGACGAAACCCACCCGCGCGAATTCCGCCAGGCGGGTATCGAACGCTTTGGCGAGACCTCGCGCGAAGCCGCTGAAGCCGCAACCATCGCGTTGATCATTTCGGCACTCGAGACCGCAGGCTTGACGGACTGGTCTTTGCGTCTTGGCGATCTTGGTTTGTTTCGCGCACTGCTCACCGCCGCCGGATTGCCGCCACGCTGGCAAAAGCGCCTCAGCACCGCCTTCTGGCGGCAAGACGCCTTGCGCACGGAACTGAAACGCTTGAGCACTCAACCTGCCGAGCGGGCCAAGCGCCTGCCGGGCGAACTTCTAAAAGTCCTAGGTGGGGAAGATACCGATGCGGCCGAGGCTGGCGTTGCTGCGTATCTCGACAAGCGCGGAATCGAAGTCGTCGGCACGCGCTCCATTTTCGAGATGACCGAACACATGCGCGAAATGGCATTGGACGCGCGCGAAAAACCACTTGAAGCGGCAACCGCGCGATTGATCGAGACTTATGTTGCCATTTCGGGACCGGCCCTGACGGCGGGCGCGAAAATTTCGGCGCTTCTGGCGGGCACCAAGAGTGGCACCGGCGCGGCGCTCGATGTCTATGATCGCCGTCTCGCTTTGCTGGCAAATGCAGGCATCGATCTTGGCCGGGTGACGTTCTCGGCCGAGTTCGGGCGCAATCTCGAATACTATACCGGCCTCGTCTTCGAGGTCATCACTCCGACGCTTGGAGCCGCAAGCCCTGTCGCAGGTGGTGGACGCTATGACAACCTCATGCGTGCCGCCGGCGCCAGGGTCGATGTGCCAGCCGTTGGTGCCGCCATCCACACCGAGCGCCTGCTGCAAGCGGTGAGCGGAGGCCGGTCATGAGCAAGCTGACGCTCGCGGTGCCCTCGAAGGGCCGCCTCATGGAACAGACGACGGAGTTATTCGCTCAAGCCGGATTGAATGTCCGCAAAATCGGTCATGCGCGCGGTTATCGCGGCGAGATTGAAGGCTTGCCAAATGTCGACGTTGCTTACGTCTCGTCGTCCGAGATCGCGGCGGCGCTCAAATCCGGCAGCGTGCATCTTGGAATCACGGGTGAAGATCTGGTGTGCGAGACCATGTCGGACTCCGAGACCCGTGTGACATTCCTCCAAAAGCTTGGCTTTGGTTTTGCCGACGTCGTCGTGGCGGTTCCGGCGTGCTGGATTGACGTCGCAAGCGTTGGAGATCTCGAAGACATCGCGCAATCGTTTCGCCGCGCTCATGGCCGGTGGCCGCGCGCCGCCACCAAGTATATGAATTTGACGCGGCGGTTTTTTGCCGCGAAAGGCTTTGGCGATTATCGGATCGTCGAGAGCCTCGGTGCGACCGAGGGGACACCAGCGGCGGGCACCGCTGAATTCATCGTCGACATCACGACTACGGGCGAAACCTTGCGGGCCAACGGCTTGCGCATCCTCGATGACGGCGTGATCCTGAAGTCGCAAGCTAATCTCGTCGCTTCGAACGTCGCGGCTTGGACTCCGCAACTGTTGGCCGTTCGCGAGGCGCTGACGCGCCGTCTCAAGCGCTGATCCGGTTATGGTAAAGATCAATTAACCAAACTGATCCAGAGTGGGTGCCAGTTCAGTCCTTATTGTGAGCGTCCTTCATGCACCCCTCTCGTCCCCCTGCCGGCGTTGAACGGCGCGTCTTTGGCCGCCGCCAGACCAACGACCACGCCATTATCCGCGTGCCCGGGCGGCCCGCACTGCGCTGTGTAATCAAAAATATCTCCGAAGGCGGCGCGCTCTTGGAATTCGATGCCCCCGTCGTCTGGCTGCCGTTCAATTTCCGGATCAACTGGGAAACCGGCTCGCGCCAGGAAGATTGCGAAATCAAACACCAAAATGGCAATCGCGTCGGCGTCGCCTTCGTGGTGCGCAAAGCGGAACAGGCCGATAGGCCGTTGCTGAAGGCCGACGATGTCGCCCCTTGGATCTCAGAGACCCACCACGCGCGCCGGTAACAGTTTTTCAGAGGTTATTTCTTGACCCGCGTCCAGGACTGCGTGCGGCACAGCACCGTCATGATGCAACCTTTAAGATCGATAGTGTCGGGGTCTTTGACGGTTAGGGTCGCCGAATACGTCTTGCCGTCGACCGGATTATAAATGCTGCCCTGCCAGGATTTGTCGCCGGCTTTGAAGGCGTTCTCAATAATGGCGAGGCCCAGCACCGGCTGCGACTTCTTTTTCTCGTCGGGATTGTTCTTGTCGATCTTGGGGCCGTCGGGTCCGTCGTTATCCGGGACAAATGCAACCTTAGCGCAAAGTTTGTCCTCACATTTTGCAACCTCGATGTGACCGCCATTGCCAGGATCGAGCCAGAGCCCAAAGGCATCCTCGGCGGTTTGGGACGAAGCCACATCTGAATAGGCCAATACAGACCACGCCAACACAGCCGCCAACGCAACAAACCTCATCGCCAAGCTCCTTATTTCGCAGGTCGAAATTTGATCGGTTATAGCTTACTTTTTGTGGGCGGCGACAGCCCTTGTTTCAGGGCTAGCTGAGCTCTGCCAGTAAGCATTTCAGCACGCCAAAATCATAGCGCCCTTCCAGAGCAGCGTGTACGGGCCCAAGTTTGCCGGTGTCGAGCGTCTGGCACCGCTCGAAGGTTGCCAGAATCTCGTCGACCTCGCTTTCATCGAGCGGCAAGACGGCTCGCGCCTCCAATAATCCAGCCTCTATGGCCTCCGCGAAATGCCCGTAGACGGTTGCGATTTCGAGCCCGCGTTCGCGTGCGATGGTCTCGGCATCTCGGCCCTGCACGTGCAGCGCAAGTGTTTGATTGACCGTTGCCGACAAACGATTTGACAGCAGCGGATGCTGTTTGAAACTCGCGATTGTCTCCAAAAACGCCTTGCCATAACGCGCGATCTTACTTGCGCCGAGCCCCATGATGTCATGCAGACCGGATTCGCTCGCAGGGCGCTTTTCGGCAAGCTCGAGCAACGTCCGGTCCTGCGCGACCACGTAGGGCGGCAACTTGGCAGCCGCCGCCAACTTGAGCCGGAGGGTCCGCAAGGCCTGGAAAAGGGCGTCGTCGTGTGGCGCAACTTTCGCCGAGGCCTTGCTCTCGCGTTTGGATTTTTTCGGCATGACGCGCGCCAGGCGCATGAGGAATTTATCTTCCCCGCGCAGCAGCGGCCGCGCCCTGTCCGTCAATGCCAGCGTGCCGTGGCCGTCATCATCACCTGTCAAATAGCCGGCCGCCACAAGTTGGCGAAACAGGCCTTTCCATTGTGCGGCTGATTGATCCTTGCCGATGCCAAAAACCGACAAACGGTCGTGACCGTTGCGAACGGCGCGTTCCTCCGCTTTGCCAAGCAGCACGTCTACGACGTACGTGACCCCGAAGCGTTGCCCCGTGCGATAGACGGCGGAGAGCGCCTTTTGCGCCAGCGTCGTGCCGTCTTCGGTCGCGGGTGGGTTGAGACAGTTGTCGCAATTCCCGCACGGCTCGGATAATCGCTCTCCGAAATAAGCGAGCAAGGCTTGGCGGCGGCAGGCCGGCATCTCGGCCAATCCAATCAGTGCGTCGAGCTTTTGGCGTTGTACCTGTTTGAAGGCATCGGCGCCTTCGCCTTGCGCAATCCATTGCCGGAGCTGGACGACATCTTGGATACCATACGCCATCCAAGCATTCGCCGGCTCGCCGTCGCGGCCAGCCCGGCCCGTTTCCTGATAGTAGGCTTCGATGGACTTCGGCAGATTAAGATGGGCGACAAAACGCACGTCGGGCTTGTCGATGCCCATGCCGAAAGCGATCGTCGCGACGATGATGATGCCGTCATCGCTAAGGAACCTCGACTGAGCAGCGGCGCGGACGTGCGGCTCGAGCCCAGCGTGATACGCCAGCGCCTTGCGGCCTTTGGACGCCAGCCACGCCGCGGTTTCATCGACCGATTTGCGCGATAGGCAGTAGACAATGCCGGCGTCGGAGGGATGTTCGTTCGCGATAAAGTGCCAAAGCTTCTCGCGCCCGCTCATCGATCCCATTTCCGCAATGATGTAGCGAATGTTGGGCCGGTCAAAACTGGCGATGAAGCAAGCCGCGTTCTCGAGTCGAAGCTCAGTGATGATTTCCTGACGCGTCCGCTCGTCGGCCGTGGCGGTTAATGCGATGCGCGGCACATTGGGAAAGCGATCGGCCAAGATCCTGAGCTGGCGGTATTCGGGGCGGAAATCGTGGCCCCATTGCGAAACGCAGTGCGCCTCATCGATTGCGAACAGCGCGATCTCGTGACGGCCCAATAATGAGAGCGTCCGCTCCTGTACGAGACGCTCGGGTGCGACGTACAAAATGTCGAGAGCACCAGCCGCGAACTGCCGTTCAATGCCATCTTGTTCGTTCCGGCCGAGCGTTGAATTCAAAAACGCGGCTTTGACGCCGGCTTCTCTGAGAGCCGCCACTTGGTCCTGCATCAGCGCAATCAAGGGCGAGACAACGATGCCCGTGCCAGGTCGCACGAGCGCTGGAATTTGGTAGCATAACGATTTGCCGCCGCCGGTCGGCATCAAGGCGAGGCAATCGCCGCCTTCCAACACAGTCGAGATAATCTTTTCCTGGTGTGACCGGAAACTTTTATAGCCAAAAACGTCTTCAAGCTTGGCGTGCGCCGCCTCAAGCGAAGTTGGAGCGGACAATTTCTTTGGCGCGGCGCGGGCCGGCATTGCATGGCCTCTGTGTGGGAATGCTGAGTGTGGAAATGCTGAAAGCGCGGTCAGCCTAGCCGATTCGCCGCCAGCGATTGTTTCGGCGCAGCGTCTGTCACCAGAAATGACGTTGAAAATCCCGCATTATTCCCATCCTAGAGGCCGCATGGGCACGCCACCGCGACATTCGCAGCCAGGGCTCGATTATCCGCCATGAACAGGTTAAGCGGGACAGGCGTATGACGACGCGGACAAAATTTACGGAGCTGCATGACCAATCCGGTTTTGATCGAGGTGACACGCGGACCACTTGTCGAGTGCCGCCACCGCGGAGCTCTGGCGATCGTGGCGAGCGACGGCAAGCTCCTGCTCGATCTCGGCGATGTTGACCGGCCTGTTTATCCACGCTCGGCCATCAAGGCTTTGCAGGCTTTGCCGCTGTTTGAAACCGGCGCAGCTGCGGCCTTGGGCTTCAAGAAACCTCATATTGCGCTCGCCGCCGCGTCGCATGCCGGAACCGAGCGCCATGTCGCGACGGCGCGGGATATGCTGCGGCTTGTCGGGCTCGACGAATTTGTTTTGGCGTGTGGCGTCCATCCGCCGTTGGATGAGGCTGCAGCTCGCGCACTTTGGGCCACCGGCGCGAGACCAGGCTCACTTCATCATAATTGCTCCGGAAAGCACGCGGCCATGCTGGCGACGGCCCGCCATCTTGGCGAAAGCGTCACCGACTATTGGGATGCTGGACATCCGGTGCAACGGCGGATTCGCCGCGTGCTCGAAGACATGGCGGATGTCAGCTTGACATCAGACGTCTGCGGCATCGACGGCTGTGCGGTCCCAAATTGGGCGATGTCCGCGAGAAGCCTAGCCGCCGCCTTCGCGCGTTTTGGCACCGGCACCAACATGGCCGCGCCGCGCGCCGCCGCCGCCGGCATCATCATGGATGCCGCTTGGTCGGAACCCGAACTCGCTGCCGGCATCGGCCGTCTCGATACCATTGTGCTCTCCGCCTTCGAGGGCGATGCCTACATCAAGACTGGGGCAGAGGGCGCGTACGCTGGCGTATTCCCGAAGCTTGGTATCGGCTTCGCCATGAAAATCGACGACGGCGCCACCCGCGCGGCCGATGCCGTGACACGGTTGCTCGTCGAAGCATTTGTACCGGCGGCGCGCGGCAAGCTCAATTTAAGAACTCTGAAGAACGCGCGAGGCAAAGACGTCGGCGTCATTCGGGCCTCCGCGCTTCTGCAAGCGGCGCTGTCGTAGATTGTTCCTAAACGGCGACGTTGCCAACGACCGTGACACGGCCGCTGGCATGGGGATCGCGGGCGAGATCGGGTCCGTTGACGATGCCGAAGACCATGGTCCTGATGGCTCCGTCCTTGGCTTCCGAGATCAAATTATTGGCGATTAGACAGGCGCCGGCTTCAGGCGCGGAGGTGATGGAAATGCCGACTTTACTTCGGCGAATGACGTTGCCGGTAGCGGAGACGTCGCGCATGAACGGCCCCCATCCGATCTGAATACCGACGGTCGGCGCGCCTTCGATTGTATTGCCGGATATGACAGCGTCAGCTTCGACACCGATGCCTTCGCCGCGCTTGTCATCCGGCTCGTGCTCGCGCCGGAACAGATTTCGGATAAGGTTGCCTTGAATGACGGCGAGCCGGCCACCTTCTTTGAAATTCGTGACCGAAATTCCCGTGGCTGCATGATCGACCAGATTGTTGGCAATGAGCGCGCCTTCAAAACCGAACTCGGAATAGATCGCGACCTCACCGAGACGCTCGCAACTATTGGCGATGATTTGGATGTTGGACGCAGCGTTGCCGCGAACGGCGCTGTAGGCGCAATCTGCGATACGATTGCCATGGACCAGAACGCTGCCCGCGCGAAAGACGTTGATTCCATTGCCATATTCGCCTGTGCCGCCGGCAGCGTGGCGGATCCGGCTGATGCGATTTCCCGAGACGATTGTGCCGTCTTCGCCGTGCTCCGAGCGCCAGACTTGAATGCCATTATTGCCGCAGGACGAGACAGTATTGCCGCGAATTTCTAAGCCGGTCGCGTCGATGCTCTTGATCCCGGCGTCGAGAACATCGTGAACATCGCTGCCGCTGACGCGTCCAGCGCACGCTAAGAGGAACAGTCCCGACCGGGCGCTTTGGCGGATTTCAACGTCTTCGATTCTCACGCCGTTGGAGTTAGAGATGGTAATCAAGCCTTCGCCACGGCCACTATCGAACGCTTTATAGGCGCCATCGAAAATCAAGCCTTGTAAGACCAATCCGTCGGCCTTGTCGGCGGTCACAAATGCCGGCCCGCCTGAAAATTCGAGGACCGTGCTGCGAGCTTGGCCAATGAGACGGGTCCCGGCGCGCAACCTCAGATCGCCGACACGCACAATCCCGCCTGGCAAGACGACGGGAATTTCTTTTGTTGCGGCGTCGTCGATCAGGGCTTGCAAAGTTGCCGTTTGATCATGGGAAGCGTTGGGCTCCAACTTGTTAACGGCGTCGGCTGCCGCTTGATGTGGCAAATCTCGTGCGGTCTTTTTATCTTGAGATTGGCCGGCTTTGGCCGCACCTGCCGCCGCGCTTAATCCGAGCGTTGCAGCGAGCATTGAACGGCGGTTAACGGGCATGACGGGCCTCCCAAAATGAGGCTCACGCAAAGCAAGCTCCGCGCCATTGCTGCTGGGATTAACCAACTGCCTTGACCTGAGCCTCCAGGCAGACGCGAATAATTTCCAATCCACCGGCTAGCGCTGCCGCCTCGTCCAGTGGGGGTACGGATAAATCCACTGGAATATGGATGAATCCGGCTTGGCAGGGTTGCTGCGCGCCGCGTGCCAGGGTTAGGGCATGATACAGCACGGCGTTGCAGAGGTAGCCCCCGGCATCGTCAGACAGGGTGGCTGGCAGTCCGCGCGCCTGCAGATGCTCGACAATGTCCCGGGTTGGGATGTTGACGGCGTATGATGGAGGTCCCTCGGGCGTCACCTGTAGCGCGGTGGGGCATTCGCCGGCGGCGTCGGTCCTCATGGCGCAAGCATTGACGCCTTGGGTCTCGATGCGAAAGCCTTTGGCCTCGCGGGCCACTCCGAAAAGCAGCATCAACGTCGGGCGCAACTCTCGAAAGAGCTGCGACAGCCTTTGCGGTGCTGCCTGCCATTCGGTTGGAAAAATTTCGGTGATGAAACGGACGCTTCTGAATTGCACGCGCGCTTGCTCAGCGAGCTTTGTGACAACCCGGGCGCTAGCATTTTCCGGAACATCTGGAAACGGCCCAAAGCCCGCGAGCAAAATGACAGGCTCAATGATCGGATTACGCGTTTTGTGATTTTTGGGGCGCGCCATCGCGGCAGCATAATCGACCCTGGGGATGCGCAAAAATTAAAAGAGCGTGAGGCCCGATGCGGGGTCTGACCTCACGCTCCATTGTCGTCTCGATTCTGATACGCAGCAACACCCGAGACGTTGCACGCCGATCCTCACTTTGTTACGCGATACTAACCAGTGAGTTCGTCGCTTGTGAGAGAACAACGCGCTGACATGACATTCATTCCATGCCGATTGATTCGGTCTGTGGATAAGCCAAAAAGTGCCGCTGGAACGGCCAGTTAGAAACCCATCAGATTCATGATGCGGTCGACCGCAAGCGCCGGCACAAGCCGTCCCGAGGCGACATCCGCCTCGATGGCCGGTAATTCTTTGGCGACCTGCGGGTTGGCCTTCAAGGCCCGCATCAAACGGTCCTCGATCATATCGCGCATCCACGCTACAGCCTGTGATTGACGCCGAGCCGCGAACTCACCCGTGGCCATCATCTTGTCGCGGTGCTCGACGACCTTAGCCCACAAGTCATCAAGGTTGCGGTTATCGCGGCCCGAAACCGTGATCACGGGTGGAAACCAGGTCGCCCCGTGCGGCGTAAAAATTTGCAGGGCCCCGCGATAATCCTGCGCGGCTCGATCGGCGCGGGCCAAGTTGTCGCCGTCGGCCTTGTTAATCGCGATCATGTCGGCAAGCTCGATGATGCCCTTTTTGATGCCTTGCAGATCGTCACCACCACCGGCAAGCAGCAGCACCAGAAAAAAATCCACCATATCGGCGACGGCGACTTCCGACTGCCCGACGCCTACCGTCTCGACGATCACGACATCAAAACCCGCAGCTTCGACCAGTGCCATGGTCTCGCGGGTTTTTTTGGTGACACCGCCGAGCGTGCCCGATGACGGCGAGGGCCGGATGAAAGCGTTTTTCTCCTGAGCCAAGGCGCTCATACGAGTTTTGTCACCAAGAATAGAGCCGCCCGTGCGTTTTGAGGTCGGGTCTATCG
Organism: Hyphomicrobium sp.; assembly: GCA_031365865.1. Classification (GTDB taxonomy): domain Bacteria; phylum Pseudomonadota; class Alphaproteobacteria; order Rhizobiales; family Hyphomicrobiaceae; genus Hyphomicrobium_B. The sequence goes on along the minus strand of JANLYX010000028.1, from coordinate 8,678 downwards.
CCAGTACCGCCACGGATTTTCCAGCATTGACCAGGTTCATGCCCAATTGATCGATGGTCGTCGATTTACCGACGCCCGGTACACCTGTAATCCCGAGCCTGATGGCGCCGCCGGTCTTCGGCATCAGACCCTGCAATACCTCTTGCGCCAGACGCTGATGGTCGCGATTGGAGCTTTCAACGAGCGTAATGGCGCGCGCCAGCAATGTCCGGTCGCCGTTGGCGATGCCCTCAATGTAGTCTTGAGCGGGAATTTGGGTAGCGGATCTGGCCGGGCCGGACATGGGTCCCTTTCGAATTTCCTCGAATGCGGCAACCTTGGGCAGAAATTGGCGCCCGCTTCAAGCCGGGATTTCGCCGCTGTTGTCTGTCATGGAACAGCCGTTGCCTGACTTTATCGTGCTACTTAGATTGCCAGGCCGACGGCTTTGCCGGACAGCGACGGGGGCGTTCATGTTTTTCAAGAGCAAGTTGATTTTTTTGCGCGTTTCAAAATTCCAGGACGAGCGGCCAAGTCGATCTGATCGCCCTTTTTATGCCCGGCGGGGTGCGCTGACGCTTGCCCTCGCCGCTCTGCTGCCATTGGTGGCTCTGGCGGGCTGCGGGCAACCGCCATCTAAAAATCAAACGGCCTCGAAGTCTCAGCAGGAGACGACCTCGCCGGCTCCAGCCGGCAGCCCGGCAAAGCCCTCTTCGGGTGCAAAGCCCGACGACCAGGCAGCGGCCGCCGAGCAACGCGCTCGAGAGTTAGCGCGCCAAGATGCTGAAGAGCGGGCAGCACAGGAGGTGAATAAAAAAGCGGCAAGTAGTGACGCTGCCAGATCCGACGCCGCCGCCGCCAGGCAACGTGCTGAGGAGGAGGCCCAGCTGCTCCGGCGTCTGGCAGAACGGCAGGCGAGCATGAGAGTGGGAAGCGAGTCTGACAAGCAACGCGCCGAAGAGGAGACCCGGGTCGCGGCTGAAGCCGAAGCCAAACGTGATGCGGACGCTCAAGAAGCCAAGAAGCAGGCTGAACTTGAATCTGAAAAATGGGACCGCGCGCGTGGTGCCTCGGTCGACAAGGATTTGCCCACGACGGCGGACCCTCAGACCTCGCCGGACGCAGAGCGGGCGCGCGGCCTGCATATGCACAAGGCGAAGCCTCCATCTGACCAGCCGCAAGCACAGGAATCGACCAACACACCGGCCACGCTACCCAAACCTGAGCCCGCGCCTGCCGCTGCCCCACCGTCTCCACCACCTGCGCCATCAGCCGCCGAAGTCAAATACGACGTGGTGCCGGTGTTTTATGGTACCGACCGGGCGATTGAGCCTGATCCAAAGCGCCTCGCGTTCGGAGCAGAGCGTGGCCACAAATTGCAGCTCGGCCGGGCGCTCGTGACCGTACCCTTGAGCCATAAGGTTCCGGCGGTCGAGCGTCCGTGGGTGGTCGAAATCCCGTATTTCAAAGTCAAAGTTTACGAAGAGAGCGAAGATAACACCAAGCATTTCACGCTGCAGGAAATCACGGCCCTCACCAAGGAGCAGATGCTGGCGCTCGTCAAAGAGCGCCTAGCGGCCTCCAAGAATTTTAAGGATCACGCTTTCGTATTCGTGCACGGCTTTAACACGTCATTCGATTACGCACTCTATCGCACCGCCCAGATTGCCTACGACATGAAGTTCGACGGCGCGCCGTTTGTTTATAGCTGGCCATCGGGCGGCAAGGTCGCGAGTTACACCTACGATCGCGGCAGTACCGAACAAGCCGAGCCCCACTTCACCGAATTCCTCAACATGGTCGTCAAAGAAAGCGGCGCCAAGTCGATCAGCCTGATTGCGCACTCGATGGGCAGCGATCTGCTGATGCGGGTTCTGGAGCGCTGGCGGCAAGAGAGCCCCGACGCCATTGCCATCAGCCAGGTCATTCTTGCAGCCCCCGACGTTGATCGCGACAAGTTCGATAACATTGCGCGCGAAATTACTAGATTCGCCCGGGGGGTCACGCTCTATGCCGCCTCGAACGACAGGGCGCTCGGCTACTCGGCCCGGTTCTGGGGCGGCGTACCGCGAGCCGGCGACGTGCCAGCTGCCGGCCCGCTGATCATTCCAGGTGTCGATACAATCGATGTCACGGCCGTCTCCACCGACAGCCTCGGACTTAATCACTCAGGCTATGCCGAGAACAACGCCCTTCTGAACGACATCAAGCTGCTGTTGCAAACCGGCGAACGCCCACCCGACAAACGCATCCCCATCCTGGAGACCATCAAAACGACGGCGGGCGGATCGTATTGGCGCTATCCAGCCGTTCATTGAACGGCGTTTCGTCGCTCAACGAATTGTCAATCACTGTGCCGTAATGTGACACTCTGACGGGGTTTGTAGCTTCGAGGGTGTAGGTCATGTCGTGGCGAGTTAGCGTAGCAGTGCCGCTTGTTGTGTCGTTGTCGGGGATCGCGGGACAAGCCGGTTTGGCGCGGGCCGATGACGCTTATCTTTGTGGCCCCGATAATGTCGTCTACGTCAACGCTGCGGATCTCGAAGCCAAAAAACACAGCGATCCGTGTATTGCCGCCTATTACGGTATCACCATTGAAACGCCGGCAAACGCAGCACGCAAGAGCGCGTCATCGGAGGCACCTCGGGATGTGGCGCAACCCGCAGCTCATAAGATTTCGTTGAAGTCTTCTTATTTATCCGAGGCATCGAGCAGGGTCCGCCTCGGCCACAAGATGGAGCGGCATACGCCGATGGCTCCGCCGCTGCCATCCCAAGGCACCGATTTTCGCAATGTCAAAATCATCAATGCTTCGTCGGCTGACGAACAATGGTTCCGGCACCAGCGTTAGATCGCCGGGACGAGTTCGAGGGCCTTACGGGCAGACTTTACAGACGGCGGCATAGGCAGAACATGAAATTGCGGATCAACGGGGGCCATGAGGTCGTAACGCTGGGCTTCTGCCTGGCGGCAGCGCTCGCACTCGCGCCGCAAGCAGCGCGCGCCGGCGATCAAACGCCGCTAAACCGGGATATGGGATCGATTTCACTCCAAACCATCGACTTGCCGCCCGTCTACAGCGTTAGTGAACCGCTGGCGCCGAAAACGGCCATCGCCGACAGCGATTTCGTGAAGGCCCGCCGCTGGGTATTCCGGCAATTGTTGAGCCCGAGAACGGAGCCGTCCACGCCTTCCGACGCCATATCGACGGCCATCTCGCAGACCCATCCCGCGAAACGTCAATCGCCTTCGATCTTGATCCGCATCGCCGACACCGATCCGAACTTCTCGATCTGGCAGAAACACGCCACCGAGCGGTTGAAGTCGGAAGATAATCCTGTCGGAGAAGACCCAGCCACCCCGGTAGCACTTGCCCACCCCGATGACTTCGTCATCGTCTGCGAGGCCGGTTGCCGGGAAAAAGACGCTCCCGACCACATCGTCTACATGGTCAGCAAGGTTGCGGCGTCGACGGGCCTCAGCTCAACGCGTAAGCTTGAACCGACAGCGGGCGAGGTCAATCTTGCCGGCAACAAAAAATCGGGTGATATCGTGGGTGACCAGAATGTCATCCTGTGCGTTGCCGGGTGCTACGACACACCCAAATCCTATGTCGGCCGCGAAGGTGAACATGCCCGCGCAGAACCAGTGAGATCTCGTCGCAACGACATTGCGTCGCTGGAAACAACCAGCACAAATGGTGCCGAAGTGGCTCAGGCAACATTGCCGGTCAAGAAGCATCTGCGAAAACTTGCCGTTGTCAAAAGCTCCATACGCAATCGACGCTTGGAAAAAACGCCACGTAATGGCGGCTGGCAAGTTTCGGTTATCAGAACGCCGTCTCTTTCACGAGGCGCGGGCATTGTCCGTCCGAAACATCTGGCTCATGTGCAAGCGCTCAAGATTAAAGCGGAGCGCCGCCATAGCATGGCCAAGGCTTTAACGCCCCGCCAGTGACTTTGCGGGAGCGGTGCGCGGCATTGTAAATCTATTATTAACTCTGCACGTGCACATTCGATCACGTCTGGTTCAATGTTGAAGGTTTGTGTAATGCGTAGATCCCACTTGACTTGGGTTTCAGCCGCGCTCGCCGCGATGCTCTCTCTTCCGGCCGGTAACCGCGCGCTCGCTGACGAAGAGGCTGTAACGCCTGCTGCTCCCGCTGAAGCTGAGCAATCCGTCGAGATTGCTAAAGGCGGCGATAAAATTCTCCATACCATTCCGGAAGACGGCGGCGGCGACGACCTTTTCCCGGCATCGAGCCGGCTCGTTCGCGATCTAGTAGCGGTCCGTCCCAAGGAAGATTTGATCATCTGTATTGCGGGCTGCGTTCAAGGATTGGATCGCGTGGTCTATTCGCAGCCCGTCGATCCACTCCGCAAGCCGGCCGTTGCTCCGGTTGATCCGTATGCCGCCGAGGTTAAGCCTGCGGCCGCCAAGGCGCCGGCTGCAGCGGCCCCAGCTCCAACGAGCGCTGTAGAGAAACCGTCCGCCGCCAATCAGCCGGGCGAAACCAAGGGTCACATGGAGCCGACGTCGACCGAGCCGGCGAAGGCTGAGGCCCCCCAGGCCGAAGCTCCCAAGGCCGACGTACCCAAAAGCTAAAATTTCTGAAGCCCGATCAGCGCGTCAACTTCAAGACCTCGGCATAACTCGACACCTTGTGAACGGCCCCATCCTTAATCAGATAGAGCCACTCGAGCTTGTCGGTTTGTGCGAGGTCTTCCGGCGTTGTGGCGAACAATTCGTCGTTCAAGACGTACTGAAAGTCTATCGCCGTACCGGTGGCATCCTCGCCGAGATACTTCCAGCTGCCGCGCTCCGGAAGTTTGCTCTCGGCGGCCTTGTTGAAGACGACGTCGCGTAAAATTTCGGGCGAAAGTTCACCGCGCGTAATACCTTCGATCACGGTCTGCACGTAGCCGATTTGCACGAGCCCCGAGCAGATGTATTCATTCGGCGGTTGCCAGGCTTTCTTGTGATAGGACGCGACCGTTTTTTCCTTCGTGCTCATTTTGGCTTGAACACCGAACCACAAATTCTTGGCGATCCGCCAGATCGTCCAGTAGTCGTACGTGTCCTTGATTTTGTCGAGAAGAACTCCACGCACCCGCGCTTTCCGGTCGGCATTGAACCAGTCATTCTTGAGACGCTTGATGGCGACGAAGTTGCTTTTATTTTCGACGTAGTGGGTAAGCTGGGTCAAGTCCACGCCGCTCGTTCCAGCCTCGATCACAAACGTTTCTGAGATGCCTTGATCGAACTGCCGGCCTGTAAAAACCAAAGCGGAATGAGAGAAGGATGAGTTCGTCGCCCAACGGATAAGCGAGGATGATAAATCGCCCTTGCGGCTGGTCAGAACGATATCGGATCGTTCGAGATATTTGCCGTCAAGGAATTCGGCGACGGGTTTGGGCCAGACGTCATCCAGCGCCTTGCCTGGTGCTTGCGCACCCTTGACGACCGCAGCGGGTGCCGCAGGCGGATCTTTTGTAATCGAGTGCGATGGAACAGAGTAGCACGCGCCAATCAAGAGGCATGCCACGCCCAATAATACCGCAGATCGTTTCACGAAGGCCCCACTCCCAGACTACCACGCGCAATAGACGGTACGCGCTCTAACCGATCAAACTATCGCACTGACCGGGCGCACCTTCCAACAGTTGCGATCTACAAAGAAATTATGTCAGATATTTCCATGCCTGAGTGTGGCTTTGATGCCATTATGGGGCAGGATCAGACGCGGTTGCTTCAATCTTGCGTCGCGCTGTCGAGCTTGCGTTTGCCCGTGCTCGCGACAAATCCGTCGCGGCTGGCTTCGTTACGCACACGTTTGGCATGTTCGCCGTCTAGATATTCGACAACGTAGACGCCTTTGCCGCGCAACTTGGCTTTCTTCAGCAAATCGACACTGGCTTTAACGGCGCCCTTGTTGTTGCGGCTGCCATCGTGGTTGATGCCGTGATAAAGATCTTCCTTGCCGATGGCGTCGATGGTGTCGACATAGCTGTTGTCGGAGAGAAGTTCTTCGGCATTTTGCACGGCAACGGCCGCATCGCCCTTCGACCTGCGGGCGTCTGACGCTACTTCTTTGACGAATTTGATCATGGCCTTGCGCGAACCACCGGGAGCGTTCATGCGTTCATAGGTGTCGACACGGTCGAGATAAACGCCATCATAACCGGCCGCGAGTGCGGCTTTGACGCGCGACTTGACGATACCTTTCCAGTCTTCGTCCCAAAAGCGCGTCTTGTAATTTCCGCTCCAGCCTTGACCCTCTTTGGTCAGCCATTTCTTCGAACCCTTTTTCATGTAGGCGCGGCCTTCTTCCGCTTCGCCGATCGAGATATAGGCCAACACCGCCCGCTTGCCGCCTTTGGCCTTGGTTTTCAGTTGCGCAGGATTTTTGACTTCATCCGGGTCGACAACCGCCACATCGGCGTTGCTCTTTTTCAACGCTGAGGTGTTTCCCTGCAGTTGGATGCTCCAGCTTTTGCCGTTGCGGACCGCGTCGCGGTCGGCGACTGCTGGAGTGGCAAGCGCGATCACGAGCGACGCGGTCCAAAAAATGCGTGAACCGGGGCGGCTGAGTGTTTGAAACATCATTCGACTCCAAGTTTACAGGGTAATACGTTAAGGCTGATGCTGTGCCAGGGCGGTCGAGATGTCCATCTCGCCGGCTCGAAACAATCGGCATGATGGCAAAATTATTCCATGATTATAACGTTATCATCACGGTGAGCCGAGACGATCCAGCGCAGCCGGTGGCAAAGTTTGATCGGCGTCTAAAATCAGGTTGCGCGCGTTCAACTCGGTATGCGCTGCGGGCCAGGAAAGAACCGTCCTTGAGATACGCGTTCACGACAATGCTGATCATGGCAGGCGCGACCCATGGCTTGGCCGCGGATGTCACCGCTCACGACGTCGCCGAACGATTATTCAAGGCGTCCGCTCCCGTCGACCTCTCGGGCAAGGATCTAAGCTTCCTTGATCTCGCGGGCTTGGACTTCAAACAAGCCTATCTTTCTGGAGTCAGTCTTTACGGATCAGACCTCACGCGCGCGTCGCTGAAGGGCGTGGATCTAACGGGCGCAAAACTCGACAATGCCATCGTCACGCGCAGCGATTTCTCGTCGGCGCATTTGATGGGTGCGACGTTACTTTCCGTGACGGCGTTCTCGACCATCGAGCCCGAGCGCTCCGACGCGCCGAATTTTGAATATGCGGATCTGAGAGACGCTCATATTGCCGCCCGGCTCGACGGCGCCAAGTTTCGAAATGCCGATCTGACAGGCGCGCGCCTCGGACTGCTGATGGCGACGTGGGGTTCGTATACGCCGCGCGCGGTTTTCAACGGTGCCGATTTTTCCCACGCAAAACTGGTCCGCGCGGATTTGCACAAAGGTGTGTTTCAGTTCACGCAATTCGCAGGGGCTGATCTTACCGGCGCCAAGCTTTCAGATTGCGACTTTACCAAGGCCGATTTGACGGGTGCGAATTTGTCCGGAGCCGATATCGCGGGCGCGGACTTCGACGGCGCGATTTTGGCGGGTGTCATCGGCCTTGACACGGCGCAAGGCGCGGCAACAGCCAAAAACCTCGCTAAATCCATAAGGTAGCGACCGAGCCCCAAGTCTCGCGACGGAAAGCTCAAAGTCGGTCCGTTGTATCGAACGAAAGCGCCGCATGTCTTCCCCCAAACCTCGCGGCGCCGTTCAAAGAAGGAGCCTCATATGATGAAGTTATCGCGCGGTGCGCTGTTGGCCATTGCTGCCGCCGCCATCCCCGCCACCTATGCCATTGCCAAGACCGCCGAGCATACCGGCTGGTCGACGATGACGCCTGAAACCCGCGCTCGCCTTGATGAAGGCAAGCTGGCTATGGCCAAGGCGGCGCTCAAACTTTCGCCGGACCAGGAAAAACTATGGGTTCCGATCGAAGCCCAGGTTCGCGACGCCTTCAAAATGCGCGACGCCAAGCGCGCCGAATGGAAAGCGATGCGCGTACAGCATGAAAAGGACCGCGCCGAAGGCAAGAAACCCGACATGGCCGCTCGCATCGACAAGATGGCGCAAGGGATGTCGGAGCGCGCCAGCCGCATGACCGCGTTCGCCGGCGCCTTCAAGCCGTTCTACGCATCGCTTTCCGATGAGCAAAAGGACGTGCTTCGTCCGCTGATGCACCAGCTTTCGCCCATGGGTGGCGGTCATCATAAGGGTCACCGGTTTGCGGGCGGTTGGGGCGGTGAGGGTGGCGGTTGGGGTGGCCATCACGGTCATGGCGACCGGGGTCACCACGGCCATGACGGCAAAGGTGGCGACAGAGGCGAGGGCGGTGGCGGCGGACCGGACCGGTCAGCACCTCCCGCTCAGCAATTCGCGCCGGACCAGGACGGTGGCGATGACACCCCCGTTCAGCCCGATAAGCTCTGAGTGGCTTCTTAATCTGTGCCGCTACGCAACGATCGAGGCCGGGGTTCTCCCCGGCCTTTACCGTTTTTGAGGTAAGGCCAACGAAATCAAGGTTAAGTTGGCAACTTTCCCTTGCGAGATGGCTGGTTGAGCCGCAAACTTGTCGCGGCACGGGGCTTGCTCAGCCCACGCTTGTAGCCTTGGCGCGTGTACCGGATTGGCGTTTTGTGACAAAGTCGTTCGTCGTCAGAATATCTGAAGCTTCTCGCGCGCTTTCCGTTTTCGCCG
>JANLYX010000095.1:0-50228 GCA_031365865.1 Hyphomicrobium sp. | reverse complement strand
TGTTGCGCGGGTACATCGTTGCCGCACGCGAGAAAACCGGTTCCAAAATTTCCTATATTTGGGATGTGACGGATCAGGCTGGCAAGCGCGCCAACCGGATCACGGGTGAAGAATTTGCGGCTGGTGCTCCGGGCAAGGATCCGTGGGCATCGATCTCGTCGCAGACCATTCAAAACATCGCCGACAAAACCGCCACCCAAATCGCCAGCTGGTTGCCCGGAACTTCAACGCCGGTCGCGAGCAACGCGGTTCCGGCATCCGCTACCAATGTCGCGGCTAATGCGGCGACCGACCCGGCGACGACGGCAACCAAGACGGCTCAGGCTAGCATCGCGACGCCAGCCGTTGCCAATGGCCAAATCCCGGCCGCGACGCCTGCCGCGCTGACGACGGTGGCGAACGCGCCTGTTGCCGCTGCGGCCTCGACGACCGGCAGCATCGACAACGGTCCGGTCTCGACAATGGTGTCATCCGTGACCGGGGCTCCGGGCGATGGCAGCACCTCTTTGGCCGGCGCTATTCAACGCGAGCTGACCAAAAATGGTGTGCCGCTGACCAGCGCGGCCACGCCCCAAACCTATAAGGTCGAGGGCAAGGTTGTGATGGGAGCGGGAAAAGACGGCAAGCAACCCATCCAAATCGATTGGAACGTCATCGATCCCAAGGGTAAGAAGCTCGGCACTGTCTCGCAGAAAAACGAGGTGCCGCAAGGCTCCCTCGACGGTTCTTGGGGCAAAACAGCGGATATGGCTGCCGCCGCTGCCGCTCAAGGCATCGTCAAACTGTTGCCTCAACAAAAGACCAATTAATCATTGCACGCAGCCCAATTGTAAGTTTGCGTGAAAGTTAATTGCGAAGATCGGGCCCGGGCGGTTGCCACCTCCGGGCCCGCTTGCTAGAAGCGCCCTCCATGGCGCATCCGGGAGCACCCATGCCCTTCGATGCCCGAGCCGGAGACGGACGAGGAAAACTGCAAGTGAAACTCGTCGCAGGCAATAGTAACCGCCCCCTGACTGAGGCGATCTGCGCCTACTTGAAGTTGCCCATTACCAAGGGCCAGGTGAAGCGTTTTGCCGATATGGAAATCTTCGTCGAGCTGCAGGAGAACGTCCGCGGACAAGACGTTTTCATTGTGCAATCGACATCGTTTCCAGCCAACGACAACCTGATGGAGTTGCTGATCCTGATCGACGCGCTGAAGCGTTCCTCGGCGCGGCGCATCACGGCCGTGGTGCCGTACTTCGGTTATGCCCGCCAAGACCGTAAACCCGGACCTCGTACGCCGATCTCGGCCAAGCTAGTCGCCAACCTGATCGAACGCGCCGGCGCCGACCGCGTGCTGACGCTCGACCTTCATGCCGGGCAAATCCAGGGCTTCTTCGATATTCCGACCGACAACCTATTTGCGGCGCCCGTCATTACCCGCGACATCGAGGAGAACTTCGGGAAGACGGATGATGTCGTGGTGGTTTCGCCGGATGTCGGCGGCGTGGTTCGCGCACGCGCCCTTGCCAAGCGCATCAGCGCGCCGATCGCGATTTGCGACAAACGCCGCGAGCGCGCCGGCGAGAGCGAAGTCATGAACGTCATCGGTGAAGTGGACGGTAAACGCTGTATCCTGATCGACGACATTGTCGACAGCGGCGGCACGCTCGTTAACGCCGCCGAAGCGCTGTTGAAAAGCGGCGCCACGGAAGTTTCGGCCTACATCACCCACGGCGTGCTGTCGGGCGGGGCGGTCTCGCGCATTCAGAATTCGCGCATCAAGTCGCTGGTGATCACGGATTCGATTTTGCCGACGGAAGCCATTCGCGCCGCCAAGAACATCCGGGTTATTTCCATTGCCCCCTTGATCGGCGAGGCCATCATGCGAACGTCCCGCGAAGAGAGCGTTTCGAGCCTGTTTTATTGAGTGTGTAAGAAAGTCAGAAGCCCCTCACTGCCCTGTTGGGCACCCTCTCCCACGGGAGAGGGACGTCCACTCCAAAGACCCATGACGCCCAAATCGACAACCAGTAACGAGCACAGGGCCGCCGCCCGGCCGGAATGGGCGAGTGCCAAGCGCATCGTCATCAAGATCGGCTCGGCGTTGCTGGCCGACCGCGACACCGGCAAGCTCAAGGCCGAATGGCTGAACTCGCTGATGGACGACGTGGCGGCGCTGGCCAAGGCCGGCAAGGACATCGTGCTGGTGTCGTCCGGCGCGATTGCGCTTGGGCGGCATACTTTGAAATTGCCGAAAGGTCCGCTTGAACTGGAGCAGAGTCAGGCGGCGGCGGCGGTCGGCCAAATTTCGCTTGCGCACGCTTATCAAGAGATGGCCAACGCCCGCGGTTTGATTGCGGCGCAGGTGCTGCTGACGCTTGGCGACACCGAAGAGCGCCGCCGTTATCTCAACGCTCGCCACACCATCGAGCAACTGCTGAAGCTGAAGGCCATTCCCGTCGTCAACGAAAACGACACCGTCGCGACGACCGAAATTCGCTATGGCGACAACGATCGTTTGTCGGCGCGTGTGGCCTCGATGGTGTCGGCGGATTGCCTGGTGCTGCTGTCGGACATCGACGGCCTCTACACCGCGCCACCGAATCTCGATCCGCATGCCACGCACATTCCGCTCGTCAACGAGATCACGCCTGAGATCGAAGCCATGGCAGGGGACGCCGGCACCGAGCTCTCGAAGGGCGGCATGAAAACCAAAGTCGAGGCTGGAAAAATCGCGCTTGGGGCCGGCACCAACATGGTCATCACGACCGGCAAGATCCTGCACCCGCTGCAGGCCATCGCCGACGGCGCCAAGGTGACGTGGTTTCTCGCCAAGTCCGATCCGGTGACGGCCAAGAAGCGCTGGATCGCGGGCCAGTTGGAACCTGCAGGCCAGATTTTCATCGATGCGGGCGCTGAAAAAGCCTTGCTGTCGGGCAAGAGCTTGTTGCCGGCCGGCGTGACCCGGGTTGACGGCGGCTTTGATCGTGGCGACGCCGTCATCATCCGCGCCGCTGACGGGCGTGAGCTTGGCCGCGGCTTGATCTCCTACGCCAGGGCCGACGCCACCCGCATCATCGGCAAGAAGTCGAGCGCCATCGCCGAAATCCTCGGCTACGAGGGCCCCGACACCCTCGTGCATCGCGATGATATGGCGTTGAGCAGGAAGTAGTGGCGGTGTCCTAGCGGTGGTGGTGTCTGACCCTCCGGGTCTGACACCTTGACGAACTGCCAAAACGAGGTCTGCTCAATGCCCCGTTCTCATCGTATCGATCATGAGAATGCTTTTCATCACGTTATGAATCGCGGTGCTGCCCGGCAACCGATCTTTCTTCAAGATTCAGACCGCGCGCTCTTTTTGAATTGCGTCGAAATGGCTTGCGACGTCTCGCAGATCGAGATCCACTGCTATTGTCTTATGGATAATCATTTTCACCTTCTCGTCCGCAGCCGTGCAGGCAAACTATCTACATTCCTCCAACAACTTTCTGGGCGCTACACCCGGTTGATCAACAATCGCACAGGACGCGACGGCCCACTATTCAGGGGACGCGCAAATTCAATTTTGATCGACACCGATGCCCAGCTGGTGAACACAACCCGGTATATTCATCTCAATCCCGTTGCCGCCGGAATATGCGACGCTCCAAATGACTGGCATTGGTCGAGTTCAAAAAGCTATGCGGCGTTGGTCACGCCACCAACTTGGCTGCAAGTCGGAACCATCCTCAATATGTTGGAAAGCTTGGCGCCTGGTGGCAAGTATGAGACATTCCTTCGTGAGGGCGTAGACGACGATACGGTAAATTTCTACGGCCCGCCAAATTGGAGTGACGAAGGCTAATGTCGTAGGGCAAAGATGGCACGTGGAATTTCATCAGGGTGTCAGACCCGGAGGGTCAGACACCTATCACCGGCTGTCAAATCTTGGTAGACTTTGGCAATGAACAAGCGCGAGACCATTGCTGGCGATACGGAACGGCTGATGCGCGGCATTGGGGATGATGCGCGTGCGGCGAGCCGGATCCTTTCGATTGCCTCGAGCGAACAGAAAAATGCGGCACTCGTGGCTGCGGCGAAAGCCTTGCGCGCATCGGTGCCTGCCATCCTCGCGGCCAATGCCAAGGATATCGAGGCTGCCAAAGCCGCTGATCGCCCGGCCGCATTCGTCGATCGATTGATGCTGGACGACAAGCGCATCGCCGCGATTGCAAGCGGCCTTGAAGACATCGCGGCACTCGACGATCCTGTCGGCACAATCCTCGCCGAATGGACCCGTCCCAACGGCCTCAAGTTTCAACGCGTGCGCGTGCCGCTCGGCGTCATCGGCATCGTTTACGAGAGCCGCCCGAACGTTACCGCCGACGCCGGGGCCTTGTCGCTCAAAGCCGGTAACGCCGCGATCCTGCGCGGCGGTTCGGAAAGCCATCACTCTAGTGTCGCGATCCACGCCTGCCTGATCGAGGGCCTTCGCGCCGCCGGCTTGCCAGAAGCCGCCATCCAACTGGTGCCAACGACCGACCGTGACGCCGTCGGGCAGATGCTGAGCGGGCTCGACGGCAACATCGATGTCATCGTCCCGCGCGGCGGAAAAAGCCTTGTCGAACGCGTGCAGAAAGATGCGCGGGTGCCGGTGTTCGCGCACTTGGAAGGCATCTGCCACACCTACGTCGATCGCGGCGCCGATTTGGATATCGCCATTCCGATCGTGCTCAACGCCAAGATGCGGCGCACGGGGGTATGCGGCGCGACCGAGTGTCTGCTGATCGACCAAAACGCCGACGAAGATTGTTTGACGCCGCTGGTCAAGGCGCTGCTCGATGCCGGTTGCGAAGTCCGCGGCGACGACGCCACGCAAAAGGTCGATTCCCGCGTCAAGGCGGCGGTGGCCACCGATTACGGCCGCGAATTTCTCGACACCATCATCGCGGTCAAGACTGTCGATGGCGTCGATGAGGCCATCGCGCACATCACCAAATATGGCTCGCAACACACCGACGCCATCATCACCGAATGCGAGGCGACCGCTGAATTGTTCCTGAAACGGATCGATAGCGCCATCGTGCTGGTCAATGCCTCGACGCAATTTGCGGACGGCGGCGAGTTTGGCTTCGGCGCCGAGATCGGCATCGCCACCGGCAAGATGCACGCGCGCGGGCCGGTCGGGGTCGAACAGTTGACGAGCTTTAAATATCTGGTGCGCGGCACTGGCCAGGTGAGAGCGACGTGAGCAGCGTCGGTCGCACGCAACTCAATGCCTTCGGCTCCCTAGCAGTCCGCACCCCCATGGTAATGCCAGGCCAGCGCATCGGCATCATGGGCGGCTCGTTCAACCCGCCGCACGAAGGTCATCGCATCGTCGCCGAGACTGCCGTTAAGCGGTTGGGCCTCGATCAGTTGTGGTGGCTGGTGACGCCCGGAAATCCCCTCAAAGCCAACGGCGGACTGGCGCCGCAAGACCAGCGCATGGCGATGTGCCGGCAATTCGCGCGCGGCCCGAAAATGAAAATCACCGGCTTCGAAGCCGAGCTCGGCACGCCCTATACCGCCGCCACGCTCAGCTTCTTGCGCCAGCGTTACCCCGATGTTGATTTCGTGTGGGTCATGGGTGCCGACAATCTGGCGACCTTCCATCGCTGGCAACATTGGAAGGACATCGCCGAGACCATGCCGATCGCGGTCGTCGACCGGCCGGGGTGGCGCTTGAAAGCACTGGCAGGCGAAACCGCTCAGGTGCTCGCCAGTACTCGCATTGATGAAGCCGATGCGGCGCGACTAGCATCCTCGCGGGCCCCAGCGTGGGTGTTCCTGACCAGCCGGTTATCGCCGCTTTCTTCGACTGCGTTACGCGCCAGCAGCCGCAAACGCCCAAAAAGCCACTTGTCATCACCCTGATATAATTCGATTTTCTATGTTAACGGCGGGATTCAGATTGCCGCTGGCCGCCGCCCGGAGTATTATGATGGCGCGCCGGGCTTGTTCGTGCCGGTTGCGCTCAGTCGCGGGCCTGTTACGCAGGTTCAGTTTCAAGACTGCGGCAGATGAGACCAGAAGAAGGACAAAAATCGCTTGATGCGAACCACTGCCGGGACCGCCCGAACGGGCAAGTCTCCCGCCAAGCTGCAGGCATCCGTGCCGGGCTCGGCTCCCCTCCTCGCTGAGATCGTTCACTGGTTGGACGAAGCCAAGGCCGAGGAGATCGTCACCATCCCGCTCGAAGGCAAATCTTCGATGGGAGACTACATGGTGATTGCCAGCGGCCGGTCCGACCGGCACGTCGGCGCCATCGCCGATCAGCTCCAGCAAAAAATCAAGGACTCCGGCCAGGCGCGGGCACGCGTCGAGGGCAAGGATACCTGTGATTGGGTCTTGATCGATGCAGGTGACATCATCGTCCATGTCTTCCGTCCCGAGGTCCGCGAGTTCTATAACCTCGAGAAGATGTGGCAGGCGGATTTGACCACCGGCGAAGCCCAGCACTAGAGCTTGATCGTTTGAGAATGAGCCACGTGCGCTGATCAATCTCAAACGTGAATCGCCCTAGAAATAAGGGTTCCGTCGCGATGCCTGGACTGAACAGTGCTCGCGCGAGCGCTACGGTGTTTTCATGCGCCTCTACGTTGCCGCTATCGGACGCCTCAAGGATAGCGCCGAGCGCGATATTTCCGATCGCTATCTCAAGCGTTTCAACGGCGCGGGCCGAGCACTGGGATTGGGCCCACTCGAGATCATCGAACTGGTGGAATCGCGGGCCGCTTCAGCGGATACGCGCAAGGACGATGAAGCCCAGCGCCTCCTTAAGATCTGCGCCGTCGCGCCCGTCAAGATCGCGCTGGAGGTGACGGGCAAATCCGAGACGAGTGCGGCCTTCGCCGAACTCATTCGAAAAGAGCGCGATGGCGGCGCCAAGGGCCTGGCTTTTCTCATCGGCGGACCGGACGGACATGGCGCCAGCGTTTTGGGCGACGCGCGCATGACGTTATCGCTCGGCGCCCTGACGTTTCCCCACGGTCTCGCCCGTATCGTCCTGATGGAACAGCTCTACCGGGCAGCGACCATACTTTCAGGACATCCCTATCACCGGACTTGAGGTTTCGGGTCCGCGGGTTCCCGCAGCCTCAATCGGACTTGCGTTTCAGAAGCGCCGTCAGGATGTCGAGCTGCTGCTGCTGGTATCGCAAGAGCTCTGTCATTTGTTCGGTGCGCAACTGATCGAACTTTTCGTGCAGGCCCATGATTTCGATTTCGGCCTTGAGGTTGACTTCGTAGTCGTGCTCGGCGGTCAGCCGGTCTTTGATGGCCTGGCGGTTCTGACTCATCATGATGATCGGCGCTTGCACGGCCGCGATCATCGACAGCAGTAAATTCAAAAATATGAACGGATACGGGTCGAAGGCGCCGGTGCCCAACAACACTGCGTTGACGATGGCCCAAACGACGATGAAGCCGCTGAACAGCATGATGAAGGTCCACGAGCCGCCAAACGCCGCGACCTGATCCGACAGCCGCTCACCGAAGGTTCGGGAGAGATCTTCAGCGGGCACACGGGCGACGGGCTTGCGATGGAGGACGGCGTCAAGAATGGCGCGCTCGCGGGCGGGCAGTTCGTTGTCGCCGCTCTTCAGCCATTTTGCGGCAAGCGCGGACAGGTCGGTTTTGGGCATGGCTATGTTCCTTTGCGGCCGGCCGATTTGGGCTGACACTACCCGGAAAACAGCGCTCCAGTCCGCCATCATCGCCGATACGTCCGCGGCATCGCGTACGGTTCCTAAGCGGTTGCAGTTTGGAGCCGCGATCCACACATCAGGGGCAACACGGTCTGGCCCGTCCGGACCAGCTTACCCAACTCCAACGATCGGGAGTAACGCATGCTCACACTCCGTAAAGCCGATGACAGAGGCCACACCGATTTCGGCTGGCTGAACAGCCGCCACTCGTTCTCGTTCGGCGAATATCACGATACCGCCCACATGGGATTTGGTCCCCTGCGCGTCATCAACGACGACCGCGTCTCGCAAGGCAGCGGCTTTCCGGCCCACGCTCACGCCGACATGGAAATCATCACCTATGTTTTAGACGGCGCGCTCGAACATAAAGACAGTTTGGGCACCGGCTCGGTGATCAAGCCCGGCGACGTGCAAAGGATGTCCGCCGGTACCGGCATCCGCCATAGCGAGTTCAATGCGTCAAAGACCGAGCCGGTGCATTTCCTGCAGGTCTGGATTTTGCCGAAGCAGCGTGGCCTCCAGCCAAGTTACGAACAAAAGTCGTTTGCCGAACACGACACGCGAGGAAAGCTGCGCTTGATCGGCGCCAAGGATGGCCGCGACGGCGCGGTTACCATTCATCAGGATGTCGATCTCTACGTTGCCAAGCTGGCGCTGGCCGACACGGTCACCCATGACATCAAGCCTGAGCGCACAGCCTGGCTGCACATCGCGACCGGACGCGCGGTCGTCAACGGCTTGCCGGTCGAGGCCGGTGATGGCATCGCCGTGACCGGCGAGGACGCGCTCCACATCGAAGGCCAGGGCCCGGGCGCGGAAGTGCTGGTGTTCGATCTGGCGGCGTGACCCGGATCGGCCACTGACGAAACGTCAAAAACAGAAAATACCAGCCGGCCTGTAAGCCGGGTTCTGTTTGGAGATCCGCTCTCGCGAGCGGGCCTCCGCGACGGCCATTCATCTGGGACGCCGGTCGCCCGGCGCCTCGTGCAATCAACCCGGGTGGCTGACCTGAAAACGGGCTCGGCATCGCGGATTTCCCGTGTGCAAGCACACAAAGAAAAACGCATACCCGGCCACCCCTATTTGATCTTGCTCCCGGTGGGGTTTGCCCTGCCGCGGCTGTTACCAGACGCGCGGTGCGCTCTTACCGCACCTTTTCACCCTTACCCGCCTAAGCCCTCTCGGACATCTAGCGCAGCAGACCCTCGCGGGCATGCCACGCCGAAGCTGCGTTAAGCAGCGATAAGCAGGCGGTTTGTTTTCTGTGGCACTTTCCCTGGGGTCGCCCCCGGCGGCCGTTAGCCGCCACCGTGCTTTCATGGAGCCCGGACTTTCCTCTGCCGGTCATTAGCTTGTCCGGCCTTTAGGGCCGGCGTCGCCACACCTCCGGCAGCGGCCGTCCGGCCGGCTGGTGGGAGGGAGTTAGGGGCGGAAGGGGTGGGAGGTCAAGGGGTTGTGAAATCATCGGTACCATCTGGACCAATACTTCTAAAGTCGGTGGCCAAAATATCAGCCGCACACGTCAAATATCGACTTTTAAGCTTGATCGATTGTTCGTGAGGTTGCTGCCGCATAACTTGCCGCCTTGCAGTCAGCGAGGGCTATCAAGTGGCGTTATTCGAACAGATCCCTCGACGTGCCAAGTGCCGGTCCGCAGCCTTTTGGCATTTACTCGTCATTTCGCTGGCACCTGTGCTCTGGCTTACAGCGCACGACCGTGCGAACGCACAGATCGTAGCGCCCGCTGCGCCCTGCAATTCCATTGCAGGCACAGTGGTGACCTGCAGCGGTGACGTGCATCAGGGCGTCTTGGCGATCAGCCCGACGTTTCAAACGCTGAACGTCACGACCACAACGGATATAACGCCGGCGTCGGGTGTGGCGGCGGTGAGACTGGTGGATTCTACCGGAGGCAAAAACCTTTCCATCAATGTAAATACGACGGGTGCTCCAAATGGCATCGTGACGGTCGGCGGTGCGGCGGGCATCTTTCTGCAGACCATTGGTCAGATCGCGAATTTTGGCGATGGCACAATTTCAAGCATTGGAAACATTGCTGCCAAAGGAACGAGCGCTATCGGTATCAATGCGACCAAACTCGCGTACGATCGCAATGCCGTAAGTAACGTTGCTGCGACGACTGGAACCCTTTCGATTACTAGTCAGGGGAACATCCGAACACGTTTGAACGGTACTGGCATAAACGCGTTCAATGAATCACTTGCTCAGAGCGATGCTCTCAGTGCTTCGGCCTCCGCCAACGCCAGTGCTGTCATCGTCACGAGCACTGGCAACATTTCTGCAGGCAAAGCCCTAGGGAATGACGGCGGAATTGGAATTTCTGCCAGCAATATCTCGTCTGCTTTAGCCGCTGGTAACGGCAACGCCATCGCCAATGCAGGCGCGGTGACTGTAACAAATACTGGCAACATCTCGGTGGGCGGCACCGGCATCATCGCGGGAATATCATCAGGCGCGGCAGCTAAGAATGGAACAGCCACCGTGATGTCAGGAGACATCACAATTCTGACCACGGGAAATATCACCACCGGGCCAGATGGCCAAGGTATTTTCGCAGACAACCAAACGGGCATCGGTCCCTCTGGCACGGGCTCGGTGCAGGCTGGGAATGTCAACATTACAAATACCGGAAATATCTCAACCGGAAAGGGCGGTTTCGGCATTCGAGCACTCAACGTCTCGACGGGCACCTTAGGCAACATAGCAATTACAAGTTCGGGCAATATATCCGGAGGCGCTAACGGCGTGGGTATCGATACGGCTGTATCGACTTTTGCTGGCCCTGCCAAAAGCGGTGGCACGACGATCGATATTATCGCCGGAACTGTTTCGGCGGGGACAAGAGGCACCGCCGTTCACATGTTTGGAGGAATGACTAATTCCGTCACAAACTTTGGAACAATTGCTACGGTCGACGGCATCAATGGAGACGCCGTGGTGGCTATCCTCGGTAAAACCGCCTCGGTATCGAACTTCGGCACTATTACGGGAAATATTGATCTCGGGGACGAATTCAATTCATTCAACAATCAAGCCGATGGCCTGCTCAATTCGGGCCGGCGAATCTACCTCAACGGCGGGACGCTGACTAACAGCGGCACGATTTCGCCCGGTGGGTCGAGTAATATTTTCACGTCTGCCATCAACGGCGATCTGATCCAAACCGCCAGCGGCAAGCTCGCGATCGATGTTGATCTGGTGGGTCACAGCGCCGACAAGGTCCTTGTAACTGGCAACGCATCGCTCGCGGGTACGGTCGTCGTCACTTTGAATACGCTCAAAAAAGGTCCCCAGTCCTTCACAATCCTCTCGGCTGGTAACGGCGCTGCGAACAACGGTCTGAATCTTGTGAGCTCTCCCGCACTGCGAGCTTCGCTCGTATATCCGGCGAATGGCACAGATGTGGTTCTGAGCACGGATCTAAATTTTGTGCCGCCAACTCCGGGCCCAATCGTCAGCCAACCAGGGATTGCGCCATCGGCCACGGGCCTAAACACCAACCAACTTTCTATCGCGCAAGGCCTGCAATCGTCTTTCCTGGCCGGTAGTGGCGGGGTATCACCCGTGCTGCTCGGCCTGCTCCACACATTTGGCGACACAGCCTATCAAAACGCCCTCGACCAGCTGTCGCCCGAAATCTACAGCCAGGGCCTGATTGAAACGCTGTACGGCAGTCAGCAATTCTCCAACGACATGATGAGCTGCCGGATAGCCGGTGAGGACGGAGCCGCCTTCATACGTGAAGGCCAATGCGTCTGGGCGCGCGCCCGCGCCCGTTTTCTCGATGTCGATCACACCAACAGCAACATTGGAGCCAAGGACACTACGGGCTCGTTCTCCGGTGGCGCTCAGTTCGCGTTAGCGCCGGATTGGCGCCTTGGCGTTGCGGCGGGATACGACCGAATTTCATTGAGCACAGGCGCGGCTGCTTCGAGCAGCGCTGATCGGGCCAATGCCGGTGCAGTCATCAAGTATAATTCCGGCCCGATCCTGTTGGCGGCAGGCGTAACAGCTGGTTGGGGATCGTACGATACGACTCGGACGATGTCGTTTGGCGGTTTCAACGCTCAAACAACCTCAAGCAACGACATCGACTATGTGTCCGGCCAATTGCACGCGGCATATCTTCTCGACCAAGGCAGCTGGTACTTCAAACCACTTGTGGACGCTTCGGTCACTGAATTCGACCTTCACGGCTTTACCGAACATGGCGGTGGCGGCGCGGCCTTGAAGGTGCCTAGCAGGAGCGACACCGTTGTCAGTGTTTCGCCAGCGCTCGAAATCGG
Source organism: Hyphomicrobium sp. (assembly GCA_031365865.1). Classification (GTDB taxonomy): domain Bacteria; phylum Pseudomonadota; class Alphaproteobacteria; order Rhizobiales; family Hyphomicrobiaceae; genus Hyphomicrobium_B. The sequence goes on along the minus strand of JANLYX010000095.1, from coordinate 38,209 downwards.
AACTGAGCTGCGGTTTGACAGTTTGGCGGTTCTGCGGCCGTTCATTCGGGCCGGTGTGACCTGGCAGGATACCGATAGTTTTGCGCTATCCGCCAGTTTCGCCGACGCGCCTCAAGGCGTCTCGCCGTTCAGCATCAGCACAAAATTTGACCGGGTGCTGGCCGATCTCAGTGCGGGTGTCGACGTCATCAACACGGCTGGGGCCGTGATGCGGCTGCAATATGATGGACGCTTCGGGCAAGAAACGCAGCAGAACAGCATCAGCCTCAAAGGTAGCGTACCGTTCTAGTTCGGCTGACGTGCCAATGTGATCCCTGCGATCACCCTCCCCAAAAGTCTTATCCGCATTGCTGTGGCGCTACAGAAATTGCAACGTAATTTCTCGTCACACGATGTCTGCACCTCACCCGGAACCCACTCCCCCATGCCCCCACCCCGCAAAGTCATCATCACCTGCGCCGTCACCGGTTCGATCCACACGCCGTCGATGTCGCCGCATTTACCGGTGACGGCGGACGAGATCGCGACCAACGCCATCGACGCGGCAGAGGCGGGCGCGGCCATCGTGCATTTGCATGCGCGTAATCCCATGGACGGCCGGCCCGATCAGACGCCGGAGGCGTTCGCGCCGTTCTTGAAAGTCATCAAGCAGCGCTCGAACGTGGTCATCAACATCACCACCGGCGGTGCGCCCAACATGGGAATCGAGGAACGCGTCAAGCCCTCGGCCCATTTCAAGCCGGAGATCGCCAGTCTCAACATGGGGACGATGAACTTCGGTTTGTTTCCGATGCTGGCGCGTCAAAAAGATTTCAAGCACGATTGGGAACGGCCATATCTCGAGGGCTCGCGCTCGGGCTTCTTCAAGAACACCTTTACGGACATCGAATATATCCTGACGACCTGCGCCGAGAACGGCACGCGCTTCGAGATCGAGTGCTACGACATCGGGCATCTCTATACGCTGGCGCATTTCGTCGAGCGCGGCCTCGTCAAGCCACCGTTTTTTGTGCAGTCTGTGTTCGGGATTTTGGGCGGCATCGCTGGGCATCCGGAAGATGTCCTGCATATGAAGCGCACCGCCGACCGCTTGTTCGGCAAGGATTATCACTGGTCGGTTTTGGGCGCCGGCTCCAATCAGATGCGGATCGCGGCGCAGGCGGCGGCGATGGGCGGCAACGTCCGCGTTGGTCTCGAGGACAGCTTATGGGCCGGTCCTGGCCGGTTGGCGACCTCCAACGCCGAGCAAGTCAAAATCGTCCGCAAGATCATCGAGGGCCTCGGGCTCGACGTCGCGACGTCCGAAGATGCCCGCGAAATATTGGCGCTCAAAGGCGGCGACCGGGTTGAATTTTAAAGTTTTCTTCCAGTCGCGGCCAAGCGCCGTGTGGCTTCCGAGACCGAAACTTCGCCGTCGCCGACCAGGGCCTTGATGCACGGCGTCGTCAGCTTGGTGCCGTTGCTATTGATGCACTGGCGCAGTTCCTTGCTCTCGAGGCCGTAGCGGCTGCAGTACGTGTAGTAGTCGGTGGCGCAAGCCATCTTGACCCTGAAGCTGTAGGCGTGAGCGGGGGCAAGAGGTAACGCCAACGCGCTCAACGCGAGGCCAGCGGCGAAAGCGCCACGAACAAAAGTAGCCTGTTGATTGCGGCTGGTGACGGGTGAGTGCAGCATGGCCATCTCCTTGAATGAGCGATGCTGAAACCTTATGAGCACTGACGTCCCGCCACAGTTCCGCGTGGAACAGGCTTGCCGAAATCAAGGCACCGGTTCGAGAAGAGCATTGACCGCGAGATAGGCCAGCGAGCGCTGCACGAGATCAAGAGCGGACGGCGCTTTGCCTTCCGGCACGGGCTTACCGGTCATGAAGTCCGAGATCTTGACGTCCCCTGCCGACAAGTTGAGAGCAAGCTGCTTGGCGATGGCCGGCCGGTCGCGCGTGCCGTCAATGAACTTGATCAGATGCGACAGCCCCTTGTTCAAGGCCACGGCGTGATGGGTGCGGCTGGTGACCCACGGCTGGCCGGTCGCAGCTTCGGCGCGGGCAACGGTCCAGACCTTGGGGCGCGGCTGATCCATGCGCCCGGTACGCAACGGCGTCGTGGAAATGTTTGCTCTGCCACTGGCCAGAAGCTTGAACACGACATCGAGGACGCGCCCCTCCGAGGCGGCATCGCGCGGCGCTTTAATGGTGCCAACGGGCGCCAGCATCTCGTCCAACGTCAGCATCGAAGGATAAGCATCGGCGAGACGCGCGAGCGCCAAGCGCACCGCTGGATCTTTAGCTTTGACAGTGCGGGCTCGTCCATCCTTGAACGCTGAAACGGTCTCGGAACTCTCTGCCGCGTCGGCCTTGAGCGTTGCCGAGATATTGAGATTGCGAAGTCCGTCCGGTGTGGGCGGCGCGCGTAACTCTTTGGCGCGCTGCGATCGGATCAACACGGACCGGCGAAAGGTTCTACCGGTGAAGAAATCTAGATATTGCTGTTTTAAAACGGGATCCGATCCGGCCAGCTCTGCGATCCGCGGTGCCGCGCTTGGCATAAGATATTCGGGCAGCGACGCCGCGAGATCGCCTTCGCAAACATAACTCAATCGATGCGCCGCGGCCATCCCGGCGAATTCTTCAAAATAATAGGCGGTATTTTCAGCGGACAGAAATTCTCCGAGAATGTAGGACGACGGCAGCCCAGCAATTCGCTTCGCTTCATGTGCCAAGACTTGACCGTAGGGATCAGCGGTGTTCACGCTTGCTGCCAATTCCGCGAGAATTTTCCGCACCTGATCGGCGCGAGCCTTCGGCGGGTCGGCTTTTTTGCAATGAAAAAACGCCAAGTCGCGTATCACGTTGCGCAGATGCCAGCCCGGCAAGACGTTGTAGCTGATCGCCGCCACACCGTTTCGCGTTAGCCGTTCCGTGCAGATTTTCAAAATGGCCTTCTGAGCTGATGTTGGCACCCAGCTAAACACGCCATGACAGAGGACATAGTCGAATTTTTCTTTCGAAAAGCGAAGTTTGGCGATGTCGCCCTTGCGGATTTCGATGTTTTTCAACCCCAAGGCCGCGATGCGCTGGCGCGCCGCCATGACATGGGCGTCCGAGAGGTCGACACCAATAAATTTTGCGCGCGGAAACTGCGCCGCTAATGGAATGATGTTACCGCCACCTGCACAGCCAAGTTCCAAAACGTCCGCGGTTTCAGGCGGCGGGGCTGCAATACCATATAGAGCCATCAGCCCGGCGAGTGCGCCAGGGTGGGTATATGGAATCGGCATGGAAATATAGGGAAGCTGCGCAGACGTGTCTCTGGCACCCTGCCCTGACATTTCAGATGGGTTATGGCTCCCGGAATTTGCGCCATCCTTCATGTCGGTCCTCGCCTACCCGCACCGGCACCTTTGCCCGTAAACTTCGTACTGACAAGCGGATCGTTCGTCTGGGACTTTAGTCCCTTGACCCTCATGCCGTCTTTGCTTGCGGCAACGCTGCAACCAGCCGCTGCAAAGTTTGCAACGTCGAGTGATCGAGGCGGCCGTCGCATTTCATGGGGCGAAAATGCAGTTGAAACGCCCGTATGACCTTGAGCATTTTCGCATCCAATTCTCCGCTTCGGGGAACATCGTAGCCGTAGTCCGCGAGCAGTTTTTGCGCGAGGTCGACAGCTTCGCCCGTCGCGCCGTTACCCAGTCCCGCGTCGCCGTCGCGCAATAGTGAAGGTCGCACCCAATGCCCAAGCCCTTCACGGGCTAGCAGCGCCCACTTGAATTTTTCACCAGGATCGATTTTGCGCTCAGGTGCGACGTCGGAATGCGCCAGTACGCCCTCCGGTTTTATGTTATGCCGGCTGACGATATCGCGGCAAAGCTCAATGACGCCCCTCATCTGGGCGGCCGGAAATTCCGGATAGCCGTGCTGGTGGCCGGGATTGTGAATCTCGATGCCGATGGAGCGCGAGTTGATATCGGTCTTGCCATGCCAGCACGATACCCCGGCATGCCAGGCCCGCAGGCTTTCCGGCACCATCTGGGTGACGCGGCCAGCTTCGTCGACGACATAGTGGCATGATACGCCGCTCTCCGGCCGTGAAAGCCAATCGATGGCCTTCTCGGCTGCACTCATGCCGGTGTAATGCAGGATCACGAGAGTGGGTTTAGCACTGTCCCGGCGCGGCTCGGCATTAGCGGCACGGTGTACGCGGCTGACAAGAGGACTGTCGGCTTCGAACTTCAAGGCATGCGCTCCAACGACTGCTCGGCCTTCTGGCCGCGCTCGGCGAGGATCGTGTCGTAGGCCGCATTGATCGCAGCGAGCCGGCGATGCGCGGCAGCGAGAAACTCCGGCGGTACGCCTTTCGCAAGAAGCACGTCGGGATGATGGGTGCGCGCCAGATCGCGGTAGTGGCGTTTGATGGTGGCGTCGCTTGCGTCGGGAGCCACGCCGAGGACAGCATACGGGCTGTCGGGATCGTGAACGAAGGCGCGCCGTACCCTCGCGAATTCAGCCGCCGGCACGTCCAAATGCTCGGCGACAGTGCGCAGATACTGATCCTCAGCTGGATGCAAGATCCCGTCCGCGCTGGCGACGTGGAACAGACACTCGAGGACGCCGATTTTCAAATCGGGTTCGTCCGCCAGCAAGCGGCCGACCTGGCTTGCATAGGCCTCATAGCCGGCGACGTCCTTGGCGGCCAATTGGAACAGGCTTCGGACATGCTCGAGCTCGCGCGCCGGCACGGTGAAGACCCGCTCGAAAGCCTCGGCTTCGATTGCCGTGGAGACGCCGTCGGCCTTGCTCATCTTGGCGGCCAGGGTAATGACGGCAATGGTGAAGGCGACACGGCTGGTCGGCGGCGTCGTCGCCGTCAAGCGGTCGAGGCCCAGGGCATGACACAACTGTTCGAAAGCGGTCCTTACCGGTCCCCCCTCGTCTAGTCCGATCGCCCGCTTCATTAGTTGCCAAGGCATGCGTTTTCGACTTTTTACGTGATACGTCCCGCCCATCGCGGCGCGGACTGAGCGTAAAGCATATCTCAAGGGGCAAACCAACTCCCCTTAATTTCCGGAAAGCTTGGAGAGAATCTAGCAACAACGGGGCCGGCAATGGCAGGGCGGCAATGACGGGACGGCAGTGGCAGTTTTGGATCGACCGCGGCGGTACGTTCACCGATATCGTGGCTCGCGACCCCAGTGGAGCCCTCCACAGCCGCAAATATTTATCGGAGAATCGCGATCTTTACGACGACGCGGCCCTGCACGGCATTCGAGACATTCTGAGCCTTGAACAGGGGGCATTAATTCCTGCCGATAGCATCGCCACGATCAAAATAGGTACAACGGTTGCGACCAATGCCTTGCTTGAGCGCAAGGGTGATGGCGTGGTGCTCGTGATCACGGCAGGTTTTGAAGATCAGCTCGAGATCGGCACCCAAGCCCGCCCGAACATATTCGCCCGCCAAGTCGTCAAACCGGACAAGCTCTACGCGCAAGTGATCGGAGCGCGCGAGCGCGTGCGCGCCAGCGGGTATGTTGAGAAACCCCTTGATGAGGCGGATCTCGAAGCGGCGCTCTCAAAAGCTTACTTTGCCGGGCTGCGTGCGGCCGCGATCGTTTTCATGCATAGCTACGCGTATCCGCATCACGAACGCCAGGCGGCAACGCTGGCCCGCAAAATTGGCTTCAGCCAAGTCTCCGTCAGTCATGAGATCTCGCCGCTCATTCGAATTGTCCCGCGCGGTGACACCACCGTCGCGGACGCCTACCTCTCGCCGGTCGTGAGGCGCTATGTTCATGGCCTATCGAATGCGTTGTCAGGCCTGGATCAATCTCGGCTGTTGTTCATGGCATCGTCGGGCGGATTGCGCACGGCTGAGCACTTCCACGGCCGTGACGCTGTTCTGTCAGGCCCCGCCGGCGGCATCGTCGCCATGTCGGAAACGGCAAAGGCCGCTGGTTTCGACAAAGTCATCGGCTTCGACATGGGCGGGACCTCGACCGACGTATCGCATTTTGCAGGTGCCTATGAACGCACGTTCGAAACCGAAGTCGCGGGTGTTCGCTTGAATGTACCGATGCTCAAGATCCACACCGTTGCAGCGGGTGGCGGCTCGATTTTGAAATTTGACGCCAGCCGCTTCAAAGTTGATCCTGAAAGCGCTGGCTCATACCCCGGCCCTCGTTGCTACCGTCGTGGCGGACCGTTGACGGTGACCGACGCCAACGTTTTGCTTGGCAAACTCAGGCCAGAATATTTTCCGGCAATCTTTGGACCCGGGCATGATCTGCCGATAGATACCGAAAGTGTCCATTCTGGCTTCAACGAGATTGCACGCGCGATTGGGGACCGGCGCCCGGTCGAGGACGTTGCCGATGGCTTCATTCGAATTGCCGTTGAGAACATGGCCGGGGCGATCAAAAAGATTTCGGTCGAACGCGGCTATGATCTGAGCGGCTACGTGCTCAATTGTTTTGGCTCCGCCGGTGGGCAACATGCGTGCCTGATCGCGGACGCTCTGGGCATGAGCACCATCCTCGTCCACCCGCTCTCCGGCTTGCTGTCTGCCTATGGCATGGGGTTAGCGCGGCAACGCGCCAGCCGGCAGCAATCCATCGAATTGGAGCTGACGCAAACTCATCTGAGCGAAATCGAACAACTCTGTCTTGCTCTCACGCTCACGGCGACGGAAGACCTAATCCGGCAAGGCGTCGATGCCGGCAGCATTGAACGGATTGGCCGGGTACATGTCCGCTATCAAGGCAGCGAAACGGCCATTGCCGTTCCGTTATCCGCGCCCGATTCCATGCGGCGAGATTTTGAAGCCCTGCACGCCCGTCAATTCGGATTTATTTCGCCCGAAAAATCGCTCATTGCGGCAACTGTAGAGGCCGAAGCATTGAGCCCTGCTGTCGATAATGCTGCTTTAAGTCAAGGCATTTCAGGCGCGCCGGAAAATATGGGCCGTGCGCCGAAGGCTGTCAGAATCTATTCCCAAGGCCGCTGGCACGACGCCGCACTCTATATTCGGCACGATCTTGCTTTAGGTCGGAAACTGACCGGACCTGCCCTCGTGATAGAGCCGCACCAGACCATCGTTGTAGAGGACGGCTGGTCACTTTCGGTTTCGAACCGCAACGATCTTGTGCTGACACGTGAGGTGGCGCGCGCGCGCGAAAATCTCTCGCAGACAGCAGATCCGGTTTTGCTGGAAGTTTTCAGCAACCGCTTCATGGGCATCGCCGAGCAGATGGGCGAGGCGCTGCGCGCCACCGCGCAATCCGTCAACATCAAGGAGCGTTTGGATTTCAGTTGCGCGATCTTTGATCCCGCCGGCGGCTTGGTTTCGAACGCACCTCACTTGCCCGTCCATCTCGGCTCCATGGATCGCTCGGTAGAAAGCGTCATCAAGGCGCACGGGTCCGCAATGCGCTCCGGCGACGTCTTTATGCTGAACGCGCCTTACAACGGCGGCACTCACCTGCCCGATATCACTGTTGTGACGCCGGTCTTCGATGATCGCGGACAATCTATTTTGTTCTTCGCGGCCAGCCGCGGCCATCACGAGGATATCGGCGGTTTGACACCGGGCTCGATGACGCCGCGCGCCACCACGATCGACGAGGAAGGCGTCTTGATCGACAACGTCAAAATTGTCGAAGACGGCCGCTTCCTAGAGGCTGAAGTTCTGGCGATTCTGACAAAGGCCAAGTACCCAGCGCGACAGCCATTGAAAAATGTTGCCGACCTTAAGGCGCAAGTTTCCGCCAACGCACGCGGCGCCCAAGAAATTCACAGCATGATAACGGCGTTTGGGCTCAGCGCGGTGCAAGCCTATATGGGCCACGTTCAAGACAATGCCGAGGAAAGCGTGCGCCGTCTGATCTCGCGGCTTCGCGACGGCCATTTTCGAGTTGAGACGGACCAGGGCACGGAGGTGGCGGTTTCGATCACGATCAACCACGCAAAGCGCTCGGCAAAGATTGACTTTAGCGGCACCAGCGCGATGCAACCGAATAACTTCAACGCGCCGGAACCCGTGACGCGCGCGGCCGTCCTCTACGTCTTTCGCGTCATGGTCGAGGAAGCCATTCCCATTAATGCCGGCTGCTTCCGGCCGCTGGAAATTGTAATTCCCGAAGGCTCGATGCTATCGCCGCGCTATCCGGCTGCTGTTGTCGCGGGCAACACCGAGACGAGCCAAATCGTGACCAATGCCTTGTTTGGCGCGCTTGGCGCCCTCGGCTCGGCGCAAGGCACCATGAACAATTTGACGTTTGGCAACGATCGCCTCCAATACTACGAGACGATCTGCTCGGGCGCGCCTGCAGGACCCGGATTTGACGGAGCTGCCGCCGTCCACGTCCACATGACCAACACAAGGCTGACGGACCCGGAAATTCTGGAATCTCGTTACCCTGTCGTCGTCGAGGAATTCTCGATTCAGCGCGGCTCGGGTGGCAAGGGCCAGTGGAAGAGTGGCGACGGCGTCAGGCGCGTCATCCGGTTCTTGGACGCCATGAACCTGGCAATCCTCTCGGGCTTCCGGCGCGTGCGCCCCTTCGGCATGGCCGGTGGAGAGCCAGGCCTAATCGGCCGCAATTTCGTCCGCCGGGCTGATGGCAGACTTCAAGATATCGGCGGCACGGCAGAAACCGTTGTCGAAGCTGGCGACTCCATCATCATCGAGACACCGACAGGCGGCGGCTTCGGTCCGGTTGGCTAGACCCTAAACCGCGGTCAATTGCAAAACATCACGGTGTTGAGGGTTTCGTTTCGCGGGTCCGCCGCTCGTTCAAAAACGCCTCGAAGGCGCTTCGATCCTTGGCGTGACGCAGGCCATTCAGATAAGCGCGAAATTCGGCGCCTTCGTCTTCTAATTTCTTCAATGTCTCGGCCCGATAGGCGTCGAAAGCGGCATTACCGGCCCTCGATCCCGCGCCGCCGCCCGCTCCTGAATACTTAGTTGTTGGGCTTGTGAAGCGTTCGCGCCGGCTGGTGCGCCAAGCATCAACCTGATCTTTCATCTTCGTGCCCAGCTTGGTGACAGTCGCTGGCACGCCGTAGCGGGCGATCACATAGGCACCGGCCGCAATTGTCAGAGCCGACGACAGAACGAGCGGCAAAATGTGAAAATGAGGTGGCCCAAAAAAATGGGGTGGTCCGAAGAGATGGAAGGGCATGGCGAGAACTCCTGCATGAAGGCAGTGTCACGGACATGAAGCGGCGTAATGAGTGTGCCGCTTCATTTGAAAGTGCAAATCCGGCACTACGTGCTTGGGGTATCTGTTGGCCGGTCCGCCGGACGATTGCGCCGGTCGGCCATGAACTGGTCGAACTCAGACTTGTCCTTGGCGTGCCGCAAGCGATCGAGGAACGAGCGGAATTCGCGCTCTTCGTCTTCAAGCCGCTTCAAGGTCTCGGTGCGATATTCGTCAAAGGCGTTGTTGCCGCTCGAATAGCGTGCCCCAAAGCCCTTCATCTCGTTGCCAAAGCGATCGCGCGCCTGGTCAAACTTGTCCGCAAACCGGCTTTGCCAGCGGCTGCGATCTCCGTGCTTTCCGCATCCCATACGTCCGCTCCATAAAAGGAAGGCGAGGCTCGCCAGCCCAACCGGCCAGACAGGATGAAACCCAGCACCATCACGCTGATCCAGGCGCCTTTGCCGTAATCGTCCAATCTTGCGACCATGTCGGTCATGGGACCTCTCCCTAGGTTGATGTTAATGTTTATTACATTGACATAGGTAGGGGTCAAGATTGCCGGTGCAAGGGGCGGGGGAAAAATTTGACGGACCAAGACGGTTAGGGACCTACCTGTGGGTCATCTCGGTAGTGCGGCAGGCCAATTCAAGCCGCCGGCGGACGCAGGCCGATGCCGTCCATATAGATGAGCACGGCCGCCTCGAGCAGTTCTTCAGGCTCCATCGGGATCGGCCGGCGGCAGGCGTCCCCGCGCGCAAATAGAGCAGCTATGCCGTGTGAGAGGGACCAGATGTGCAGCGCCATCATCATCACCAGCGGGCGCTTTTCCGGGGCAAGCGTGTCGATCAAGGCGGAGCAGGCGTCGCGAAGGACGCCAAAAGCCCGGTCGCCCGCCGATTTCAAATCCGGAAAGGCTTCGAACGACAAGCCGGATTCAAACATCGCCGCGAACAGCGCCGGCTCGCGTTTCGCGAACTCGAGGTAGGCCCGCCCAACCCGGTCGAAGGCCTTGAAAGGGTCGGGCTTGCCGCCGTTCCAGGCCTTGGCGAGGGCGCTCTCAAAGGCTTCAAAGCCGCTGCGCGCGACATCGGCCATCAAGGCGTCGCGGTCGCGATAATGGCGATAGGGCGCAGCACCGCTGACACCCGCCGCCCGGGCCGCTTCAGCGAATGTGAATCCGGCTGGACCCTTTTGCGAAATAAGTTCGAGCGCCGCTTTGATTAGCGCTTCACGCAAATTGCCGTGATGATAACCGCGACGGGGGCCGGGGCCTTGATCTCGATGCCAGCTCATGAGGAGGCTTCTAGCCTACTTGGCCGCTGCCTGCACCTGCGGGCGCAAATCAGGTTTACTTACCAACTTGGACCAACTTACTTGCAGACCCGGAACATGCCGTCACGGCCGTGGCGGGCGAGGTCCATGTGGAAATGATCGCGGTGATAGCCGTCCGCTTCGGGACCGAGAACGGTCGTGAAATTGTGACAGGCGCCATCGTGGACCGCGCGCAGAAAGCTGCGTTCAGGAGCGCTGCCGTACCAACCGCTCTTGACGTTGATTTTGCTGCCATCCGCCAGCACAAAACCCGACACGTCGAGGGCGTTGGCATAGCCGTGTTCCGACAACTTGTTGCCGGGGATGCTATCGATCGGACGGCAGGCATACGACGCCGCCACCTGTAATTCCGCAAGATTCTGACCCAAGTGCATGCGCGCGGCAGGTTCAACGACGTTCGCCACCCAGCTGTCGACCTGGGGGATCATGGGGCAGCGCAACATGGCGGTTGGTTTGAGGACGACACGTCCGCCGTCAGCGGCCGACATTTCGAAGGGATGTTCGGCGCCGCAGACACTGGGACCGCCGAGCGCCGACTTACCGCGCACAAACGAGCTTTCCCGGACCGCCCCAGCTCCGAGACAAGCGCGCTCTTCCGCAGCCCGCCAGGGCTCGTCTTTGGCGACAAAATCGGTTGAGGTTCCGCAGCCCCACATGAGCACCAGGCTCGTGAGCAAGACGGCTGCCAAGGGCAGGAAAACGCTGATACGACGCAAGACCATGGGGCGAGACGCTACCGTGATTAAGCTTAACACTCGGTTAAAACGTCCCTGATCCCCACGCTCCTGTGATGGCCGGTCTTTCAGACCTATTTGCGTTTGAGCTGAGGCAAATCAATGATCGCCGCAAATAATCCGGTCGCCGAAAATTTTGCTGCGATGCAATCGCAATTACGATTTATCCACAGGACTCTGAGAGCTGTAAACAATCGTGAAATCCTCCGTCACAGACAAGGTGTATGTTGTACGTGCTCTGAAGACGAGAGCGCAGCCGGAAAAAGTATTTCGTATCTTGGCTGAAATGCGTTGCCGTCAAGGCATTGCCGCTTTGTACCGCGTTCGGCAGTAGCAGGTCTCGCTTGTTGGTTCGTGCGTCTTGCGAATGAAGTTACCGCGTTGACAAGCCCTAGCGGTTTGCGGCACTGCGATCTGACGACAACCCCGCGGCTGTCATTTTCAGATCACCGTGCGGCCTCGCTAGGGCTTTTTCTATGCTTCGCGCGATTCACCGAAGAACTTCAGCACAGCGTCCTTGAACGCTTTGTCACCAACGGCCTTCATATGATCCCGGTTGGGAATCGTGAAAGCTTGAGCACCCTTTATCAAACTGGCCAATTCGCCGGGAGATCCCGCGATCACGTCCTGCTCGCCAACCGCCACAAGAACCGGATTGGTAATGCGCGCGACCATTTCAGGCGTCAGCGGCGCCCGGCTTGAGCGAATACAGGCGGCCAGAGCTTTCAAATCGCTTTTGGTCTGCTCGGCGAACAGGCGAAAGGTCCGCGCGGTTGGATTGGTGACGTTTTCCAGGCTGTCCGCCTCAAGAGCATGCGCGATCGGGCCCGTGCCGGCCATGCCGCGCACCATGTTGTAACCCATGCCGCCGAAGACGGCCTTCCCGATGCGATCGGGGTGCGCCAACGTCAGGAACGCCGAAATGCGCGCGCCCATCGAATAGCCAATAACATGGGCTTTCGCGATGCCTAGATGGTCAAGCAGACGCTTGGCATCCTCGGCCATGACCGGCGCGCTATAGTCTTCAAGATTGTAAAGCTTGGCGCTGTTGCCGTGGCCGCGGTTGTCGAGCGCAATGACGCGATAACCCGCCCCCTTTAAAGTCAGAACCCAGCTTGGACCAACCCAGTTGGTCTGAGCGTTGGAGGCAAAGCCGTGGATCAGCAGGACCGGCAGCTTGCCCTCGGCATCGCCGGTAATAACGTTGGCGCCAGTATCGAAATAGGCGATGGCGACGCCTTGGCTGTCGAAGTGCTGTGATGTCGTCATGGATCCCTGCGGCGAAGTGCGGACATCTCACCCCTACCATCGCTTCGGCTTCGGCGGTATCTTACAATCGTCGAAATCAATGGTCCACGAGGCTCTTATGGCTCAGACGCACATTCCGCATTTCGCCAACGACGCCGGCGCAGAGCGGATTTTCATCGGGGTCAAGGAGTTCAATTGCATGGGCGCGCGGGCACCCTTCGATCATCCCCACGTCTATCTCGATATGGGGGCGGATAGCCAAATCCTTTGCCCTTACTGCTCGACGCTGTTCGTGCATGATCAGCGCTTAGGACCCAAAGACAGCGATCCCAAAGGCCTTCTGGTTGCCGACCCGGCTTAAGCAGAGAAAACAATGACCGATGTGGCCGGGCCTGTTTTGATCGCCGGCGGTGGCATCGCCGGATTGGCAGCAGCACTGGCATTCGCCCAGCACTCCATCCCCTCCGAAGTCTTGGAACGCGAGGCTGACTTTTCCGAAACTGGCGCGGGCATTCAGCTTGGCCCCAATGCCCAACGCATTCTGGATTCCCTCGGTGCTGCTGAGTTTTTGCAGCCACTTGCTATCACGCCTCGAACCCTTGCCATCCATGACGGCGTCAGCGGTAAGACCCTGACCAATCTGCCGTTGGGACAAGCGATGCGTGAGCGTTTCGGCGCTCCCTATTGGACCGTCCATCGCGGTGATTTGCTCAACGCCTTGCTGACCGCATGCCGCGCCCAACCTTTGATCACGTTGTCATGCGGCTTCGATGTTACGTCGCTTGAGCAGAACGCGCGCGGCGTTGGCGTTGCCTCGTCCTCCGGAAAAACACGGCGCGGTTCGTTGCTGATTGCTTGCGACGGCCGCTGGTCAACCGTGCGACGGTTAGCGTTGGGCGAAATCCACTTGCCGTTTTCCGGCTATGTCGCATACCGGGCCGTGATCGCGTCCCCGGCCGTGCCGTCCAGTCTCCGCGATGACAACGTTCATGTGTGGCTGGCGCCCGGCTGCCATGTCGTCCACTACCCCGTGCGCGCAGGGCGGCAACACGCTCTAATCGTCGTGCTCGAGGAGCCTGGTGCCAGCGAAAGCTGGAGCGCGCACGCGGACTCAAGCCGCGTCCAAAACGCAACCTCGCGGCTTGCCGGAAATCTTCACACCCTGGTTGGCACGGCCTTAGAATGGCGCAAATGGGCGTTGAGCGATCCAGCACCCTTTGCGTCTTGGACCAACGGCCGTGTCGTGTTGGCTGGAGACGCCGCCCACCCGGTCTTGCCTTTTCTGGCTCAAGGCGGCGGCTTGGCGCTGGAGGATGCGGTTGTCTTAGCGGCTGCGGTTGCGAGCAATCGTGGTCAGCCTCAGATGGCTCTTGCCAACTATCAAGCGCAACGCTTGGCCCGGGCCAAACGCGTCCAAACGGCCGCGCGCCGCAATGGCCGCATCTATCATATGTCAGGACTGCCGGCCCTGGCGCGCAATGCCGTATTGAGCATCGTACCGCCACGGCGGCTGATGACGGCTTACGATTGGCTGTATGGCTGGCAGGCGGATTAGTTGCTGGATTAGGCCACAGACTCCTAGTTACTAGGCGTGTAGACGCCGAGGCGTTGCAGCTCTTGGCGGACATGTAAATTCATGCCGTTAAGGCGCAACGCCGTCGCATAACTCTCAACCGCCATGGGGACGTCGCCCCAGCGTTCGGCCGCCTCTGCTTTGGCGATGTAGGCTGGGATGTACGCCGGATCGACCGTCAGCGCCAAATTAAATTCCTTCAGCGCCTTTTCACGATCGTTCTGCTGGTCATAGGCTTTAGCGCGCCCGACATAGGCAGCGACGTTCTTGGGCTCGAGTTCAATGGACTTGGTAAAATCGGTCTGGGCCTCAACGGGTTTTTTAGACGCGACCAGGCTGGTCCCGCGGTGGAGATAGAAATCGTGGCGATCGGGATGTAGTTGGATCAGACTACCCCAATCGGCAACTGCCAAATCATGATGGCCCTCAAATGTCTGAGCGCGCGCCCGGCCTTCCAGCGCGGCATCGTTCTTGGGATCGATCTTGATGGCTTGGGAATAATCGGTAATGGCCGCGTCAGCTTCCTGTTCCTCCATCCAGGCATTGCCGCGGATGGTCAAGTAGCGGCCCCGAGCTTTGTCATCTGTTTGCGGCAGGCCAATCAGAATTTGGCAGGCTCGAATGACGTTGATGGCGATCTCACCCTCTTCACACGCCGCGACATCGGGCTCCTGCGCGTAAGCAAGCGGCATTGCCGTCAAGATTGCAAAAGCGAGCGCCATACTGACCGAACGCCTATGACTATTGAACCTGGTCATCTTGATCATCCGTGCAACTTTCTCGTTTCTGCGGTATTCATTCAGGGCCCATTCACGACGCCAAGCCGTTGCAGGGCTTTGCGCGCATGCCAGTCGAAGCCATTCAGCCTCAAAACCGTTTTGTAGCTGTCAATGGCAAGCTTGGTCTCTCCCCAGCGAACCGCAGCTTCACCTTTGGCCATGTAAAGCGGAAAGTAAGTGGGATCGACTTTGCCGGCCGTGTCGAATTCCCTCAGCGCTTTGTCGCGCTGGTTGAGCTTATCATAGACGCCGGCGCGGCCCATGTAGGCTTCGACGTTGTCCGGTTTGATCTCGATGGCCTTTGTATAATCGGCAATCGCCTCGTCGGATCTGCCTGCTGCCAGGAAGCTCGCCCCGCGTTGCCGGTAGCTCTCTTCCGTATCCGGCATGATTTTGAGGATCAAGCTCCAGTCGTTGGCAGCTAAGTCGTGCGAGCCGAGTTGCGTGTAGGCACTCGCCCGGCCCCGCAGCGCCGCGACGTTGTGTGGGTCGACCGCAACGGCGCGGCTGAAGTCGGCGGCGGCTGCGGCGGGCTCACTCTCATTTAGCCAAGCATTGCCGCGCATCGTGTAAATCCCCGCTCTCGCAGCGGGCGTCAGGCCAGGCGCCGAAGCGAGCCCAAGGCAAAATCGCAAAGTGGCAAGCGCCAAATTGTCTTTCTGGCAGGCATTGACATTAAAGGTCTCAGCACAGGCGCTGGATATGAAAATGGCAGCACAAAGGAAAATAGAGCAAAGGGTCGTTGTCGAGCGAGCGGTCGGGCCACAGCCTAATTTTGTGAGGCGGCTTAGCGGCATCACGGCGGTGTTTCCACGCCTAGTCTCACCAGCGCCTTTCGCGCGTGAGCATAAACACCGTTGATCTTCAAAACCATCTCATAGCTCTTAATCGCCAGCGGCTTTTCTCCCCAACGTTCGGCCATCTGCGCGCGTTCCCAATACAGCGGCAGGTAGTCAGGTTTTATCGCAATTCCGCGATCAAACTCCTTGAGCGCTTGATCGCGCTGGTGCATCGCATCGTAAACGCTGGCCCGGCCAATGTAGGCTTCCACGCCCTGAGGATTGAGTTGGAGCGAAGCGTCAAACTGGGCAAGCGCTTCGGAATGGAGACCTGCGGCCAGCAAGCTCGACCCGCGGTTGCGCAAATATTCGTCGTTCTTAGGATTGAGCGCGATCAGGCTGCCCCAATCCGCTGCGGAGGCTTTATGCAAACCCTGCAAGGTATTGGCTTTGGCGCGACCAGCCAGCGCCACGATGCTGTTAGGTTCAAGCTCAAGCGCGCTACTATAATCTTCAATCGCCGCGTGGAACTCTTCTTCCATGATCCAAGCCCGGCCACGTAGCTGGTAAACACGTGCCCGCGTGGCGGGATCGAGATTAGAGGCCGCGCCATTGAGGACGGATGAGCAGGCGCGAACGGCGCGGGGCGACGAATCGTCTTGTTCGCAGTCGGCCATCTCGCCCAATTGAGCGCTCGCCTGGCCCACGTGTATCGCCGTCCAGCCCGATAGCGTGACCGCAGCCGCAGCCAAGCCTTGGCGAACAATGCGACCGAGAGTTGGCATCTTCGTCGCTTTCCCGTCTCGCATCATTCCTGCTCGCCGATAATTGTCCGTGGATGGTCCAATAGGCCCGGTTCTTGAAGTTTCCATCATACAGTAACTAGTCCGCCAGCCCAAACACCATCACGGCGTCACCGGTCCGGAAGCCCCAGATCGAACTGCCTCCGGCGGCCACAGCTATATACTGCTTGCCGTCGATTGCGAAGCTGATCGGCGGAGCGTTAACGCCTGCGCCACAGTTAAATTTCCATAGACTCTTACCGCTTGCTGAATCAAAGGCTGAAAAGTCGCCGTTGCCTTCACCCATGAAGACCAGGCCGCCCTTAGTGGCCAAGACGCCGCCGACCAGGATTTCGTTGGTTTTCTGCTGCCACAGGATCTTGCCGTTGTTTTTAAGATCGATGGCCGAGAGCAAGCCGTATTGCGGCTCCTTGGAGGGCTCGAAGGCGCTGTAACTCACTTCAGGATGATCCGCCGTGGCGGGCGTCGTTTCGAGGCGGTACGTGAACGGCATGTGCATGGCGGCGACATAGACCACGCCTTTGCTGGCGTCATATGATGTTGGCGACCAGTTGCTGCCGCCTCCTGCCCCGGGCGCCACGCGCACGCCTTCCTTGGATGGCGGCGCAAACATATTTTCCTGCGGCACGAACGCGTCCGACTTGAACAACAGCTTGCCGTTGGTGCGGTCGTGCACGAAGTACCATCCGGTCTTTGAAGCTTGACCGACTGCCGGCACGGTCTTGCCGTCCACGGTCGCGTCGAACAGAACCGGCGGGCTCGCGACATCATATCCCCACAGATCGTGGGGCACTTGCTGATAGTACCAGACCAATTTTCCGGTTGCGGCTTCGAGCGCGACCAGCGACATGGTGTAAAGATTGTCGCCTGGGCGGCCGTCTCCCATCGACTGCGGGGAGGGATTACCGGTGCCGAAGTAGATCAGGCCACGGTCGACATCGACGGCGGGCGAATGCCAGATCGAGCCGCCGCCAAATCTCCAGGCGTCGGAGAATTTCGGCGCGTCGGCTTTTTCCCTTGCGATGTCGCGCCTGAGCGGCACGCCATATCCGGTCTTCTCGACGAACTCGCCTTCCCACCCTTGCTTGGTGGTTTCAAACTTCCACTTTTCCGCACCGTTGGAGGCATCGTAAGCGGCCATGAAACCGGGCTGCCCGTATTTGCCGGCAAAGCCGATAACGGCGGCGAGCTGGCCGTTTTTCTTGATTGCGTCTTCAAGATGCAACCCATAACCAACGCCCGTAATGCCGACGATGACCATGCCGTTGTAGACGAGCGGCGCCGCAACGGAACCAACGCCCGTTGAACCTGAAACCGCGTCTTTGGCAAGCGGATCGGCCGCATTCATGGCCTTGGAATCTTCCGTCGCGGCTGCTGGCTCTACCAGCGTAATATCCCAAACTTTTTTGCCCGTCGCCTGGTCGAGCGCGATCAGATGGGCATCGACAGTTGCAATGAAGACCTTGCCATAGCCGAGCGCCACGCCGCGATTTGCGGGTCCGCAGCAGAGCTTGTCCGACTTGCGCTTATGCTCGTAGCGCCAAAGCTCGCGGCCGGTCTTGGCGTCGACGGCGACGACATTCGACATCGGCGTCGAGACATACATCACGCCGTCGGCGACGATCGGTGTTGTTGAGAATGTGCCATTGATGCCGGTTTGAAATATCCACTTGGGAACGAGTTTGTTGACGTTCGCCGTGGTCACGCTGTCGAGCGGCGAGAACCGTTGGTTGGTATAGTCGTGGCCATGCAGCAGCCAATTGCCCTTGTCGTCGCCCGCCGCCTTCATGCGGACGTCGGTGATGGCCTCGGCCCGCGCTTGGGTGACGAGCGGCAGAGCGGCCGCCAGAGCCAACAGGCATGAGACAGCAAACCACCTGACGGTTTGCAAATGTTTACCGGCGTTCACGCGAATCTGCATCATGTTTCCTTTGAGCGTCCGCCGGCAAAATCCGCCGCGACGGTTCTGTCTTCTGTCGGCCTCATCCGTTGGAAATCTCAAACCTGCACAGGCCAAATTGTTCAGCAATATTTGCCGCTTATAGCTCAAACTTCCGATAATTCCTCATCGCGCCGCAAACAAAAGTTCGTTATTGACGAAATCGCCGAGGCCCTTCTGGTACTCGCGATTAGTTCTTCGGCAGCGCCTTTACGTACACCACGATGGATTTAATCTCGGCCTCGTTCAGATAGTCGGCCCATTTCGGCATGCCCCTCTCAAGCCGGCCACCCTGAATGACGGCAAACATGTCGAAGTGATCGTGCGTCGCGGCGTATTTGCGCAGATCCGGAATGGTGCCACCGGAGACGCCGTTGGGTCCATGACACTTATAGCAAGCCTGCTTATAAAGCCTGCGGCCATGATCTTGTGTTTCCGGATCGCTTGGAAAGTCGTCCACTTTTTTGGGATCAACGACCTGATCGTCGGGGAGCTGTTCTAACTCTCCAGCCATATGGCCTGAAGGCGCCGCGCCGCCAGCGGGCGCAACTTCTACCTTTTTTTCAGGGGCGGGTTGAGGACTCTCCGACTTTTTTTCGGCGGGAGGTTCAGCGGCCTTGGCAGGCTCAACGTCTTTCTTAGGCTCCGCAGGTTTCGGAGGCGCTTCACCTTCGGCATACAGCTGCTCAACACCATATTTGGACATGATAGCAGCTGACCGGCCATCGGAATTCATCTTGTCCAGAATACCGTCAATGGCCACTTTCAGGTCGTTGTCCGCCTTGCGCACACCGATCGCAATCGGAAATAGAAATTCCTTTTCCGAATTAGGCAAGAGCTTGAGCCGGGTTTCGCCGCTGGATTTTACAAGCCACGCGCCCTCTGCGGCAGGCGTGACGGCCGCATCAATCTCTTTGTGCGCCACGGCTTCGAACATCTCTTTCGAATTCTTATACAGCTTCCTCTCGAAGCCTTTGTCGAACAGCTTGAAATCAGCGAAGGTGCCAAGCTGCACGCCGACGCCCTTGGTTTTAGCATCGGCCAGCGCTGTAGCGGGCGCATCGGACCTGACGAGGGTCCCAAAGCCACCGGTATAATATGGCTTGGAAAGTACGATCCTGAAGTTGTTCTCTTCAAAGCTTTTCTCGACCGGAAGGCCAGGGAAGAAATCGCAGTTGTTTTCAGCAAACATCTGACGCATGGCCCGCCTGCCGACGTTGGTCGCGTACCAGTGATAGCCGAGCTTGAGGCCAAGTTCCTTGGCAATTTCACGTGCGATTTCGACATCGAAACCGGGAACATTAGGCTTGTCGCTCGAATACGGCAGATTGTCTTGATCAACGCAGACTTTGATTTCGCCCATTCTCTTGACGCGCTCAAGCGTGGCTTGCTGAGCCAATGCAGCACCGGTCATAAATACGGCTGCAACAGCGGTCAATAAACCGAACGTGAACTTGAGGCCTGAGCGCAACATACGTCTATTCTCCATCTAGATAAGAGGAACCGGGAGGAGGTCGCGACCTCCCCCCGGCTTTAGTTTAGTGCCGTCGTTACTGGCTAAGCTCGAACACGTTGAGCGTCGCGCCCTTGCTCACATTGTTCTTGATGTGATCGGGAACGCCCTTGCCGGCCCAAAGCGGGAAAGCGCCGCCGTAGCCAGAGACGACTGCGATGTACTGCTTACCGTCAACAGCGTACGAGATGGTGCCGCCAACGATGCCCGAAGGCGTACGGTACTTCCAGACTTCCTTGCCTGTCTTCTGGTCGAGGGCAACTAGATTGCCTTCGAGTGTGCCAACAAACACCACGCCGCCAGCGGTTGCGAGAGCGCTCGCAGCCTGGAGCGGAGAAGCGTTTGGCCAACGCCAGACAACTTTGTTGTTGGCAACGTCCACGGCAGCCAACTCGCCTTTGCCAGGTGTGCTGATTTCGCCGCCAGCGGCCAAGTACATCGTGCCCTTCTTGTACTCGCCAGCTTCATGGTGCAACGCGACGCACATATCGAGGAGCGGCACGAACGCCATTGATGTGTTCGGGTTGTAGGACATATGAGCAATGTCCTTGCCGCCGAAGTAGGACGGGCAGAACTTTGCTTCCTTGCCGACGCCCGGACGCTTATCAGCCTTTACTTCCATCTTGCCGTCTTTGTTGACCGTACCCCAGTCCGTGTGAGCGACTTCGAGCGCACGGATGAACTTACCGGTCGTACGGTCATTGATGTACATGAAGCCGTTCTTATGGGTGTCGATCATCGCCTTGGTCTTGCCGCCATCGAGGTCAACAAGAATTTTCTCGTTCATCGAATCCCAGTCCCAAGCGTCGTTCTGAACGTGCTGGAAGTACCACTTACGCTTACCCGTGTCGGCATCCAGACCGAGTGTCGAAGCCGAGAACAGGTTGTCGCCCGGGCGCATATCCGAGTTCCAAGGCGCCGGGTTGCCCGTGCCCCAGATGGTCGTGTTGGTTACGGGATCATAAGACGTCGCCAGCCAGGCAGCACCGCCACCGTATTTCGCCGAGTCCTTACCCCACGTATCGTAACCTTCTTCACCCGGCTGCGGGATCGTCGAGGTCTTCCAGACTTCGTTGCCAGTCTTGCTGTCGAGAGCCAAGATTTGACCGACGATGCCGAACTCGCCACCGGCGAAACCAGCGAGGATCTTACCCTTCACAACGACAGGAGCCATCGTGAACGTGTAACCAGCTTTGTAGTCTTCAAGAGTCTTTTCCCATGCCAGCGTGCCGTCCTTGGCATTGAGAGCTATGACGCGTGCATCGAGGGTCAAACCATAGACCTTATCCTCGTAGAGCGCGACGCCTTTGGCGAGCTTGCCGCAACAGGCGAATTGGACCGTGTCGGCCGGAACCTTAATCTCATAGCGCCATAGGCGGTTGCCGGTCTTGACTTCGTAGGCGTCGATGAATTCGCTCGACACGGAAACGATCATGATACCGTTGTTGACCGAAGGCGTCACCATCTGTCCTTCGAGCGAGCCGAGCGAGATCTGATAAGCCGGTTTCAGCTTAGCAATGTTGCTGACATTGATTTGATCAAGTGGGCTGAAACGCTGTGAGTTGTAGGTTCGGCCATAGATCAACCAGTTTTCCGGCTCCTTGTCGGCATTGAGAAGACGTTCATCCGTGACATTCTTCCAGTCGAGAGCTGATGCAGGGGCCGACAAGGCCGCTGCGGCGCTTCCCATGGCAAGAAGACTAAAAAGTGTCTTTGCAATTTTCATTAGTTTCCTCCTTCGCGAGATCGCTTAATTTTTTTCAACGCCTTCATAGTCCAGCGGTAACAGGAGATCTCGGCCTGCTAGTCTCTGGTATCTCGTTGATGAGAGGATTTGAGCTGTCCCACAATTCGAAACAACCAGCCAAACACGTCAGCACCTATCGCCCCGCATTGGCGCGGTTCACTAGGCTTTGACCATGTCAGGTAACTGCTCCGCATTTGAGCATCACCCTTCCACCCACCATTTTTTCTTGCGCCAAGCTTTCTGCCGGCACTTATTAAGCTTTCAGGAGCAAAGCGCGTGCCAACAAACAGGCCCAAGCAATATGTTGATTTTTATAACGTTTAAACGACATGTCGCACCGCTGATGGAGTTCCTGTAACGGCAGTGCGACGGTTGTAGCAAAGCCTGTTGTTCTGTCGCGCATCTAACGTCGCGCAGATGAACCGGCCAAAATATCTTCATGCAAATCCGGCATACCATTTGGCCGCCCAGCAACTGTTCTGGCAGACAGGAATTCTTGCTTTAACGAAGTTTCGCGCGTGAGTTGGCCGCCGGAAAAGTCTGGCTGACTTCGACAACGAATTTTTGCCGGAAGGCGCGCGCGAAATCGTCATAGCCTTTGGCGGGTACCAAGAACGCGCCGTTGCCGCCGATGACGTTTTCCTTGTACCAGTCTGCAATAGTGGCGGCGTCCTGGCCTTCGAGAATTGGAAGGCCGTTGATTGTCGCCGGCGTCTCGACCAAATCTTTCTTAGCCGCGCCCATTAGATCGCCTGAGTTGCAGTTGTCGGGACCATCGCCCGAGACATCGACGACGATCTTGGCTGCTTTTGTGGGCATACGCGCCACGACCTTGTCGGCAACGTAGCGCAACATCCTGGCAAAACACGTGAATTCACCGCTTTGCGTCGGCATTGTCCGCACTGTATTCGCGACTGACTTGGCCTGCTCCAGACTTGAAATCACGGTCCACGGCACCACCAGCTTTTGATGGTCGGCCCATGTGACCATCGAGAACAAGATACTTCCGTGCGGTCCGCCCAAGACCGCATTCATGACGTTTTGGTCCTCAAGGGCCGCGGCGATGCCTTCCATCTGCAGCTTGTAGCGCTTGTCATCGACCGAACTCGAGACGTCGACCGAAACGATCAACGCCGTGTCGACCTCGTCCATGCCCGATAGATTGGTCTCAGCCAATGCTCGGGGGCCGGCCTGAGACAGGGTTGTCAGGACTGCGATCGCCGTCATCGCGATCATGCGCGCGAGCTGGGTGGTAAGCGACGGAAACATCATGCTGCGACTCGGATCTTTGGGGGGTTGGCGGAAGGCTGTAGCGCGCCAACTTATATTGGCGTGCCAGGGAATGTCGATAGTGGCCCATCCACCGCCGCATCAAAGATGCTGCTTAAACCATTCCCCCGCAGCTGAGCTGGCCGCTTCAAAACCATCAATATAGGCATCGAAATGGCCACCTCTCAGGGTGACAAGCCGCTTTGGGTGCAGTGCACGCTCGTACGCAGCCAAGGCCTCATCGGCAACCGTCAGGTGATCGCCGAGTGCAACAACGATCTGGAGAGGCGTTGGGCTGACGAAGCTGACGTAAGCGCCTGGCTCGTAGTTCATGAACATTTCAACCGAACGCAGCGTCACTTCGTTGCGCCAAGACGGAGCGCGCAGTTTGTGCGTTTCGGTGAACCATTTCCACGAATCCGCAGTCGGCAGGGCGGACGGCGCCGACGGGTCTTCCGCGACGACCGGCACCATGGCTGGCGGCTGGCCTTGATAACGGGCGCGCCGGTCTGCCTCGAGGGCGTTATGGAAGCCGGCGATGTGATCGGCCCTGATCAAGCGCCGGGCGTTATTATGACCGCTGATCAGCGGCACTTGTGCCGAGACGCACTTAACCCGCCGGTCTATGGCGCCAACAACGATGACATGGGCACCGCTATAACTCGAACCCCAGACGCCAATGCGTGCGGCGTCAGTGACGGCAAGCGACTCGGCATGGGTTATGGCATCGCGATAATCGCTGATTTGCATCCACGGGTTGATCTCCTGGCGCGGTTGCCCGTCACTGGCGCCAAAATTGCGATGATCGAACACGATCGAGGCCATGCCCAGGGTTTCGAAATACTCCGCGAATTTGTCGAGATACATCTCTTTGACGGCCGAATAACCGTGCGCCATCACGATGGTCGGAAACTTGCCCGCGCCCGATCCCGGCACATAGTGCCAGCCCCTGAGCACAGTGCCGTCGTCAGCCTTGAACTCGATATCTTTACGCATGTCCGGCTACTCCCTCACGCTTTTCTTGTCTCAAACCGCCACATGATGGCGCGCTGGCCGCAGTTAGCCAACGGTTCGTCAATTCGAAACTAAAAAAGCATCGGGACCGGGCGCAATGCAAGCCGCGATGCCTAGTCCTGAAGGAGGGGGGCAACCGCATTGCGCACGCGGGTCGCGCCACGGCGGCTCGTTTAGAACTTAGCGCCGAGCGCAGCGGCCTGGATGCGGGCCGTCTCGCGTTCGTCGCCTAGCAACGTTTTCTCGATGACCAGCGACGACACGTCCGGCACGCCGATAAACTTCAGCCATAACTCGACATACGGCTTCTGAAAATCCCAATCAGCGGCCGGTGTCATTCCACCCACTTCATAAGATATGCCGCGCGCATAAATCACCATCGCCTTGGATTTGGTGAGAAGCCCGTTGAGGCCGCGCTCGTCGAACGTAAACAACAGGTCTTTGTGGCTGACCACGTCGATGAGCTGCTTCAAGCGGTAGGGAATGGCGAAATTCCACATCGGCACGCTGATCAGGATCTTGTCGGCGGCGCGGAAGCGGTCGGCATAATTCTTCAGCTGCGCCCAGGCCGCTTCCTGTGCGAGACTCCGCGTCTGACCCTCGAGGCCGGCATATTTGGCTTCCCAAGCATCCTGATCGAGCGCCGGCAAATTCTCGGCCCACACGTCCAGGAGATCGATGGTGTCGGCCGGATTAGCTGCGTGATAGGCGTCCAAGAATGCTGTCGCCGCCTCGATCGAAACCGAACGGGCTTTGCGGGGCGATGCTTCGACGTACAGCAAACGGGCCATGGCATTTACCTTTGCAGAAATGTTGAACGGGCTGTGCTATTGGCGGCGACAGGCGAGACGTAAGCACGAGACCGGCGACCATTAGGCAAGCAAACTTTTGTCGTCAATGCCTAAGCTCCAAAAGTATTTACTGACCTGCAATCGCAGCAACGGCCGCCGCGTCTCTCCATTTCGACGGACGCGGCGGCCGTTGATGTGGCATCGCACGAGCGCTAGTGAGCGCCAGCGACCGAGGCGCCGAAGCCCGTCTCCGAGCGCACGTATTGAGCTTCGAAGGCGGCCCTCTCTCTGGCAGCGCGCGCACTGCGGTCGGTCACGGACCCGAGCCAGATGCCGAGAAACGCGATCGTCATCGAGAATAGTGCTGGATTGTCATACGGGAACAGAGCCGAGCCTGCGGGATGGCCAAGCGTTGCCTCCCAGACCGCCGGACTGAGCACCACCATCACAACCGCACTGATGAGACCTGCGAATCCGCCAATTAAAGCACCGCGCGTTGTGGTTCCTTTCCAGAACATGCTCATCAGTAGGACCGGGAAGTTGCAGCTCGCCGCGATGGCGAACGCCAATCCGACCATGAACGCGACATTGATTTTCTCGAACAGGTAGCCGAGGAAAATCGCCGCGATACCGATGAGCACAGTCGCAATCTTCGAAATGTGCACTTCGGATTTTTCGCTCGCCCGGCCTTTGGCAATGACCGAGGCGTAGAGGTCATGGCTGACCGCCGTCGCG
Source organism: Hyphomicrobium sp. (assembly GCA_031365865.1). GTDB lineage: Bacteria > Pseudomonadota > Alphaproteobacteria > Rhizobiales > Hyphomicrobiaceae > Hyphomicrobium_B. The sequence goes on along the minus strand of JANLYX010000095.1, from coordinate 12,758 downwards.
CCCGCCAGTGTCAGACCCGAGACCACCGCCAGAATGGTTGCAAAAGCCACGGCCGAGATGAAGCCGAGGAACAGCGAGCCCCCGAGCGCCTTCGACAAGTGGATGGCCGACATGTTGCCGGTCCCAAGCATATCCTTGGGATCGAAGCTGCCGTTGGCCGCTGCCACGGCGCCTGCCTTGAAGAAGCCCGGATCTTGCAGCAACAGCGTGATGGCGCCAAAGCCGATGATGAACGTCAGGATGTAGAAGTAGCCAATGAAACCGGTCGCAAACAGCACCGACTTACGCGCGGCCTTGGCATCGGGAACGGTGAAAAACCGCATCAGAATATGCGGCAATCCGGCCGTCCCGAACATCAAGGCTAGTCCTAGCGATATTGTCGATATCGGATCCTTGATCAAGGCGCCGGGGGCCATGATGGCGCCGCCCTTGGGATGAACTTCGGTCGCCTTCTTGAACATGGCTTCCGGCGAAAATCCGAACTTCGCCAACACCAGGAAGGCCATGACGGTGGCGCCGCCAAGCAACATGCAGGCCTTGATGATCTGCACCCAGGTTGTCGCGATCATGCCGCCGAAGGCCACGTACGTGATCATGAGAATGCCGACAAGAACGACGGCGGTCAGATACTCCGAGCCAACCAGTGCGCCGCCCGAGATGGCACCCATGAAGCCGCCGAACAATAGCTGGATGAGCTTGCCGGCGCCGACCATCTGAGCGATCAAGTAGAACAGCACAACGACAAGCGTACCGACGGCCGACAAAATGCGGATCGGCGTGGCATCGAGACGAAAAGCGGCAACGTCTGCGAAGGTATATTTGCCGAGATTGCGCAGCCGTTCGGCAATGAGAAACAGCACGATCGGCCAACCGACCAGCCAGCCGACCGAGTAGATCAAGCCGTCATAACCATTGGCGAACACAAGTCCTGAAATGCCGAGGAACGACGCCGCCGACATATAGTCCCCGGCAATCGCCAGACCGTTCTGAAAGCCGGTAATACCGCCGCCCGCCGCATAAAAATCAGAGGCGGATTTGGTGTGATCGGCGGCCCATTTGGTGATGCCAAGCGTCAGCAGAACGAACACGCCAAACATTGCGATGGCTTCGTAATTGACGGCGGCCGTGCCAGCCACAGCGACGGCGTCGGCGAAGGCGGGGATTGCAAGACCTGCAAACGCCAGCCCCAAAATCGCGGTTTTTGCGAAGGATTGAGAGCGCATCACTTGTTCACCTTGTCGATGATGTTTTTGGTAATTTCGTCGAACGCGGCGTTTGCTCGCGCGACGTAAATTCCGGTCAAGACCAATGCCGAGAGGATGACACCAAGACCGACGGGAATACCGACTGTCGTCACGCCGCCCATCAGCGATTTGCCGAGGATTTCCTTGTTGAAGGCAACGGTCAAGACGAAGCCGAAATAGATGGCGATCATCAAGAGCGACAGGATCCACGCGAAGGCCGTGCGCTTGCGCACGAGGTCGTGGAACTGCGGATCGTTTTTGATCCGGTCCACCATGATCTGATTGTCGATGCTCATAAGCCCATATCCTCCCTAAAGGCATGCCCCTGAACCGATGCCCCGCCTGTCTAGCACCGAGGGCAAGCGAGGCTCCGCCACCCGTCGGGCAACCGAAGCCAGCAGTACTCAATTTAGCAGCTCGGATAGCCTTATAAGTGAGGCCACGCGGTTTGTTCTAGGGATTTATTGTTGGACTTTCGCTTAAATCGACTTCGAGCAAAGCCTGGGCGGGCATCTCGCTGCACTGCACTAAGCGCTAGCAATCGATCGGATGCCCTGAGGACCGGTCTCGGCGCTGACTTCGTTTGGTGCGGACGGAGGGACTCGAACCCTCACGCTCTTTCGAACTCAGGATTTTAAGTCCTGTGTGTCTACCGTTCCACCACGTCCGCAAATCAACGCCCCGCCGGGCGCTCCTTATGACCGCTTCTCAAAAGCCGTGCAACGCTTCAGGGCATTGCTGGCCGGGTGGCGAGCCAAAATAAGGCGTGGGATCCGTCTCAGGTATTGCCGTCAGCTATCCGACTCAAGTTTTGTTGTCAGATCCGGAGGCTGGCGCTGGCCGTGCGCCCAACTCCGCGCGCGCTTTGTTCATCAGCGCACGCAGCTCCGCGGGATCGGCGATGTCGATGGTGTGGGGATGCTCGGGGTCGGTGGTGCCATGATACTCGGCCAGGACCTCACCTTGTGAATCGACAAAGATCGTGCGCGGTACGTAGGTGCCGTCCGGCGAAAACGCACCGTTGGTCGAGCGGTCGACATCGGCGTCGACGAGGATCATCACGAAGTCTTTCGAGGCTGCGACGACGCCGGGGTCCTTGAAGACGGCGCGGTATTTTTTGCAGTAGCCGCACCACGAGGCGTGAAAGACCATGATCACCGGTTTGTTGGTCTTGGCTGACTCATAAATGCCGGACTTGACATCGCGCCAGTTGATCTCGGCGCCATTCCAGGCGGCAGCAAGATTGGGCGTGCGCGCGTTCGCCAAGGTGGCGGCGAGGACAATCCCGAGCCCTAGAACTATCGCTTGCAAACGTCGCATCGTCATCGATCCTCGCTGGCGTCGTTGAGTGAGCATTGTCCATGGAATAATCGGCGCGCGCAAGGCGGAGCGCGGCGTCCCGGGCCAGCGTCTTGATTAAATTGCCGTAAGTGGCCGCCGCTTTTGATAAGCTTGCAGATTGGCATAAGCGATCGTCAGCATCGGCGCCGGCACGCACTTGGTCAGGCCGTGCGCAAGCATATCGCCGATGATGTGGTCGCCCTCGATTTCAGCGCCGCGTTGCATGTCACGCCGCATCGAGGCCACGACTTGCGAAGCCGGATCCGTTAACATGGTTTTGATCTGCTGGTATTGCAGCTCCGGAACCGGATAGCCATTGGCGGCAGCGATGGCCTTACACTCGTCCAGCATCGCCACAAGGATGTCTCGGCCATCGCGCGTCGCGACGATCTCGCCGACGGTGGCGCGCATCAGGCAGGTCATGCCGGCAAGCGTCGCCAGCAACACCCACTTGCCCCACATGTCGGCGATGACATTGGGACTGAGCCTAGCCGCGAAGCCGCTTTTCTCCATGATGGGTAAGAGCTTTTCGCACAACTCGTTTTGACTCGGCTCGCGCAGGCCGTAAGCCAGAAGATGCAGATTGTTGAGATGCTGAACCACGCCTTCGGGCGACAGCGTCACGCTCAAATGGCAGAGCCCGCCGAGGACGCGGCCTTTTGAGAAGGCCGCATCGAGATCGTCGAGATGTTTGATGCCGTTGAGAAGCGGCAAGATTTGCGTGGATTTGCCAACAGCCGGTGCAATCGCTTCGATCGAGGACCCGAGATCATAGGATTTGCAGCTCAACAGCACGGCGTCATAGGCGCCGCTCAATGTCTCGCGCGTCACGGTCTTGACCGGCGTTTTGAAATTACCGAACGGGCTCTCGACGATCAGGCCCTCGGCTGCGAGCTTTTCCGCGCGCGCCGGCCGGATCAAGAACGTCACATCGGCGCCGGACGCAGCCAGCCGTCCGCCAAAATAGCCGCCCGTCGCGCCCGCGCCTAACACCAGAATTTTCATGTGCCGCCGTCACTCCTGCAAGGCGTTACGTGCTCGCCGCTATCAATTCCATATCCAATCGGCATTTCAAACGGAAGTCCGGCTTCGGTATGTGTTGGTCATCGCAGGACGACACGGAATGATCCGAGCGGCCCGAGCGACGTAACCTCAAGCGAACAAACGTTCGCACAAACTTTGGAGACGACCCATGAACAAGTTGATCCTCGCCGCCATCGCCTCGCTCGTTCTCGCTGCCTCGGGCTCGGCCTTTGCTCAGCCCGCGACCCACGATCTGATGAGCCAGTACTACATTGGTCACTAACGGCCCACTTAACTTAAAGACAATCCAATGCGGCCGCGTCCACGACGACGCGGCCGTCCGCGTTGGAGCACAACATGGACAGAGGTTTAGAATTGTCACGCTCGAACACTATTCGCTCCTCTTGCGCCACGGCAACGTGATGACCCTTGATTGGTAGAGCGAGGCTGAGCTGATTATGTCTTCTTCATCGGTCGCGCATCTGAGATTTCATTGCGCCGGTCATCACAGGAGAACACCCAATGATCCGCTCGCCACGCATTCGCCCTATGTTCATCGCCGCCGTCATGGCTGCTGCAATTGCTGCGCCGGCTTTCGCCGAAACGGCAAACACAACCAGCCAAACAGATCAAATTGATCCGGCGAAGTCGGCCGCATTCGCAGCCGCACTTTCCTCTGACGCCGCGGCACAGCAAGCCCGGCTGCAGTTGGCGCGCGAGGGCTACACCAACATTTCCGAACTCGACCGCGATAGTTCGGGTCATTTCACCGGAACGGCGATGAAGGATGGCAAGACGGTGCTCATCAGCGTCATCGCGCCCAAAATCTCTGCTGAACCCACGACGAACTAAGTTTACCGAAACGTGTCCGTCGCCTCCCCCTGACGGCCACCACCTCGGCGCCCGCTCTTATCCAGAGTGCGGCGCCGGGGTTTTTCAGCGAGAGTTCCTGTCCCAAGGTCATCACCTAAGCTCTAAAAACTTTTCAGCTGATACTCCAGCTTGCTTCAGTATCGCGCGAAGGGTGCCTCGGGGAGATCGCCGGGATGAACGGGTAAAGTCGTGAAACGGCCGGTCTCGGGATTGAACCAGATTTCGTGAGAGCCCGCAGCTTGGCGGCGAAACACAAACCCAAGACGGCCAAGGCGCTGGACGATCTCGCGATATCGAAATCCCGCGAGACGGCCCATTTTATGTGCCCACGATCATGGGATAGTCGAAGGCTTCGGCGACGGGCGCGAGTCCAAGGGACACCGCCGCACCTCCGGTTTCCTCGATTAGCTTCTTGGCAACATCGCGAGCGATCTCCAGGGTTTCTGAAATGGTGCGCCCTTGCGCAACGAGGCCCGGCACGTCATCCGAGGTCGCCAGATAGAGGCCCTCTGGAAGATGCTCGATATGCAGATTGACGATGCGTTCCATTGACTGTCCTTGATCGCGTGAAAGCAGTGTCGAATATACCGGACTCTGACGCAGGGCTCAATCCAACGAACTCTCTCCCATCAAGTACAAGCAATGGAGAGAGAGCGATACTAACCCTTCTTCACATCCGGCGGCAGGATGCGGATGGAGAGTTCGCGCAATTGCTTTGACGAAACTTCGGACGGTGCGCCCATCAGCAAATCGTTGGCTTGCTGGTTCATCGGGAACAGCGAAATCTCGCGCAGGTTTTTAGCCCCCACCAACAGCATGACCATGCGGTCGATGCCGGCCGCCATGCCGCCATGCGGCGGCGCGCCGTACTGGAAGGCGCGATAGAGCCCGCCGAAACGGGCTTCGACATCGGCTTGCGTAAGGCCGGTGATTTCGAAAGCTTTCACCATTGTTTCCGGCACGTGGTTACGGATCGAACCCGAGGCGATCTCGAAACCGTTGCAGACGATGTCGTACTGGTAGGCTTTGATTTTGAGGTAGGCGTCGGTCGTGCCGGAGGCGCGCGAGGAAGATGTGGCAGCGTCGAGCGTGGCCGCGCCGCCTTGCGGCATCGAGAACGGGTTGTGCGAGAAGTCGACTTTCTTGTCGTCCTCGTTCCACTCATAGAACGGGAAGTCGATGATCCACGCCAATTCGAAGCGGTTCTCGTCGATCAGTTTCAATTCTTGGCCGACGCGGTCGCGCGCGAGCCCTGCGAACTTATAAAACTTCGCCGGATCACCAGCGGTGAAAAACGCCGCGTCGCCGGTCTTGAGGCCGAGTTGTTTCTGAAGAGCCGCCGCGCGTTCGCCTCCGATGTTTTTTGCTACCGGACCCGCACCCGCAGATCCCTCCTCTTCGCGCCACATCATATAACCCAACCCAGGCTGGCCTTCGCCTTGCGCCCAACCGTTCATGCGATCGCAAAACGCTCTGCTGCCGCCGGTCGGTGCGGGTATCGCCCAGACCCGAACCTTCGGGTCCTTCTCGATCATGCCGGCAAAGACTTTAAAACCTGACCCACGAAATTGCTCGGTCACATCCTGCATCTCGATCGGGTTGCGCAAGTCCGGCTTGTCCGAACCATACTTCGCGATCGCCGTGTCGTAGGGAATGCGCGGCCACTTTTTGGTTACCGGTTTTCCGTTAGAAAATTCCTCCATAACCCCGGTCATCACCGGTTCCATCTTCTGGAAAATATCTTCCTGCTCGACGAAACTCATCTCGACATCGAGCTGATAGAACTCGCCCGGCAAGCGGTCGGCGCGCGGGTCTTCATCGCGGAAACACGGCGCGATCTGGAAATAGCGGTCGAAGCCCGACACCATCAGCAACTGTTTGTACTGCTGCGGCGCTTGCGGCAGGGCGTAGAATTTGCCCGGATGAATGCGCGACGGCACCAGGAAGTCGCGCGCGCCTTCCGGCGACGAGGCTGTCAAAATCGGCGTCGAGAACTCGAAAAAGCCAGCCTCCGTCATGCGGCGGCGGATCGAAGCCGTGATCGCCATCCGCGTCATGATGTTCTTGTGGAGGGTCTCGCGCCGCAAATCGAGAAAGCGATAGTGCAGCCGCAGATCTTCCGGATAATCCGGTTCGCCAAACACTGGGATCGGCAATTCCTTGGCGGCTGAGAGCACTTCGATTTCGGTTGCATAGAGCTCGATATCGCCGGTCGGCAGATCGGCATTGGTGGTGCCGGCGGGGCGCTCGCGGACCTTGGCGTCCACCCGGATCACCCACTCCGAGCGAACGGCCTCGGCGGCCTTGAAAGCCGGCGAATCCGGATCGGCGACGATCTGCGTCAAACCGTAGTGATCGCGCAGATCAATAAACAGTACCCCGCCGTGATCGCGCACCCGGTGCACCCAGCCGGACAGCCGCACGGACGTGCCGGTATCGCTTTTTCGGAGCGCCCCGCAGGTGTGCGAACGGTAACGGTGCAGCGTGCCTTCGGCCATGGCCGGCGTCCTCAATCGAAATGGTGGAAATCGACGCGGAAAAGCGCATGGGGGGCGGGGATTGTCAAGATTGTCCCGCAAAGCAGCAAAACCGCTCGGGAAGGACTGCAACGTGGCCGCCGTCAGAGAACGAAATCGCTCTTGGTCAGCGTCAGCGTGCCGGTGAGATCGAGTTGGAAGTCGGCTATCGCATCGCCATTGACGTCGGCCGCGGCATAGGTATGGCCGGCCGACTGGACGAAGCGCAACTCGCCCGCGATGTGATGGAACAAAGCGCCGGCGATAAATTTGAAATCCTGATTGCCGGCCGCGAGGGTGTTGGCGTCAATATTGAAAAGATCGATCTTGTCTTGACCGATGACGAAATCGCTGATGACGTCGCGAATGCCGGCGCCCGCGCGCGACTCGGCGACGCGATTGAAGTCAAAAACGTCATTGCCGCTGCCGCCGCTCAGAACATCATGCCCGAGACCGCCGATCAGCGTATCGTTGCCAATGCCGCCGGACAGCACGTTGCCAACCCGATTGCCCTCAATGACGTTATCGCCGTCATTGCCGGTGCCGTTGATCTTGGTCGCACCAAGCAAGACCAAATCGGCGGCCCCGGCGCCCAATGTCGTATCTGCCGAACTCAAAATCTTGTTTGTGCCCGAGAGATCGACTTTGACGTTCTTGGCGGCTGCAGAAACCGTCACCGAAACATCGGCGGCAAGATCGCCGCCCGAAAACGTCACCAAATGAGAGCCCGAAGCCGTCGCGACATTAAAGCCGCCCGCTGGCTTCGAGGTCCCGTTCGCCGTCGCCCCGGCTGTTGTCACCGAGACCGCGATGCCAGAACGGCCCTCACCGAGCCCATAAAAATTGTCGTTGTTGGCGTCGTTGAGGGCGACGCCGGTCACGAAGACGCTCGCGCCCGAGAGACCAAAATTCTCGGTCGCCATGACGGCGTTGTACGTCGTGCCGGCAGACGTGAAATGGCCTGATAGAACACCGGTGCCCAACTCACGAAAACCATCGGTCATGATGTTCTCGCGATGGCCGGCGCTGCGCATCAAATTGTCGTGGATTTCAAGCGTCATCTGAAGTTGGTTGGCCGTGCCCGTCGTGCCGACCCAGGCGATGTTCTCCCCCGTCATCCACGAGCCTGCGAGCGCATATCCAGCCGCTTGCATGCGGCTTGTCGGCGTGCCGTCGCCGATTCCGGCATGATTGAATTGGCTGGTCGCGAGCATATGCTGACTATGACCTTCGGCGGCCGCGACCAGGAATTCGTTGCCAGCAAGCGGCTGCTTGGATGCGGACGAGATCGTGCCCGCCGCGAGATGATCGTTCAATCCGATGCCGAGACGCGCGGCCTCTCCAACCGGATCCATCCGCGCCCGGTTGACGAGTTCGAGCAGCAGTTGCTCGTAAGCGCTGAAGTCCGTCATGCAAATCCCTTGGAGCGCCGCCCGGGCGGGGCCAGAATCATTTTGGGCGTGAGCCATAGCCTGCCTCAAAGGGCCTTAACGGGATATTGCCGCAATGCCTGCAATCCCGGCTATCCATGGCCCTTGGCAGCTATGCTTAACAATTCCTTGGTATCGCGAAGGGTGCCCAAATCAAAAACAGCAAATCCCCTGTCGCGACGAGAGGCGACAAGGCGGCAATCATGCGCTATAGCGCTTTTCCCATGCGCGTGATCTCGTCCACCAATGATCTCCAAACGCTGTGCGAAGACTTAGGGTCTGCCGACTACGTCACGGTCGACACCGAGTTTTTGCGCGAGCAGACCTTTTGGCCCCAGCTCTGTCTCATTCAGATCGCTGGGCCCGCCGGTGAAGCGATCATCGATCCGATGGCGACCGGCATTGATCTCGCAGCGTTTTATCAACTGATGACCAACCAGAGCATCGTCAAGGTTTTCCACGCTGCCCGCCAGGATATCGAAATCGTCTACACCAAGACCGGGGCCGTCCCCAATCCCGTGTTCGATACGCAAGTCGCCGCCATGGTGTGCGGCTTTGGCGAAAGCATCAGCTATGTCAATCTGGTCAAAAAAATCACTGGCGCCGACATCGACAAGTCGTCGCGCTTCACCGACTGGAGCCGGCGGCCGCTAACCGAAAAGCAGCTCGTCTATGCGCTTGGCGATGTCACGCATCTGCGCGACGTCTATCAGCACCTGAAAACCCAAATCGACGCGACCGACCGCATGACCTGGCTCAGCGAGGAAATGTCGACGCTGACCAACCCTTCGACCTACGACACCGATCCGGACAAGGCCTGGCAGCGCCTGAAGTTGCGCGTCAAGGGCCGCAAGTCCCTGGCGGTTTTGATTGAGCTGGCGGGCTGGCGCGAACGTTTGGCCCAAGCCCAAGACGTTCCACGCGGCCGCGTCCTGCGCGATGAAGCCCTCTACGACATCGCCAACCAGATGCCGCAGACACCCGAAGCGCTCGGACAGCTGAGAACGCTGTCGGATGGATTTGGGCGGTCAAACCGCGCCAAGGACATCATCGACGCCGTCAAACGCGGCCTGGCGCGGGATATCAAGTCTCTGCCGAAACTCGAACACGGCGAACCGCTCTCGGCCGAAGCCACCGCCACGCTCGAATTGCTGAAGGTTCTGTTGCGCTCCGCCGCCGCTCAGCACAAGGTTGCGCCACGGCTCATTGCCGATAGCGAGGATCTTGAGCGTCTGGCAACCGAGGCAGAACCCGACATCGCGGCCTTGTCCGGCTGGCGGCGCAAGCTGTTTGGCGACGATGCTCTGGCTCTGAAGCGCGGCGAAACCGCATTGACACTTCAAAACGGCGAAGTCCGGCTGGTTCCGGCACGCTGAGCGTCATGATAACTTTTACAATTGACCTTTGCCGCCGGACCTCCGATTTCTAGACACAGCCGCTAGCCCGGCGGGCCTTGCACTTTTCCACGAGGAGCTCTCAGAAGTATGTGGCCATTTACGCGTTCCCCTGTGGTGCCTGTGCTGCGATTTACCGGCCCTATCGGTATGGCGACACCGTTGCGCCAAGGCGTCTCGCTGGCAAGCGTTGCCGGTGCGATCGAGAAGGCCTTCACTCTCTCTAAAATACCGTCCGTCGCGATCGTGATCAACTCGCCCGGCGGCTCGCCGGTGCAATCAAGTTTGATTTTCAAACGCATCCGTCAATTGGCCGAAGAAAAGTCCAAGAAGGTCTACGTCTTCTGCGAGGACGTGGCGGCGTCCGGCGGCTATTATTTGGCCATCGCGGGCGACGAAATTTATGCCGATGCCTCGTCCATCATCGGCTCCATCGGCGTCATTTCTGGCGGATTTGGCTTCGACAAGGCCATCGCGAAAATCGGCGTCGAACGCCGCGTTTACACGTCGGGCATATCAAAAAGCACGCTCGACCCGTTTTTGCCCGAGAACCCCGACGACGTGACGAGGCTGCAATCGATCCAGCAAGACGTCCACGACGCTTTCATCGGCATCGTCAAGGAACGCCGCCTCGGCAAGCTCAAGGCCTCGGACGCCGAGCTTTTTTCGGGCGCCTTCTGGGCCGGTCCCAAGGCCATCGAGCATGGCCTCATCGACGGAATCGGCGATGTGCGCAGCAAAATGCAGGAGTTGCATGGCCTCGATGTTCGGCTCAAAGTCGTCGAGATGCAAAAGACCGGCTTGCTTGGACGGATGCGGCGGCTGACGTCGTCGTCAGGCTTCGAGGGCGGCGGCGGCCTTGCTTTTGCCGACGATCTCGTGTCCGCTATCGAAACCCGCGCGTTGTGGTCGCGCTACGGTTTGTAGTGCGCTCGAGTGCTTCCGGTTGACGTTGAATCGCTAGATCGTCACTCCATGGCCGGACTTGATCCGGCCATCCAGCGCCACGCGTTGGAAATGCACAAACACGGCGATGACGTGTGACAACCATTTCCATCTCATTCGGAAGACCTCTACAGTGCGATCAACTGTGATGCCGGAAGTGATCGCCTCGAGCCGGAGGGCCAATCCATGCCGCCTCTGATATTTCTAGCCGTCGCCGGCGTCGGGCTTTATGCCGGCTACAAGCTGTTTTCAGCGCTGACGAGCGAGCCCGGCAAAGACAGCCGGGTCGGTGCGGAGCACCGCAAACAGACAGATGCGGAGCACCGCAAACAGGCGAGCGCGACCAAAGGCGGCGCCAAGGATCTCGGCGAACTCGAGTGGGACGAAAAATCCGGCGCCTATATTCCGAAGAAGAGCGGGTGATTTTATTCCTTCTCCTCTCCATGCGAAGCATGGCTGCGCCACGATGGGAGAAGGTGCCCTGGCCTATGCTGAGCATCGCTTGGCGATGATGCGGGGAAGGATTAGGGCCTGCCCCGGACCCAGTCGCCGCGTGCCGGAGGCGCGGCTACATCACGACGCTGGACTCGATCCGGGGGGTGGCGTGATGACGAAGGACAGGTTTTCCTTAAGCCGTTTGCGCTTGGTCGCAGCACCGAAAAGGTGGAAGGCTATCCATTTACCTAGACTAGAAGGTCCGAAGAAGCCAGCCGATAGCCAAACCACACCCAAAAATCATACCGGAGGCTACAACAATATTGTCCCTGAGCCAGCGGCGGAACGTGCGCCGACTCCTGGGTGCTGGCATCTGAAAAAGGCCACGACGTTTAAGCCATTCGATGATCGCCTCAGGCGTAACGCGAACCATTTCACGATGCGCCTCTCGGAAGGTCGGGTCGTGATAGCTTGACAAGAAATCCATCACTACGAACTCAGCGCCGTGAAACTCTCCCGTGTGGAGGTGGCTGTTGCGGACGTGTTGCGCCGGAAACGGGTTTTGTCGTATCCGGTCAACAGCCATTCGACCCAGCAACGCCTCGATGACATCGTAGCAGTTTTGCCGATCATCAGCGTCCGGCGGCTTCAACGCTTCACACGCGATGACCATTAATGTGAAGCTAAGTGAAGGCCGGTCTTGCCAATGGATAATTGCCTCCTGCCATTTGGCAGCAGCTTTCAAGAACTGGATGCGCTGCTCTGCGCCCAAACTGCGATACAATCCCCAGAGATCGGCAATGTCATTCCGAAGAGATATTTCGTTGGTGTTACTATCAATGCCCTGAGGCGGTTTGTCCGAAGCGTACAAGGGGACCTGCTTGGCTGTGCCGCGACTTGGCATGCTGAGTGGGTTAGCAGGCTCAAGAAAGCCAAGGTGCCGCACTTCACTGGTCTTCATATCGGCCGTCAGCGTCCAGGTTCGTCCGTGAATTGGCAAACAAACCGCGTTTTTCATAGCGACGCTCAGGAACGCGGAAACCTCCAAAAGCATTTGTTGACGCGCATAGACAATATCTGGTTCGCCTATGCACTCCAAAATAGCATCCACATGAACGTGCCGCGGGCCTATAATCGCTGTTTCGTCTTGAAGAGATGGCGGTGCGAGGCGTGTTTTGTCGTCGAGCCAAAGCTCACCGCGCCATGCCAAGCCCCTGTCGTATTGCAGTGTGCCGCGAACGTAGATTGGCTCCACAACTGCGGAATTGCAGCTGTCAGTGACCTCTTTGAAAAACTGCTCCGCATCAGATGATGAAAGGCTTGACGATGAAGCCAGGCGTGCTCGCACCTGCATTGGTCGGTCGCGTTTTCGTTCCCATACGATGTCGAGTTGAGGCTGGCCGTTTGAGGCGATAGTGTAAGCGCTGCACCGGCCCCACGTTGGCGGCGGCAGTGAGGGCTGTCACTACTGGCGGCCATGGCGCGTGATCGTACTATCCACAATGACGTTGTTAGTGACGTTGCTTCGCCTCAGCGGGTGCGCCGCGGCGAGGTGCT